>NZ_JAMZNK010000018.1 GCF_027980145.1 Flavobacterium azizsancarii | reverse complement strand
TGTTGCTAAACCTAATACGCAAGATTTTCCTTTTTCTTGTTTAGATCTAATTAATTGCGCGATTTCCTGCGCTACAATTATCGAAGCTTCTGTAGAATTTCTGAAGATTTCATTGTGGATTTTTTCAAATCTGGTCTCTTCAAATTTTCCCGCGCTTTTATAGCTGATATCAGGTTTGGTTTCTAGATCAGTTTCCATTTTTATTAATTTTATTTGGTTATTTAATTTTAGAATAGGACAAGTCCCGTCGGGACGTTATATTTATAGAAATTCGGGTTGTCTTATATGAACCCCAGCGGGGTGACATATTTTTATAACAATATAAATGTTTGAGATATTACACTCCTCCGGAGCTTTTGTGAATGCTAATAATTGGCTATAAATATTACGCTCCTCCGGAGCTAATTGGCAGCACTTTTTATTTGTTTCTAAATCTATGTTTCTATTTGTTTAATAATTTTTTTATCAGAAGAAAGGGTAGTATACAATCCGATGATGACAAATGCAACTCCAAAAAGCGTATACAAAGTAAGTGGTTCATCGACCACAAAATACGCAATCAAAAATCCGAATATCGGACAAAGAAAAAGCCAATACGAAGCTTTGATTGGATTGTTTTTTAATAAATACAACCAAAACTGAACCGCACCAATAGAAACCGCAATTGCCAGCCAAGAAGTCGAAAACCAAAAATCGCTGTCGAAAACATTTTTATCAGGTTCATACGTTAAAAATAAAACCGGAAGCAGAAACACAGCTCCAATAATGGTTTGCCACCCATTGATGGTAAGAATGTGTAATCCGTTCCAGTTTTGTCTGGAATAATAAATTGTTCCTAATGAATAGGCAATCATACTTGTAACTAAAATAAGTATGCCGCCGGGAGTTGCAAAACTGTTTTGTAATAGAGGATAAGCCGCTAGAAATACACCAATAAAACACAGCAGTAAACTAAGAATGTTTTTGAACTTGATTTTATGCGATAACCAAATAGCCGAGATCAAAACAATAAAAACAGGATTAGTTGCTACAGCCAGACTTCCCAAACCGGCGGATACTTTTTGCATGGCAATGACATACAACCCCAAATAAATAGTGATGTTAAACAAACCATAAATACTGATCTGAACCCACTCTTTTTTTTGAGGAAATCGTTTTGCCATTACGATATGAGAAATGAAAAGCATAATGCTTCCGGCTATTATAAACCTGAAAATAGAAATCACAAAAGGCTGTGCGGCATGCAAACCAATTTTGGTTGCCGTTGATGCAGATGCCCATAAAAAGGCAAATAATATTCCGGCAATAATGATTTTAAATTCCTTGATTTTAGCAGTAATCGGAAGCATTTTTTCTTTGATCATTTTATGAAATAGTAGTTTTGTTTTTAGAAAAATCCAACGTTTCTATTTCAGATAAATCGTCATTAAATTGTACAAAAGTGGCAGGAAATCCTTCTTTTATTTTTCCGAATTGATCTTGTAAACCAATCGCACTTGCAACGCGCGAAGTAGCCATTTTAATAGCTTCGTCTGCCGAAACATCAAGATGATTATAGGCATTTTGAACTGCTTCTAACATTGAGATTGTTGCTCCTGCCAGATTTCCGTCGTCGTTTCTGTAAAAACCATTGTCAAGATGTGCATCGAAATTATCCCATTTAAAGTTTTCAACCTTTCGGCCTAAAAATGTGGCATCACTAATCAAAAAGAATTTGTCCTGTTTGAGTTTGTACGCTAATTTTGCCGCCGCATAATCACAATGTGCACCATCAAGAATTACTGGAGCATATACATTTTCGTTTTCAAAAGTGGCACCCACCAAACCCGGTTCACGATGCCCAAATTGTGTCATCGCATTAAATAAATGCGTTACCAGTTTTATACCTTTCGAAAAGTAAACCTGCGCTTCTTTGTATGTAACTGTCGAATGCCCAATTGAGATTTGAATGTCACTTTCTAACAGCATATTCAGTTGTTCGTCTGTAAAACATTCCGGAGCAATCGTGATTACTTTTATAACATCTTTGCCAAGTCTTATAATTTCTTCAAGCTCACCGTTCGTTGGTTTACGAACCTGATCAATACTATGCGCACCACGTTTTAACGGATTCAAAAACGGTCCTTCCAAATGCATTCCGATTACGCCATTATGGTGTTTTTTTCTATAATTGCGAACGGCTTCAATTCCCTGAAGAATTGTTTCATGCGAAGAAGAGATCAAACATGCAAGTACTTGTGTAGTTCCATGTTTTAGGCTTGCATCATAAATATCCTGAATCGTTTCTTCGGTTGGAGTTTGACTGAAATACAGTTTTTCTCCTCCGTTAATCTGGATATCGATAAAACCTGCGGAAATATGTTTTCCTTTTAAATCAATCGTTTCAATAACATCTGGGATTTCTTTTTGTACGGATATAATTTTTCCATTTTCGATGATAATAACTCCGTTTTCGATGATTTCATCGCCTGTGTGTACGGTCGTATTGATAATCGCTTGTTTCATTTTTAAAATTTATTTCTTTATTGTTTTTTGTATTGTTTAAACGGGATTAATCTCGATGGTTCTTTTTTTGTTAAACCGGATTAAAATCCGGCCCTACAATATTGGTCGAGCAGATGGCTCTTGTTTGGACGGATTAATTCGATGGTTCTTTTTATTATTTGAACTGGATTAAAATCCAGCCCTACAATATTGGTCGAGCCGATGGCTCTTTTTTGGACGATTAATTCGATGGTCTTTTTTAGTTTTTAATTAATTTGCTGCTAATGGTTGTCTCGGTATCATTTGCATTTAAAAGATAAATACCTTTCAATTGATTTCCTAACGAAAAGAAAATTTCTGTTTCATTAATACTTAATTTTTCAGTACGAATTATTTTACCTGATAAATCATAAATTTTGAACGTAATATTTCCCTTCGCATTGTTTACTTTAATCCTAACCACATCATTAATTGGATTTGGATTTACATCAATACTAAATTTTTGATTTTCAATTGCGGTGTTTTCCTGTGTTTTTTTGCTTAACGAAGGACTACTGGCTGGAACAAATGTATCCGTGCCATTGGTAAGCCAATTTAAACTAAAACGAACAAAATACATTTGATAAGTTGAACTTTCTCCGTTTTCATAATAAATACCAATGGTTCCGTCAGGCAAAATCGTTAAACTTGAATATGCCGAAGCTCCGCTAAAAATAGTTTTAGGTGATCCCCACGTTGTTCCTTCATCTGTACTCAATTGTACACTCACATTTTTTCGGCTTCCAGAAAACGGAATCGAATGTAATAATCTGTTTTTGTCATATCCGTCAAGGGTAGAAGTATAGCGAATAAAATCGCCATCGCAATTTGGGTCAGTAATACTTGCTTGATTATAAGCAGTTCCCCAAGTTGCTCCTTTATCCGTCGAAACATTAAATCGGCGAGTTCCCGGATTACGAATACTCATCATGATATTGCCATTGTTTAGTTCGACAACTTTAGATTCGTCTCCGTCTAATTCTGCTCTTCCGGTTGATGCTGTCCATGTAATTCCGTGATCAGCACTGGTAATCATATAATTATTAATGTGTTCAACGCCTGAAACATTTTCTCGTACAGCAATGGCAGCGACAATTTTTCCGTCTCTTAATTGATGTGCTCTTCCTGAAGCAACGAATAATCCTTTCCAACCCGGATTTGGACCATAAATTTGGTTAGTAATATCAACAGGAGTTCCCCATGTTATGCCATTATCTGTACTATGAATCACTAAAACTTTGGCAGGTGCCGCATTTGTCGAAGCAAAAAAACCTTTCTCGGCAGAAACCAGACACAATAATTCTCCTGTAGTTTTATCTAAAACTAATGCAGCATCTCCCGCTCCGGTTGAAGCACCAAAATTAGCAATGACAATAGGAGCAGACCAAGTTTTTCCGTTATCGGTACTGCGGCGAACAACAGGATCAATTTTTGCTGCTAAATCCCCGGAACCATTCCATCTTTTATCGGTTACGGTTACCAATGAACCATCGGCAGCGGTGATAATTGCCGGAATACGATAACTGGCAGAACCTGCATCTCCGGGTGTAAATAATAATGTATTTGACAATAAAATAACACGATTTCCTGAAACCGTATTAGCTGTTGTATTATAAGTAATATTGTTTGCAACGATTGATTCGCAAGTCGCATCTAATAAATTCCCTTCAGTTGCTGAAGCCGAAACATCATAGGTAATCCAGAAATAATTGTCTCCGTTTATCAATGCTTTTGAACCATTAACAACAAGATTTCCGCTTGACGGAGTCACATTCCCAAACAATGTTGCCGTTGCCGAATCGAAAATTGCAGTAGATCCGCTGGAGTAAATTTTGATATTGGTAACATCAGCAATATTGGTAGTTCCTGACATTGTAAATTTTAATGCACTTGCCGTAAGCGGATTTAGTGTGCCGCTAACAGAAGCTTTTACAGCAATAATTCGTTGGTTAGTGTCGCCAATTCCGGTTGGTAATTCAGTTTGAACTAATGAAACTGCATTGATTTGCATTTCGTTGGTTTGGGCAATCACCATCGCTCCATTATTTAAAGTTCCCGGATGATTGTTTCCTGAGATGTCGGGAACGTTTGTACCGCTAACATTTTCAAAATCCCAAGCTGCAATCAAGTTGGTTTGCGCTCCGTTTACAATCGCTGTTTTATCCGTTACTATTTCTGCCGTGGTCATGGCTTTATTCCAAAAACGAATATCGTCTAGTTGGGCATTCATATATGAGGCAAAATTACTGAGCGTTCCAAATAATAAATCTCCGGTATTTGAAACTGTATTTGTTCCGCCAATATTTGTGGTAGTTTTGGTTTGTTGCAAAACGCCATCAACATAAATTTTACAACTGGTTGAAGCAACATCAACGACCATAGCCAAATGATGCCAAATATTGTTTGCTATATTCGAAGTTCCGTATGGAGGTCCTGCGGCTCCTCCACTTGTCGTTAAATTTACTCCAAATTGTCCACCGCCGGCTGAAGTATTATTGATAAATTCATATCCAATTCCTGCTCCGCCAGGGCGTTTACTTAGAATACGTTTACCAAAATCAGATGTTTTTATTTTGCAAGTCACCGTAAGGCTTTGTCCGGCTGCTAAATTAAAATCACTATGATTCACAACCGACATATAATCATTAACACCATCTAAAGATAAAATCATCGGAAAAGCGTTTGATGTCGTTGGAGATCCAACCAGCGTTCCGGGATGGTTATTTCCGGAAACATCAGGAACAGTCGTACCACTTATGTTTTCAAAATTCCACGCAGCCAGAAGATCTGTTGCCGGAGCATTGACAACTGCAGACATATCAGCTTGCAATTGGGTTGCTGTCATCGCTTTGTTCCAAATGCGAATATTATCGATCTGACCTGCCCATTTGTAACTGTTACTGGCATCAGAAGTCGCTCCAACCACAAAGTTTAAAGCATTCGAAAAATCCGAAGTAACCGATGTAAAAGGTTTTCCGGTATTGGCCAAAACGCCATCAATGTAACCGTACATCGTTCGATTACTAGAAGCATCGATAACCAGTGCAATATGATGCCAGGTTCCGTCTGCAATAGAATTGGCCGAATATCCTGCCGTACTAATATTGTTGGGCGTTCCGGTTCCGCTCATGTTCATTGCAAATTTTCCGGCATTGGTTCCATTGCCGGTCCAAAATTCATATCCGTTTCCGGATGAGCCATTTCTTTTGGCAAAAATTCTGGGAGTTCCGGTTGAAGTTGTTGTTTTTATCCAACATGTAATCGTTTTGTTTTGGCTTGCGCCGAAGTCTAAATCAGGATGATCCGGAACAGTCATATAAGTAGAAATTCCATCGAGGTTCAAAACCTTACCACTTTGTGCTTTGATACTAATACCATATAAACACATAAAACACGAACAAAATAAGCGTAATAAATTTTTCATAGTTTTTATTTTGGTTAAAATTGGTTAATAAGCGTAAGGTTTAATCTCGAGAATCCTGATGGAATAGGTGGTACTATTACAATTATTTAGTGTCATTTTTATTTAACACATAGTCCCGATAGCTATCGGGATAGATTTAAAATTTTTAAGTTCAAGTTCTTTTTAATAAAATAATGATTTTTCATATAGCGTTATGTTATTTGTTGTGCCGTCAGGTACAACATGTCGGTAGAAAAAAGAATCACAATAGATCCAGCGTGCCGTAGGTACGCAACAAAACGTATATATTACGTACCTACGGCACGCTAACGGATCTTGAACGTATTTTTTCTACCGACATGTTGTGCCTAACGGCACATACGATCCTATCTTGATCTGTATTTCTACCGACATGTAGTGCCTAACGGCACACGCCAACGGATCGTAAATCAATTTTCTAGCAAATATTTATTATCTAACGGGACATTAAATTCAATCCTGATCTGTGTTTTCTAGCAATATTTCTTGCCAAACGGCACACTAAAACTTAATATAAAAGGCATTATTTATAGATGGCTAAATGTCTAACATTGCCAATACCGATTTACATAATTTGATTTTCATGTTTCATTGTTTTTTCAAGATATTCGTTCAAAATTTGTGTACAATACCATTCTTGTCGCGGTAAATGAAAAGGTCCTTTATAAAGATTCCCTTTTGCCGTTTGCGCCACGCTTCCATCTCTGTGTAAATACCCAAACCATTCTCCGTTTTCTTTATCATGGAATTTACTATACGCATAATCGTGAATCATTTTATGCCATGTTGCGTATTTTTCATTTCCGGTCATCGTATACGCCAATAATGTGGCGATAATTACTTCGTTATGAGGCCACCAGAATTTCATGTCCTGCCAATATTCCTGAACAGGTTTGCCATAAACATCGCAGAAATACAAAATGCCGCCATGTTCTTTGTCCCAACCGCGTTCCCACATATAATCCAGCATTTTACAGCCCAATTCTATTAAATGAGGATCATTGTTTCTGTGTTTTGCTTCGTGTAATATGAACCAAGCGCCTTCGATCGCGTGTCCGGGATTTAAAGTGCGTCCATCAATATGATCGATAATCGAGCCATCCGGAGCAACTTGTTCCATCACACATTCGATGTCGTGTTTTACAAAATCATTTTCGATTTCGGCAATCCATTTGGTGATCCATTCATCGCAACGCGGATCTCCAATGGTCTCCCTGATTTGTTGTGCCGTATTGATCATAATCATCGGTGATCCAATTCCTTTCGACGGACGTTCTCCGGTATATTTTGGTTCTAATAAACCCGGAGTGCTCGAAAATTTGATGCATTCTCCAAATAAATGGCGTGCCTGTTCTGCCACAACTTCGTCTCCGCTAGCTTTCGCGTAAGCGCTCATTGCAATCACGGCAAAGGTTTCAGAGAAATAATAACGGCGTTTACGAATTGGATTTCCTTCGCGGGTTACATGAAAAAACATTCTTCCGTCAGTATCAAAACAATGTTGGTTGATAAAATCAATTCCGGATTTGGCGCCGTCTAACCATTCTTGTTTAGGTTCAATCGTGTTATAAAGTGTAGATAATAACCAGGCGGTTCTACCCTGAAACCAAACCGATTTATCATCGTCGATTAAGTCGCCATTCTGTCCGCGCATTAATAAATAACCGCCGTGAATCGTATCGATTGATTGTGGAAACCAAAACGGAACGGTATCCTGTAGTAATTGGTTCTGATAAAAATCTTTTAGGTGTAAGAGATCAGTATTGGAATAACTCATTTTATATATTTTTTAGACTTAGTTTTTTTACTAAGTGTTGATTTCGTATTTGTTTGGGTATATTTTTTTAGCACATAGAGACATAGCTCTCTAATTCTTAAAAAAAAGGCGTTTCACTTTAAAATAAATCTCATAGTGATATGTGAAAAAATGTATTTTCTTTAATTGTCTTTTTTGATATTTAAATCTATGTTTCTATGTGTTTAATTTTTTTCTCGCAGATTAAGCAGATTTAAAATGATTTTTTAATTCGTGCTAATTTGTGCAATTCGTGTTTCAATTTTTATTGTTTAAATCCAGTTGAAACGTCGAACACGGCAAATTTGCTTCATTGACCAGATTTGCGTTTGTATAAGGTTTCCAGGCATATAAAACGGTTTTTATCTTTTCGCCTTTTGGGATATTTATTAAAACCTCGTTTGTAATAATTGTTGCTTTACTTTCGATTCGGATTCCTTTTTCGGTGACCAATTCAAAACCTGTTAATTCTTTATTATTGGCTGTTGATAATTGTTTGGCATTCGAAAAAGAAACTATAATTACATCATCTTTTTGAGTTGCTTTTTGTGGCGACGGTCCGTTTGCGGTTATCGCTTTTCCGTACGTATATTTCAATGCCAAAAGCGCTAGACGATCTCCAACCTGCTTTTTTTGAATAGGATGCACATTTGTAGCATCACCATAATCCATACTAATCGCCATACCGCTATTGGCAATATTTTTCTGAATTTTGTTTTGTGCATCTCTAAAGGACGGCCAGGTTGGACGATCTGTTCCTGACAATTGAAGATAATAAAACGGAAGGGAGTTTGCCCAGGCTTTGCGCCAGCTCTCAACCAACACAGGCATTAAATGTTCGTATAATTCGATGTTATGTGCGTTGCTTTCGCCTTGGTACCAAATAATTCCTTTTATGGGAAAATCGGTGAAATGAGTTACGCCGGTTTCATAATTATAACAAGGTCCGTAGGGATGTCGCTGTTTTGGGTTTTTGGCATTTTTTAAATTTTCATCAGCACGCGATCTTACCCACGGCATCATAAAATCAGATTTTCGCCAGTTGGTCAGTACGTCGACTACTTTATCATCGTGTTCCAAAGTATATCTGTCAATCCAGGATTCTATGGGAGATCCGCCAACGGCAACTTGTATTAAACCTATTGGAACATTTTCTTCGCGAGCAATATTTTGTCCGAAGTAATAAGCTATGGCCGAGAAATCTTTGGCACTTAATGAATCAGAGATTTTCCATTTTCCGGAAAAGAATTCTAATCGATTCGTTTTTTCTAAAGTAATAGAATCCCACGCTTTTTCATCTGTTTCTGCAATGGCTTCAAAATTGAATAACCGAAGATTGGTGTTGTTGATGGCTTTTTTTACCTCAGCAATTCCGTTTTCTGATTTATAAAGAGGGAATGCCATATTCGATTGTCCGGAACAAAACCAAACATCCCCAATTAGAATATTTTTCAGAACTATATTTTTTTCTTTGGATGAAATAGTAATCTCATGTACTCCGCCAGATTTCATGGCAGGAAAAATGACTTTCCATTTTCCGAATTCATTTGTAGTGGTAATTTCTTTTTTATTGTCTAAAGTGATTTCGACTTTTTCTCCGCCATTTGCATTTCCATAAATTACAATTGGTTGATTCCTCTGCAACACCATATTATCGGTAAAAACAGGCGATAATTTTAATCCGCCAAAATCCTGCGTGATATTTTCGTAAACGGTCTTTGCTAAAATTGTTGCGCCTTCTTTTGTGGGATGCAAAGCATCGGGAAAAAGATCAGGACGATTATAAAGTTTTTCGTGAAGATCAATTAGTTTGACATTATTGGCTTTTGCAATTGCTTCAATATGTTCCTGAATTTGCCAGAACCAATCTCTCGTTCCTGATTTAAATCTTGGATGTTCATTGAATATCGGCGTCATTTTGCAGATATAAATTTTCACCTTCGGATTTTGTGTTTTTAGAGTATCGATTAACCACGAATAATCTGCATCAAAATCTTCTCTGTAATTCGGCCAGTTTCTGGGATCGGTATCATTTAATCCTAAATGAATAATGGCAATATCAGGACGATAGGCAATGGCTTCGGCACATTTTTCGGTTTTAAAATAAGGCGTACTTCCTTTCTTTAAAAGCGTTGCTCCGCTATGTCCAAAATTTTTGACTTCATATTGATTTCCCATTAAAATTTGCAACTGCGAAGGATAAGATTCGGTTGTTGGATTGGCTAAAAGATAACCAGCCGTAACAGAATCACCAATGCAAGCAATTTTTATTGGAGTTTGCGCCGTCATTTCAAGATTGAAAATCATTGAAATGAAAAGCATAACCATGAAAAGATTTCGTTTTTTTGTTCTCATTTTTTTTAGAACTATTATTAAAAAAAGGCTCATTTATAAGCTGGGCAGAAGGCATAGCTCCGCCCTGGCTTATAAAAACTTCAAAAAACCAACTAACTCTTAAATTGTAAAAAAGGGGATGAACTTTATGTTCTACGCATCTGCAAAATCATTGACTTTGGGGCGTAGAAAACTAATTTGCACTATTAATGCAAGCAATACAACTCCGGCCATTAAGGCAAAACCAAAACCTAAAGTTCCTGAATCTGCAGATTTTCCAAGCAATGAAGTTACCAAAGCACCGCAACCAACTCCGGTCATATTGAGAACTCCGTAAGCAGTCGCACGATGTTTTGAGGAAACAAACTGACAGATAATGGGCATATTATTGGCATCGAACATACCATATCCGATACCAAAACATAAGACAGCTCCAACCACATGAAATAAGGAATGCCCAAAACCAATCAGCATTAATGCAGGAATTGTTAAACTCAGACCAATGGCGCTGGTGTAAACTCTTCCTTTTATATTTTTCTGAACCCATTTATCTGATAAAATCCCTCCGAAAATAACACCTATTAAGGACGAGAATGAAATTGTAATTGTAGCAATTGGTCCGGCCTGATCCATTGAAATTCCTAAGTTGTCTGAAAATAGGGTAGGTAACCAGTTTTTAGTGGCCCAACCCGGTAAACTGATTATGGCAAAATAAAATAAAATCACCCAGAATGAAATATTGGTAAACAATAACGCTAAACCTTTAAAAAGGGAATCTTTTTCGTGTGTTTTATTAAACTCAGGATCAAATGTTTTGGTAGATACTTTTTTCTCGTATAAAAAGAAAACCAACACTACCGAATACACAATGCCCACAATACCAAAATGATGAAAAGTAGTATGCCATGAAAATCTTGCAGCAATTGTAGCTCCAAAACCTCCCAAAGCCGAACCTACATAAAGCCCTGTCATGTGAATACCAATGGCAAGCGATCTTGTTTTTTGCTGATGATAATCGGCGATTAAAGATAAACCTGCCGGAATGTACAAAGCTTCACTCACGCCCATAATCGCTCTTAACCAGTAAATTTGGTTGTAGGTTGTAGCATAGCCCATGGCGTAGGTAACGGCAGACCAGACAAATAAACTGCCAATAATCAACCATTTTCTATTTAATTTGTCGGCAATAATTCCGGAAATAGGGCTCATTAAAGCATAAATCCAAAGGAAAATAGCCATTAAACGTCCAAAATTTTCACCCGAAACCAGTTCAGGAATGTCAGCTTCCATAGAAGGCCTCATGGTCGCCAGCATTTGTCTATCCATATAGTTTAGCAACGCTACAATCCAGAGTAACGCTACGACTAACCACGGATAATATTTAGAGTTTTTCATATTTTGATATGATTTATTTTATTTAATTGGTTGGGTATTTTTTTAAACACATAGAAACATAGCTTGTTGGTCTTGAAAAAAGACGTTTCACTTCAAATAAAACTCATAGTGCTATGTGAAAAAAAGGTGTTTTTTAAAACCATCTTTCTTCGACTTTAAATCTATGTTTCTATGTGTTTAAATTTTTTTGCCGCTCCTGATAGCTATCGGGATAAACAGATTTCATTTTAATTCTTTGTCAGGCCTAACAGGTTTTTAAAACCTGTTAGGTCTCTTTGGTTAAGTTTAATTATTTACGAATCGGTTTTTAAACACATAGAGACATAGTTTGCATAGCGCGAAAAGACGTTTCACTTCAAATAAAACTCATAGTGCTATGTGTAAAAAATGTATTTTTTTAAAACCAGCTTTCTTCGATTAAAACTATGTTTCTATGTGTTTAAATTTTTTTGCCACTGATTAAAAAGATTACAATGATTTTAATTCGTGATAGTTTGTGCGATTCGTGTTTAATTTTTTATTTGATGGTTCCCAACATAACATCTGGCGTACGAATTCCGGGTTTTATTTCTCCATTCGATAAAACTATTTGATCATTCCAGATTGTAGCTGTTGTTGTTACCTGGGCAAGAAAAGGCAATTCGCCAATTTTTGACCATTTATTTGTATGTGTGTTGTATACTAAAATAGCGTTGTAAAAACCTTTGTGTGTCGTGTTTAAAATATTTTTTTCGGCAATAAGTTTTGATTTTTCTTCTTCAGATGTGGCTTTTGCAATTTGAGATAAAAAGGTTTCTATTTTATGAAAAGTAGTTCCGTTATCTCCGCCAAGAATCAAAATATATTCATTGCCAACAGCAACTCCTGCGCCGGCAGAAAAATTGGTGGTGTGTTTTCCGTCAGAGATATCAGCTTTCGTTTCCCAAACTTGTTTTTTTAGATCAAAAGCTAAAGTAGTGTTGTGCAAATCACTGATTCCTGAGGATGTTTTGGTTCTTCCGCCAACAACATAAATTTTATCATTTTGAATTACTGCAACCGAATTTGCTAAAGCAAAAGGTAATTTTGGTAACGATTTCCATGCCGGTTTTTCAGCATTCAAATCAAAACTAAAAACTAAATCCGAGGATTGTTTTGCGTCATCTCCGCCAATTGCGTAAACAATATTTTCATGATGTGTAAGCGCAATATTGGTAATGGCGATTGGAAAATCCGGTAATGATTTTGTTTCAATTTCGTTTTTATCGGGATTCCATTTTAGGATGTAGGCTTTATTCGAAAGTCCATTTTCATTTTCTCCGCCTACATAAACGATTCCTGAATTTGTGGTTGTATTTCCCGGATACGCAATGGGTTCCAGTAATGTATTTACGATTTTTTTGTTCCAATGATATTCATCGCCCACTTTTTCTAAAACATGAATCTCATTCGAATAGTGTTTTTTCCCTCCTTCCCACGGCATTTTATCTTGAAAATTGGCTCCTCCGGCAACAATCAAAACGTTGTTGCTGACTCCGTTTATTGGACCTGCAAAACCTAGTGAAATACTTCCGTCAGCATTTTGCAATTGTGCGGCTTTTTTCCATTCGACATTTGAAATCTTTGTTTTTTGCGAAAAACCAATTGTTGTTGACATAATAAAAATAGTAATGATTAAGGAAGAAAAAGACGTATTCATATTGGGTTTGTTTTAGAGAAAACGAACTTGATTATTTAGATTTGAAAGTATCGAAATTTAGACCTGCGACATCTTTTTTGAATAACTCAAATTGTTCAGCACTCATATTTTTAACCGGTAATCTGAATTCTCCTAAATCATGACCAACCAATTTCATATACGCTTTCCCGACAGAGATTCCGCCATATTTACCTAAGAAGCGAATCATATCAATTGATTTTTGCTGAAGCGCTCTTGCTTTAACCAAATCATTATTATTGAAAGCATCAATTAGATCGTAATATAATGGAGCTGCATAGTTAAAAGTACTTCCTACGGCACCTTTTGCACCAAGAACTAAGGCAGATAACATATTTTCGTCACGTCCCCAAAGCATATCAAATTTTCCGTTTTCGTAGCTCATGCAACTTTGGAAGTCCATAAAATCTTCGTGAGTATATTTTACTCCGGCAAAGTTTGGCAGTTTATTATCTAAAGCTCTTACCAAATCGTACATCGCAACATTTACGCCTGTTAGTACAGGAATGTGGTAATAATAAAATGGCATATTAGGAACATTTTCTCCCACTTTAATACAGATTTCGGCAAGAGTATCTACATTGTTTGGTTTGAAGTAAAAAGCTCCGGTTAGAGAAACAGCGTATAAACCAATTTCGTAAGCGTGTTTTGCAAGGTCGATACAATCAGCCAGACAAGTTCCACCAAGGAAAACCATTACTTTAAAATCATCATCGTGGTTGGAGCAATCTGCCCAGGCTTGTGCAACTGCCTTTTTTTCTTCTAAAGTGATAGAAACCCCTTCGCCGGTTGATCCGTTGATAAAAGCTCCGGTGATCCCGTTTCTTTTTAGAAAAGTATAATAAGCGGGAATGAGGCTAACATCTAATTTTCCGTTGCTGTCAAAAGGGGTAAAAGGAGCAGAAATCAGACCTTGTAAATGTTGAATTTTCATGAGTATGTTTTTTTGTTGTTTGTATTTTGATATTAGACTGAGAACTTTTAGATTCTCAGTCCAATTTTTAATTAACTTATTGAATGTAATTATTTTAATACATAGAATAATAGATCTTGTAAAGCTATAATAGGCGTTTCACTAGTATTAATTCATCCCGATAGCTTATCAGGACTATGTGTGAAGAAACTAGTTTCTTTTTTATATTCTTTTACATTTTTAAAAACTATGTTTCTATGTGTTAAATCGTTTTTCGTAATTACACCAACGTATAGATTATAATGCTTAGAATCTTATTTGCTAACAGGATTTTGAACAATTTTTGGATTAAAGTTGATTGTGTTCTGAGAGATCGGAAACAAAACTTCTTTTCCTGCTGTCATCGATGGCACTAAGCTTGTTTTGTTGAAACGAACTAAATCCCACCATGATTTTCCTTCAAAAGCCAATTCTTTCAAACGTTCATTTAAGATCACATTATCGTTAGCAGTTGGTGATACGTTTGTAAATGAAGCCGTAGCATCTGCTCTTTGCATTACCAAATTCATTTCAGCAGTTGGATCTTGTCCCAAAGCATTTTTAATTTCAGCTTTCATCAATAAAATATCTGCCCAACGATAAATGATAATATCACTTACAAAACGTCTTAAAGTTCCGTCAACAGTTCCGTTGTATTTTACCAAACCTGTTACTACAGGAACGGCTCCGTTGTATAAAGTCAGGTAAGTTGCAGTTTTTCTGGTGTCTGTTGATGCAAAGTTAAATCTTGTAATATCCGGTTGCACTCTTGAGATTCCGGCATTTCCGGCACCGGTTCCTAATGTTCCAAAAGTGGCTGTTGCTGTTGCAGATGTTAATGGTGCAAAATCGCTTGGCCCCACAAACATAAACTGATTCCAGTTGTCGGCTAAATTCGACGGTAAATCTGCAAGAGAATAACGAACGGCAAAAACTACCTCAGCATTTGCTTTTTTGTCATAAGCAAAAACATCTTTAAAATTAGGCATTAAAGTTGGAGTTCCCGGTATTGTGTTTATCGCTGTTAATGCTGTATTTAAATCTGCTGTTCCTCCGCCTAATTGTTTTGCGGTCCATAAATTAACATCGGCTTTTAAAGCATAAACAGAGGCAAGCGACAATTGAATTTTATTATTTGTTGCATCAGGAAAATTTGCAATTGCTGCGTCAATATCTTTTTTTATGAAAGCAAATGTTTCTTCGATACTATTACGCGGAATAATATATTGTGACTGATTGCTGTTTTCTGTAGGATCTGTTACAAGTGGAACACCACCCCACGAACGCGCCATAATAAAATAGCATAAAGCACGCATCGAATACGCTTGTGCAAGATATCTTTTTTGCTCATTTAAGGTTGTTGGGCTAAAGGTAATTTGTGGTACATACTTTAAAACTAAGTTTGCAGAATGTATTACAGTATATAATCCTGCCCAGTCTACGTCGACATTTTGTGGCGTAAGTTGATTGTTATAATAATTGGCCAAAGTCAACGGTGATTGGACACCACCAGTGATTTCGGCACTTCTGGCTCCTCCCAATAAATAATAATTTTGTTGGGTCTGGATTCTGAAGTTAACGTACATTCCGTTTACACCGGCTTTGGCATCATCTTCGGTTTTCCAAAAACTATCAGATGTAATAACACTATCAGATGTTAGCTCTAAATCATCCTGACAGGAGTTGAATAGCGATAGAGTAGTAAAAAGTAGTGTATATATAAGAAATTTCTTTTTCATGATTTTAGTATTAAAATTTACAAACTGATATTTAAACCAAGGATAATGTTTCTTGGAACAGGATATGTACCTGTTGATCCTGCGGCAGATAATCCTAAACTAGATCCTCCGTCGATACCTTGTACTTCAGGGCTTAATCCTTTGTATTTTGTGAAGTAGTATAAGTTGCTTCCGGTTACATAAACACGAACCGATGTTAGTTTTGCTCTGTCGATTAACATTTTAGGCAAGTTGTAACTAAAAGTGATTTCTCTGATACATAAGTAATCTCCACTTTCGTAGTAACGGCTATTTCCCTGAAACATATTGGTGTTATACGCTGCTCCGCTAGCTTCTGATCTGAACAAGTTGTTTTGATTGGTTTGATCTGCCCAACGGTAACGAGGTACATCTGTAATGTCGCCTTCTTTTTGCCATGATTGTGCACTTTCTGCCAATAATCCGTAATTACCCTGAAACTGACCTAAGAAACGTGCTCTTGCTTCGTTGTAAATTGTAGCTCCCAATGAGTAATCTGTTCTTACTGTAAGTGAGAATCCTTTGTATGAAGTATCAAAATTAAATCCTCCTACAAATGTTGGGAACATATTTCCCATATACTTTCTGTCTCTGCTGTCGATTACTCCGTTTCCATCAGTGTCTTCAAATACAGCATCTCCGGCGAATTTTTTACCTTCAGGATTTCCGCCATTTGCAGCCGTTTTAGTTACATAAGTATCGTGCACTTTTAAGTTGTATGCATCTGCTTCTGCCTGAGTCGAAAGAATATACAATTGGTTGTGTGCGTAGAAATTTCCAATTTTTTGTCCTTCCTGCAAACCTCCAACATATTGATATGTTCCGCTTTTTTGATCGAAAATCTCTGTTCCGCCAATTCTGTTGTTTAAATTTCCGTTTGATGGCAATTTTTCAATTGTATTGGTATTGTGAGAAACGTTTGCTCCAACATTAATTTTCCAGTCGTTTTTATTGTAAAGATTCGCTTGTATTTCTAATTCGAAACCTTTGCTTCTTAATCCTCCAAGATTTGTTAATACCGTAGAGAAACCACTATTTGATGGTAAAGTAAGATTCGTTAATAAATCAGAAGTTAATTTGTTATAAAAATCTCCAATAATTCTGATTTTATCTTCGTTGAAACCGAAATCGAAACCACCATTTACAGTTTCAGATTGTTCCCATTTTAATCCCGGATTTGCAATTTGTGAGTTGATAATCGCAGATTGTCCGTTGTAACTATTTGCTACACCATTTGTAGAACCTGAGTATAATCCTCCGGCCTGAAAATCTCCAAGAGTTCCCAAGTTACCATTTACACCATAACTTCCACGAAGTTTAAGAGAAGAGAAGAATTTTGGCATTGCTTTCTCCCAGAATTTTTCTTCCTGAATGTTCCATCCTGCAGAGATCCCAGGAAAGAAACCATATCTGTTGTCAGGTCCTAAACTTGATGAACCGTCATAACGGAAAGATGCTGTTGCGAAATACCTGTTTTTGTAATCGTAATTAACACGTCCGAAAACACTGTTTAAAACCAATTTTGTATTGTTGCTGTAAACAGAAACCGGAATTGGAGAAGAGTCTAAAGTCTGCGCTAGATCTGAAGGACTTCCTTTTCCTGAAGCATTAAAAGATTTTATAGTTCTGTCGTATTTTGAAACTCCTAATTTGGCATCAAAATCTCCAATATTATCCCATCCTTTTTTATAGGCAAAAACTCCTTCGTATTGTACTTGCGAAATTTGGTTGCTTAATCTTGTTGCAGTACGTGTATTGTCTACTAAACCACTGCTTCCGCTTAAGAACGCCTGCTGAAAAGTGTTGTCATTTTCATTTTCGCTATAAAGAGACATAGAAGGAGTGAAGGTGAAATCTTTGGCTAGTTTTAATTCACCATCTACGCCTATTTGTAATTTATTATTTTCGTTGATTCCCTTAACTTTCCCCATTTGGTACAATGGATTTCCGTTAATGTTATTTTGACCCGGAGCCAATGTTCCGTCTTCAAGATATAATTTTGTAGTGGGTGAGTTTCCTAAATATCTGTTGAAAACGACACTATTGGCAACCACCTGATTATTGCTTGATTTAGAGAACAACATACGGCCATTGATAGTAAAATTGTCAGCTACTTTTAGCGAAGCATTTAATTTACTTGTAAATCTTTGGTATCCTGTAAAAATCGTAATACCGTCACCTTTTAAATATCCTAAACTTAAGTCAAAAACTCCAGTATCATTACCTCCGCTTATCCCAAGATTATGACTTTGTGTAAGGGCATTTTGAAACAAAACATCATTCCAATCTGTACTTTTGTACATAATAGTACTGTTAGGATTTAAAGGATCCTGAAGTTCCTGCCAGCCTTTTGCCTGTAGCTGTGCTACTGAATCCGGTGTTAAACTGGACTTTAATAAAGTAGCAAACGGAGTGTTGTTTTGAAGGTTGTTTCCAGTACCAGCGGGAGTCGCGCCCGTTAACTGACCCAGTCTTGCGATACCTGTCGTAGTAGAAAGTCCGGCAAGTTCTGCGGCATTATAAATACCCTGACGTTGAAATTTGATATAATCCCCACCGTCCATGAAATCGTATTTTTTACCAATTCGGCTACTTTGAGTAGAGACATTATAAGTCACTTTCATTTTACCTGATTTACCTGTATTTGTCGTAATAATAATAACACCGTTTGATGCACGAGCTCCGTAGATTGAAGTTGCAGCAGCATCTTTAAGTACCTGAAGCGAAGCAATATCAAAAGAGTTAATGTCATCTATCTGAGTCCGAATAACACCATCTACTATATATAAAGGTGTAGCTCCGGCAGGATTATCGATAGAAGTTCCTCCACGAACCAGAATGTTCGAAGCTTTCCCCGGTTGTCCGGATGACGTTTTTACTACCAAACCGGTTACGTTACCTTGCAAAGATTGTGTTACGTTTGAATACGGTACATTTTCTAATACTTTTTTGTCCAGTTTAGAAACCGCAGTACTTAAAGTTCGTCTGTTTTGAGAACCATATCCTACTACAATTACCTCATTCATTTGTTGTCCTATTTCTTTAAGAACAATAGTAAGAGGTGCAGTACCTATCGCAACTTCTTGTTCCTGAAGACCAATATAAGAAACGATCAAAGTAGTCGCATTATCCGGTACTTCGATAGTAAATTTTCCGTCAAAATCTGTTTGTGCGCTAAACTGAGTTCCTTTGGCTACAATGTTTACACCTGGTAAAGCTTCTCCTTTTTCATTGGTAACTGTTCCGGTAACTTTCTTTTGAATTAGGTCATTCTTTTTTACATTTTTATCTGTAAGTATGGTACTTTTTTCTGTTTCTGCAGCGGTTAACTGCATTGTAAAAACTAAAAGCAACGCAGATGTTAGTTTTATAACTTTTACGTGTTTAGGAGTAAACCTACAATTTATAGGTTTACTTTTTGGCAATAATTTCATACTTTTGTAATGGTTTGGTTAATAATAACTTTGTTAAAGGTCTGTTTATTAATTTTCAAGTCATTGTTCCTATTAAGGAACCGGCCAGCAATGTTCCTGCATTAGCTGGCTTTTTTATGACTTAAAAACAAATGTTTTTTATGCGATGATTAGTGTTGATATTTATAGTTGATCTTTAATTTTCTTACTCTATATAAAACTGATATTCTCTTTTTTAAAATTTATTCACACAACATCATGATAAGTTCGCATTACTTGACTTTTATTTTATCTCTATCTATAAAAAGCAAATACCTTCTTTTTTTTACGAAAAATGTATTTTAATATTTATGGATATTTTAAAAATGTAGCTATCATTATTATTACCTTTTAACAATGAAAAAACATAATATGAATAAATGTTATGATAATCTTATGAATAAATTAATTTATTATTATGAAGTAAAGATATAAAATATTTTAATATAACAAGTTTAGTTATTAAAATATTTTAATAATAAGGAAGTGGTTGGGAAATTTAGTTATTAATTAGAGGGAATAACATCTTTTCTTTAATGACACAACAGGCACCAATAACGCCCGCACGACGGCCTAAAGCAGACTTTTTAAGTTTCATATCACGGTTAACTAAACCGAGTGAATATTTTTTTAATGCAGATTGAATTGGGAGTAAGGCGTAGTCGCCTAATTGTGCGAAATCTCCACCAATTACCAGTAAGTCAGGGTTGAAGATATTTAATAAAATAGATAAATAACGTCCCATTTTTTCGCTTTGCTGGGTTACCAAATCGACACAAAGAGTGTCTTCGAGATTTACAGCTCCGGCAATAATCGCATTGTGTTGTAGTGTAGAAGAGTTTTCGTCAAGAATGACTTTTGATTGTTTGCCTTCTTTTATGGCATCTTTGAATTGGTTGATGAGTGACCAGCCGGAAATTTCGGTTTCAAGACAACCTAGTTTTCCGCATTGGCACATGATTTCATTATTGAAAATAGTACTATGACCAAATTCGCCTGAATATCCTGATTTACCGTAATATAACTTACCATCAGTAATCATCCCGATGGCAACACCCCAACTGTAATTGACAAAAATGATGTTTTGTTCGTCGTCGATAACGCCTTCGCAATATTCGCCAAAAGCCATTGCGCGCGTATCATTTTCTAAGTGAACCGGTAGATCTAATTGCTCAGAAATGATTTCGTTTAAAGGTCGGTTTTCGCTAAAGAAATAGTTATAACTAAAACCTTCCATCGAATTAATACGTCCGGAAAAGTTGATACAAACCCCCACAATCAATTTCTTTTCGACAGAGCTATCTTCGATAAAAGAATTGATGAGGTCACAGAATTTTAATAATGATTTTTGAGTATTTTCTAAAATGAAAGAAGTGCCAAGATCAACACTAACCAATTCATTTTTGATATTTTGCAGTCCAATAGACATACTGCTGATGCCAACCTCAACACCTAAAAAGTAAGCGCAAGTAGGGTTGATACTGTATAAGGAAGGTCTTCGTCCGCCACTATTGGTAATTTTTCCCATGTCGACTACATAACCTTCGGTTAGTAATTCGTTGACAGCTTTGGTTACCGTTGGAACACTTGATTGTAATTCTGTACTTAATTCGGCAATTGTAGAATTACCTCCTGAAAGTAAACGTTTTGTTATCGATTGTCTTAGCATATGCCATTTCTGGCCGGAAAGACTTTTATCTTTACTATTGTCTAATAAATCTTTTAAACTCATCGTTTTTTATAATTACGTGTCTCTTACAAACTTACTATAATTTTTAAATAATTATAAGAATTGGATCTAATTATTAAAATATTTTTTTAATGTAGCTCGTGTTTTAAAAATAAGGAAAACATTTTTAAACTACATACTCCCTAAAAAGATAGTGCTGCTTCTGCACAAAATTTGCCGCATAACGTATAAGAGACGAAATGTTAATATAATGCTTTATAAATAGGATGTTTTATTAATGTAAACGTAACCTTGCAGACCTACCCTCATTTCTAATTTTGGAGACATATTATAAACAACACACTTGTAGTATATGTCATTTTTTAAATCAAGAATACATCGCAGAAAAATAAAAGGAATAAGTGTTTTACAAAGCGCTATTCATTCGCCCAATAATAAAAAAGAAGCCTGTCATGTATAAAGCGTTTACTGATGAGCAGCTTGTTGAATTATTGAGACAAGGAAAAGATAAAGCGTTTGATGAATTGTACTTTCGGTATCGGGATTTGTTAGTTCGCTTTGTTTATATGAGAATGAAATCGATTCCGGTTTCTGAAGAAATTGTTCAGGAAGTTTTTACCACTATTTGGGAACGTCGAAAGACTTTGGTTATTCAAAAGAAATTTGCAGCCTACATCTATACTTCCGTTCGATATGTGACTTTAGATTATATAAAATCGCACACCATTACAGACCAATATATAAAGGAGGTTACTGATCGAAGCAATGACGATTATACCAGCAGTAATACAACCGAAGATGCTATTCATTATCAGGAACTGCAACAAGCGGTGGATAAAGCCACATTATTACTTCCTAAAAAATCCAAAGAAGTTTTTATCCTGAGCCGCATCAAACATTATACAAACAAAGAGATAGCCGAAGAACTTAATGTATCGCATGAAACCGTAAAGTATCATATTGCTTATGCGCTAAAGTTTATGCGAAACTATTTAGGTGAGTTTAACTGATGGGAGGTTTCTAAATTGTGAGGTGCATTTTCTTTTCTTAACAAAAGCGTAACCTCATCCGCCTACCCAAAAGTAAAAATTCTAAGACATACTATTAAAGAGATAAACACATTATAATGCCTGAAAAACCACATCAAGAAATACAGCTTTTTTTAGAAGGTAAGACTTCTCTAAAAGGAGAAGAATTATGGAATAACTGGTATGATCACCCGGACGAAATAACAGATACTACAAACCTTATACAATCTGATCGCTTAAAACTAAAGAAGGAAATCAGGCAAATTAAGAAAACAAATACGGTTATTTTTCTTCAAAACAGAAATTGGGCTATAGCAGCTTCTCTAATCTTTTTAATGGGATTATCCTGTTTCTTTTATTTGTCATCTGTGCAGACTATAACTAAAGAATACGCTACAAAATCAGGAGAACATTCTAAAATAACACTAAGCGACGGAACCCAAATATGGCTCAATGCAGGAAGTCTTCTAAAATATCCCGCAAAATTTAAAGGAGGAACACGTGAAGTGTATTTAACAGGAGAAGCATTTTTTGATGTAGCCAAAGACAAAGAACATCCGTTTATTATTCATACCGATAAAATGGATACCAAAGTTTTAGGAACCAGTTTTAATGTTCAGGCTTATCCGGATCATGCTACACAAGAAGTTTCGGTTTTAACCGGAAGAGTAAATGTAAAATCGACTTTTACCGAAGAAAATGTTTATGTAACGCCCGGACAAAAAGTAGTTTTTAAATCGCAGAATAATAAACTGCAAGCCTTTACGGATATTCCGGTGAACTCTATTTCGCTATGGCGAAAAAACATTATCGTTTTTGAAGATGCGCCTTTACCCGAAGTTATTGCAACAATCAATCGCAATTATAATGTGGCGATCCAGATCGAAAACAAAAATCTCAACAATCTAAAAATTAGCGCCTATTTCAAAGAACTTCCTGTTGGTCAGGTTGTGGCCCTAGTGTGTAATATTATCAATGCCAATTATAAAATCGAATCAGGAACTTATATCATACGATAACTAAAAATAGATTTGACCATATAGTAACATGTATCCAGAGAGACCTAACAGGTTTTTAAAACCTGTTAGGTCTGGCAAAGTAAAAATCAAATTAAAACATCTACGTAGAAGCCTATAAATAATCCAAAAACAATTAAAAAACACACACAATCATGAATCAAAAACAAATGCGGTATGTCAGAAACAGTCAAAACATGACAAGATCTGTACTGACTAAAGCGCTCATTTTTACTGCTTTATTTTTTATAGGATTAGCAGCAAAAGCAGGCAGTGTTGACATTGGTAAAAGAGTAACCTTAAAAGTTGAAAACGAAAGTATAAAGACTGTCTTTCAGAAAATAGAAAAACAGGCAGATGTACATTTTATGTACGAAACCAATCAAGTTAATACGAATCAAAAAATTAGTTTGAAACTGAGTAACGTAACATTAGAACAAGCATTGGACAAAATATGCAGTAATTTTTTCTTTAAATATGAAATTGTAAACAACAATATTGTAATCAAAAAGAATCAAAAACTGACTGATGCCGGACAAGGTAAAATAAGCATTTCAGGAACTGTTTTTGGTGGCGATGACGGAATGCCTTTACCGGGAGTTGGTATTAAGGACAAAGATTCTGATGCCACAGCAACGACAGATTTTGACGGAACTTTTAAAATGGGAGTTAATTCAGCTGAAGCCATACTTGTTTTTTCGTACGTGGGATATATTACTCAGGAAGTAAAAGTAAATCAGTCGACTAGAAATATCAGTGTCAGATTATTAGCTGATATGAAGCAACTACAGGAAGTTGTAGTAATGGGATATGGTTCTGTAAAAAAGAACGAAGTTTTGGGAGCTGTTGGAACTGTTTCTATGAAAGAAACGTCAAGCAGAACCTATAACAGTGCAGCCGAATTATTGCAAGGTACAGTGGCCGGTGTTACGGTGATCAATAATGGTGGAGATCCTACAGCAGAGCCAACAATTAACATTCGTGGTATTGGTTCATTAAACGCCGAAACTCCTTTGATTGTTTTAGACGGAATTATTTACAGCGGATCTTTAAACACTTTAAACCCTAATGATATTGCTTCGATCAGCGTGCTAAAAGATGCAGCTTCTGCGGCAATTTACGGTGCAAGAGCTTCTGGTGGTGTAATTCTGATTACGTCTAAAAAAGGAACTTCTGATCATATCAATGTAAATGTAAATTATCAGGGAGGTTTTCAAAGTGTAGCAAAGACATTAAATGTTCTGGACGCTGCAGGATATGCAGATGCTATGAATACAGCCAGAGATAATGCGGGAATGCCTAGAATCCCCGCTTTTGATCCTGCATTTGAGCCAACAGCTAGAACAACAAAAACGAACTGGATGGACGAAATTTTTCGTACAGGCGAAATACAGGATTTGTCTATTTCTGTAAACGGAAAAACAGAGAAATCTAATTTCTTTTTGTCAGGAAGTTATAGAAAAAACGAAGGGATTTTATTGAATACTTTTGGAACCCGATATACAGCAAGAGCAAATTCTTCTTTTAAGTTAGCTCCCAATTTTACCTTTGGAGAAAACTTTTCGTATTCCTTAACAGATGGTCAGTCAGCCAATACTTCAAATGCTTATACAGGAGCGATTCTGGCGGCGATTTTTTATCCGCCAAATGCTACCATTTACAGAGAAGATGGTTCAGGACAATTTGGTGGTGTTCCGGAGAAATACATAGGTTCTTACGGAGATGTAATAAATCCGGTGGCTTATTTAAAAAGATTAGACAACAGAAATCCTATTTCGACAGTTTTAATTAATCCGTATGTCGAATGGGAAGTTGTCTCAGGTTTAAAGCTAAAGTCAAATTTGGGTTATACAAGAATACAAAACAATGCAACAGAATTTGCAACAAAAATTACTGAGCCGGGAAAAATATTCGATTTCAACAGATTGACTTTAACAAACTCGACAACAACAGATTTGTTAGGGGAACAAACGGTTTCTTACGAAAAATCATTAGGCAAACATAATTTTAAAGCTTTGGCCGGCTATACATATCAACAAACCAAAAGAGATTTTTATACCGTGCAGGGAACAGGTTTTGATAGCGAAGATGCATCGCAGCGCTATTTATTAAACGCCAAATTGGTACAACAAATAGAGGCAGGTATGGCCGAAGAAATTATCTCATCATATGTTGGGAGGCTGAATTATGACTTTAATCAAAAATATTTAATTTCAGGAATTGTGCGTCGCGACGGAACTTCAAAATTGACTTCTGAGAACCGTTGGAAAGTGTATCCTTCTGTTTCTGCAGGTTGGTTAGTATCTGAAGAAGGATTTATGAAAAATATTAATCCAATAATCAGCAACTTAAAATTACGTGCAAGCTGGGGACAAATAGGAAACTTAGGAAACCTTGGGCCTTACCAGTTTAGTGTACCATTAAACCAGACACAATCTTTAATCGGGTCAAGTCCGGTAATTAACTACGGATATTCTGAAAGCGAATTGTCAAACCCTAATTTAAGATGGGAAAGTTCAGAGCAAACCAACGTAGGATTAGATTTCACAATGTTCAATAATGCTTTGTCAGGATCCGTAGATGCTTACGTAAAAACAAACAAAGACATGTTGGTTCGCGATCAGCTTCCGGGTGTTTCAGGGACTCCAAAAGGTAGAATCGTAAACTCTGGAGATGTAGAAAACAAAGGTATTGAGGCAAGTTTGATGTACCAAAAAACGCGTGGCGATTTTAAATTTGATATTACAGCAAATGCATCATTTTTAAGTAATAAAATTGTTTCGATCAAAGATGATTTGACTTCTCTTGAACCATTAAATTTAAGCAGGGTTCGTAGTTTGCCTTTAGCGAATATTTATCAGGTAGGAAGCCCTGTTGGTGCCTTTTACGGTTATTCGACAGATGGACTGTTTCAGAGTAATGCTGAAGCAAAAGCATATGTAAACGCTAAAGGCGAAGTATATCAGCCCAATGCGGTTGCAGGAGATATTAAATTTAAAGATATAAATGGAGACGGTGTC
Source organism: Flavobacterium azizsancarii (assembly GCF_027980145.1). Taxonomy (GTDB): domain Bacteria; phylum Bacteroidota; class Bacteroidia; order Flavobacteriales; family Flavobacteriaceae; genus Flavobacterium; species Flavobacterium azizsancarii. The sequence continues at coordinate 74,809 of NZ_JAMZNK010000018.1, read as the reverse complement.
ATCAATAACAATGACAGAGTAGTGCTTGGAAATCCTTTTCCTAAAACGACTTTCAGTTTAAATATGAACTTTAGATATAAAGGGTTTGATATGAATGTCTTTTTTAGCGGAGCAGCAGGAAATAGTGTTTTTAATGCTGTAAAACACACCGGTCTAAACGGTTCATTTCCTGGATATAACTTATTGGCAGAATCTAAAAATGCATGGTCGCCAACCAATACAAAGACCAATATTCCGGTACTTTCATCAACAGACAACAATAATAACTTCGGGCGAATCTCTGATTTTTATATCGAAGATGCTTCTTTCGTAAGATTAAGAAACCTTTCGATAGGATACACAGTAAAAGATCAATGGCTGAACGGAAAAGCAAAACTGAGATTTTTTATCTCAGCTCAAAACCTTTTCACGATCACCAAGTATTCAGGAATGGATCCGGAAATAGGGCTTAAAAACTTTGGTATGGACTTAGGAAAATATCCGCTTTCCCGTATTTATATGACCGGTGTAAATGCAACTTTTTAAAAAAATATAAAACAAATAAAATGAAAAATTTAAGTCTTTTAGTATTGAGTTTTGTGCTTTTACTGGGCGCGACAGCGTGCGAAAGCGAACTTGATTTGGTGCCGCAAGGAGCTCCGTCAAGCGGAAATTTCTGGAAAACTCCAGCAGATGCAAAAGCAGGAGTAAACGCTATTTATGCTTTATATTCTGATGATAATATGTACGGTCGTGGTTTTTTCTGGCTGAATAACGCCAGTGATGATATAGGAACCAAGCCAAGACAAAATGCAGAACGTATTAAGAATTTTATTGTTGATGGTGCAGAATCTGATACCAAAGATATCTGGAGAATTCACTACGAAATAATGAAACGCTGCAACGATGTTATTCGCAATATTCCTAAGATTTCCTTAGACGAAAAAACAAAGAATGGGATGTTGGGAGAAGCGTACTTCAATCATGCTGTAATGCATTTAGAACTGGCTTATCATTACGGAGATGATCGCGCCGGAATCCCGATTCAGGATCGCGAAGACCCAACAAATGTATATGTGCCAAGAGCTAAAAATGTAGCTGAAAACTATGCCTACATCGCAGCCGATTTAGTAAAAGCAGCCGATTTACTACCTTATTTTAATGAGCTGACTTCTGATAATTACGGACGTGCTCATAAAACAGCTGCCTGGGGATATTTAGTACGTACCTATTTGTATGCTAAAGATTGGGACAACGCAATAAAATATGCCAATATGATCGTGAATAGTGGAAAACATAAGTTGCTGGATAATTTTGAAGATGTATTTAAAATCAAGAACAACTGGTCTTCAGAATACATTTGGTCAGTAACGTCAAGTGCAGAGAATACTTCTTTAGGATCTATTTTTCCGGGAGTATGCCTAGAAGACAAAGGTTGGGGAGTTTATAATGGTTGGGGAAATTTTTATCCTACCAAAGAATTATTTGATACCTATGATCCAAAAGATAAAAGACGCAGCGCGACTATTTTGCAAAAAGGTGATAAATTCCTGTATTTTGGTGAATTAGTAACTTTTAATGAAGGTAAATATCTTGTAAGTTCCAGTAATAGAACCGGATATCAGTTCAATAAATATATGGAGCCGTTTGGTTATGCCAAAACAACTTCGGGCGGGATTGATATTCGTTATGTAAATGCCAACGGAGATAAACCTTCGACAGCTTTAAACGTTCCTCTTTTGCGTTATGCCGATGTGATTTTGATGTTGGCAGAAGCCAAACTTATGAAAGGCCTGAATGCCGATACAGAAATTAATATGATCCGTCGTCGTGCAGGTCTTGGAGATCTTGCCGGAGCAACATTAACCGATCTAAAAAGAGAAAGACGTTGTGAATTGGCCGGAGAATGGACAGACCGTCATTTTGACTTAGTACGTTGGGGCGATGCTCAGGCAACTTATGCAAAACCGTTACACCATTATAACGGAACCGTGATTTATCCTGCTCGTAATTTTAACCCTGCAATTCACAAAGTTTGGCCAATACCACCGGATGAAATTGCAGTAAGCAAAGGAGCACTGACGCAAAATAAAGGTTGGTAGTTTGTAGTTTCATTTTGTTTGTTTAGTTTTTTTACACTGCAAGCTTGTCGGAGCTTGCAGTTGTAAAAAATAGCAAATGAATTTCAGATATAAACATAAACCAGTCTTTTTTTAGGAAAAAGACTGGTTTGTATTTAAAAGAAATATAAAGTAGTAACCCCCAATGTTGTCATCTCGACGCAGGAGAAATCACACCAGAAATCCACAAAGAAAATCGCCAATTTTTGTCGAGTTATGCGTGTGATTTCTCCTTCGTTAAATGAAAAAAATGATTTTGCCCCATTTTAATTAATCATAAACCAAGTCCCAGCGGGACGATATATTTATAGAAATTTAATTTTTATAAAAAGAATTTGAACCCCATCGGGGTGGCATATATATCGCTTCTCTGGAGCTTTAATGTATGGGAATTTATTATTGCTATAAATATGTCGCTCCTCTGGAGCTTAATGGGGGGAATCTATAATTGTTATAAATATATTGCTCATCCGGAGGTTTAATAATGATAAAATCATGAAGAAGGTAACCCCAATATTGTCATTTCGATCCCGAAGCTTCAGGAGAGAAATCGCATCAGAAATCTGCAAAGAAAATCGCCAATCTTTGTCGAGTTACGCGTGTGATTTCTCCTTCGTTAAATAAAAAAAATGATTTTAAAATCTTACGCTAATAGTAGGTAAGTCCTAGCGGGACGATATATTTATAGCAATTAATTTTTGATAAAAAGGATCCAAACCCCATCGGGGTGGCATATACGTCGCTCCTTTGGAGCTTTAATGTAGGGAATCTATAATTGCTATAAATATGTCGCTCCTCTGGAGCTTAATAAATGGAAATCTATAATTGCTGTAAATATACCGCTCCTTCGGAGCTTTAATAATTAAATGACAAAACGGGATGAACTATGTGCATTAAAAACAAGTAAAACACCTTTTTATTTAGCTGTAAAAAATTATGTCCCAATGTGTTTAAATAAACCTCAACAATTTAAAATCCTACAGTTCTAAAAATAAACAAACCCAATTTTCTCATGAAAAAAATAATCACCCTTTTTTGCCTCCAATTTTTGCTGATTGCACAAGCACAGGAATACAGTTCATCTAACATTCATTCGCATAATGATTATGCCAGCAAATTACCCTTTTATGAAGCCTATTCTAATGAAGCCGGCGTTATTGAAGCCGATGTTTTTTTAGTCAATAACGAGCTTTTTGTTGCCCATACATCCAAAGAAATTAATCCGCAGAATACGCTTAAGACACAATATCTTGATCCGCTTACTATAAAATTAAAAAGCTTAGGAGGAAAAGCTTACCAAGGCAATAAACCTTTGATTTTAATGATCGATATAAAAACAGAAGGTGATGCTACGCTGAGATTAATTGCGCAGCAGCTTAAAACCTATCCTGATATTATTTCGAATAAAAATATAAAAGTGGTAATTTCGGGAAACAGACCTTCTCTGGCAAACTGGAAAGACTATCCTGAATTTATTTATTTTGACGGAAGGCTAAATGAAAATTACTCTGCGGAACAATTGTCCCGTGTTGAAATGATCAGCGAAGATTTAAAAGAAATCACAATCTGGAACGGGAAAGGCGTGATGACACAAACGGATGCTGAAAAAGTGCAATCGATTATTAAAAAAGTACACGATCAGAACAAAAAAGTACGATTCTGGGCAACTCAGGATAATGTAAATACCTGGATGACATTGATGAACTTAAAAGTTGATTTTATTGGGACAGATAACGTTGCTGAATTGACGCATTTTATCAACAATATCAAATCGACATTTTATCAAAATACCGATTTTCACGAAGCTTATATTCCTAGAAACGGATTGGGATTTTCTAAAAAACAACCTAAAAATGTAATCCTTCTTATTGGTGACGGAATGGGATTGACACAGATTTACTCCGGTTACACCGCTAATAAAGGTCAGTTGAGTTTATTTAATATTCCAACTCAGGGATTGTCTGTCACAAAATCTTCAGACAGTTATATCACAGATTCTGCCGCAGGAGCGACTGCTATGGCAACAGGGCATAAAACCAATAATAGATTTATTAGTGTTGATGAAAATGGGAAACCGCTGGAATTAATCATACAACAATTGGCAAAGAAAAATTACAAAACAGCTATTATCTCGGCAGGGAATATTACAGATGCTACGCCAGCGTGTTTTTATGCACATCAGCCGGAAAGAAGTTACAGCGAACCAATAGCCGAAGATTTTTTATCGAATCCATCAGATATTTTGATTGGTGGAGGAACAAAGGAATTTACATCAAGAAAAGATGGCAAAGACTTATCTAAAATACTGAAGCAAAAAGGATATACTTTTTCAGATAAATTCAATAGTCTTGATACCATCAAAAACTCTAAATTTATTGTTTTAGATGACGCTGCAGTAGTTTCTATGAAAGACGGAAGAGGTGATTTTCTAGCGAAATCCCTAGCGAAAGCAACCTCAACTTTTGCTAAAACAAAAAGTCCATTTTTTATCATGGCAGAAGGTGCGCAAATCGATTACGGCGGACATAAAAACAATGTAGAATATGTGGTTCGCGAAATGCTTGATTTTGATAAATTGGTTGGACAAGCTATGGAATTTGTAGATAAGAATACGGAAACGTTATTAATCGTAACCGCTGACCATGAAACGGGTGGACTTTCTTTAATTGACGGAAATATAGAAAAGGGATATGTGCACGGCAGTTTTAGTACTAACGATCATACGGCAGTTCCGGTTCCGGTTTTTGCTTACGGGCCAGGAGCTGAAAAATTTATGGGAGTGTATCAGAACACCGAAATTTATACTAAGATTTTAGCAGTTTTAGCTAAGAAATAAATTGCTGTTTTAGAGATAAAAATCGCTTCTTTCGTCTGCCTCAAAATAAATGCAAACACGAATTACACCAATTTACACTATTTGTTTGTGAAATTAATTTCACAAACAAAATCAACCCTTTAGAATTGGTGTAATTCGTGTTCAATTTGATTTTTAGTATTTGTGAACAGGGACAGCCTGAAGAGGCATTTTTTTTATTGTATATTAATTTAAAGTAATTTGATAAGCACATCTTCTTTCGCCCGAAACAATATGACTTACCCGATTAATGAGAACATCTTTTCCTAATACAGATCTGAACGTATTTAATTCAGATGAGCAGAAACCCTGGCAAATTGTTGCCGCTGCACAAATAGGGCAATGATTTTCGACCAAAAGATAGCCTTCGTCATTTTTAGAGTATTCTGCCATATAACCTTCTCGGGTTCTTATTTCGACCAATTTCTCTATTTTCAGTTCCAGATTATGTATCGTATCAATTTCTTCATGATACTTCTTTTTCCCTGTTTCTTCATAGACATCAATCACCGCCTGCATGGTGTTTTCGCCCATTGCATTAATAATAGTGATCAGTTTTAAGGTCAATTCGGCATGAGTATCAGGAAATTTAGCATTTCCATTTGCTGTAAGACTAAACGTTTTTTGCGGTCTGCCCACACCTTTTGATTCTTCCTGAGGTTCAATGAGTTCTTCTTCGGTAAGTTTAACTAGCTGTTGTCTAACGCCTTCCTTCGTTATCTTAAGCTCATGGGCGATCTCGAGAGCCGTAAGGGGACCTCGCATTTTGAGCAACATTAAAATCTTATTTGTAGTCATAAATTAATAAAACAAGTATTTAGTTGTTTTATTATGCAAAAATATTAATTTTGCATAACTTATCAAAGCGCATTCTAAGATATTATTATCCTAATTGCAATGAACGTTGATAGTTACAGAATTTATTAATACAAAATATAGATTATGGTACCAGAATTACAATCTTCCTCAACCACTTCCTGCTACAGGATCAATTTACCAGTCTCTATCGTTCCGTACTGGAATGTATTAATGAAAAATCTATAAATAAGATCTATAACAAAGATTTTAAAAATCTCAAAAACTTCTAGCTAAAGCATAAAACGCTTTACAATGTGCTCAGCATACCTGATAAACAATATTCAGGTTGGGCGGGGGATATCTATGCCTAAAAATCAGCAAATAATTCAAATTTTTTAATCGTCATAAATATGGAAATACTAAATAAAATAGAAGCTTCAGGCATACAAACTCTCGATCTCAGGTCTTATAAACCGGACAAAAATGACTTTGTTGTATTTGATATTGTTCCCTTTCTTTTAGAAGATTTTCTACTGCAGGAAAAAGCCTTTCGTTCAGAAATGGCCAGTATAGACTGGAGCCAATATTCAGGAAAAGAAGTAGTCATTTGCTGTTCTAATGATGCCATCGTTCCACTTTGGGCCTATGTATTGATCAGCGCATTAGTGGCTCCACATACCTCAATCGTAGTGTATTCTACAACCGGAAATCACGAAGGTCTTTTATGGATCGAACGAATAAGAAAAATAGAATTTTCGGCTTTTATCAGTCAAAAAGTGGTGCTCAAAGCAAATTCATCCATACCGGAAGAAATTCTCGTATTGGCTACAAGTCAGTTAATAAAATATGTACAAACCTTAATGTGGGGCGAAGCAGGTTCACCTCTAATGATTTACAAAAGAAAATAAACGAAATAATGAAAAAAATAATAGCAATATTGTTTCTTGGAACGCTTTTGACCGTTTCATGTAACAAAAAAAATACAGAACAAACACAAAGTCCCGCGTCTTATCCAACGCTTACACTTAAAGCTCAAAAAGCGAATGTTTCTGTACAATATCCAACAACTTTAGAAGGAGAGCAAACTGTAGAAATACGTTCTAAAATCGATGGCTATATTGAGCAGGTTTATGTAGAAGAAGGTGCGGCTGTAGCCAAAGGACAAGTTTTGTTTAAAATAGATGCCAATAGTTATCTGCAGGAAGTAAATAATAAAAAAGCAGCAATTCTCGCCGCCGAAGCAAGTTTGGAAACAGCGGTTATCCAGACCAAAAGAACAGCAGCACTGGCAGAAAAGAAAATTATAAATACCTACGAACTAACATCTGCCAAAAACGTAGAGCGGGTAAAAAGAGCAGAATTAAGTCAGGCAAATGCAGATTTATCAGCAGCAAAATCGAAACTTGCTTTTACTAATATAGTAAGTCCAATTAATGGAGTTGTGGGAAGTCTGCCTTATAAAATTGGGAGTTTGGTTAGTATTTCGGCACCGGATCCTTTAACCACCGTTGCGAATACCAAACATATTTATGCTTATTTTTCGCTAAGTCAGCAACAGCTAAATTCATTCTTAAGCCAATATTCAGGCAATCAATTAAAGGACAAATTCAGAAATATGCCGGCAGTTTCCTTAGTCACTGCTGATGGAGAAACCTATGCGCAAAAAGGAAATATTCAAACTTTAAGCGGTGTTCTGAATGCAAGTACAGGCTCAGCAAATTTTAAAGCCGTTTTTCCAAATCCTGAAGGCAAATTATGGAGTGGTGCAAGTGCAACAATTGTTATTCCGACCCAATTTTCTGATGCGATCCTGGTTCCTAAAAAAGCAGTCTTTGAACAGCAGGGACGCTATTTTGTCTTTACAACAGACGGACAAAATGTAGTGCACAACACCGAAATAAAAATAAGAAACACAGCCACTGAAAAAGAATATGTAGTAACTGAAGGAGTACAATCCGGAAATACTATTGTCATTAATGGAATTGGGAATTTAAGGGATGGAGTAAAAATCGCACCGATAGTGGCTTCATCAAAAAAATAAAAAGAGATGTTTAGAAAATTTATAGAAAATCCGGTATTATCTACGGTAATATCGATCATAATAGTGATTTTAGGATTACTGGGATTAGCATCCTTGCCTGTATCACAATACCCCGAAATCGCACCTCCAACGGTTGTGGTAAACGCTTCGTATCAGGGAGCAAGTGCCGATGTGGTTTTGAAAAGTGTAATTGTTCCTCTGGAAGAACAAATAAACGGAGTCGAGAATATGGCTTATATGACTTCTAAAGCCAGTAGCAATGGTAGTGCTTCGATTACCGTATTCTTTAAGCAGGGAACAAATCCTGATATGGCGGCCGTAAATGTTCAGAACAGAGTTACAAAAGCGACAAGTTTGCTTCCTGCCGAGGTGATTAAGTCTGGTATTACAACAAGCAAACAGTTAAGCAGTACGGCGCTGAGTTTTTTATTATACAGTAAAGACGGGAGATATGACGAAAAATTCCTCGATAATTATTTGAGGATAAATATTATGCCCGAGATGAAACGTGTCGTAGGTGTAGGAGCAACGGAAATTTACAGCAGTCAGGAATATTCAATGCGTATTTGGTTAAAACCGGATGCAATGGCCAATCAGCGTTTAGTTCCTGATGATATTATTAAAGCGCTGCAAGAACAAAACATCGAAGCTGCACCGGGTAAAATTGGGGAAAACAGCAAAGAATCAGTTCAATATGCATTGAAGTTTACAGGCCGACTCGAAAATCCTGCTGAATTTGAAAACATTGTACTCAGAAGCGGTAAACAAGGAAGCTTATTACGCTTAAAAGATGTAGCAGATATCGAATTTGGAGCTTTAGATTATTCGACTTCATTGCTTACTCAGGGGCATGTATCTTCAGGAGGAGCGATCAGTCAGATTTCAGGGTCGAATGCGAGAGAGCTAATTATAGCTTGCGAAGACATATTAAAAAAAGCGTCCAAAGATTTTCCTCCGGGATTAGAATACCATACATTCCTGAATGCCAATGACTTTCTGGATGCTTCTATCGAGAAAGTAATCTACACAATTATTGAAGCTTTTATTCTGGTTTTTATTGTTGTATTTATCTTTTTACAGGATTTCAGATCGACCCTGATACCTGCAATTGCAGTTCCGGTATCGATTATTGGTACCTTCTTTTTTCTGAAATTATTTGGCTTCACCATTAATTTACTGACCCTTTTTGCTTTGGTTTTAGCGATTGGTATTGTCGTCGATGATGCCATTGTCGTGGTTGAAGCTGTTCATGCAAAATTAGATCAGGGAGCAAAATCAGCCAAAAAAGCGACTATTCATGCGATGAGCGAAATTAGCGGAGCGATTATCTCCATTACCTTAATTATGTCGGCAGTATTTATTCCTGTTACTTTTATTACAGGTTCTGCTGGTGTTTTCTACAAACAATTTGGATTAACATTGGCAGTAGCAATTTTAATTTCGGCAGTGAATGCCTTGACGTTAAGTCCTGCGCTTTGTGCTATTTTATTAAAACCACATGATTCTGAAAAGTCAAATCATCCCAAAGGATTTTTGCCTAAATTTTATGCCGGCTTTAATGCTGCTTTCGATGCAGTCACGAATAAATATATTGGAGCAGTCCGATTCCTAATCCGCAGAAAATGGATTTCTTTAGTAGCAATCGCACTATTTGGAATGGTGTTTTATGTATTGATCAAAACAACGCCAACTGGTTTTGTACCTAATGACGATGGAGGAGCAATTTACGGAAATGTAGTTTTACCCGCTTCTTCGACATTAGAACGTACAGAGGAAATTGTAAAAGAAATAGATCTTGCCGCGAGAAGTATTTCGGAGATTGAACTTTCATCAACACTTTCCGGAATGGATTTAATTCACGGATCCGGAGGTTCTTATGGCGCATTGTTTATCAGGCTAAAACCATGGAAGGAGAGAAAAGGAAAAAATCAGGATGTTACTTCAATCGTTGGGCAGTTGTTTGCAAAAACAGCTCATATAAAAGGGGCAAATATTATTTTCTTTGCTGCACCAACTTTACAGGGATTTGGAAACAGCAACGGATTCGAGGTACAACTGCAGGACAAAACTGGTGGCAGTTATAAAGATTTTGATAAGAATATCGGGAAGTTTATGGCAGCGATTAATCAGCGGCCAGAGATTATGTACGCCACAAGTCCGTTTGACATTGGTTTTCCGGAAATGGAAGTCAGCGTAAATGTAGCGAAGTGTAAAGATGCGGGCGTAAGTGTAAATACGGTTCTCAACACGCTTCAGGGATATTTTGGCGGAATCTATGCTTCTGATATCAATAAATTCGGAAAACAATACAGAGTAATGTTGCAATCTCATCCAGATTACAGAGCGAAAGAAAGTGATATCAATAAAGTTTTTGTTCGAACAGATAAAGGGGCAATGGCACCAATTTCTGAATTTGTAACCTTGAAAAAAACGTATGGTCCTGAATTTATAAACCGTTTCAATCTCTTTACCTCAACAACAGTTACAGGTTCACCAAATGCAGGATATAGTTCCGGTGATGCGATAAAAGCAATCGAAGAAGTAGCTGCACAAACATTAGAAAGAGGTTATACCTATGAGTTTTCAGGTTTGACAAAAGAAGAACTTTCCAGCGGAAGCCAGACAACTTTAATCTTTGCACTTTGTCTGATCTTTATTTACTTCCTATTAAGTGCGCAATACAAGAGTTACATCTTACCACTTTCGGTATTGTTATCCTTACCAATAGGACTTGCAGGTGCTTTTATATTTGCAAATCTATTTGGAGTTGATAATAATATTTTCCTTCAGATCAGTTTGATTATGCTGATTGGACTTTTGGCGAAAAATGCAATTCTTATTGTTGAGTTTGCCTTATTACATCGCTTAAGTGGAAGAAGCCTTGTGCAGTCGGCGATATTTGGAGCAAAAGCCAGATTACGACCTATTTTAATGACCTCCTTTGCTTTTATTTTCGGGTTAATTCCGTTGATGATTGCTACTGGTGCAGGGGCATTAAGCAACAGGTCAATTGGTACAGCTGCTGTAGGCGGAATGTTGATTGGGACGTTATTCGGAGTTTTTGTAATTCCGGTTCTATTTATCATTTTTCAGTCATTGCAAGAAAAGATTGGAGGGGTGAAAATACCGGTTCATGAGCCTAGAGTCATTGAGTAAAGCTCCAGCGGAGCGTAATATTTATAGCTAATATACACGTTTCTGTAATTAAAGCTTCAGCGGAGCGATATATCTCAGTTCAACATCAAGCAGATTATTTTACCGCAAAGAGCGCAAAGTTTTTTACAAGGATGGTTTTTATAAAAACATAAAGTTCGCAAAGCTTTGTATTGAGTCAGCTTTGTGAACTTTGTGTATCCCGATAGCTATCGGGATTGTGGACTCTGTGGTTAAATCTTATTTCATAATTAAGCAAATTATTTTACCACAGAGAACACCAAGTATTTTACATGTATGGTTTATAACAACACAAAGTTCGCAAAGTTTTGTGTTGAAGCTGCTTTGTGAACTTTGTGTATCCCGATGGCTATCGGGATTGTGAACTCTGTGGTTAAATCTTATTTCATAACCAAGCAGATTATTTTACCGCAAAGCACACAAAGTTTTTTACAAGGATAGTTTTTATAAAAACATAAAGTTCGTAAAGCTTTGTGCTGAGTTAGCTTTGTGAACTTTTTGTATCCCGATAGTTATCGGGATTGCGGACTTAGCGGTTAAATTTCAGTCAAATAAATAATAAATAAAAATATATTATAATGAACAAATACAATTATAAACTAATAGCCATTGTACTGTTGGTTGCCGGTATATGGAGTTCGTGCAAAATCACGAAATCCTATACAAAACCCACAACATCTGTAAATTATCGTCAACCTGACAACAAAGACACGATTAACATGGCAACCATGAAATGGTCGGAATTATTTACTGATCCTGCTTTGCAACAACTTATTGCTGAGGGATTGGCTGCAAATCTGGATTTGAAGATTGCGGTAGAAAGAATCAATCAGGCAGGAATCACTCTTAAACTGAGTAAAGCCGCTTTTCTACCGTCGGTAAATGGGAATTTATCCGTAAAAGAATCGAGACTGGCTTTCCCGCAAGGATTTGGACTTTTCGATCAGTCGACACAATATGATTTGGGTATTGCTGCCGGATGGGAAATAGATGTTTGGGGTAAATTAAAAAGTACTAAAAAAGGCGCCCTGGCCAATTTATTGGCTACAGATGCTGCCAAACGTGCTGTTCAGACACAGCTGATTGCTGATATTGCCAATTCGTATTATGAGTTGCTAATTCTAGACGAACAACTAAAAGTGCTTAAAAAGACAGCGAAAAATAGAGAAACCGATGCAGAGACGATTAAAGTACTGTTCGAAAATTCGATTATAAATGGAGTAGCGGTGGTACAAAGTGAAGCTAATTTTTATGAAGCCGAATTGGCTATTCCGGATATCGAACAAAAGATAACCGAAACGGAACATGCTTTATGTGTACTTCTGGCAAAATCACCTTCTAAAATTGAGCGTAGTGTTCTCGAAAAGCAAAAGCTGATGTACGATCTTAAAATTGGGGTTCCTATGCAACTTTTGGCAAACAGACCAGATGTGCAACAGGCCGAATATAATTTTAGAATGGCATTTGAAGAAAGTAATGTCGCAAGAGCCTATTTTTATCCTGCTTTAAACATTAGCGGAGCGGCAGGCTTTTCAAGCTTTGGATTGAAAGACTGGTTTACAAACGGCGGACTTTTTGGTAATATCGCGGGAGGACTTACGCAGCCTATTTTTAATAAAGGAATTAATAAGGCAAGATTGGCTACTGCTTTATCCATTCAAAAAGAAGCGCTTTACAATTTTGAATTTTCAATGCTAAAAGCAAGTGAGGAAGTTTCTAATGCCTTGTCAAAATATGATAATGCCGCTTTAAAAGAAGAAAAAAGAAAGAAACAGTTAGAAGCTTTATTCAAAGCGGTAGAATTTAATAAAGAATTATTAAATAATTCAACGACTAATTATACAGATGTACTAACGGCCGAACAGAATTTATTAACCGCACAATTAAGAGGTATCGACGATCAAAGTCAGAAATTGCATGCTGTTGTAAATCTATATCGTGCGCTTGGTGGCGGCTGGAACTAAAAAAATAAAGAATTTTACGAAAAACTAAAGCCCAATTGTAAAAGATTGGGCTTTAGTTTTTTATTAATTAGCTGATTTTAAGTTGTCACCATCTTTATCATGAAGTCTTCTAAAAACGAATCCGGAAAGAATGGTCAGAAAACCTACAACTAAAAATGTATATCGAAAAGCATTGTGTATTTCGTTATGAATGAGTTTTGTATCACCCTGAAAAATTTTAAGTACTAAAAGCCCAAAAGCGATTCCAAAACCAATAGCCAGCTGTTGATTTACAGAAACCAAAGAGTTGCCACTACTCGTATGGTAAACCCTTAAATCTGCAATAGAGATCGAATTCATAGACGTAAATTGTATCGAGTTAAAGAAACCCAATACCGAGATAATGGGAATGTACCAATAAATCGAGGTATGAATAGAAGGAATGGCTAATGCGCAAATTAATACACCAATAATAAAAGTGTTGACCATTAGAGTTTTTCTGTAACCATACGTATTTAAAATCCCAATAACAGCTGATTTTCCAAACATTGCAGTAAGAGCCATAGGAGCAACAATCCATCCAGAAGTAACAGCCGATTGTCCGTAAGCGATTTGAATCATCATAGGTAATAATAACGGAATCGAACTAAAACCCAGACGCGTAGCCAGATTACCTACAATCCCGACACGAAAGGTTCTCACCTGAAATAAATTGAGAGGAAAAAGAGGGTTGTTGTCCGTAACAGCGTGGCGGTAATACCAGTACAACATCAGGAATCCTGACATTAAGATCAGTAAAACCGGGGTTAGACGAACTGTATTGCCAAATAATTCTAAAGAAATAGATAAGAGCAGTGAAGCCGCTGCAAAGATTAAAAAGCCTTTTAAATCAAAATCGATTATTGGAGATTTGTAATCCGGCATGTATTTCAGACTTAATAATATACCAATAATCCCAAAAGGAATATTGATCAGGAAAATCCAGTGCCAGGATAAATAATCGACCATATATCCGCCCACCAACGGCCCTAATACAGGACCAATTAAGGCAGGAATAATAGCAAAATTCATTGCCTTTAATAATTCTTTTTTAGGAAATGTTCTAATAAGCGCCAGTTTGCCTACCGGAGTCATTAAACTTCCTCCGATACCCTGAATAACACGCGAAAAAATCAGATGAGTTAGGTTTTGAGAAAGAGAACAAAATAAAGAGCCAATGCTAAAGAGTAACAAAGCAAAAATGAAGACTTTTTTAGTTCCAAATTTATCCGATAAAAAGCCACTAACAGGCATAAATAGTGCAAGAGTCAAAACATAACTGATAATGGCATTCTGCATATCAAGCGGCGACTCGTGGAGATCTTTGGCAATAGAAGTGATCGATGTATTAAGAATAGTAGAATCGAGCATTTGCATAAAAATGGAAGTCCCTAAAATGAGCGGTAATACTTTTTTTATTGTTTCATTGTTTTGTCCTGCAATGTTTGTATCCATATTTTAAAACTTTTTCTTTTTTTAGAATTTAAATTCGGTTACTTATAGTACGTTGAACCTGTTGCGTGTGATCTTAACCATATAGAAACATAGTTTTTGTTTATTTATAAAAAGCGTTTCACTTATTTGAAATACACATAGCTATCTGAAAGAAATGAGTTTCTTTTTGTTACTTTTTTTTCTAAATGAAAGCTATGTTTTTATGTGTTTATAAATTATACTCAACGAAAAAATTATAAAAATTTGCTTTTAATAACCATTAGTTTTTCTCTGGTCATTTCATTTATAGCATATGAAATTCCACCCATTCCGATACCTGAAGAATCCCTGCCTCCAAATGGCATCCAATCTACGCGAAATGCCGTATGATCATTAACCATAACTGCGGTAGCATTTAGTTTTTTAACGGTATCCAGAGCAATATCTATATTTTTTGTAAAAACAGCAGCCTGAAAATGAACGTCTAAAGCATTGGCTCTTTTTATTGCTTCGTCCCGATCTATAAACGGATAGATACATACCACCGGACCAAAGATTTCTTTAGTAGAAACAAGAGAATCCTCTGAAGGATTAAACAAAACAGTAGGCTGAAAAAAAGTAGCCGAAATTCTTTTTCCGCCTGTTATTAAGGTTGCTCCTTTTTTTATGGCTTCGTTCACCCATTCTTCGACACGATCAACTTCTTTAGGTGTAATAAGCGGACCTACATCTGTTTTTTTATCCAGCGGATCTCCCGTAATTAATAGTTTGGTTGCCGCTGCAAATTTTTCAATAAAAGCATCACAGATTTCCTGATTGACATACACTCTCTGAACCGAAACACAAACTTGTCCGGCATGATAAAAACCTCCTTTTACCAGAGAAGGAATCATTTCATCAAAATCAGCATCACTTTCAACAATAACGGGAGCAGCCCCGCCATGTTCTAAGGCACATCTTGTTCCGGGAGATAGCTTGCTTTTAAGATACCAGCCTACTTTTGCCGACCCAATAAAGGATAAAAAATTAATACGCGGATCTGTTACCAGTAATTCTGCGGTTTCATTGTCACACAATATCACCTGAAGCCATCCGGTAGGCAATCCTGCTTCTTTTAGAATATCGGCAAGGGCGAAACCGGATAACGGAGTTGCCGTTGCAGGTTTGAAAATTACAGGACAACCCGCAGCAATTGCGGTAACGATTTGATGAACAGCTAAATTTAAAGGATGATTAAAGGCACTTACAGCTGCTACAACTCCTATAGGTTCTTTTGATGTAAAAGCAATCCTGTTTAAAGAGGCGTCAGTAAGCCCCATTGGTATTTGTTCCCCTTTTATTTGAGATATGTGTTCTGCGGCTAATTTTACACCTTTGATAGCGCGCAGTACCTCAGCTTTAGAATCCTGCCATGGTTTTCCGCCTTCGCTTATTGCGGTAACTAATAAATCTTCGATTCGATCCGTCATTATTGAAGCTGTTTTTTCCAGTATTTCAATTTTTTTATACGCCGGAATCCAATTCGACTGATCGGTAAACAAGTTGTGAGCGGTATTGAGGACTTTGTCGATATCATTTTTACTGATTAAGGGCAATTCCTTAATAAAACTCAGATCGTATGGGGATGTTATTTCTGCAGTCGTTTTCATAGTGTCTTTTATTTTAGATCAGGACAAAACAAAGTAATTCCTAATCTGTTTTTACTATAGTATTTAATTTAAAGTTAATTAAATTAATCCTCATAACAGAGAAAAACTTCAAATAGATCACCTGATTCTGTTTGAGATTGCTCTTCTATTTTTGAATATAAATACCATAATCGCTCGGATATATTTAGAAAAACACACTGTATTTGTGTACTATAAAAATTATTAACTTTGAATTTCTAACCATAACCAATCATAAAAATGGAAAAAATCGAACACATTAATTACATCAAATCACCTATTGCAGAAGTGTATAAAGTACTGACAACACAGGAAGGTCTTGCTGCCGTCTGGACAACAGAATTGATTGTTAAGCCGGAAGTGGGGTTTATCAATGAGTTTGATTTCGACGATAATTATGATACAAAAATGAAAGTGGTCGAATTGTCTCCAAATAAAAGAATAGTATGGGAATGTGTAGATTCTGACCCGGAATGGATCGGGACAGGAATTTCATTCGACCTTACAGAAAAGGACGGAGTAACCGCGGTTGTCCTTAAACATTTTGATTGGCGCGAACTTACTGAGTTTTACCAATGGTGCAATTACAATTGGGCAATGTTTTTATTAAGTCTGAAAAGTTATTGTGAAGATGGAGAAGGAACACCTTATCAAAAAAGGAAGTTTTAGTATTACCCGGTAATAAATAGAGATAGTATAAAAGTCAATCGTATCATTTTTATACTATCTCCATTATTTAATGGGTTTGAAAAGTAAATTAGAGGATTGTTATATTTTAATAGTGGATGGTAATTGTAAAAAAATATTGTCTTGGGATTGTTCTATTTTTCGATGTGATATTTTGGATCGATTGTGATCAGAAGTCTTTTGAAAAGTTGGATCAGGCGATTTCTTACCGACTTGAGAATTAATGTCATTGCGTCGAAATTTTCTACTTCTTTTTTTGTCTTTATGGCAATAATATTGCTGATGATAGAAATTCCATCACTTACAATAAGCAAGTCCATTACGATGGTTACAAACCATTTAAAGTTGTAATTAAGTCCTATGCTCATCAATGCCAGAGCAGTTGGTATCAGCAATACAGCTAACTTGGAAACAAATCCCAGGGCTAGTTTTTTGAAGCTAAAGGCGTTGTTCAATACAATGGTTTTGATAATACCTAAAAAAGTATCCATAACCATGAGGTAAAATAATACTTTGACAATTCCGACATCCATTTCTAAGTAAATAAAAATTCCATAAAGCAATAATTTAATTTCGTTTGAATATTCTGAAATTTTTTGCATGGTAGGATTGTGTTTTTATAAATTCGAGGTCTTTATAAGTAATCTTTTGGGGTTTTTAAGCCCCAAAAGAGTATTATAGTTATTTTATATTGGTCCTTTTGGCTATTACAGCAAATTAGTTTTTGCTGATACAGTATTACTGACTGGACCTTTGTTTCCTGCTGCATCCATAGCAACAACATAAAAATTATACGTTCTGGACCTTGATAAACCACCAATAGCATAAGAAGTTACATCAGCTACTGTGGCAGCCAAAATATTATCTTTGTATATCAAGTAATTAGCAATGCCTCTTTCATCAAATGATGGAGACCATTGTAAGGCTACAAATGTTCTTCCAACGTCTGCAACTCTTAAATTTGGAGCGTTTACTGGAGCTGTTGTATCAACCGGGCGTCCTGTATATTCGATAAACTGAACTATTCTGTAAGGGTTTAATATAGAAAAAGCTTGTCCTCCACCAGCACTGCCAGAAGTTTCTGAAGTGGTTGTTCCTAACGGATTATCATCAGATCTAGTTTGATAACCACGCCCTGTAATTGCTTTTTCATAGGTATGGGTATGGGCAGGAATTTCCTCAATAGCAAGTTGTTTGCTTTTAGCTCCTCCCATGGCTTCCATAATACTAAACTCGAATTGTGAGATATCCAGACCAACAGGCATTCTTCCTCTTAAGGGCACATATTCTTCCCAACCCTCCGGAAATGGTGCAGCTTTTCCCCAAAGAGCAATCACACCCAAAGGTACAGCCGTTGCAGGTTTTTTTTCTAATTTTATGATGCGATCAATTAGCGACTCAATTAGTGTATCGCTTTTAATAATCTGATTGGCTTTGTCTAATACTAGTAAGGAACCTATAGAATCTGATGATTTTACATTCTCTAAATATACTTTTCCTCCAATATTGGTATTTTCCCAATCTGAACCATAATTTAGAGTAAGACCTGTACTAGATGCGGTACTATTATCTACCAAAGCTCTTCCTAACGGATCTGCAGGATGTCTTAATCCTCTTTTACTTGCTGAACCTAATCTAAAGTCAATCGCTCTTACATTGGCTACAGCGGCTTCGTTAGTGTCTAATTTTGATAATTTATAAATGTCTAAATCCAGATCGCCTTTCATAGCCTTTGAGCCATTAAGGGGTAAATAATTTTTAATGTCGGCCTCAACTGCGTCAATGTTAGTTTCTATTGCAGAAATATTAGTCTTAATTGAATTGATGTTTTCCTCAATTGTCTGAATAATCAGTTCAATCGTTTTGAGATCCTTAACAATTTTAAAAGGTCTTAAATCATAATAATAAACGGTTAACAGATTGTCATTATGAGAAGTGTCCGGGCGATTTGCATACTCTTCGGGGCTAATGTACTCCGCTTCATAATCAAAATAAGCAGTTTGAGATACTCCGGTTCCGTACACTAAATTGGTACCTTTTCTGGTGGTTTTTAAAAATCCGGTTGGAGCTCCTTTTTGAATAGGGTATAAAACCGCTGTTGTTTCTGGTAAAACTGCCGGAGGATTTTTTAAATTATTTTCGTCTTGCTGGATAATGGCCCAGCCTTTTGTAGCATTAGTTGCCGGAGCTATGATATAGTTTTTATCAATTTCAATACTTAAATGTGCTTTCAAAGCTCCGAATAATTCAGCTCTGTAAGCGGTTTGAAGTCTTTCTAAAGTTTCTTGCTCCAGAGGAAATCCTCCTGGATGACTAAAATTTATTTGTTTCATTTTTTTATTAATTTAAAAGGCTGTTGTTTTTATACTGCTGTTTCAATGCTGAGTTTTTTATATCTCAGCTTTTATTTTTAATTTTTCAGTGAATAGGAGTAGCTTTCATAACTTTTACCGGCCAGTTTATAGAAGTTAAGCAGATTGCTGTATTCTACATTGGCTACTTTAATAGCTTCAGTTGGTGCTGATTGATTTTCATTTGGCTCAATCACTATCGTTTTGTTGGTTATTAAACTTTCCGGAATAAATACTCTGAAATTGGCATATGATATTGTTGTATAGTCTTCACGATGTGCGAGATAAGGAGGTTTATTGTTCCTGTTTTTATATTCATTATGCGTAAAAACTTTCAATTGCGGAATCATCAAAGCGCCTTCTGTTAAAGTACCATTTGGTAAACGAGTAGCGGGTTCGTGATACTCTTTGTGCAGATGTACGTATTGTATAGTAGGTTTTACGGATTCGTCGATATAAATCAACTCTTCTAATCGTTTTTGTTCTGTACTTAAATTAGGATTGTAGTTTTTAGTTGGGTTATAAGTCTCGTTCAGTACTTTTTCCAGATAAATAATCTGTCCGGTATGCTGCATTTTATAGAGTGTTTCTTCATAAATGGTATGAAGGGGTGTCAGCAAAACATCGAGCCAGTCAATATGAGTTTTTTTTCTAAGAATAGGAGGGATGAGCCACAATAACAGCTTTTCCCATTTTAAAACGGTGTATTTATTCATTGTATATATATTAGACTATTGTTTATCTCTGAAGAATGTGTAGGGAATGTAGTTGAGCTCAACCTGAAGCGTATCCATATCAAAATAACCTGAATTCGGAATAAAATATTCGATATTGGTAGCATCTTTATATTCCGGATTTTGTTGGTCATTAGGATTTTTTGCCCAGGTGGTTTCAACCTTTTTCAATATCGGAATCTTAACTCCTGATGCTTTCTGAATAGCGTCAACCAGATAGGTTTTGACAAAAGCGCCATTAAACTCAATATTTTTCAAATGATCATTGACAGCATCAGTTATCGGAAATATTGTATTGTTTAAGATTAAGGAACCGTTTGCCGGATCTAGTGGGTTTTCTAGGAACGCTTCTTCGTATTGCTTTAATTTGTTTTTTTCTTCTTCAGTTAAATCCCTGCTGATACTTTTTAACTGATAGTATCCAATGTCTTTGGGATGAATATAAATAGTTAGAGGATCTATGTAAACATTCAAAGTCATTTTTAGATTATCTCCCTGGTCAGAAGTAATATATACCTGATTTCCTGCATCTTTTATTTTAGCGATATATTCCTTAAAAGCATAAAGTTCGTTAGGAACATCAATTCTAGAAATTTTATCGTCTTTTACAGTGGCGACTTTTATAAAAACAACACCAACTTTATTATGGAAATAATCCGAAAAAATTTCTTTTATATCTCCTATTTCTTCCTTGGGTTTTAATACCGTTTCCAAGTCAATTTCGCTTACCGCACAATGTTTGATTATTTTAGCAGCCTCAATTTCGGTGTCGGTGAGTTCTGCGGTGTCAAATTGATAAGCACCTTCTTTCCAAATCAGCGATATTCTGTTGTTCGAATCCGGATCTAAAGGCATCCCGTAATGAAAATTCAAAGCCTGTTCGCGATACCAGTTTAAGGTGTGAGGCCTTGAAATCAGGGCGTTTTTTTCGACTATTTTTTCGTGTATCCAGATCGCGGTAGCGACGATGTTGATCCAGAGTTTCCAAATCGCAGCTTTTGAGTCTGTTAAGCCGTTTAAAGAGGATTGTTTCTTTTTCTCATCCAGAATTTCGTTCTGTATTTCAGCAATTGTACGTGCCATATTTTAATTTTTAGATATAGTTTAGCCTGTAAGACATGTGTAATATGCTTATAGATAATTTTTTATGTTTTTTTTGTAAATACTACAGAAGTGTAGTTTTCTTTAGAGATTTCTAAAAGCAGAGGTTTAAATGTATCCGAAAATCTGCCTATTGATAGCCAACGTTTCCAGCAATCAACATTGAAGTTATGAATTAATAAATGATAAAATCATCTTCGATAATCATATAGTCAATTCCGGAGAAATTATCCAGTAAATACTGTTCCTCGTCTGTAATAGAAGTGGCAGGTTTTAAATTTCGGGCATTGTAATATTCGACAATATCCTTTTTAAAAGCTTCCCTGCCAATTTTTAAATCTTCATAAACAGAAATATCATCAGTAAGGTTAAATTGATTATTGTCTTCTAAAAGGTCGAATACTTTCTCTATACTTCCGTATTCCTGCAAAGAGATGTCAAAAATGTTTTGGTTTTCCTGTGGTTTAATAGTTTCCATCGATTTTAATGTTTTGTAAATCGTTGACATCTAATGTTTTTACAAAAAAGTTGTCATACGATAATTGTTTGTCTATTTCGTTTTCTAGTCTTAGCCTGGAGGTTGCATCCGGACTGTTGATGTATTTTTTGATTCCTACTCCCAGAATCGGAAACTCTTTATAACTTCCTTTCTGGCTTAACAATAGATGTTCTATGTTTTGCTGATCTGCCTGTTTCAGGGCGAAATCTCCATCTGTAATTAACAAGTCTTCATCTATGATAAAATCTTTCATATACCGTTATTATTTGTTGTTTTATTAATGAATACTTCTTTTTGAATCTGCGCGCCATATCAAAAAGATGCTATTTTATTTGATACTGTAAAAATACACCGCGATTTGCCTTTAACCAAGATTTTTGAGGTTCCTAATCAGTAGTTTCAGTAAGTTGTTGTTTGTGTTTAATTGTCTGATTTTTAGAAATTTATTATTCTTTTTTTTGAATTAAAAATAATGTTTTCATGCGATTGGGATAATCATTTCTGTAATCACTTTAAAAATCATTTTTATAATATTATTTTTAAGCGTATTGAGTTTTATTTTTGAAATTCCGGTAGTTTGAAGTGCTTGCAATGTCACCAAATCCAATTGGCTTTTTAGAAGCCATTCTAATTCTTCTTCGGTTAAATCCCCTATAGAAAAAAGAAACATCCAGCGTTCCAGTTTTTCTTTGGAGGTTTCTAAAAATGCGTTTAAATCCTTTTCTAATTCGGTTTTATTCTCTTTATAACTTTTGGTTATAATAACTTTCAGTTTGTCTTTTAGTTCTTCTATTAATAGATCATTGTTCATAGTTTTAAGTATTGCTGTTGATTAAATCCCAAAGGGCATCTTTTGATTCTTTGTCTTTTTTAATTTCGTATTGAATCAGCAAATCCACAGCCTCTAAAACCTGTTTTTTGGATTCCTCTATAAAGGTTGGAGATAAAACTTCTTTCGTTTTCCACCGTTGGAAGAAACCTGCCAAAAGATTTTTTTCTTTGTCGTTTAGGATTTTCCACATCGCAAAAGTGATTTCGTTATTGGGTTTACTTTTTTCATATTCGGTCAATTTTTCAATGTTCAGAAATAAAACTTCAATTGCTTCTT
This sequence comes from Flavobacterium azizsancarii, assembly GCF_027980145.1. Taxonomy (GTDB): domain Bacteria; phylum Bacteroidota; class Bacteroidia; order Flavobacteriales; family Flavobacteriaceae; genus Flavobacterium; species Flavobacterium azizsancarii. Next base: position 52,280 of record NZ_JAMZNK010000018.1, on the reverse strand, counting down.
TATTTGAAGTGTAAGGCGTACTTGCCTGACTCATTAATTTCGAAGTTTCTACCTTTATCTCTGTTGTTTTTTGATAAGAATAATGATCGAAAAGGGCTGTTTTGGTTGAGGTACAGGAAGTAATTACAAAAGAAACGGCAATTAGAAAAGTGAGGTGTCTTAATTTTAAATGTTTCATCTGATTATTTGTATAAGATTACATAGTTTTTTCTGTCACGTTTTAGTTTACTGAGCACTTTCCAGTCGCTGTATCCTTTTTTATCAAAGTGCGGAAGATCTTTAAAGGTTTTCCAGTCTCCGCCCCAGTTCCAATTGTGTTTCTTGAAAATTTCGACACATTCCTGCCAGTCCGAAATTTGGTCACCATCCCAGTCTTTTGCCGTATCCCAGGAAGCTGTTTTACCATCTATAATCAGACAAATGTCTATCGCAAAGCCATAATTGTGAATAGATTGTCCGCCTTTTGCATTAGTTACTTTTTTTCCGGGTTTCGTTCTGCCAAAAGCATAAAGGTCTTCCTGTTCCTGAAAAGTTCTGAGACTTTGCGTAATATGTACTTTTGCGCGTCCGATTAATGCCAGATCGCATTCTTCGATGATTTTAGTCACTTCTTCCCTGACAGAAGGATGCAGTAAATCGATGTGTTTTTTTGTTGTTTGATCCATATTTGTGTGTATTAAAGATTTCAAATTTTGAGAATAAAAAGCCTTTCCTGATAGTTTAACGACAATCAGGATTTTTATGCTGCAATAAGATTATTTGTGTTTAAGGATTTATTTACGGTTAAGAAAAACTTGTAAATAAAGCTTGAAAAGTTCCTTTTTTGTGATCACATTTAAGAGGTGAAACACGTTTTAATAACACTGTAAAAATACGCCGAAATAGCGTGTTTGAAAAATAATATGGAGTTGTAAGTCAGTAGTTTCAGTAGAAGATGTTTTGCTTTTTGTAGCTTTGTTTTGTCACTTGAAACAAATAGATGACAAAAAAAAACCGTTTTTCTTGAATTGAAAAACGGGTTTGTAATAAATTATATTTTTGCAATTGAATTTAATCAATACTTAAAAACATAGGTTTGTTTTCATCCAGACATTCTTTCGCAATTAAATAGATGTCATTAAAAGCTACTAAGCGACCATCTGTTGGAGCTTGATTCCTTGTGTCAACTTTAATTTCTTTATCGAAGACTAAAATATTATATCCATCTTTTGCAAGTTTTCTGATAGATAATAAGTGATTTATTTCACGTTCAAAGACTGTCTTTATTCCTGAAACTTCTTCCATTGATAATTCGACATCCATTATTCCCTTTTTGCTAGCTTTTTCTGGAATTACTTCTTTTAATACATCTAAAATAATAGAGTATTTTAAATCTAGGTTTTCATTACTTCCCCATTTTCTGTTTTTAGATTCTAAATCAACAGGATAGAAATCCCTATTAGTTTTTTCTTTAATAGTTGAATTACTAATAAATATCCAATCTCCGTTTTCGTATAAATGATTTCCCATTTTTATTCTTTTAAAAATTTAACAATGACCTCTTCTCTTGACCATTCTTTTTGAAATTCAACCTTGGTATATCCGTTATCTTTCGCCCATCCTCCAGTAATAGTTTCAAAAGCAGCTTTCTTTTCATCCATTCCACTATCTATGGCTTTCAAAAACTTTTTAAGATTAATAGATTCTCCACCGTAATGTGCATAATATGCGGGATATTTAATCCAAACACCAAACATACCGCTTATTTCAGGTACTTTTTTGCTGTTTTTCATAAAAGTATGTGCGTCATCAAAAATTATTTGTCCTAAACCGCTATATTGCTCATTAATTTTTGGTGGAATATTAAAATCAAGATATAAAATTTCTTCATTTTGTTTTACAGTCAAATCATATTTTTTTGCAGATTCGCTATCTAGTAATTTCATTTCGCACTTTAGGTCAGTTTTACTACCTTTTTTAATCGTTCCAGCTTCTCTTAGAGCGTTAAACTCGTAAGTAATTCCTTTTTTAGCGCCATATCGCATATTTCGAGTAATATAAGCTACGTTTTCGCCTGATTCGTCAACTAGTTGAATTTTATTTGCAATTCCTAACTGATTTATATCCGCTAAAGTAATTATTTTACGATTATCGATCATTGTTTGTTTTACAAATTTTTCAAACTGTTTCTCAGTCATCTTTGAAACATCTTTTCCTGTTTGAACTTCAACAATTTTGTTTGCTTCCTCAATAACCTTTCTTGTTTCTTTCGCATCTTTTGCTGTTTCTGCCAATTCAGCCGCTGCATTTCCTTCCTTTGCCATTTTTGATAAATTAGGTAATCCAAAAGAAGCAAGATCTGCTGTTACACTAAAAGCGATCCAGAGATTGGCTAGCCAACCATAACCATTTTTATGCCATTTTTCTAAAGTACCATTACTTAACATAGCATAATGAGTAGCGTCTTTTGCTAAAACAATTCCTGCAAGTGCTCTCGCTGTCATAGGTGCTCCTTTTGCCAAAACAATACGCAATGCACCAACCGCAGATAATAAACTCAATAAATCTGTGGCAATATTAAACAAATCCCAGTTTGATTGTTTAGTAGCCATATTATGAAGCTTTAAGGCAATAACAAACGTATTTTCGTCGCCTATTTGATCGCCCAAATCTCCCAGTTTTGTACCAAAGTTTAATTTTGCTAATGGATTAAATGGTTTCCATTCAATATAATGCTCAAAAACGGGTACTTCGTAGACTCCTGGAGGGTTTATTCTATCAAGATCTTTTGCACTTATCGAAGCTCTAGCTTTTCCAATTGTTTCAGTCTTATCCGTTTTTTTACAATTATCGATCAAAATGTTATTTCCTGACCAAGCAGTTTTTATATGCGTATCTCTAAATAAATAATAACTGTTGTCAAAATACACAGTATCTGTTGGTTTTGAATTGTCAAATTCAGCAACTAAATGAGTTACAAATCGAAGTAGATCTTGGAGTTCATCACCTTGTAGCTTTCTGTATATATTGCATAACAAGTCTGAGTCTCTAAGAATTATATACAAACTTTGCCTGTCTTTTATTGCGTAAAGAATTTGTAAAACAGCTTTGTCTTCATTTGTACCAACCGACCCTCCAAGTAAATACATATCATTTAAAATAAGATCCAGATGTTTGTATAAATCCGAATCGTCCATTTTTCCAAATAAAATTTTAGGATATGATTGATAGATGACGTCTAGTTGGTTAGGATCATTTTTAGCGTCTTTTATTTTTTTAATATATAAATCAATGACAGCTTTGTTACCAGTATCGCTATATTTAATTCCTAAAGACTTAAAAAGGGCCATAAAAAGATCAAAATCATGAACGGTAAATTTGAATGCGGTTTGAGTTAAATCATTATTGAAAATAGTTAGTATAAAATCGGTTTGTTCACTTCCGATTTCAATAAATGCCTGAAAAGTATTTGCTATCAAATTTATCCCCTTAAACTGATTCGATTTTAAAAGAATTCCAGCTTGTTTTACATTTCCCTGACTATCATCATAAGTGAACTCTTCGAAACCATCAGGAATACTGTTTGGAATATCAACTAAATCATGAAAAAACATGTGCTCATGAACTTCTCCAATTTTATTTTTAATGCTTTCTATAATTTTTGATAACGAAACCAAATTAGTGCTGTTATTTATGTTAGAAGTGCTAGCATACTTAATCATCTCGTCAGTATTTTTATCATCCTCAATCTGCTGACGCCAAATACCCAGCATAATTTGCCTAAACTTGGCCATTTCAGAAGCACTGGTATCTTTTAGTTCTATTGTATGGTTTTTAATAATCATTGGGATAGTTTTTTAGGAAAGGGCAAAAAAGGTGTTTGTTACAGTATTTCTACTTTAACAGGTTTCGGCTGGATATGATCTGAGAATGCTGTGGTAATATTGAGACGTAAATCGTCTTCTTGTTCTATTTTGGCATCGCCGCCCAAATAACAGTTTTTGAATAATACTTCGAGAGCTTTAAACTCGTCCATTTTAGAAGCTTGCAATACGGCAGAACGAATGCTCATATCCGGTTTTTTAAAATAGGCAAACAAAGTCGTTTTGTCGTCATCTGCAATGGTCAGTTTTACTACTTTTTTATGTTTGTATTTCCATTGGTTGAGTTGCGCCTGAGTGATGTTTCCGTCAAGAACGTCGATGTTTTTTGAGTTTTCTGTTTCCATTTTAAAATTCTTTTATTGTTTTTATGATAGGGTAAATTGGTATCGGATTGAGTGGTGTCTTTTGCGTTTATTCTATTGCAATAACAAAGAATTAGCGGACACATGCATAAATGTCATATTCAGCTATAATTGCTGATTGACGTTTTATTTTTAATAGAAATTGAATTATTAAGAGATGCAGATTTTAAAAAAAAAGAGACTGCCTGAGTTATTGTTTTGGGGTTGAATAATCTCGAGGCAGCCTCTTGAAGAAGATGCCCTGCTTAAAGCGGACTAATAAAGAGCTTATAGAATAAGTTTGCTGGCAAAAATCATGTTCTTTGAACTCCTTTTTTGCATACCGCAATTGATATTGGTTTTCTCTTTTTAGTCGGTTTTAAAGACAGGGAAGGGTATTATAATGTTAGGAATTTATCGGGATGATTAATTCCATTCAACATGAGAACAGATCAAGTCAAAAGATACCGCAATTTTAGTATCTCCCTGACTAATTCCTCTGCTGTTTGAGTTGAATTCGCAGTTTCTAACAGTGTGTGTGATTACTTCGTTACTGTCGTCCAGGTAACTTACAATGATGCTGAACGGATTGATGTCCTGCAATCTTTGTCCTTTTGGTAAAGCGGCTAAAATAGCTTCTACTTCGTAATTGTATAAAGTAATTGAAGCTTTTGCCTCGTATTTTCCTCTACCTCTGTGTACCGGCATATCTCCGGCTCCGTAATGGTTTTCTTTAGAAACTGAGTCGCTATAGTTTACAGCTGTAATTCCGGTAACGATATTACCTGCAATACTTACTTCAATAGATGACCAGCTGTGTTGTTGTCCGTTAATTAAGGGTAATTTATTCATATGTATCTTGATTTGTTTTTTACAATCCCGATAACGCTCGGGAGCTATCATTTTTGATTAATTGTTTTTTAGAGTAACTCAATTATCGTGATAGTAATGGTGAATTTTTATTGTTAGTAAATGATAAGAAATCGTATAAATTATGCTTTATCGATTCCGAATGGATTTTTGAATCCTAAATCAACCATAATTTTACGGGCAGTTCCAATTGGAGTAATTTCAGCTTTTACTTTTAATTCTGAAGTGGCTAAAATGTTTTGTTTTGGATCAACATAAACATCAAAATCAGAAACTTCCTGATTGCCTACCATTCCTTCTAAAGCAGATCTGCATAAACCTTCAAAGCTTTTTGAAACAGATTGAGGCAGTTTACCATCAATATCTACTAAAACCGGAGAAGCCAATTTTGGCAATAAAGCGGTACGTAATAAACGAGTAGCTTTATTGATTGTACGGTTGTTTTCGACATAAGCAAAGTCTAAAGTTCCAAGAGTACAGGTGTGGCTGTCGTTAAAATAAAGACCAGGTAAACCAGTGTGCGTTTTTGTAAAAATGAATCTTTTTTCGTTTAATTCTCTTAAAGTGCCAAGATCCTTAATTTCTTTTCCGCCTACAAAACCAGCTTTGGCAAAACCTTCACCAGTTAGATTGAATTTTTCGATCCAGGCAATGTTTTCAGATACTTTTGCTTTAGAAATGGCACCTAATGCTAATCCAACTGCTGCTGAATTTTTGTATTTACTTGCTTTTTCCAAATCCATAGCCACAACTACAGATACGTTTTCAGAATCTGATCCGGCTAAAGAAGCTGCATCAACAGTAAAACCTTTTCCTTCTAAAATAATTTCAAAAGGCATATAATCTGCATAAGCAAGATCAGCTTGAGTTTGCGCTGCTAAAACTGCAGCTTGAGTTTGTGCAAATGTGGTTGCTCCGGAATAGATAATGGCCATTTGACGAATATTTCCGTTTGCTTTTTCCTGCATGTCCATTGCTTTAGCAACAATGTCCTCATAAGAAGTGGCAGCAGTTTTCATAATATATAAATCACCGGAAGGATTCATTCTGAAAAATTGCTGAATTTGATAGGAAACAGACTGACCACTTACATCATATTGTTCTGTAATACCTAAGGCTTCGGCATCTTCTAATGATGCTAAACGTTTTACTGTGTCAGATTCTAATTCTAATTTTAATTCAGGCAAAATCCCGGTAGGTTCATCAAAAAGTAATCCTGAAACCATGTCCTGCTCCGGACTTCTTCTTCCTAATCCGCCTGATAGTTTGGTAATCACTACATCGTTTAATGTACTCATAATATAAATTGTTTTAAGTGTTGAAAATTTGTTCTTGTTTTTTGCCCGAAAAAAGGCAAAAGAAGGGCCGTAACAAGTTGTTTAATTTGTTATGAATCAGCTATTTATTATGTTAAAAATGATATTCGTAATCGGGAATCCAAAAAGTAGAAAGGGTATTTTTGGACGTGGTATAAAAACCGGTTTTTCAATTGGATCCTGTTCTTGGCCAGGAGATAAACTTGCTTTTGATATCGAGTACAAATTTAAGGCTCAAGGTTGCTTTTTCCAATTTTTTTGATCGTCAAAACCAGTAGTTTCAGTGTTTTAAGCTCTCGCCTCTGTAGCGAGTCCTTCGTTGATAATGGTGTAAATAGTACGCTCCGTCAGGAACAAAGTATCCGAAAGTTCAGATACTACAACTTTCATTTGTTTAGCTTGATTTCTATTTAGATAGTTGATCACATACTCTCTCCTTTTGTCTAATAGTGTTCTGCTTCTTCTCATGTCTTGGGTTTTAAAAAGATGGGTTGATTTTATTTATGATTTGGCTTCGTGTGCTGCGGTATTTTTATGCCATGTAATTTATTTGATTGCTTATTGAGATTAAGTATTGGTTTTTAAATCGATATTTTCTTCGACCTGATTAGGATTTATTGCGATGATTCCGGATTCTAAGTCATATCCTAACTCTTCCAGTTCTTCATTGCTTAAACCATTATTAAAAAGGATGTATTTCTTTTTTAAGATATTTTCTATCAAGGTGGTTTTATAGGTAATCTCCCAAATAAAAAAATCATTTTTGTTCCAGTACGTGTGTTCGTTTGTACATTGTTTTTCTCTTATCTTAAACGTTGAGTTAGTATCTATAGCAGCATTACTGTTGCTTTTAGACAATACTGCTTTGTCTATTCGCTGGGCAATATCAAACGCATTTGCATAACTTGTAGAAGAAATAGTTGCTACAGGTAATATTATATACAGACAAAATGATACATCTGCTTTGTAGTTTTTTTCAGAAGATGTTTCCCAGTCTACGGTATCATATTTAAACATTACTACCGGTGTTTCAATAGCATCTTTAAAAATGGCATCACTATAAAGTTGAACTATTGGTGCATTAGAAGTGAACTCTATTTCGATTGCGTTCTTTTTTTCGGTATAAAAATCTTTTAGAATCATATGGTGGATTATTTTTGACAAATATACAACATATGTTTTAGTTTGTGCAACATATTACGATGAAAAATGCAGTAATTTCAGTAATATGATTTAGTTTTTTATATTGACTATTAGAGTAATACAGTAAGAAAAAGGCTTTAAATGTCTTTATGTTCAGCTGTTACGTAAAATAAATAGAAAAGAATGCTATTATTTATGATATATTTTTTAGTTTTGCAACATATAGTGGAATGTGTATTATTATTTAAAACATATTACATAATTAAAACAAATGCAACAACATGGAAATACATACTAAGATAAAACGTATTATAGACGAGCTGAAGTTAAATAATAACTCATTTGCGAAGTTAATAGGAGTAACCAGTACTACAATAGATAGTATCACTATTGGAAGATTGCAGTCTGACGGAGAAAGAAAAAGGACAAAGCCAGGTTTTGATTTGCTGCAAAGTATCATTACGCATTGTAATGTAAACCCGGACTATTTTTTTGGAAATAGTGATGAAATTTTCGCCAATAAAACAACTGGCGAAGTGGGGCTGAATCTACCTAAGATTATAACGGTAAATGAAGACGGGGAGGAGAATATTAATTTTGTCGGAGTAAAAGCAAGAGCAGGTTATTTAGACGGTTATTCTGATCCGGAATATATGGAAAGTCTTCCGTCATTCAGTATGCCAATGTTAAAAAACGGTACCTACAGATGTTTTGAAATAAAAGGAAACTCGATGTCGACAACCATTCATGACGGCGATTACCTTTTTGGGAAATACGTCGATAATTTTGATGATATCCTTGACGGAAGAATTTATGTTATTATCAGTAAGAATGATGGAGTAGTAGTAAAAAGGGTTTTAAACCGAATCAGGGAAAGTGGAAAATTAATCCTGAAATCCGACAACAGAGACGGAAATTACCCAATGTATTCTATTTATGCCGAGGATATTCTGGAAGTTTGGTACGCAAGCATGTATGCTTCTAAGCAAATGCCCGATCCTATTAATATCTATGAAAAGATTCACGATCTCGAAAGTAAATTTTATGAAATGGAAGAGACTTTGAGAAAAAAATTAAACTAATATTTTTCTAAATAAAATGAGACTTTGAAATATTAGACTTTGAGATTTTTTAAAATAAAAAAAAGCATCTCTTACGTTGAAACGTAATAGGTGCTTTTTCATTTTAAAACGAGAACTTTTAAGAAATGCTTCCGGTTCCCGTTCCGGTTTGGGCTGATGCAGAACCTGTTGTAGTTACTGTGGTGGTTACGGTTCCTGATTTGACAAACGCCTCGATTGCAGTTGCTAATTTTGCTGCAAGGTTATCGATAGACGACGCGTTATCTGTTTTTTCTTTTTCCTCTTTTAAAAGAGCTTTTATTGATCCTTCTAAACCTGATTTATTTAAAGCCATTGTTATTTTATTTTAATAGTTGTGCTAATTTTTCTTTTATTCCTGTAAGCTGAGTAGAATTGATTGGAGGACCTGAAGGACCAACTGGTGTGGGAACGGTAATTTTAACTATTTCATCAATCAGCCCGTTTAATTCGGTGAGTAAATTTTTTCCTTCGGCATTAATTTTAAATTTATCATCCATTTCTAAAGTTAATTTACCCTTAATAAATGAAGTTTTGGTATCTGAAATTAAAGCTTCAAAACCGTCTTTAATGATGACTTTTGCTTCTTTATCTTTTAAATTAAAGATGGTATTTCCTTTATTGAGATTAATTTCGGTCTGTAATTCGTCAAATGTTATTTTTTGTTTTTCAGTACCTTCTTTATCTAAAAATTGTATTGCTGCCTTTGAATTTTCTCCAGAAGAAAGGGAGAAATTTAAACGCTCTTTAATATCTTCACCATTAACAGTACTTAAAATAGTTTGCTGCTGATTTCCATTAAAGATGTTCTTAGCAATTTCTTTACCATTTTCATCATAGAAAGACGTGGTAATATTTGAATCTTTTTTGCCGCTAAATTCTATTTGAGCAATATTTTTGTAAGTAGGCTTTGCAGTTGATGATGCATTATTTTCGCTGGATTGTTTGAATAACATTTGGAATTTATCTACTTCAGTATTGATTTCCAGATATTGATTTTCATCATTCTTGAATCGAATAAAAGAACGTTCAATTTCAGAAAATTGCGAAACAAACGCTCTCGTTTCGACTCCATCTATAATGGTAGCCAAAACCCAACTGTCTTTTTTAGGAATAATAATAATTCCTTGTTCTGCATCGAGGATTGAAGCTTTCAATCGTACGTTTTTAAGTATGGCACCATCAGCGCGCATGATGTTTACGGTATAAGCATCTTCAGGATTATGGAGCGATGCTGTTTCTGTGTTTATTTCGATGACTTTTGCAGCAAAAGTCTCAATAATTTGATTTTTACCAGCGACATCTTTTATTAAATCTGTTATATTTCCCATTTTGTGTTTTTATACTGTTTCTACTCTTCGTCCTATATAAATCTTTTGCCTATAGCCGTTTTCGCCATAACTTCGTTCTACTTTTTCGACCTGAAAAGTGCCGTTTTTTTCTTTGTCCTTGGCGTTTTCCAAAATTACCTTGTCTGTAGGTCTTACGAATGGTTCACCAAAAGTTAGGAAATAGCCTTCAAATCCGCTTGGTTTCGATTGCATGGCCCTTGAAGCGGCATATTGGTACAATGCTGCAGCAACTTCTGTTGTTGCTTTTTTGAAAGCCGCAGGATCATTAGGCAAATCATCGTTGTCATTATGCAATACATGGGTTTTGACTAATTGCCCATTCGGATCACCTAATTCGATATAAATTGGCGTATTCGAATTTTTAAAGTATTTCTCAACCCGCATTCTGGTGTTTTTTGTCGTTTCATTAACCACGACCAATTTATCTTCGATAATATTATAACGAAATCTAAAACGCGCTTTTCCTAAAAGACCTCCGGAAACAGATTGCGCTATTTTGTTTAACTGGGCACCTAAAAGACTAAGTCCCTGATTGATTAATTTTTTGACCAGTGCTCCGGCTAAAGGACTTTTGATAAAATTGCGATCAATAAAACCGGCTAATTCTGCCGTAGTATGCTGTTGCGGATTATTGGTAATCGTGAGTACAGGTGCTAAATTTTCAGTTTTAAAATAAGTATAGATTCCTTTGTCTTTTAGCATCTCAAAAACCTGGGCTAAACTTTGGTTTCTGTTAATCATGACATTCCCTAATTCTTCGTCAAGTGCATTTACTTTAAAAGGTAATTTTAGTTCTTTGATTCTTTTTTCAAAAAAAGTTTTAGGATTAAAGCTTTCAATATTTGTTGTAGGGTTGGTTGCGACTACGTTTAGGATATCCTTCTTATCCTGGACATCATCGTCTTTTACTGCTTTTACTTTTTTAAAAGCATACATCGCATCTTCGCAGGTTATGACAGCATGGATATCAGTTTGTACTCCTGTGATATAACCTCTGAAAGCCGGTTTGTAATCGCCATCATAGCCTAAAAATATTTCGATAAAATTTTCGAGTTTAAAAAAATCATAAATTGATTTTTCTTCTCCGCTGGCGTTGGCAAATAAGTTCTGGTCAAATCCTTTAGTATCGGTATATACTTTTTGCGGCATTACAATAGTCGCCGTATCCGTAAGGGATTTGTACGAACTGCTGATGTCTACATTTTTGACATAAGTAAATTCATAAAATTTAGGAGTAGGAATGAGTCTTACCGTTTCGTAGACCCTGATTTTGGCATTTAGGTTAAGCATTGTCTCTGATTATTAGTTCTACAGTTTCATCTGATGTTGCGCTGGCCGTAAATTTTTGAATATTTTTTGTTCCAGAAATCGAGGGAATAGAGTAGGAGTCTATCACTAATTCATAGATACCAAATCGGTTTAAGATGGCATGCGTTACTCTTAAAGCATAAGGAGCATTGAGGAATTGTTTCAATAAGAAAAGCTTTTCTTTTGGATATTCATCTCCAGTTTCATTCGCGATTAGTCCGTCTATCGAAATGCTAAAATCCCCATTTGTAATATGTTCCTTGATGGTTGAATCACGTCCTTCGATTCCTTCTTTTTTGATGACTTTCGAACGATTTAGGTTAACCGTAACAGCATCTATTCGCAAACTGGGTAAATTAAGGTCTTTTTTTACCAGTGGTTCAAAAACCAATGGTGCAAAGACTCTTAGGTTAAATTCGCCTCCGGTTTTATCGATAATAAAATTTTTCGATTCTGATTCGTTATAGTTAATGCCGCTATATTCAGTTTCTTTGGTGGCTAAAATTTCGTTTACATTAAAATTGAATTTCATAATGATTTATTTTTTATTTTTAATTTGAAAATGTTTGGGCAAAGGCAGTCATGAAGGTATTTTCCATTCTTTTCTCGTTGTGTTTTTGTAACCACAAAGCTTCTTCAAGCAGTTTGTAAAACTCATCCATCGATAATTGATACGGATCGACATGAAACGCATACCGAATAAGTGCAGCTGACTTTTTGAATTCATCTTTTTGTGGTGTGGCATCGATTGAGAATTCGCTATCGTTTTTGATGATGGCGACAATAGAATTTCCTGCCGAAAGCATGAATTCATCATCATAATTCTCTTCAGCCAGGACACATTCCTGAAATAAAAACAGAATCGCTTCATGCGGATTATCCTTGTATTTATTTTGATAATTAAGAAATGTAGTAAAAGTTGGCTTTTTGCAATAAGCAGTGTTTACTTGATCATCAGAGGTCAGCTTTAATAGTGTACCGTATTTTTCTTTTAGTTTTTGTAGAATTGTTTGAACTGGCATTTTTATGATTTTAGAGATTTCTAGATATTAAATATTGCTGTCTCTGCTTTCTTTTTTTAGGACTTCGGTGAGACTTTCATTTTTTTCGGATACGCTTAAGGGCGTGATGTTAAAACTTTCTATAAAAATGTTGCCCTCTGTGGTTTGTCCCAAGGGATTTTTGAAATTGCTCATGTCTGGTGTTTTAGGCGTTTCTCCTAAGTCTCTTGGTGTATAATCCATGATGGGTGAATGTTTAATGGTTAATATGATTATTGAAGGTATTGTCTACAGATGAGGTATCCATTCTCAAAAAAAATTGAAAATAAAGTGTATTATTATGTCTGTTTGGGGATGCTAATAGAGGTTATTAGAGTATGTAAAAATAGGGCAGAAGTGCGTGAAAAACGAAAAATTGAACGACTGTTTTCAGTAGTTTCAGTAGAATGTAAATAGTGTTAATATTTTGTTATTTAATTGATTGTGGTTTTTAATTAGACTATTTTGGAGAATTGTTATTCTCTGAAAAAATAATTCTATGACTACATTTTTCGAATAAGTTTTACACTCCGATATTCGCAGACAAAAAACACCCAAAATCATTAGAGATAAATATTCTCAGACGATTTTGGGTGTGGGTTTAAAAATTAATTAGAGTTTATTTTTGAATATTAGCTAATTTTTTAGTTGGTGTCTTGAGATAAAGTATTGTCTAATTGGACTTTGTTATATCGTACTGAAAATTGAAAGATACATCTCTCGGCCCCGTTCCTATTTCGGAGTTAAATTGTACAATAGCTTCAGTGCCTCCATTTAAATATACCTGACACGGGTATGCCGCAGTTCCGGCAGTAGTTGTGAATACGGTACCTTGACCGCAATAAAAGTTAGTTGCAGAGCCTGCAATATTTATTGGTAGAGAAATTCTAAATCTTGATAATGTAGAGCTCGCAGTGATGTTCAAATTAACGTTAGCCTGAACAGAAACTACATTTCCTACTTTTATATAATTGGACATTCTGCCTATCCCGTTTATAGATACATTAGTTATTTCTGAGACTGTTGCGGTATAACTTCCTGAAGTTCCGGCCGGGGCGTTTGTAGGTATATCTGATAACAAAGCTATTACTCCACTATTATTTGGGAAACTATAAGTTTGCGCCGTACTAAGTAGATCAGTTTTAAATGTCGCAAATTGTCGTGAAGATGATCCAGACGCTATAGCTATATCATTTCCTATGGCAGTTATAGTTGCAGATCCTGAACCTGTTGGTTTCGAGGGGCTTCCAAGCCAGGATATAAAAGAACTATCCAATTTTAAACCTGTATTAAGTGTTAAAAATCCGCTTTTAGATTCATCACCCGTTTTATGAATTACATTTGCGTCATTATTATAAACATTTGAATCTACAGATCCATCAGCTTTTAAAAACTGACTTGCTAAACCTCCTGTTTTTGTAAATGAATTTCCGGTAAAACCCCCTAAATTACTTATAGTTGCGACTGTTTCGCCATCTCTTAAAATAGTTAAAGGCGTTGCTATATCAACCTGTCCATTAGAAGCCTTTTTATTTGACAACGTTAATAGACGGCTAACAGATGGGTTATTTTGATTGCCTTCTATCCTAATACCTGTAGAGTTCGTTCCGAAATTACGAACAGATATTCCCACTGCGTTATCGGCTGTTGCCAGAGCTGTAAAAGCCGGAAGTGTTGTAGACGTACTGTTAGCTGTCAATGCTGATTCTGTAGCATTATCTCTAGTTACGAAAGCCGATGCGCTTTTATTTAGATTATCACTTATGAATGTTTTTCTACCATAAATTAATTCGTCTCCTGTTTTGTGAACTGCTGTAGGCGTTGTTGGTGTATCTGCTGTACCTCCTAAATCTCCGGTAAGTTTCACAATCCCTTTTACTGCACTAGTTGCATCTGAAGTGGCTCCGCCTTCTATCGCAATGTCACCAGTCCCAACTATCGATTCTCCATTGATTGTTTTAAAATCTTCTGTTGTAGCCAGTGTTCTAGGTGGATCAAAACCTTTATTTAAAGGAAACAGATAAATACCATTCTGATTGGATAAAGGATTGTATTGAAGATATGAAGCAGAAGATTCATTACCTATTGATAGGCCATTAATACCCGATAAATAAGCTGATCCAGTAGAAGTGGGACTCTGTAAATGAATGCTATATGGATTTATGGTTAAATATCCTTGTTCAGGATGTTGTATTGTAATAAAACTAGGATCTACAGTCGTAACATAATTGCCTTTAGAAAAAATAGATTTTAAATTAGTTGTATTTCCATTAGCTAATGTTTGTTGTAGATTCTGAGATGCTCCGCCCTCTATTGTAATATCTCCTTCTCCAACAATAGATTCTCCATTGATTGTTTTAAAATCTTCTTTTGTAGCTAAGGTTTTTACATCTCTATCTGAAGTCAGAGGCAGCTTGATTGTAGATGCTCCGGAACTGTTCTCATTTAATACAATGCCTTGTTTAACAGGATTTCCTGATAATTTTTTATTTAAGGATAGTTCATCAGCTAATACATTTACGAAAGTAGTTTCTTCATCTTTACTTACTGAAACTCCCAGTTTATTGATATCTGTAATAAGAAAGCCGGTCTCTGTTTTTTCAGAAATATTAAGACCTCCGTCATGTACAGTGGTTTGTGATTCTCCCCCCTCTGATAGGAGATTTATACTTGCATTTGTAGCATTTCTGTCTTTGTCTAATACTTCTTGCAGAGTAGGTATATCGCCGTTACCTCCGCTTACAACGATATCACCTGAACCTACAATAGATTCTCCGTTAATGGTTTTAAAATCATCTGTGGTAGCTATCGTATATGTTTTACCTTCTTCTGATTTTGCAGGAAATCTTAATTGGGTATTAGCGACAGGATCAGATATATCGACAACCGTTTGATTATTCGACTTATCCCTTGTTAATATAACATTGCCTTCTGAAAGTGTTATGTTTCCTATGTCATTAGAATCTAATACAGTATGATCAAATGATAATTGATTTTTTAATTGATAGATACCTGTTTTTTCGGTTTCATCAGAAACGATAATCTCATTATATTTCGAAGTACCGTAATTGCCCATTAAGGTTGCTTTACTTTCTCCATATGAAGCAGTAGGATCTGCATCTAAAACGGATTTTAGACCTTGAGGTTCAATGTCTAAATTACCTTCTCCAATAATAGATTCTCCATTGATTGTTTTAAAATCAGAAGTTGTTGATAAGGTATAATCTCCGGTGGGTTTTGAAGGAAATTTTATGTTAACTTTATTTCCTGTCTCGCTAAAATTATTTTCAAACTCTACTGTTGTTGTATTACCATCTGCAGTAGATTGTACAATATTAGCAAAACCTCTACCAACTTCAAATCTACCAGAATTATGATCTTTCATATTGGTAATTTGAATAAAGTTAGGGTGTGAGGTTGATTGACTATAATCAAGTGGATTTGCTCCATGATTGTATATTTGTACAGTCTTATTTTCTAACTTAGCATATGACCCATTATCTAAAACGGATTGTAAATCTGCAGGTTCAGTAGTGATAGCTATATCCCCGGTTCCAACAATAGTTTCCCCATTAACAGTTCTAAATTCAGGTTTATTAAGCAATTGACTAAAACCCGATTCACTATTCCAGTCTGTATTTACTTGTGGTGCATGAGCACTTTTATCGGCGAGGTGATTATCTAGAACGGTTTTGTCAGCTTTGGATAAAAGCAATTCGTCAATTCCGTCGATATCTTTTACAGGAATTTTTTCAAATTTATGTCGGAAGGAATCCCAGGTATCCCAGAATTGAGTTTGTGTTGGTTTTAAACCCGTTCTGAACCATTGTTTTATGGTGTTTAATGTTTGTAAAGCCATGTTTTTTCTTTTAAATTATGTAGTTTTAGATTGTGATGAATTCAGTTCTTGGATTAATTTTTTTAATCACAGATTAATCTGTTTTTTTAGATTGTTTTATTGGTTATTTTCAGGCATCTCTCTCATGATTTTTGTGTTTGATTTGTTATTTATTGCTATTAATATTTCATTCAGGTAGAATTATTTTCTCTGAGTAGGAGAGGAGGATGTTTTTATAAAAATATCCTGAAAGTTTGCGAATTAATGTATATAGATTAATGTCATTATTCGACTTTTGAGCGTGTAAAAGTAATATGGAAAAACGCATAAAAAGAAAAATGAGATCGGCGTTTTCTTTAGTTTCAGTAGAAAAAAAGAACGATTTTAAGTCGTTAAGAAAACATCCAGGATTATCAAAGCGTTTATTTTTTCTTCTTATCCTGGATGTTTCAGTTTAAAATAAAGGCAAAGGGTTATTGCTGATTGTACGGCATTTTTTATTCCTTCCCTTGGAGTTTTCTACCTTTCTTCTGTCGAAAATAAAGAAGTAATGCTTGGTAATGCTGCCGACAAAATTAAACCGATTAATTTGATTCTGTTGATAGTTACCAATGATAATCCTGCATCTTGCAAAAGATCGAATTTAGTGTCAACTAAGCCTGTCAAAACAATTAAAAGGCTTACGATTACTGTAATTTTTGGTTTATTCATATGATATTAATTTGAGGTTGTTTTTTTGTTGTAAGTATTCAGTCGGAGCTGAATTTAAAAGTTCAATATTTTCTCTAGTTTTACGGTGAGTTTTCTCTATTCGCTTCGCAATTAGGTTTAATGAATAATCAAAACTTAATCCCATAATTACTGCACTTACATAAGTAGGTACTACACCCCAAGCATCTGCTCCTATTCTGATAGATAAGAACACAAATACTAAAGATTCTATCCATTTCTTTAAATTATCTTGCAGTAAGAATCTCCAGCTGAATTTGATAGGAGTACTATCTGATAATTTATCTCTTTTTGGAGCTTGTATTCTTAAACTAAGAATAATACCAAACATGACAAAGATGAAGATGTTATGTAAAAGTCTGCTGTAAAATCTCCTAGTAGATTTACTACTACTTGCTTTAATGTGTTCATTGTTTATATTTATTTAATCATTATTATTATTATTATTATTTTTCAACCCACGTAGACCAAGTACCCCATCTAGCCCTTGAATACATTTTATTTGTTTGATAGTCAGTAAGAAGCATTGATCCGCTACCTGAATCTGATTTTGTAATAATTACAGACGAAGCGTTAGTTCCTGACGGAGTATTTAAAGTCGATGAGCCAAAACTTACGGAAAGTGTTTTTGTAGAATTGTCAGGCATCCCAGAGAATATAGTATCTAAATCATCTCCAGATATAGTAGCAGATACGATACCTGTTGTGGAAATAGTTCCTGTAAACTGAGCATTGCCGTTTGACCTAATTGAAAAAGGTGTATTATTGCTATTAAGGCTAAATAAAAAATCTCCGCCATTCGTTTGTGTAATCTCTGCTCCATCCCCTAAGTTATAGCCACCTTTAAATTTCAACAACCCACTTCTTGCGTTATCATTGTCTCCTATTGTTAAAGTCTTATATCCTGAGTAATTTGTAGGATTAAAATTTCCGATACTTACATTTCCATTTCCGTCAACTGTCATTCTTTTTACTCCGTTCGTCCATATTCCAAAAGGATTATTTCCGTAGACGTATGCGTTTAAATCAGTATCAGAAACACCACCTGATACAACTTTTAAGGAATTGCCTATTGCTCCAAAAGGTGTCGATGATTTTTGAAATGTTAATTTACCACCAGAAGAAGGATTTATGTAAAAGTCACCATTTATAAAACCTGACCCGGCTACCTCAGAAAAAGTGCTATTACCTAAAACTCCGGCCACTGTAAATTTCGGAATAGAGTTCGGGTTTCCCATTCCTGTAATTGGGTCAACTGGCAAATCGGAAACCATCGCCAAAACTCCATTTTTATTAGGGAATTGTACTTTTTTTGCTGTAGTTCCTATTAATGATGTATCTAACATTAAACCTAAACCTCCTCCACCCGTTCCTCCTGTAGACCCCACAAGCTGTAAATATCCACCCCTATTATTTAAAAATGGCGTAGAACTACCTGTATAGGATGAAGGACTTGCGAAGTCTATTCCCGAAGTATTACTGGATATGCCAAGTATGTTAGTAAATGTTTTTGATCCGTTTATTGATTCAGCTAAACCTCCAGTTTTGTGAACCGCTGTAGGCGTTGTAGGATTATCTGCTGTACCTCCTAAATCTCCGGTAAGTTTCACAATACCTTTCACCGCAGTAGTTGCATCTAGAGTGGCTCCTCCTACAGCGATATTACCAACTCCTATAATAGATTGTCCATTGATAGTTTTGAAATCATCTGTAGTAGCTAAGGTTTTTGTTTCTCCATCAAGCATTAAAGGCATTACTACTGACGACAAACCGCTTGATTCTGTATTTTGAATCAAAGTACAATCTACTCCTCCATCAGCATACTCAAAAAAGTTAAGACCTGTTTTCTTTAACCTTAGCCCTTTTGATTGATCTCCATATAATGAACTTATACCAAAATTATTTAAAGTCATAAAAAAATCTTTATCCTCACTAAACAGATGAATAGACTGTGGACTTACAAAAACATTATTATTTACAGATATGTTTTGATCTTTAATAACAAAACTTTTTCCAATTGCTTCGTCTCCAGCAGCCAAAACTTGATCTAATGTTTGTGATCCACCACCTGTAGGAATCGTTACATCACCATACTTATCTGCAACTTGTCCATTAATCCTTAGAGGAAGTGTGTATTCTCCATCTTCAGATGGAGCAGGAAAATTTAAAGTTGAAATACTTGTAGGGGGATTAAATTTTATTTTAGTAATACCAGCTGATAGACTCTCTGATAATATAATTTTGTTTTTGGATATCCCCACATAAGCTATATCTCCATTATTAGAGGATTGTTGTATAGATGGAAGATCTGGATTTATGATTAAAGTTGAATGATAAGTACCATCTGATGATCCTATACCAAAAGAAGTAGGAGCTCCTTCATTAAACATTGCTACGTATTGCTTACTATCATTAAATACGGCGAGTGATCCATTGTCTATGGTTTGTTGTAAATCTTGACTCCCCTCACTCAAAATAATATCTCCTTCTCCTACAATAGATTCTCCATTAATTGTTTTAAAATCTTCTGTTGTAGCCAAGGTTTTTACATCCCCATCTGAAGTCAGAGGCAGTTTAATAGTAGACGTTCCGGCACTATCCTCATTTAATACAATGCCTTGCTTAACCGGATTTCCGGATAGATTTTTATTTAAAGATAGTTCATCAGCTGATATATTTGCGAAAGTAGTTTCTTCATCTTTACTTACTGAAACTCCCAGTTTATTGATATCTGTAATCAGGAAACCTGTTTCTGTTTTTTCAGATATGTTAAGACCTCCTTCATGTACAGTGGTTTGTGATTCTCCCTCCTCTGATAGTAAATTTATACTTGCATTTGTAGCATTTCTGTCTTTGTCTAATACTTCTTGCAGGGTAGGAATATTTCCGTCACCTCCACTGATAAGGATATCACCTGAACCTACAATAGATTCTCCATTAATAGTTTTAAAATCTTCTGTAGTAGCTATCGTGTATGTTTTACCTTCCTCTGATTTTGCCGGAAATCTTAATTGAGTATTAGCAACGGGATCAGATATATCGACAATAGTCTGATTATCAGATTTATATCTGGTCAATATAACATTGCCTTCTGAAAGCGTTATATTTCCTATGTCATTAGAATCTAATACAGTATGGTCAAATGATAATTGATTTTTTAACTGATAGATACCTGTTTTTTCGGTTTCATCAGAAACGATAATCTCGTTATATTTCGAAGTACCGTAATCACCCATTAGGGTTGCTTTACTTTGGCCATAAGAAGCAGTAGGATCTGCATCTAAAACGGATTTTAGACCTTGAGGTTCAATGTTTAAATTGCCTTTTCCAATAATAGATTCTCCGTTGATTGTTTTAAAATCGTCTGTAGCAGTTAATGTAATTTCTGCACCTTCAGTTGCAGGTAAATTTACTGTGCTAACGCCTGTAGAAGATGTATTAATTCGTAAATAGGATTCAGCAGTGTCTCTGTTAAAAAATATACCTTGAGGATTTAGTGAAACATGCTGACTATCATCTCGTGTAACAACACCGGCAGAATCAATAGCTACTAACATATCTGAATTACTATCTGTTAAACGTATAGATCTCGAATCTATGCTTGTTTTTAACCAATTATAATAGTCATCGTTAAACATTATGCCGTTTGTGGTTTCATTACCATTGGCTAAAGTGGTTTGTAAATCCTGGGATCCGCCTGCTTCAATAATTATATCTCCATCACCTGTCAATGGCTCTCCATTGATCGTTTTAAATTCAGGTTTGTTAAGTAATTGACTAAAACCGAACTCACTATTCCAATCCGTATTTACTTGTGGTGCGTGAGCATTTTTATCAGCAAGGTGATGATCTAGAACAGTTTTGTCAGCTTTGGATAAGAGTAATTCGTCTAGTCCCTCAACCTCTTTTACAGGGATTTTGTCAAATTTATGTCGGAACGAATCCCAGGTATCCCAGAATTGAGCTTGTGTTGGTTTTAAACCCGTTTTGAACCATTGTTTTATGGTATTTAATGTTTGTAAAGCCATATTTTTTTCTTTTAAAATGATGTAATTATTTGATTTTGATAAATTGAACCTTCTTAAGTATGGAGACGAATAATAGATATTTTGGTTTTGTTAACCCGTCAATCTAGGGTAGGATTAAATTCCCTGTCTCAAATCTTTTTTCTAAATGTGTGATTAAGAAAAGTCGTGAATTATTCTTGTCTGGGATTTTGGGCATTTTTGCCATGCCTGTTGATAATACATAATCCATAATGGCTGCTGTTTTAGGGTGATTAATATATAGTGTGCTGATTATTTTTTTTGGAAAAGAAGCAAAGTCTTTTCGAGTTATTTTTCGATAAAAACAACATCAGTATTTGTTTTTTGAGGGTGTAAAAGTAGGACAGAAGAATACAAAATAAACTAAAAAAAGTCTGGTGAATTCGGTAGTTTCAGTAAAACGATAACTTGCTGAAACTACTGAATACACGTGTCTTGAAATTTAAAAATCGCAAACATTGATACTATTTTTACACCCAGAAAAACACCAAGCGATGAGTAAAAATGCAATCCATAATTTCAATCTTTCCATACAAAATAGTGCTGATATAAAAAGCTCAGAAGATTTAACCAAAACCATCATAAAAGAACTGGCCAAAGTTTCGAAAGAAATGAGCCAGCAAAAAGATATAGTACAGGAATGGCAGGAGCAAAAAAAACAAAATGCTGCTGCTGTTGCCAACAATTCTATTTCCTCTACCGAAGGAGGCGCCACCGATACCACTGCTGAAATCAAAGAAACAGCACTGTCGATTGGCAATACTCCTTTGGTTACCGGGGAAACAATGTCAAATCTGAGTGTTTCATCGGGTATTATTCCTTCGGCAACAACATCCATTTCAAACGCTCTAATCGGAGGAGGCGTTACTGATGATACCACTGACAGAACAACAAAGAGTTCTGCCGTTTCAGACAACACTAATTCTCCGACATCAGGGTCAGAAAATAATACGCTCAATTTTAGCACCGGAATAACGACGCAAACTTATGCAAGTGTTGCCGCGCAAGAGATGTTAACAGTTCCTCAGACACTTCAGACAAATAACAACGAGCCAAAAACAGAAGTCGTTAAAACGGAAATAAAAAAGAGATTAGAGGCTGCGATCGTAGCAAATAATACTGTCGAAACAGCGTATTGGAAAAACATTTCTAAAGCTTTTGATGAAGGAGCGACTGCCAAAAATTTTGTTGGTAAAAAAGATCACGATCGTTTTGGAAAAATGTATTTTGATTTGCAAAAGTGGCGTCTCGCGACAATTGATGAGATTACAATTAATAACATAAATTGGGGAGATGCAAGTGAGTTGATGGTTTTGAAGTTATTGCAATTATCTGATGATGTAAAAAATAAAAATTTGAAAGGATATAACAAAAGAATGATCAAAGAAATAAGAAATCCTGATGTAAATATTCAAAAATTATTTTCAGAACACGATGAGTTATTTTTATTATTAAAGTCAGTCTTTCCTAATTTACCAGATAGGATAACAATTCAAACCAGTAAAAAAATATATCTAAACTTGAGTCCTCAGAAAATGTATCCTGACATTGGAGTAGAGCAGATGTATTTTGTTTGGTCAGGAAGTTTATTAGATAATATAGAGGTTAAATATGGTAAAGGCGAAATAGTTATAGATAAAAAAGGTAAATATCCTGCTTTAAAAGAAGGGCAATGGTATGATTTTGACAGAATCAATAATCCAACCAAAGAAGGGTCTACTTTCTGGAAAGCTTCATTGTATAATACTATAAACGAGCAGCATTATTTCTACAACACGATTGGACAGCGTCACGCTTATTATCAATTCGTAGATACTTATCTAAAGACGAGAGGTATAATATCTGAATGGTTTGATGCTGCGGCCAGAGTAACGGTAGGTTCAATAAAAGAAGCGATAGATGGCGAAATTGCACTAGGATCCGCTGAAATGATTAACCTTTGGTATTTGTCTGATAACACAGATGAGTTCTTAAAAGAGGGAAACAAGTATTTGTTTTCTGATAATATGAATAATGTAAAACTACTTTTAGAGGGCAAAGGAAAATTAAGTGGTGAATTTGTGGATGCCTTAGGAAATAAACAAAGCTTTAAAAATTTATCTAAACAAGAGTTAGATTTAAAATTGGTAGAATTTGAACAGTCTCTCGTTCAGGATTATATAAATTCTTCTTTCAAGGATTTAAATAATAGTTTACTAAAAAAAGCATTAGAAGAAGGATCATCTAGTGGAAATAAAGAATTTGATAGTATTATTAAAGAGATCAATGAGAATTTTACCCATTGGATGGCTCCCGATATTATGCAAGATATTATGGAAAATCATTTTACAAAAGATGGTAAAGTAATTTTCAATTTTGCAAAATATGAGGATAGGGTAAAACTGGGACAGGTAATGGTAAAAGAATTGTATTATTTAAGATTGAGTGATACTTTTAAAGTTAATACTATTGACAAAATACTTGAAAATCCTAAACAAAGCAACATCAGGACAAGCGATCATTTTATAATTGATCAAAAAAATGCAGTAAAAGAAAAACCAAAATATTTAAAAGAATATAAATTATTAGAGCGATTAGAGCGAATAAATAAAAATTTTGACAATATTTCCTCTGGCTTAGATGAGGTTGCTAAAGTTAGAGATGATGTACAAAATGCTACTGTTGAAGAAATTAAAAATTCATTAGCTAATATTAAAAAAGAAATCAAGAATTCGTTAACAAATATTGGTAATGAAGTTTCAAATTCAGCATTAGCTATCGAGAAAATAATTTATGATGATTTGAAAGAACTCTACGCTGAGATTAAAAAAGAATTTAAAGCAACAAGAATAACGGGGTTTGACAATAAAGAATATGCTAATTTAATTGAACAATTATATGCTGATATGAGTGAAATTAATGAGATAAGTGAAAAATTAAGAGTAAAGATACCAAAAGAATTAGAGAAAATAGTAAATACCCTCACAGAAGAAGTAAAAAAACTGCCTGACGAAATAGCGGTAAATGCATTAGTTAAAACGGCAAAACGTATCTATCCAGGAGTGGAGAAACTGGGAGAACAGGAAAAGAAAATATTATTTAAAAAAAGTTATGAAGCAACAGTTGCTATTTTAATTTATGAATTTGCAACAGGTAAAGGACTTGAAACTCGCAGTTTTGATTATTATGAACATAAATTTGCACAAGCTCTCTTAAAAGGCCGAATGATTGATGAAATCATGGAGGAAACTTTAAAATTATTAAGACAAACTAATTATGATTTTGTAAGTAAGCCTGATAGTAAAGATTTAAAACTTGATTTAGAACTTAGTCCAACTTCAATTTATGATATTGAAAGTTTTGACAAACATTTAGATTCTAATCTGGCCCAAATATTTATAGGTGGTGCTTTTGCATTAGTACGTGTGAAAAATAAAAAATTAGAAGGATATATTTATAATAAAACATCAAGAGAATCATTAATGATTCATTTGAATGTTGGAAATAGAAATAGAAAAAATGATGGAGAGAAAGAGAAACAATTATCAACTATAGTACAAAGAATTTATTTCACTTTTAAATTACCATAAAAATAGTAAATTGCAGGAAATTTAAACCAAATGAGATTAAAAATCACTGCATTATTTTTCGTAATTATCAGCGGATTAACCTCCTGCCAGAAAGAAGTTTTAGGAAAATACTATAACATCGAAGACGAAAAGGCTCTGCATTATATCGATTTTAAAGAAGACGGTACTTTTTTTCATTATTACAAAAAAGGTTCGATTAAACGTAGTCATTCTGGTAAATGGACTCAGGAAAATAACAAAATAAATATTCTCAATTGGGAAGAATATAGTTCTGAGTATTTAGAAATTATATCAGGAATGGGTAAAGCAGAATTTGGGATTACTCTTGGCAATCAAATTTTTTGGATAAGAGGTTATTTTCTAAATAATACTCCTGATGGAAGTAGCCCAGGAAGTTACATAAAAGAAGAAGATGTATCGGAGGTAAGAATAAGAAGGAAGAAAAGAGAAGAGGATAGGGAAGCTTATTTAAAAAATAAAGATACTTTTTATTATCCTCACACAAAAAATATTAGAGCTATTGGGATAGAAGAAAGTGATTCTGAAGGTAAGGCTAAAAATTATGATTGGAAACATTTTTATATCACTGGAGAATTAGAGTCAGAAGGAGGGTATTCATCAGACAGGAAAAAAGGGCTTTGGAAATATTATTATAAGAATGGTCAACTGAAAGAATTAGGAGCATTTCAGGATAGTTTGAAAGTTGGCACTTGGGATTATTTTTATGATAACGGAAAATTAAAAGAAAGTGGGGTTTATATCTACGTAAAAAAAGGTAGTATTGATAAAATTTCTGAAAACTCAAGTTCAAAATATTATTTAACAAAAAAGCGAGGGCCATGGAAGTATTACGATACTGATGGCAAACTTATACGAACTAAGGAATTTCTCTCAAGAGGAAAGGCTTATGACAGTTTATATCTTTCCTGGAGTGATCATAAGGATAAAGCGAGTGTTGTTTCTCAACGAGAAGAACGTATTAAAGAAGATGAAAAAGATTATAGTGACTACAAAGCTTCGCTAACTAATAAAAAATAATGTAAAAAGATCCATTTGTACTCCAAATGGATCTTTTGATTTCATGTAATTTATACCAAATGAAATCAAAAATAGTACTATTATATGTCTGGTAATTACTTCTTGTAATTTGAAAAATGATAGCGCAGCAAAAAACAAGAACGTAAAAGATATTATTAAAAATAGAGATCTTAAAGAGTAATTTAAAATACAAATTTCACTCCTTCTTCAAATCAGCAATTTCCCCGGCACTAACTTTTATCACCGTGCCATGGCGAGTTCCGGCAGGAAAACTAACTTGTTCCGAAATGTCTTCCCAGCCATTAGCCGTTTCTTTTACTGCACCATATTTCTTCATGGTGTATTTATCAAAATAGACAATCCAATTGTTGTCAATTTCGAGTGCTGTTGGGCCTTCTGCCCAATAATTTCCCGTGATGGGTTTGCTGGCTTTGCTATACGGACCTGTTAGTTTTTTGCTGAATGCAGTCTTTAAATTTTTCTGAACAGGATTACGCGTTTCATCTTTTAGATACATAACATACCCCTCATCTTGCTTTACAATCGAAGCGTCTATGACATTAAAACCAGGTTCATAAAGTAATTTTGTTTTGGCAAATTTTTTAAAATCTTTTGTAGTGGTGTAATAAATCCTATGGTTATACCCTTTTTCATCATCTGATTTGGTTTCAGGAAATTTTCCGTCAATTGTCGACGCCCAATAAATCATATAGGTTTTCGATTTATCATCATAGGTAATTTCCGGAGCCCAGGTATTTCGTGCTTTTTCTTCGTGAGCCATCACCGGAATAAATTCCTGTTTCGACCAATGAATCAAATCTTGAGACGAGGCA
Organism: Flavobacterium azizsancarii; assembly: GCF_027980145.1. Classification (GTDB taxonomy): domain Bacteria; phylum Bacteroidota; class Bacteroidia; order Flavobacteriales; family Flavobacteriaceae; genus Flavobacterium; species Flavobacterium azizsancarii. The sequence continues at coordinate 25,894 of NZ_JAMZNK010000018.1, read as the reverse complement.
TAACCAATTCCTTTATCCGTCCAGCTCACCGTCCAGACCATATGATATAAACCGTCGCCGCCTTTTATAATACAGGGATCCCTCATAAGTTTGTCTTTTCCTACTTCGGGAGTTAGAAAAGAAGTATCGTTTTTTAAAGCATTCCATTTATAGCCATCTTCGCTGTAGGCAAAATGCAATCCATCTTCACCGTTTCCTTTAAAATAAGAAAATAGATAGCCATCCGGATAAATACTAACCAATGTTTCGTTTGGTATTTCCCTTTTTTGTGGAAAAGCAAGAATGCTCATTAAAAAAAATAGTATAAGAAATACGGTTTTTAGCAGTCTCAAATAATTTAATTTATTCATAAAGTTCTATTTCAATAATCCGTAATTGCCCAATTGTATTACTCGTATTTTATCTGGTGTAAGCCCGGTTCTTTTGTTGAAATGCAACTATAAAAAACCGACCATTTTAATAAAGTAAAAATATTATATCAGATTGCTATCCTGTAGCATCCTGTTTGGTTCAAAAATAGATCAGTAAGGAATTTAGTTGTTTTGTTTTTAATTCGTTATTTTTTGTGAAAATTAATATTAATAGTTTAGTAGTAAGTAAATAAAGTTTTTAATATGATATTTTTATGATTGAGTAATCATCTATTGGTTGTAAATCAGTTGGTTAAAGAATTTTTTGGTTAAAAAACAGCTGACAAAAATTTGTAAAACTCTGTATGTTAGAATTTTACTGATGATTTCACAGGATACTACAGGACGGTACGGAATTAACTTCTGTATAAATTTGAGTTAACTAATTAATTAACCAAATTTTAACTTTTATGAAAAACAAATTTCGCGTTCTGTTTTTGTTGGCTATGATAGCATTTTTTCATGCATCAGGTTATGCGCAGAGCAAAGTAGTTAAAGGTACTATTAAAGATGCTTCCGGACTACCAATTCCGGGTGTCAATGTACTTATTAAAGGAAGTCAGAATGGTGTTAGTACTGATCTGGACGGAAGTTATTCTCTCAATGCTTCTCCGGGAAATGTTCTTGTTTATAGTTTTATTGGCTTTAAAAAACAAGAAATTACCGTTGGAAATTCAAGCGTTTATAATATTGTTTTAAAAGAAGATGATAATTCTCTTGAGGAAGTGGTCGTTGTTGGATATGGTACAAAAAAGAAAAAAGACCTTACCGGATCCATTGTAAGTGTAACTGCAGAAGAAATTGCTTCCAGACCTGTAGTAAACGCAGTTCAGGCCATGCAGGGTAAAGCTGCAGGTGTAGATGTGTCGTCAACAGAACGACCAGGAACTGTTGGGAGTATAACCATTCGTGGAGCGCGTTCTATTTCGGCATCAAATGCGCCTCTTTATGTAGTTGATGGTATTCCATTAAACTCAAGATTAGTAACAGATGCATCGACAGGAAAAATTAGCGTTGATGCCAATTCAGGCGGAATAGATTTTTTAAATCCTACTGATATCGAAACAATCGATGTACTAAAAGATGCTTCGGCTACCGCAATATACGGTTCTCGTGGTGCCAATGGGGTTATTATTATAACAACAAAAAAAGGTAAAAACGGAAGGTTTACTTTGAATTATGATACTTCAATAGTAACAGAAACCATTCATGAAAATGCCCGAATGATGAACTCGGCAGAATATATCGATTTCCGCCGTTGGGGAAGATATTATTCTAATCCTGGCGCGTTTCCAAAAGGAGATGCTCCAACGATTGAAAATGATAAATTAATTTTCCTGGCTTCAGCAGATCCTTCTGCCTGGGCAAATATTGAAAAAGGCTGGACAGATGCAAACGGAAATATATCAGCCACTTTTGATGGTTCTAAAGTAGCTACCACAGATTGGAGCAAATTTGTTACCCGTACCGGAATTACCCAACAGCATACTATAGCTGTGAGTGGTGGTACTGAAAAAATGAAAGCCTACGGTTCATTTGGATATTTAAACAATACCGGAACTTTATTTGGACAGAGCTATGTGCGCTACAGCGGAACTGCCAATGTTGATATCACACCAACAAAATGGTTTCAGATGGGGGTTAGTCTTAATACAAGTTATGGTGTAAATGAATACGGACAATCAAACATAGGAAGAACTGCAGTAACAAGTTCTGGTGGAATATATGAAACATCCAGAACCAATCTTCCGTATGCCGTTCCTTATGATGCTAACGGAAACAGAATTGATAATCCGGGTGGGGATTCTACAATCAGGACTCCGGTTGATGAGTACAAATTGTCTCAGGATCAACGGGTAACATTGCGTGCTTTTGGTAGTTTATATGCGCAGTTTGATTTGGGAGGAATATCTTCTAAACTGACAGGTTTAAAATACCGTATTAATTTTGGTCCCGATATCACTTCGTATCGTGATGGTGTTTATTTAGATGGTAAATCAGCAATTCGCTCCGGAACCAGTTTTGCATCTTTAGCCAATGAAAAATCAATCTCATATACACTAGATAACTTGATTTTTTATAATAAAACTTACGGAAGACATAATTTTGGGGCAACCTTATTGATGAGCCAGACAGAATATCACAACGAAAATAGTTCAATGTCTGCCAATGATATAAAAAATCCGGCAAACAAATGGAATGCTCTAAATCCTGCTAATGTTACTCTTGCAGGATATTCGTCAGGTTTAACAAATACAGGTTTATTGTCCTACATGGGAAGAGTAAATTACAGTTTTGTTGACAAATATTTATTGACAGCATCAGGTCGTTTTGATGGCGCTTCTCAATTAGCATCAGAGAAAAGATGGGCATTTTTTCCAAGTACTTCTTTAGCATGGGTAGTGAACAAAGAAAAGTTTCTTGAAAATGTATCCTGGCTCAACCAGTTAAAAGTCAGGGTAGGTTACGGTGTCACAGGAAACGCTGCGGTACCAGCTTACGCTACTCAGCCACCGCTAATTGGAATCGTTTATCCAAACGGATCAGGTGTGGTAAATAATACCTCTTTAGGGAATTTAGATTTAGGATGGGAGCAAACGACACAACTTAACTATGGTATTGATTTCTCAATGTTTAACAATAGAATTTCAGGAGCTTTAGATTATTATACCAGTAAAACAACTGATTTATTATTAAAAAGCAGCGTTCCTACCGTTCTTGGTGTTAAAGATACCTATCAAAATATTGGTGAAACAGAGGGAAGCGGAGTAGAGCTTACCTTAAATACAGTAAACATAACGACTAAAAATTTTGAATGGACTTCCAGTTTTAGTGGTTCCTATCAACAAAGCAAAATTGTATCGTTGCAAAACGGAAAATTTGATGACATCAACAACAATTTATTTATTGGTGAATCTCAAAATGTAATTTATGGTTTTGCATCAAACGGAATTTGGAAACCTGAAGATGCGGCAGAAATGGCTAAATTCAATGCTGCTGCCGGTTCTAATATCTTTTCATTTGGTAATGCAAGACCAGTAGATCAAAATGGGGATTATAAAATTGATGCCAACAATGATCGTGTGATTATAGGTTCTAAAGACCCAAAATATATCGTAGGATTAACCAATACTTTTACTTACAAAAATGTAGAATTGTCTTTCTTTATTTATGGTCGTATGGGATATTTATATGATACTTTAGGAGAAAATGAAGGGGCAAAAGCAAGCCAGAGAGCAATTGATTATTACACCGATAATAATATAAATGCCGAATATCAAAAACCAATCTATTCTGCCGGTACCGGAGATCCTTATTTTCCTGTATTAGGATATCGTAATGGTTCATTTTTGAAAATGAGAAACATTTCTTTAGGATATCGTTTTGATAAAGAATTTGCACAAAAACTGGGGCTTACTAAGCTGAGACTCTATTGTCAGGCAACGAATCCGGGTATGATTTTCACTAAAGTGAAATGGACTGATTTGGATACACAGACCACAGCCTCAAACAGAGGTTTGACCTTAGGTTTAAATGTAGAATTCTAAATTAAATTAAAAAAAATCATTATGAAAAATTATAAAAAACGATATATCAGTTTGATGTTGATTGTTGCATTGGCTTTAGACAGTACCTCATGTAGTAAAGATTTTCTGGACGAAGAATTGACAACAGCTTACAGTAAAGAATATTACAAAACCGAAGCCGGAATTCAGGCCCTGGCCAATGGTACTTACTATCAGGTTTTTGCCGCAGAATTTTCAAGTGAAGTGCCATTAACAGCAACGGAATCAGGGACAGATGAATTTCATGCGGGAGGAGATCCATCCAACTGGATTTGGAATTCTTATTCATCGGGTTTTAAGGCTTTTGTAACCGTTTCGAATGCAAATACGGTGGCAGCAAATACCAATTGGGACAATTTGTACATTGGAATCGGAAATGCAAATCAATTAGTTGAAGCAGCTACAGAGATTGTTTCTACCAACGATGCCATAAAAAAAACAGCACTAGGAGAAGGATATTTTTTGAGAGCTTTTAATTATTTAAAACTGGTAAGTCAGTATGGTGGTGTTCCGTTAAATTTAAAAACCAGTTCTACCGTTCAATTAGAATTTAAAAGAGCCACACCGCAAGAAATTTTAACACAGGTAATTGCTGATTTTACCCAAGCCTATAATTTATTAAGCAATGCAGGTGCTCCGGCTAAAATTACAAAAGATGCTGCAGCACATTATTTAGCCAAAGCCTATTTAGCTCGTGCCAGCGAAATTAATGACAATTGGAATTCAGCTACAAAATTGACTGATTTACAGCAGGTAGTTGCCTTGTCTGATGAGGTAATTTCACGTCACCCATTGGCTGCAAATTTTGATAATTTATGGAATTATACAGTTGCTGATGGTGTAAATGAAAAACTTCCTGAATTAATTTTATCAGCTCAGTTTAATGCAAGTACTTTAACTACAGGAGGAAATCAACAGCATATACATTTTTTATCTACTTACGATCAACTACCTCAAATGAAACGTAACCTTGCAGGAGGAAGACCTTTCAGTCGTTTGGCACCCACTTATTTTGTTTATGATGTTTTTGATCAGGTAAACGATTCCCGTTTTTGGAAAAGTTTTCAAACAAAAAGTATTATCAATAATAAGTCAGGAAATTATTATGTCAATGGAGATCTTGGGATAATGTACATTGTCAACAAGGCAAGTGATACACGATTTGCCAAAACTAAAAATAATGATGCAATAGTATATTCAAAAACTGGAAAAACAATTCCAAGCGTATATGTAGCTTACGCAGCAGACAAAGTTGGCTTAATGGCAGATGTAAGATTTCCGTCTTTAAGTAAACATCTTGATGGTAACAGAATAGATTTGAGTAACACAAAAGGATCACGTGACATGATATTGGCACGTTCTGCCGAAACCTATTTGATGGCTGCTGAAGCAAAAGTAAAATTGGCAAAAATAGGATCTGCATCATTTGCTGATGCGCTGCCATACATTAACACAGTTCGTACTCGTGCTTCATATAAAACAGGAGAAAATCGTGCAGCGTATGTTGATGGTTGTGCCGCATGGACGGTTTCAGGTCAGGCTGGAATCCCAATTTCATATATTCCTGAAAATTCTTATTATGAATCTAATAATATTGCCGTTTCAACCACAGCAACAAGCTTAGCAATTAATAGTATTGGAGCTTTGCCTTTAGAAGATATGGCTGTAATTGCAAAATTAGGGTATGGAAGTGATTATGACCGAATGTTGTGTTTAATTCTAAATGAACGCACAAGAGAACTTGTTGGAGAGTTTCATCGTTGGGAAGATTTGAGCAGAACCAAAACTTTAATAGCGAGAGCAAGAGCTTATAATATTGAAGCGGCGGCTAATATTCAGGATTTTCATCTCCTGAGACCAATTCCGCAAACGTTTCTGGATGGTGTTTATTCTAGTGGGAAACCATTAACACCAGAGGAAAAAGGCGCAATGCAAAATCCAGGCTATTAACAGTATGTTTTTTTATTAGAAACCGTCTCAATCGTTTTGAGACGGATTCTTTTTTAATTGCCAGAATTCTTTAATAAATAAGAAAGCACAGGATGCGAATAAGGAATTAGTGTTTTAAATTTAAAATTTGATTAACTGATTTTTTTAAGTGTAACATATTGATTTGTAATAGTTACAAAAAAGGAACTAAATAAATAATCGATTCATTAATATTGAATAAAATAAATAAAGCGACCTAATCAATTTGAAAAAACAAACAAAATTGAATACCAAAAGCAACCTACAATACTTCGTGTTAATCGTACAGTTTGCTTTTCTGGCTGCCTGTTTTAGTACAAAGTAATGTAGAAAAAGAAATAGCACACCAATCTAAAACAGTAAAAGATGCAAAATAATACAATCCTTCGGAATGCTTTCAAAATGAAACTAAAACCAGGTTTTGAAGCAGAATATAAAAAAAGGCACGATGAAATCTGGCCAGAATTAGCAACCTTGCTTTCAGACACAGGAGTACAGGATTACAGTATTTTTCTGGACGAAGAAACACTGACGCTTTTTGCTGTACAAAAAACAAGTGCTGATTTTGATGAAAAATTGCTGCCAAATCATCCTGTTGTAAAAAAATGGTGGGCTTATATGAGAGATATAATGGAAACAAATCCTGATAATTCGCCAGTTGCCATTGTATTGAAAGAAGTTTTTCATTTAGAGTAATAATAAAAATGATTGAAGATTCAATTTCACTTTACTAAAACCAACTAACAATGAATTATAAACCAACCAAAATCATAACATTAGTTACCTTAGGATTATGCACTATGGTAAATGCCCAGAAAACCGATGCCACTGCACCACTTCATTTATTGCAGCCGGATTATCCAACGCCGTATGTCATTCCTCAAAAAGAAAATATAAAAGTAGTTTTAGACAAGGTTTATCATTTTTTAGATAAAAATTCAGCTTCTGTGATCGTAGATGCAAACACTAAAGCCGTAATTACGGATTATAAAAAAAGCAATCAGGATATCATTTTCGAACCCGGCGCTTTTAGATTGACCAGTTACGAATGGGGAGTAACCTATGCAGGAATGCTTTTGGCAGCAAAAGCTACAGGCGAAAAATATTTTGCAGATTACTCCAACAAAAGAATACAGCTAATAGCAGATGTCGTCGCTAATTATAGTGCAAAAAATATCAAAGATGCCGGTATGGTTAAAACCCTGCATCCTGAAGCTTTAGATGATGCAGGTGCCCTTTGTGCTGCATTTATCAAAGCCAAAAAAGAAGGACTAAAAGCAAATATAGATCCCTTGGTCTACAATTATATCGACTTTATCAGTAATAAACAGTTCCGACTAAAAGACGGAACATTAGCAAGAAACAGACCGCAGGATAATACGCTTTGGTTAGACGATATGTTTATGAGTGTTCCTGCACTGGCACAAATGGGAAGTTACACCGGAAATGTAAAATACTTTGACGATGCTGTAAAACAAGCCAATCAGTTTTCTGAGCGAATGTTTAATAACCAGAAAGGGATTTATATGCACGGCTGGGTCGAGTCTATGCAAATTCATCCTCAATTTCATTGGGCAAGGGCAAATGGCTGGGCGGTCATGACAATGGTCGAATTATTAGAAGTTTTGCCTAAAAATCATCCCGGGTATCCTCAGGTTTTATCACAACTGCAAAAGCATATTGCCGGATTAATGCAGTATCAGGACGGAACAGGTTTTTGGCACCAGTTATTAGATCGAAATGATTCTTATTTAGAAACCTCGGCAACAGCTATTTATACCTATTCAATTGCCAGAGCCATTAATCGCGGTTATGTCGATAAAATGACTTATGCTCCCGCTGTACTGTTGGCTTGGAATGCTGTGGCTTCAAAAGTAAATGAAAAAGGCCAGGTAGAAGGAACCTGCGTTGGAACCGGAATGGCATTTGATCCCGCATTTTATTACCATCGTCCCGTAAATGTTTTCGCAGCTCACGGTTACGGTCCCGTTTTATTGGCCGGATCAGAAGTAATCTTGCTTCTCAATGAAAGTCAATTCGAAATAAACGACAGCTCGATACAATTAAAAAGTAAAAGGAAAAAATAATCTGCTTAAATAAAAACAAAGATAATCTGTGACTTCACCTGATTAATTGAAAAAACAGGTAATATAAAAAACTTTGTGCCTTAGCACCTTAGTGGCAATTTTAGTAATTTTTATTTCACGCAGAGACACAAAGGCACAAAGTTTTTTTTAAGTTGAATTTAAAATTTGGCTACAGCCAATCATTAAACTATTTTCTCCAGCTAAGGCAGGCTATTTATTTAAAAACTTTGTGCCTTAGTATCTTAGCGGCAATTTTAGTGATTTTTATTTCACGCAAAGACACGAAGGCGCAAAGTTTTTTTTTAACGTTGAACTTAAAATTTGGTTAAAGCAAATCATTAGATTGTTTTTTCTCCAGCTAAAGCAGGCTATTCATTAAAAACTTTGCGTCTTTGCGCCTTTGCGTGATTAATTGATAAAGTATATAAAAAAAACTTTGCGTCTTTTCGAAATCAACAACCAAAATAAAATCCAGCTTTGTGATCTTTCACATCAAAGAGATATTTTTTTTAACTTAGTGCTTTCTGCGAAAAATCTTTGTGTTCTCTGCGGTTAAACTCTCATTTCAACCTGAAACAAGAAAAACTTGAAACTTTTTTAGTTGTTTCTAAAATCAAACCACAAATTCATTTTAATGCCGTCATCTCCGCTTTTGATTCGAATATTCGTTGGCTGACTTTGCGGTCCTTGCTGTTCCAGAGGTTTAAAATCCCTCATAGCCGGAATTTCATACATAAAAGAGATATCACCTTCCGGAAATGCAGGCTGCGGATAACTTCCGGGGAAACTGTTTTTAGGTAAATCCGGTGTAAATAATCTCAGGAATAAATTATCAGATTCGCTGAATACTTTAAACGATGAAGCGCCGGCTTTTAGATTTGCTCCCAATAAATTGGCGTGATATCCTTTGAATTCAGGATAAATCAAATTTTCGAAACTTTCGCCTGTAATCGTATTGTTATACTCTTTTTCCCAAACACCATAAGTAGTCCCTTTGATTCTGTTTTTCCAAACATGGTACGGACCTCTTCCAAACCATTTGATACCTGTAACTTCTTTTTCAGGAAAACTAAAGGTGATACCAAACGAGTTGATTTTATCTTCAAAAAAAGCACCGTCAAAACCTTCACCGCCCGAAGCATTTTTCAAAGCAATTAATTCCATTTTAAATCTTCCATCCGGTTCCATAACCCATTTTATAGAAGATAATCCGCCAGAATAATTGACGTTACAAACCGCTTTATCACCTTCTTGCGAAAGCTGGATATCCTTTAGTTTGGCTTTCATTCCAATAGGGCGGGGACCATTAGTAATCGGAATTACATTTTTCGCATTTTTAACAGACGAAATTTCCCCCGTTGCAGCATCAAAAGTAACTGTAACATCATTTCCTTTTAGGGTAATTTCATTTTCCATTTTTGTTCCCGATGCTTTTGCTTTTGTGTTTTGAACCGCTAAAAACTTTTCAGCATAAAATTTAGCTTTATGAATAGGCCATGTCCAGGTATAAATTTCTTTATTAAACGGGTCAAAAGCAGAGATCGATAAAATATCACCTTCTGCAAAATTAGTAGGAACTGCAAACTGAATTTTGCGTGTTTCTCCCGGATCAATACTCGGAATTTCAATTTTTCCGGAACTTATTTCTTTAGGAATTCCATTCGTATAAAGCACATCATTATGAGATTTTAATACTTTAAATTCCATTTTGCAGGAATTCAAATTGCTAAAGAGATAATCGTTTTTAATTAAAAAAGATCCGTCAAAAGCAGGAGTGACCTGTTTAGGCTGAAACTGAATGGGCGCCCAAACCTCTTTTACCGTATAATAACTTCCTTCCCTCTCCCGATGAGGTCCCAGAATTCCATCAGCAGCAAGCGAACCTTTCGAGTCAAATTTCACATCCCCCGTCCAATCAGAGCGTTTTACGGCCTCGTCCAGCATTGCCCACATAAATCCTCCGGCAAACAAGGGACTTTCTTTATAGCGATTCCAGAAATCTTCCAGCGCCGCACCGTGTCCGTTATCATAAGTTCCGTGCATAAATTCAGTTGGGAAAAACACATTTTCTCCCGCATTAAAACGGTGCATTCCCGTTAAGTAAGTAGGATAATGATGCGTGTCCCAGCCATTAAAATCTGCCCAGGGATGAATCACAATCCTTTTTTGAGGATCATTGGCTTCAAAAACTTTATCAACATCATAATTCCACCCGCCTTCATTACCATTATCCCAAATAATGACCGAGGGATGGTTAACATCACGCGTCACCATTTCTGTTACTAATTTTGTTCCCGTTTCAGTATCATAAGAATTTTGCCAGCCCGCCAATTCATTTAAAACAAAAAGACCCAATGAATCACAAACTGCCAGAAAGTGATCGTCCGGAGGATAATGCCCTCGAACCGCATTCATATTCATATCCTTTAATAATTTACCATCTAATTCGCTGATACGTTTACTTGTACTTCTGCCGCCTTCAGGCCAGAACGAATGGCGATTAATACCCTTCATTATGATTTTCGTACCATTTACGTAGATTCCATCTTGCTTTTTGAACTCTAAAGTTCTAAAACCAATTCTTTTATTATATTCATGAATTACAGTTCCGTTTTGTTTCAAAACCAATTCCAGTTCATATAAATTAGGCGTCTCCGGATTCCACGGTTTAATATTTTTCCATTGTGCTGCAATAGCTGCTGAGGTACTTTTTGCTTTAATTGGAAAAGTAAAAGTTTGAAAATTTTCTCCATTCAAACCTTTTAGAGAAGCTTCTAAAGTAGTATTCTTTTGAATGTTTTTTAAATTCATATCAACCGTAATAGATCCGTCCATTTTAGGATTTACAGCAATATTCCGGATATGGGTTTTAGGAGCCACCTCCAGCCAGACCGGACGGTAAATACCACCAAAAAGCCACCAGTCAGCCCTTCTTTCAGCAGCATTTACAGATTTATTGGCAGAATGTTTCCAGACATGAACCTCCAGAATATTTTTAGCACCAAATTTTAATAAAGACGAAATATCATATTTAAACTCATAAAAACCCCCCTGATGAATTGTTCCGGCTAGTTTTCCGTTTATTTTTACCTCAGTATCCGTCATCGCACCGCCAAAAGCAATCAGAACGTCTTTGTCTTTATAAGATGCCGGAACTTCAAATTCATATTTATACAAACCCTCTTCCTTGCTTGGTTCTTTCTGATTGAGTTCTTTGTACCAGCGTCCATACGTATATTCGCCAAAACCTTCGAGTTCCCATTGCGACGGAACATTTATTTTAGACCAGATTTTACTGTTATTTCCGCCTGTGCAATAAAAATCCCATTGTACAGGATGTTCAAAATCTTTTCCTGAAAGATAGATTTTGTCCGTTTGCTGCGCCGTGCCGTTTTGTATTATAAAAATGGTAAACGCGGCAATAGTTAGATTTTGAATTGTGTTTTTGAGCATCATAGAGATAGAATTCTTTGATGGTTAGTTGCCATCTGGTTTACTAATTTCAAAACGGTCACTCATAGGAAGTGTCCAGCTCGAAATAAAATTGGGTTGCTTTGGATTGTATTTTGGTATTTCTTCTTTGATTTGTTTTTTTACCGGAATGTCAAGTTCACGAATGCCTTTAAGAACGCAAAGTGCAATTTCGTTGGCACCAAAACTATTAAAATGCGTATTGTCATCCAGCGCCTTTTCCTGTCCCGGAAAAGCGTGGGCAGGATATTGCACAAAAGCTTTTCGCGAAGTTTCATCGCCCCAGGCTTCATATAATTCCGTTGTCATTTTTGTAATATCGATAAGAGCAATATTATTTTTTTGTGCTACAGTCCTCATCGCGTCAGGAAACTCGCCGTGTGTTTCTTTCAAAGTACCATTTTCATTAAAGAACCGGCGTTGTGTGGGCGTTACCAAAATAGCAATTGCCCCTTTGTCCCTTGCAGATTGCGCAAATTCTGTCAATAGAACCGAATAGGATTCCCAAGGACCATTTCCTGGACCTTTTATTTTTTCGTCATTATGTCCAAATTCCACAAACAAATAATCCCCTTTTTTGATTTTCGAAAGTATCTTTTTTAAACGATTACCCGCTTTAAACGAACTCAACGCTGCACCTGAATAAGCATAATTGGCAACAACAACACTATCATCAAAATAGTTCGTAATAAATTGTCCCCACGAAGCCCAAGGTTCTACATCCTGATCCGTAACCGTTGAATCTCCGGCCAGATAAACAACTGTTAAGTTATTTTTTAGAGTGATTTTGATACTTTGAACAGCAACTTCTCCTAAAAATTCAAGAGTGAGTTTGTCATCCCAATCAAAAATATCTTTTTCCCTGTCTTTGAGTATAACATTGAGATTATCACTTATTTTAGGATTTCTGATATTAACATTAAACGTTTTTGTCACCTGTTTCCCTTTTTGTATAGAAAGCTGATCAATCATTAATCGTCGGGATTCTGCTTTTATAGTAACATTCGAGGGTTTGTCAGCATTTCCTATAACGACCTCAATTTGATAATTTCCTTCAGGAAGTTGAACTGAAAAATATGTTGGTCTAGCTATGGAAAAAGAGGTTGAATTAATTTTTACATTCGAAGAAGTATTAAAATCAAAACCATATCCTAGTTTTGAATCATAAATCAAAGCATTTTTGATTATCGTTCCTTTGGAAGATTTTTGCAAAGAACCAAACTGGAACTGTACTGATTTTGTGTTTTTAATGCTATCAGCTGCATTTACTTTTAATACTTTTTTTAGCTGCTTTAAATGCTCACTTGAATGTACAGCAAATAGAAAAGCCGGCATAAACACAAAAAATAATAATGTTCTGATTTTTACCAATTTAGTGAGATTTAATTGATTTTATTTTCAAATCTAAAGCATCAATCTTGATATAGTATCCTGTACTATGATGTTAAAAAAGTAATTTTTATTTTTTAAGGTTAATATTTATTATGGATTTAATAATTGTTAAATGTGTTTTTATATGATGTGTTTTAGGGGTTTATTTTTGTTTTTGAACTTGCTTTGTTGCAATAATCTTTGTCTTTTGATGAAATAATGAGAATTATAAAGGATAGTACAGGACAGTTTTCTTTCTTACATTCGATTATTTTACAAAAATAAATGATTCGAAATAGTCTGAAATTATTTAAAGAGTGATTCGGTATTAAAATTGTCCGAATTATTAAAATGAAATTATATTGCCTGATGATATTATAAATTTCTGAATATCAAAAGGCTTTTAAAAATAAGTTGTTTAAGTTTTTATAAGTTTGTTTAAAACAAAAGTGGTTTTTTGTAATCTAACGTTTGATAGTTTTCAAGCGTTAGATTTTTTTTTAGAATTCTTCAACGAGTACTTTTTTTTATCATAATTAATAATTTAAAAAATATCATAAAATATTGACTTTATAATTAATATTTTGTATTATTATTCTTATTTATTTGTTTAAATTTGAAATTCTCATTTAGAATTTCAATATGATGACACGATTATTTTTCTCATTCTTTCTTATTCTTTCTTTTAATATTTATTCTCAATCTTCGACAGAGGAATTGATCGATCGTTTAAATGGTATTAATGATCATCAGAAAAAAGTAGCAATGTGCCGAAAAATTGCGTTGGAATTACAAAATTCAGATTGGGATCGCGCTATAAAATACATAGAATTAGCTGAAGCTGAGGCAAAAAAAACAAAAGAACCAGAACAAAATCTGGCTTATGTATATATTACGGCAGGAAAAATGTATGCTTCGAAAGATGTTTTGGATATTGCATTGCAATATTATTTGCAAGCCTATGAAATCTATAAAAACAGCGATAATATTGAGGAAGTTGCAAAATTAGAAAACAACCTCGCTATTATTTATGCGCAGGGAAAAAACAAAGAAAAGGTACTGCAATATTTTTTTAATGTATATCGCTATCAAAAGTCTAAAAAAGATCCTGTTAAGCTTGTAAAGATTTTAAACAATATTGGAACCATTTATCTGGATAAAAATCTGGACTCATCGCTGTATTATTATCAGAAAGCACATTTAATAAATAAGACCCTAAAAGATGATGCTTTAAAAGTATACGTTTTTACAAATTTGGCACGTACTTATGCCTTGAAAAAAGATAATACACAAGCTGATTATTATTATGATAAAGCTTTTATTTTATTGAGTAAACCAGTTAGCAATTCGATACAAGCCTTTGTCTATGAGTCTTTTTCTGAATATAAGTTAAAAGAAAAAGACTATGATGCCGTTATTGTAAATGCAAAAAAGGCATTAGAATTATGTGACGACAATGAATATACTTTTTCAGGTTTAAATCTTAATAAAATGCTTTATCAGGTATACATAAGTAAAGCAGATTACAAAAATGCAGTTCATTACTTTCAGAAATACAATGCAATTGGTGATAGTATAAATGTCGAGGAAAAGGCTGTAAATCTTGAAAGAATAAAGTTAGAGCAGGATTACAAAGTTCACACACAAATAAAAAGCCTTCTTGAACAAAAGAAACTATTTAAGTATTTTTTGATTGGATTGATATTAGTTGTTGTCATGCTGATTCTAATTATTTTACTAATCAGATACCGAAACGAGAATAGTAGAAATCAACTAAAAAAAGAGAAATCAAAAACTAAGATGCAGGTATTAAAGCAAGACCTGAAAGCTAAGAATATGGTTCTGGTAGGAAAAGCAATGTCGGAAATACATCGTACAGATGGTATTAATGAAATTTTGACAGATCTTAAAAAGATAAAACTCAAAACCGTTAACAAAGAATTACAACAAGCTATTGATATTGTTTTAAAACGTCTCGAAAAGAATTTGAATACTGATATCTGGAAAGAATTTGAAATAAGTTTTGAACAGGTTCATAAATCTTTTTTCGACAAATTAAAGGCAGATCATCCTTCTCTGACTCCAAAAGACCGCAGATTATGTGCTCTTTTATATTTGGATTTAACGACAAAAGAAATTTGTCAAATTACAGGACAATCCTTTAAAGCAATCGAAAATGCCCGAACAAGACTTCGTAAAAAGTTTGATCTGACAAATGAAAAAGTAAATCTCTCTACTTATCTAAATACGTTTCGACCTGATTAAAAATAATACATCTTTTAGTGTAATGGTTTGGTTTCGTTTTGCTTATGTTTTTTTGAGTGTTTTTGGGGTGATATTTTTCTGCGGGAGAGTGTTTTTGTAATAGTCCTTTTTTTCAAAAACAGATCCTTCCTTTCTACATTTACTTAACTGGTTCAAATAAATTACGATGATGAAAAAAAATCTCATCAAAGTTTAAAGCAACTTTCCGAAAAAACAAATAAAGAGAAACCCCTTTTTTAAAATCCTGAAAAAACAACAAAAAAGAAATTCAGAAAATCAAACCCAAATTGATTTTCCGAAAATGCTTTTATGGGTCTGTTATGCATCCTTTTAAGCGCAATGATTATTGACCAGATTAACTATAGTATTAATTTAAATTTAAAGAAATGAATCAAATTTACTTAAAAACCAAGTATTTGTTTGTTTTGTTAAGTCTCTTTGCCTGTTCCGTAGGAATGGCTCAGTCTCCTTATCAAAACATAAAAAAAGATGGTGTAAAAACGGCAGTAGAATCTCCTGACGCAGCAAAAGAACAAGTCTATAAAAAAAATAATGAATCAGATGCTGCAAAAGCTAATGATACCAATGATCCCTTTATTCAAAAAGAAGAGATTATAAAAGGTAAAGAACTTTCTGCCGAAGAAAGTGAAGCTATTAAGAAACAAATAGAAGAAAGTCAAAAATTGTTTGTACAAAAAGGAACGAATACTATTGAGAAAACAAGCTCGCAGGATTCCGTAAGTACAAAGGTAAGATCGTTTTCTAAATCTTCGAGTTTGACTGCAAAAAATATATTTGAAGTTAAAAAAGGTGATTTCGATTTATCTGCATCAGATAAAATGCAGTTAAAATCAATTTCTGATAATCATGGCAGAACGTTGGCCACTTATCAGCAAATGCATAACTCTGTTCCTGTTGAAGGCGCCATTTATAAGGTTAGAGAAAATAAAACTAAGATTGATGCATTTGGGTCTACGGCTAAGAAATTAGCAGTAAGCAGCAATTATAAAATAAATGCAGCCACAGCTTTAGAGTATGCGCTTAAAACAGTAATTGCTACCCAATATATTTGGGAAAGTAAAAAATTAGGCGCTGTGGTTAATAAAAGTCTCAGTACAAAACCAAAAGGCGAATTGGTATATGTTGGACCTAATTTCTCTTCTGAGCTTAAGGAATATTACCTCGCCTGGAAATACGATATTTTTGCCACGAATCCGCAATCCAGTCAGACAATCTACGTCGATGCAAATACAGGTAAAATTGTACTTACCATCGATCTAAACCGTGATGCCAGCTATGCGGGACAAAGTCAGGGTAGAGGTAAATCAAGATATTCCGGAGAAGTAGTTTTTAATACCAAACAATATGCTGACGGATACAGATTAGAAGCACTGCAAGGAAAATACAATGTGCCAATTTATACCTGGAATATGAATCACGCAAATAATGCTTCAGATGAGGTGGTGACGGATTTTATTGATGAAGATAATATTTGGAATGAATTGTATAATAAAGATCATGATGAAGTGGCCATTGATATTCATTGGGGCATGCAAAAAACAATAGACTATTTTGCGGAAAAATTTAACCGAAATAGTGTCGATAATAAAGGAATGGAAATTATTGGTCTGGCACATTTAGGAACAAATGTCGAAAACGCTTCGTGGACAGGAGGATGGGCACAATTTGGAGATGGTAATGGTACTCCTTATGTTGGTTTAGGAATTACAGCACATGAACTAACTCATGCCGTAACGCAATTTTCAGCAGGGCTAATTTATCGTGGAGAATCTGGTGCTATGAATGAATCTTTCAGTGATATCTTTGGGGTGTCAGTAGAATTTTATGTTGGAAAAAATAAAAAAGAAGACATCTGGATGCTGGGCAGTGAATTGTATCCGCATGGGAGTATGCGAAATATGGCTAACCCAAAAGCTCAAAGTCAGCCAGATACCTACGGAGGAAAAAATTGGGTAAATCCCGCAGATATTAGTTATGATAACGGAGGTGTACATTATAACAGCGGAATTACAAATTACTGGTTTTACCTTTTGAGTGAAGGTGGTCAGGGCGTAAATGACCTTAATAACAGTTATGATATTAAGGCTATTGGTATGGCCAAAGCTGAAAAAATTGCCTATATAACCCTTACGGAATATTTATCTCCTTCTTCAAATTTTAGTGATATGCGTCAGGCAACTTTAATGGTGACAGAAGATTTATACGGATTAGGATCTGAGGAATATAAACAAGTTACAAATGCCTGGTATGCTATTGGTGTAGGACTTGCGTATGCAGATAAACAAATATCAATTGTTTCGATTGAAAAACCTTCTGTTATTTGTGGACCATTAAAAGGGGATGAACCTTTTTTGGTTAAAATTAAAAATACAGGATCAACTGTAATTACAGCAAAAGGAGCTTTAAATTATAAATTGAGATTAATGGTGCCAGCTCCGGGTGGTAAGTTTACTTCTCTTTATACTAATGATGGTACTATTAGTTTTGCTAATGATTTGAGAGTAGGGGAAGAAACGACTATAAAAATTCAGGAAACACTTCCTTATTTAATAAGTTTAACTACAGTAAATTATGTAGAAGTAAAACTCGATTTCGAGCCTGTTAAAGAGTTTGGCGCAAAAGATGGAGTTTCTTTTGTTTCAGATTTAATTGTTTCCCCAGGGCAACAAGATTTTGATATTAAACTTGTAGAATTGAATCTTCCGGCGTATACGGGCGAAGCATTATCAGCAAATCATCCATTAGCAGTTACGCTCTATAATTTAGGCTGTCAGGATATTCCGGTTGGGGCTCAGTTAAAAATAGGATATCTAAATATGCTTCCCGGAAATCAAACTGTCTGGAAAGACATTACGCTGAATACTACTTTTAAAATGAGTTCAGAAATGACCATTCCTTTTGATAGTACTATAGATTTATCCGGAGCTGGCCTGCATACCTATCAATCTTTTGTAACCTACAGTCAGGATCCGGTAATAAGTAATAACACTACCGTAAATGCTGTATACAATGGGGTTGTAGATCAATTTCCGTACACAATGGATTTTGAAGGTACACCTGGTGGCTGGTTTTCAGAGTCATTAATTACCAATCAAAAATTTATATGGCAGCTTTCTACTTATTCATTTAGAGATACTAAATCAAAATACTTATGGGCGAGTATAAATCTGGGTACTACTGAAAGAATAGTTCCAAATGCTGATTTTACATTAGAATCACCAATATTCGATTTTACAAACATTGCATTTCCATATGTAGAGTTCGATATGATTTACATGTTTACTAGAGGTTATGATGGGGTTATTGTCGAATATTCTGAAGATAAAGGACAAAACTGGAAAAAAGTTACAGGTATTGATTATCCTGAAACAATACATTATAATAATTTAGTTTCAGGACCATGGTTTACAGGTATCAGTAATGATCTAAAGAAAAAACCAATGGGAATGCTTTTAAATGAACTTGCGGGTAAAAAAGCGGCTATTCGTTTCAGAGTAGTTAAGAATAACAATACCAGTAATTTTTTAGGAGCCTTTGTAGACAATATTCGCGTTAGTAATGCGCCTTATGATTTAGGAATTGTAACTGCCGAATTAGATGCTGGGGGGTGTACTATTAATAATGATAATGTAACAATAAAGACTAAGATCATCAATAATTTCTCAACCACAGGAGAGCAGGTTAATGTTACAGTAAAGATTCTTGATAATGCAAAAAATGAAGTCTTTTCAAAAACTGAAAAAGTAGCATTAGTATTTACTAAATATAGAGATACCATAACATATTCTATTCCAAATATTAATTTAAAAAGTATAGGAGAGAATACAATTACGGTTTCTGTTTTTCCTGATGATATGACTCAGGATATTAAACCAGAAAATAATTCATTCACATTTAGTTACGATAACTGGAACAATGAAGACATGAAAGTTTCTGTACTTCCATACTTAATGGATTTTGAAGATGTAAGTAAATTTAAAGGATGGAGAACTTCAGAAAATAAAGATGCTGCAGGTTGGAAACACGGATTAAATACAGATTTACGTTCTCCAGGCTGGTATGTTACAGAACATACACATTTTATGGCAAGTAATGATGATAAATGCAATTGTGACTCATCAAATGATATGTTGATCTCTCCTGTATTTGATTTGACTAATTATAAAGAAGCACATTTATCATTTGATGGTTTTGGAGATGGAAAAAGACTTTCAGATGGATACGTAAAAGTAAGCACAGATGAAGGGAAAACCTGGGAAACAGTGTTTAAAATGCCTTATATCACAAATTGGATAGAATATCATGTAAATTTAAGTTCTTATGCAGGGAAATCTTGTGTTCTTGTGGCTTTTCAACATGATGATAATGGTTTGTTTGCCAATGGTTTTGCAGTAGATAATATTAGGATTAAGGAGACAGCAGATTATTTAAAACTATCTAATATAAGTGTTGCCGAAAATGTTTATGAAGATGCACCTTCGCACGAATTTTTTGTAAGTGCAAAGAATTCATCTTATAATAACATTAATAAAGTTACGATCGAGTATCAAATTACCCAAAATGGCACAGCCGTGGGTGAACCAATTGCACTAGAAAGAATAGGTCAGTTATTGCAATATCAAACCATTGTTTATAAAATTGATGGTATTCCACAATTAGCAGCAGGAAAGTACGAAATTAATGTAAAACTAATTGCAGACGGACAACCAAAAGAACTGGCAGAAAGCCTGACAGGAACTTTTCAGGTTATTGCAAAAGCACCAAACTTAGGTATTGAAACCTTTTCAAATGTAGCTCAGGGTTCATTATTTGGAGCAAAAGGATTTGTTTCAACTCAAAGTGACAGAGATTTTCCATGGAAAGCTGTTGTTAAACCTGATAATAAATACTTATTTATTCCAGTTACGGATCATACGGGAGATAGTGCTGCAACGATGCTTTACCATTCACTGGAAAATGGTTCTACATATGGACAATTAATCTTTCCTGTATATAAATTATCTGAAAATGCAACCGCTATGGAGTTTTATTATGCAATTGAAAGTAATGTCAATAGCGATTTTACTGTAGATATTAAAACCATAGGAGGGGAATGGACTGAAATATGGAAAATTAGTAAACAGGGAAGTTATATAAACAAAGAATGGCAAAGAGGAGTAATTAACGTAAGTAAATACAAAGGACAATCGATAATGTTGCGATTTAGACATTCATTGACAACAGGCTATTCTTATATGGTAGTAGACGATTTAAAAGCAATTACCGATCCTATTGTAGATGTATCACTACAAATATTGTCACCAAAAGATGTTTGTGGCGGATCTGGAGTAAAAGTTAAATTGACTAATGAAGGACAAGTTGCGATTAAGGCAAATGCAATTCAATTAGATTTAGAATATATCAACACTCATGAGGCTATTTCAGAACTAGTTGAAGCAGAAATTCCCGTTGGCGAAAGCATAGAGTATACTTTCAAAAAACAGCCAAAACTTGATACAAGCGGTGACTCTCATGTTTTTAGTGTAATTGCAAAATTGGAAAATGATGTTATTCCGCAAAACAATGAGATAAAAAACTATATATATCACGAAGTATCATCAGATTTTAAAATATTTGACAGTCCAGTAATTCATGGATATGCAGGTAAAGATTTGTATATAAATGCTGAAACTAATTTTAATGTGAATAAATTAGAAGTTCTGTCATATAAATGGAGTACAGGAGATACTGCCAATGGTATTTCGATTAATAAAGCTGGCGATTATACAGTAACAATCGTGATGAGAAATGGATGCATACTTACGGAAACGATAACTGTAACATTTGATACTTTTGAATCTGAATTGGCAAGTGGCGTAATTTGCGGTCCCGAGGTTGTTTTGTCTCCCGGAAACTATAAATATTACGAATGGTTTGATAATTCAACAGAACCAATTTACACTACAACAGAAAGTGGAGATTATTATGTAACTGTTTATAATGAAAATGGTATTGGTAAGATTTTAAACACTACAATTTCAATTCTTGAAAATAATATCATACCGGAAATTCAGGTTATTGGCGATAAAAAATTAACAGCATCGGCAGATGCTATTTCGTACCAATGGTTCCTAAATGAAAGACCTATACAAAATGCAACTGAAAAATCTATAATGACAATTTGGGAAGGAAATTATAGTCTTCAGGTAATTAATAATAATGGATGTAATAGTATTTCTGCACCATTTGATTCAAAAGGTATGCTTGTTGGAAAAATAACAAATCCTTTTAGGGTATTCCCAAATCCGGCGGTTGATAATGTAAATATTTTCCTGGCAGATAAAGGAGAAGGACAGGCAAAAATCAATATATACGCAATAGATGGTAAAGCAATATCGAGTAAAACTTATGCAACTATGCCATCCGGCTTAAATGTCAGCGGATTAAGTCCCGGAGTTTATGTTTTGGAGTGTAATGTTCAAGGCAAGAAATATACTGCCAAGATTATTAAAAAATAATAATATAAAAGAAGAATGGTCGCTTTCAAAAATTGAGAGCTGCCATTCTTAAAACAAAAATGATATGAAAAAATATATGCTAATGTTATGCACACTCTTTTTAGGATTGCCTGTGATGGCACAATCTCAAAAAGTTAGATTAGGTGTAAAAGCAGGTTTAAATATTTCCAGCCTTGCTTTTGACGAAAGTGAATTGGATTCATCAGGCAAAACGGGATTTACCGCCGGAATTATGGTTGAAATTCCGATGGCGAAAAATTTTTCGCTTCAACCGGAGTTATTGTACAGCCAACAAGGGGGAAAAGTGTCCTTTTCTGATCAGGATGTAACAAATTCGAGTTACAAAAGCACTATTAAGCTGAACTACTTAAATATTCCGGTAATGTTGAAATATTATGTTATGAAAGGATTAAGTGTGCAGGCTGGACCTCAAATAGGAATACTTCTTAAGGCTGACAATAAATATCAGGATAATTTTTTGGGATATGAAAATCATGAAAGTTTTAATTTAAAAAAGTATTCATCCGATATAGATACTTCTGTAAATTTTGGATTGGGATATCAGTTTAAAGATAAATTTTATACAGATGTAAGGTATAATATCTCATATTCTAATGTTTTTAAAGATGGCGATGCCAATTATTTCATTGATAATGACATGAAGAATAGAACTTTTCAAATTACGATTGGCTATTTTTTTAAATAGAGTTAGTGTTATTTAAGCCTTTCTAAAAAGCCACTCTTAAAAAGAGTGGTTTTTTTTGATTTCAGTTTCTGCTAAGAGTTTATTTATAATAATGTTATTATAAATAAAAAAAAGCCTGTAAACAATAAGTTTACAGGCTTTTTTGTGGAGTCGCCGGGAATCGAACCCGGGTCCAAACAAGCAACTAAAGAGCTTTCTACACGTTTATTTCCTGATTGGATTTTCGTTGTTGAGCTAGGTCAGGAACAACCACTCAACACTTATCTTCTTAATTTCGATCTCCACCCGAAGCTCATGGAAATCTAGGTTTATTTTTACGGTTCTCCTGGACTGACCGCCACAAACCAAGGCTTTCAAGGAGAATCCAGCTTCCCTATCTGATAGGGACGTGGCTTAATCTTACTATAATTCGGATTATGCAGCTAAAGCGTAGTTATTTTCGCCGTGTAAAATTGTAAGATCTTATATTTACGAGCAAGGTCTCAATGCTCGACGTGCTTACTTTCCAATTCGACTTGCTGTCAAAACCAGTCGACCCCAAAAATTAGTTTGCAAATTTATACTATTTGAAGTTAGTTTTGTAATAAATTTTGCAGAAAAATAATATTATTCTTCATCTTTAAAATTAAACGGATAATCACCAAAAATTGGAGCCAGTTTACGAACTGCATAAGTGTTTCTCGTCATTTTATTTGATAAAGCAATTATGGTAACATTTTCTTTTTGTAACGGAATATATGATGAGGTATTTCCGTGCCACCAACCGTTATGAAAGTAATAATTCTGTCCTGAATCCCAATTGATCATTCTAATTCCTAAACCGTAATTTTTTGTGCCTTTTCTCTCATTACTATAACCCGTATAAACTTGTTTTAAAAGTTCTGGTTTCAGAAAATCCGGAGCATTTCTCGCTCTGTCAAACTTTAGTAAATCACGTGGAGTAGAGTAGATGTTTTTATCACCATAAACACAATCCAGATAATCAAAACCAATTTCTACACCATTACCTTTATAAGAAGGAACAATTGTTTTTCTGTCTTTTTCATTATCTAAAACAAAAGTATTGGACATTCCTAAAGGTTTAAAAACCATTTGAGTCATGGCTTCTTTGTAAGTCAGTCCGGTTATTTTCTCTATGATAAGAGCAAGCATTGCATAATTCGTATTACAGTAACTAAAACGTGTTCCTGTTTTTGATTCCAGGCCAATATCTTTAGTTGCCAGAATATTAAGAATATCTTTATTCGTTAATTGATTATGTCTGTCCCAAACTGATTTATCGCGATCTGTAAAATAAGCATAATTACGCATTCCACTACGATGGCTAAGCAGCATTCGTATTGTACAATCCGGGTACGGGAAAGTCTTTAGTATCGTATTTACTTTTTGATCCAAATCAAGTTTACCTGCATTTACCAATTTCAAAACAGCAGTTGCTGTTAAAACTTTACTTACTGATGCAATATGCAACGGAGTATCGGCTGTAATTGTTGTGCCTTCATTTTTGTTGGCATAACCATTATATCTTTCAAAAATAATTTGACCATTTCTGGCTACCAAAAATCCGCCATTCATAGAATTGTTTGGCCAGTTTTTATTATAAAAGTGATTTATCCTTCCGGTTACTGAATTTATATAAGCTTGCGTAAGTCGTTTTTCAGGACCTAAAGACTTCATCTTAGGTAAGGTGTCTTCTATTGTAACCTCTTCTTTATTTGTTGTGTTTTTATCTTTCCCACATGACCCTAAAACTAAAATTAGGAAAAGTATTTGTGGTATATTTGTCTTTTTAAGGAAGCTCATTTTCATCATTCTTTAAAAACAAATATATAGAATTCAATATTTATGTTTTGCCAATTTTGTGTAACCAAAAAGGTAGTTTTAACAAAAAATTAAGATTTTGTTTAATTAGTTGTTTGTTAGTCAGCTTTTAACAGTTTGCGAACATTCTAAATTGATTTTTAACAACAAAACTTTAACTAAATTTGTTATATTTGAAACAAAATGAGTTCAAAAAGTTATATTAATAATTATTTTAATCTGCTATAAATGAAATTTGGAATTATTAAGGAAAGAAAAAATCCGCCTGACAGACGTGTTGTATTTTCGCCAAGCGAACTCGTAAAACTGAAACAAACTTATAATGAAGCTATCGTTGAGGTAGAAAGTTCAGATATTAGGATTTTTACGGATGTTCAATATCAAAGTATGGGAATTACTGTTACGGATGATGTTTCTAATTGTGATGTTTTATTTGGAGTAAAAGAAGTTCCTGTTGAAAATTTAATCCCGGAAAAAGCATATTTCTTTTTTTCTCATACAATAAAGAAGCAGCCTTATAATCAGAAATTGTTAAAAGCAATTTTAGAGAAAAACATTGATCTATATGATCATGAAACTATTGTTGATGATCAAAATCGCCGTTTAATTGGTTTTGGAAGGTATGCCGGAATGGTTGGTGTTTATAACGGAATTCGCGCTTTTGGAATAAAATTTGAATTATTTAAATTACCAAAAGCAGAAACTCTTTCAGGAAAAGATGCACTTATCATGCATTTGAAACGTATTAATTTACCCGCATTAAAATTTGTGCTTACCGGAACCGGAAAAGTGGGGAACGGAGCAAAAGAAATTTTGGACGCTATTAAAGTAAAAGAAATTACAGTTGAGAATTACTTAACTAAAAATTATACACAACCAGTTTACATTCAGTTAGATGTTTTAGAGTATAATAAACGCACTGATGGAAAGGTTTTGGATTTTCAGGATTTCGTTGCGCATCCTGATGAATATGTTTCAGATTTTGAAAAGTTTACTAAAGTTTCGGATATCTATTTCGCAGGACATTTTTATGGGGCTGGTGCTCCGATGATTTTAACGAAAGAAATGCTGAATGCGAGTGACTGCAAATTAAAAGTTGTTGCTGATATATCTTGTGATGTAAAAGGACCAATTGCATGTACTTTGCGTTCGTCTACAATCGAAGAACCTATTTATGGATACTTTCCTTTAGAAGATAGAGAAGTAGAGGTGTTTCATCCTGCAGCTGTTGTCGTTATGGCAGTTGATAATTTGCCATGCGAAATTCCAAAAGACGCCAGCGAAGGTTTTGGCGAACAATTTATGGAACACGTAATTCCTGCCTTTTTTAATGGAGATAAAGACGGAATACTGCAGCGTGCAAAAATAACGGAGAAAGGAAAATTAACCGAAAGATTTAGCTATTTACAGGATTATGTAGACGGGAAATAAGGAGGTTTCAGTCGCGGTCTCAGTTTTTAGTTTTCATTTTTGAGGGCGGGTAAATTTTGTCAAAGCTGTAGGTTTTAATAAGGTTAATAAAAAAGGCAGAAAACTAAATAGTTTTCTGCCTTTTTTATTAGTGGCGACTGCGACTGCGACTGCGACTGCGACTGCGACTGCGACTGCGACTGCGACTGCGACTGCGACTGCGACTGCGACTGCGACTGCGACTGCGACTGCGACTGCGACTGCGACTGCGACTGCGACTGCGACTGCGACTGCGACTGCG
>NZ_JAMZNK010000017.1 GCF_027980145.1 Flavobacterium azizsancarii | reverse complement strand
GCTGTTGAATTAACATCTAAAAAGCCTTATGATTACACCCAAAAGATACAAAAAAAAGAGTAGAAAACTTTTAGCTTCTACTCCTTTAATTAACAATTATTCCTGAAAAGGGCTTTTTCAGTGCCCTCATTTTGAGATTGCAGGCTTTTTATAAAGAAAAATATTTTATTTATCGCCTTCAGTAGCGTCGAAATTGATAGTGTTATATGCTGCCTCGGTTAAGGTTATGTCCGCCTCTTTCTCTTCGTTTAAAGTCTGAATCAATAATGAAACAGCCTGATCTTCACCAAGGGTTTTCGCAAACGAGGCCAAGGTTCCATAAGTAGCAATTTCATAGTGTTCGATTTTTTGCGAAGCAGCAATTATTCCAGCATCGCGAACTGCACCTGGTTCAGTTTCTTCCATAATACCCTCGCCTTCTTTAATAAGTCCTTCCATAGCGTCACATTTTTTTGCAGCTGCCTTTTCTCCAATTGAAGCAAAAACTTCTTCCAATCTTGCGACCTGTCCTTGAGTAACTGCTAAGTGATCGTTGATGGCGTCAATTAAATTTTGAGAAGTAGCATTTTTTGCCATTTTTGGTAGTGCTTTTACAAGTGCTTTCTCAGCCCAGTAGATATCTTTTAATGAATCAACAAACAAATCTCTCAATCCTTCTGCGGCTGATGCCTTAGCTTTCACTGTTGTTTTAGAAGAACCTGATTTTGACTTACTATCAGCTGTTTTTTTAACAACTGTACTTTTAGAAGCTGAACTGCTTTTTGCAGACGTTACTTTTTTAGCGGACGCTTTAGTATTTGAATCTTTCATAATAGATATTTTTTAATTAGAATTTCAAATGTAGCATTGCTGGGTGCCAATTTCTTATACAATTTTCCAGCATTCTTTCATTATTTAAACCTTTAAAAATCAATACATAAGAAATTATAATTGTATAATAAAGTTCAATAATCATATAATTTTACTGTCTCTTGGCAAGCTACTTTTGGGTAAGTTAAAAAATTACAAAATTGTAAATATGATCTAATATTAAATGACTTAAACAAACTTATCGCCATGCAAAGAAATGTACAAACACAAGAGGGAAAATTACAATCAAAAGTTTCTTTCTACAATACCAGGAATCCTCAGAATTATGATATGATCGTTTTTTGCCATTTAATCAGGACTGCCAAGCCTTAAAAAAAACAGATTAAAATAAAAACAAAATGTAACATGAAAATATTCTATAGATCATTCACTTTCCTTATGCTTACTTTCTACTTTCCCTTTATGGCTTCGGCACAGCAAATGCAGACTGACCGCCCTAATGAAACCGAAAGCCCCAATGCTGTTACTTCACATCATCTGCAAGTAGAAAACGGATTTTCATTTGAAAGGCAGCAAAACGAGAAGACTTATGAAATTCCTCAAGTCGTGATGCGATACGGTATTTTTAAAAATACAGAAATTAGAGTTGAAAGTGTTTTAAAAATAAGCGATCAAAATCAACAACATGGTTTTGGTATTATGCCAGTTATAGTGGGTTTTAAATATCACATTCTCGATCATAAAGGCGTAGCTATTCCCGATATCGGTATTTTAGGTCGTGTGAGTATTCCGTGGATGGCAGACAAAGTTTTTAAAGATAAATACTACAGTCCGGAGATTCGTTTGCTGGCGCAGCATACACTTTCAAAAACTACTCATTTAGGATATAATGCAGGAGTTCACTGGCTTTCGCAATCGGCTGATCCTGAATACATCTATTCAATTTCTGCCGACCATTCCCTGAGCCAAAAATTAAAGTTATTTGTAGAAACATTTGGTACGGCCGTTTCACAGCATCATGCGCAAAACAGCGCGGATGTAGGAGTTTTGTTTTTATCCAATAAAAACCTGCAATTCGATTTTATGGCAGGAACAGGAATTATGAATGGATATAATAATAAATTTGCCGAATTGGGGGTGTCTTTCAGAATATAAAATAAGAGTACCTGTTAGCCACAATTTTTTTTATGCACTTTGCTTCAGTTGTGTTTTAAAGGGAGTATAACGGTAAATTTTGCACCTTCACCAGTTTTTCCTTCTGCAAAAATATCTCCACTATGCTTTTGTACTATTTTTTTGCACAGTGCCAGGCCAATACCCGTTCCCGCATATTCAGTCTTATTGTGAAGTCTTTGAAAAATACTAAAAATCTGTTGGCTGTATTGTTGGCTGAATCCAATTCCATTATCAGCAATTTCAATTTTGTAATACGTGTTTCCCTCAATAAGATTTGAGTTAAAGGCAATTTCTTGTAACGTTACCTCTTTGCTGCTAATGGTAATAACTGGAAAAACATCGCTTTTACTGTATTTTAATGAATTGGAGATAATGTTTCCAAACAATTGGGCCATCTGCACAGGATCAGCCTCTATCGTTGGCAGAACTCCATGTTCAATAAAAGCCTTTTTCTGCAGGATTAAAATCTCCAGGTCAGATATGATCTCTCCAATTACATCATTGAGGTCAATAGTTGTATAAGAACTTTCCTGTTTTGCTACTTCACTGTAGCCCAGTAAATCGCGAATCAAATTAACCATCCTGTTAGAACAAATATTTATCTTGCCCAGATAAGTTCTCGAATCATCATCCATCAATCCAACTTTCTGCTCCAAAAGCTGCGAAAAAACACTTATTTTCCTTAATGGCTCCTGCAGATCATGTGATGTAATATGAGCAAATTGCTCCAGTTCTTCATTTGTTTTTTGCAATTTTAAATTTACCTCGTTAAGCTCTTTCGTTCGTGCCTCTACAATCTGTTCAATTTGTTCCTGCGCCAGCACGCGAGCTGTCACGTCAATAACTACCGCATATACTCCAGTTATAATATCATGCTCATTTCGGCAGGGCTCATAAATCAAGCTTACATATACTTTTTTCAGTTTCCCGTCCCTTGGCAGGAAAATTGGGATCTCATGTGCAACATGGGGTTTGCCGGTTTCATATACCTGCTTAAGCAATTTTTCAAACCCCTGGTCCTGGGCCTCGAATACGCCTTCGAAAATAGGTTTGTTCATTATTTCCTCAGCAGTTTTTCCCCACACTTCAATCATTTTTTCATTGGCAATATCTACAACATGGTCAGGACCGGTGAGAATGCACATTCCAATTGGTGCCTTAAGTATAGTATTGCGCAGTTCCGCTTCCTTTTCTTCTATCTGCTTTATTGCCAGTACTTTTTTAGTAGTTTCGGTACAGATCACCAAAACTCCTTCAATTTGTTTATCCAGACCGCGCACAGCACTATAACCAAATGTCCAGTAAACATCCTCAATTTTTCCATTTCTGGAGATCGGAATCAGCTGGTCTTCGCTCCAGGTAGCTTCCCCCCCGGTGTATACCTGATTAATTAAAGGGCCTATCGTTTTCCAGATCTCTTCCCAGCAAGGTTCCCCTTCCTGACCAAGTGCGAGCGGATGTCTTCCCTGATCTCCAAGACTTGGGCGGTAAGCATCGTTATAAAACTGAACTTTTTTTTCTCCCCACCATAAAAACATAGGGAATTTAGAAGAAAGCATGATATCTATTGTGATATGTAGGCTTGCCGGCCAATATAATGACGATCCGATTGAGGTCTTCGACCAATCGAATGCTTTTGTCAGGCGTTCCATTTCTCCATTTCGGTGGTCAGAAATCTGGTCCCTGCTATTTATCATGTCTTTATTCTCCTTATCTAGTGTCTGCATAAATTTTACCCAATTAAAAATTTATTACATATGGCAACCAGGCCATTAAAATCCATAGGTTTAGTAATATAATCATGGGCACCCATATCTTTGGTCCGGTTTTTTAATTCATCTACTGATGAAGTAGAGAACATTATAATTGGGATATCTCTGAGTTCGATATTTTTTTTAATATGCTGCAAGAATTGTATACCATTCATCAGTGGCATATTAAAATCAAGTAAGATGACGTCAGGGACGATTATCTTCTGTTCGAGTTGTATTACTGCCGAAAGTGGATCATTGATCGCTGTGTACCCCACTTTTTCGGACACTTTTCGCAGCGCTAAAAGAAACATTTCACAATCGTCAGTATCATCATCAACATGTAAAATGTGTTGGAATTTCATCTAGCGGTTATTTGTTTGTAAGTAAATATACTCTTATTTTACGGGGTATTTCAAATTAAATTCTCTTAGTTTAAACGAATACTGAGGGTATCTGTGCTCCTGGATCTTTATTTTAATCTTTAAAAATTCAGATTTTCACTGAGAAGTACTTTAAACGAGAGAAAGTTATTTTCGCTTTTTTTGAAAAAAAAGATAATATGTCTATATGTAGGAAAAAGATATTACTGTACAATTTCTTACTTTAATTTATTCCCTGTATGCTATTTATAATACGCAATGATACCGCTTCGCAAAAATCCAGTCCGGAATAATCCGGATTATAACCTCCAATGTACGGAACTGCCATAATAAATATGTTTTCATTGTAGGCTCCGTACTGGTCAATAATTTGAAAATTATCATTTATTGCAATTCCCGATACGTTTAAAAAGTAACTTCCTGTACTGTCACTTTCTACGGAGCCGTTGCCTTCTAAAAAAGCAAGATGCCCTCTTTCACTTGATTTGAATTTTATTTTTGCAGGACTGACTGCTTTTTGTGAAAGTAAACTCTTAAAAGGGAAATCTGCGTAAGATAGATGTGGCTGACCAACACAATCAATAAAAGTTTCATAAAATACGGATTGTGGATTGTTATGCTGATCCAAGAAGTTATACCGGATTCCACCACCATTTTGCGGTTCTACGGTACTTTCTGCACCAACGGGAATAATATCCAGAACTCCTGCGTAGTGAAGCGCCAGTAACTCGATACAGGATTTTTGCGGAACAAATGCAATTACAATTGATATCAATGGCATAAGTACTTTTTGAAGTCGTTGGATATCTTCTGCCGAAAGGTATTTTGCAGGATGATTCATAGCAAAGCTCAAAACTGCCAGCATCTCTTTCCAATACACTGATTCCTGCCTTTTTATCGATTTCTCAGCCTGAATATATTCTGCTTTTAAAAGCTGAAATGGTTCAAGACGTTCTCGGAGTTCCATCATTTCCAAAACAAAATCCTCAATACTGAGATCTTTAATTCTATTGTAAAAATCAGGATCTTTATCGCGGAATATTTCTTTAAAATCTTTTTGAAATACAAAATCCAGTGAGAGAAAACCATCATTCTCTCTTCTGTGCAATTCAATTTCTTTTTCCGTCAGCAGCGAATTATTATTAAGATGAGAATCTTCGAGATGAAATCTTACTGCAGGTAGCATTCCACTTCTGGAATGCATGATCATTTTAAAATCGGGGCTTTCTACATGGCTTTGAAAACTTATATTTCCATTTTCATCTTTTTTAAATGAACCATTTTCTCTGGCAAGAGTTCTTATGGCGTCTATCGCGGTTAAAGACGACCCTTTTATAGCTACTGGGTGATTGAGTTTAAGCAAAAGCTTTGATGGCGGATATGGAGCGTCATAATACCCTTTGACCTTTCCTTCATATCGCAGTGGCCAGTTGTGTCCTGTACAAATAACTACATGGTCAAATTTATCTTTTTCAGTAATTGTTTCTACCCATACTTCATTGTCTTGTTCGTTGTAACTAATATCCACCACATTGCTTTGATAGTGAATTCGTGTTGTTATTCCAGCTTCATCTCCTTTTTGCTGTAAAAGTTTAAACTGGTCGGCGAGATAATATCCAAAAAGTAATCTTGGCACTACTTTATATTCAGTAAATTTATCAGGATCAATTTCAAATCTTTCCAGTAAATCTAATGGTACAGTCAAAATCCATTCTGAAATTGAAGTGGCAATTCCGGGCGTTTCGTTATCTGATACATTGGTTACATGTTCGTCATTTGCTCCTTCTCGACTATAAGGCATTCCTGCGCCAAGGGTAGATTTTCGTTCATAGATGTCTATTTCAAAATTTGTGCTTCCTGATTCAACCAATCTTTTATACATAAACAGTCCGCTTGGTCCTCCTCCTAAAATCGCAATTCTCTTTTTATTTTCCATCATTTTCATTACGTTTCTATTATTGTTTAACTGTAAATTTTCAATTTATAAAATACTATTCTAAAGCCATTTCTTTCTTTTAAACCATAAAAAAATTATTATAGAAACTAAAACCATTACAATTAAAGTAATTGGATATGCCCAATAATAATTAAGTTCAGGCATAAATTTGAAATTCATCCCGTAGATCCCTGCTATAAATGTAAGTGGCATAAAAAAAACAGAAAACACAGTGAGCACTTTCATAACATCGTTTGTTTTCCTGGCAGATAAAGACAAATAAATATTCAATAACTCTTTTGCATCTTCCTGAACCTGATCGTTGAGCATCAAAAGTTTAGTATGCAGATCGTGAACATCTCTAAGTGCCGGTACTTCTTCTCCTTCTGCCCTGATAGAATTTACAACTTCATTACTCAACAAAAGCAGTTTTTTGTATAATCCTGCCCTGTTTTTTAGGTAATAAATTGCCTCTATCATATCAGCAGGGATATTTTTTTTCAAAAATAATTTAGATTCATAACCGTCAATTTTATTCGATAGATTTATAGCGGGCTGTTCAAAAGAATGCAGTGCATCGCGAACAATATGAATGACAATGCCTGTGCTTGTTTTAACTTTCCCAGTATCGACATACGTTTCTTTTATAGTTGAAATTAAAGGCTGGGCTGTACGATGAACTGTAATGATAAAGGATTCGTTATAAAAAACAGCAATTTTACAACTCAGACTCTGGACGGTCTGCAATTTTTCCTTATTTTCACTGACAACTCTTATAATTAGGAAGTGGGTATTATTGTGTTCCTCAAATTTTGGAAGATGATCCGGATCCAGGCAATCTAGTAGTGCGTATGAATTAAGATGAAACTTTTCACTTATGGCTGATAATTCATGATCAGTGGGATCAACAAGATCAATCCATTCAATGTTGGTACCTTTAATACTGCATTGGGTTAAAGCCATCTACTACTTCTTTAAATATTTTATAATTTATTACTGCGCTTTATTAATAATGATAAAGCGACTAAAGATAGTACTCAGAGCATTTAAAAGATTATATAATAAAAGATGAAACTTTCAGAATTATAGTGTTTCAAAATTTTGTATAATGATAGTACAAGGATTAATTGTATAACTATATATGTGTGTAAAATAAAAGCGATTTTTCGACTGGATTTCAATTCGGCAGGGGAATATTAGTCTACTTCTTTTTTAAATGCTGAAGGATATTTCTCGAGAAAGAATTAGCCCTGGATTTAATTTCAAGACATTAATATTTATATAGCTATAAAAATTGCAGAAATAGCCTTGTGTATTTTTATCACGCAGGAAAAATTTCACAAGATTTGAATCTACTGCCTTCAATATAATAGACTTCGGGTAGCAATTGACCTTTCGTATTTATGAGTTTAAGAAATTAAAAAAGGCAAAGATAAAACGTATCCCAAATGCGACAGAACCAAAAGAAGTGGGCATAAACTTTTTATTTAAAGATGTAAAAAAAGTATATATTTGAAAAAAAATACTCTACAAGCTTTGTAATTACTAAAAGTATACTTTGATGTTCTGCACTTCCTTCTTTTGTTTTTTTTTGTATGGCACTATATCGTACCGATAAACTTTTAAAAATAATTCAAAAACATCAATAATTCCTCAGGTAGGATGCCAATTTTAACTCAAAAAAAGCCAGCAGTTTAAGTAGGCAATTCTTGCTGTTATTGTAAACATTAATAAAGTATAAACTAATTGTTATAAATTCAATTCACTCTATAATGTAGTTACAATAAAAGAAACTATTCTAACATTTTTTTTGACATCTTCTCGGATTCTTTTTATAATATAATATAGCGCAGATCCTAGTGTTGGACTGGCATTTTTTAAAATTTTAGAACAACAAATTCTACTAGATTAAAAGACTATCTTTAGTATTATTCTGCAACATATTTGAGTCTGATTTTTGAATTCAAAACCCTAGTTTTCTGGACAAAATTTTTAAATAATTAAGTTCAATTGAAATCCTTTTTAAGTTAATGCCTTGGTGTGTCGAAAATAATTCTCACAGATGTACCTACTAATACTGTACTTGCTATAATTATTCTGCAATTGATCTTTTCCGCCAGAGTCAGAACAAGTCGCAAACCAAGTCCAATGCCCTTTTCATTATTAGTTCCTCTTCTACTGCGATAATTTTGACTCAGAACAGCGTCAAGCATTTCTGTACTCATTCCTATTCCGTTATCGTTAATTATTAATTCATTCTCAAGGGCCTTTATCGAAATTAAACCATTTTCAGAGGTAAACTTAATGGCATTTGAAAGGATGTTTCGCACAATAGTAGTTAGTATTTCCAAATCGTCTTCTATAGCATTAAGCTTCTCTATATCAACAGCAATGGTAATACTTTTGTTCTCATATGTAGCTTTATTCACTTTTAGCGCATTATTTATTAGCTCATCAAAATCAATCCGGACTTTTCTATATTGAATATAGTTGAAATTTAGTCTGGCCCAACTAAACGTAGTATCTAATAATTGCAAAGCCTCTATAGACTCCACTTTTAGAATCTTCATCATTGAAATGAACTCCTGTTGCGAAATTTCCGATTGCTCACCTAGAGATGAGATAGAAATTAGGTTTGCAATAGGACTGCGTAAATCATGGCCTAAGATGGTAAGCATCCTGTCATTATTAAGGTTGTTTTTTCTTAATTTCTCCTGTAACATAACATCAATATCAACAAAAGCAATAATATGTAACTCTTTTACAATGGAACTTTTAATTTCAAACCATTTTTTTTCTCCTGTTTTGCAGCTGAGATGTGCTTTAATTTTCACGTGCCCTTTACCAGTTTCTTTAATTTGCTTTTCTCGGGAAGCCCATTGCTGGGTAATTTCAGTACGCAAGAAATCATCTGGGAAAATTAATTTTAATAAATCCGTTCTTGTTGGTACTTCATCTATAATATAACCTATTTTTTTATTAAAATTTTTATTAAAAAAAAGATGAAAAAATTCACCTCCGACTTTCTCAGAAATTATGATAGGATAGGGTAAAAAATTTACTATTTTTTTGAGCTCAATTCTTGATATCTCAACTTGTTCTTCTGTAGCCATAGTTATTCCCATTTTTATAAAAAACATTGCTTTACTTACTTTCATTTATTTACCGATTAATTATAAAAAATAATGCGTTTTCAAAAACCTGGCTAGAAATACAATTGCTCTTTAATGAAAAAAATAAGAATTGATTAAAACACAATTTTTTAAAAAAAACAGCAGTAAATAAAAATTTACTGCTGCCCAAATAAATCCATTTTTATATAATCTTCCAAAATTATATACTTTCCATTTTCGCCTTATGTGTGTGTTTCTCACACGCATAAGACAGACAATCTAAATTACATTTTCCGGTATTGATTCAATATTCGATAATGTAACTTAATATCACAACTCAAAATTAGCTTATACTCATTATTGGATTGAAACGATAATAAATTCACTTCGTCTGTTTAACTGATGCTCTGCCTCACTACAAGGGACACCATCAGAACATTTGTTTACCAGATGATTCTCTCCATAACCCTTCCCTGTCAATCTACTTGGGGCAATCCCTTTTTTAATTAACCAGTGTATAGTCGATTTGGCTCTTCTTTGAGATAAAGCGAGATTGTATTTAGCGGTCTGACGACTGTCAGTATAGGAACGAACATCAATTTTCATCTTTGGGAATTGGGTCATGACCACCAGGATTTTTTCCAGTTCAAAGGCTGAATCTTTTCGAATAAACGATTTGTCCAAATCAAAATAAATAATCGGAATATTAAGCGTTTTAGCCAGGTCTGTTCCTATTTCTATTGGTTTAATTCGTTTTTCTAATTGCAGCTCTAAGTTGGTTTCTCCACTTTTTCCTTCTATTCTAACTGGAATTTCCCTAGTCTCATATTCTTGTTTTACTCCCCTTACATGATAACTCTTATTGCATTCCACATTAAATTTATAGCTTCCATCCAATCCTGTTACCACTTCGGCTATGGTTTTAAATTGTCCGTCGAGCAAGATTACTTTGGCATTCTCCAGTATTTTTTTAGTTTCAAAATCGACTACAGTCCCTTTTAATACTTGTTCACAAAGTAGTTTTCTGGTTTCGGTAAACATATAAATATCGTCGTTTCCTAGGCCTCCTTCTCTATTGGAGGAGAAGAATCCGTTTCTTGTTTTACTATCGATAATAAAAGCAAAATCGTCTTGTTTTCCATTTACAGGAGCACCAACATTTTGCACTGCCCCAAATGTACCTTCCGCATCTATTTTTGAAACAAATACATCAAGTCCACCTAATCCTGGTCTGCCGTCGCTGGCAAAATACAGTTCATTACCATCAGATATAAAAGGAAATGTTTCTCTTCCTTCGGTATTGATTGTTGCTCCTAAATTTTCGGGGATTCCAAAACTCCCATTACTACTAATCGTTACACTAAACAGATCTGATTGTCCTAATGTTCCCGGCATATCTGATGCGAAATACAGTTTCTTCTCATCCTTGCTTAATGCTGGATGTGCCGTACTGTATTGGTCACTGTTAAATGGTAATTCAGATATATTACTCCACTTTCCATTAACAAAATTTGCTTTATAGAGTTTTAATAATGTAATTTTCTTGTCGTCTTTTCCTCTTTTTCCATCCAGAAAATTGTTTCTTGTAAAATACATCGTTTTTCCATCCCTGGTAAAAACAGGTGTGGATTCATT
This sequence comes from Flavobacterium azizsancarii, assembly GCF_027980145.1. Taxonomy (GTDB): domain Bacteria; phylum Bacteroidota; class Bacteroidia; order Flavobacteriales; family Flavobacteriaceae; genus Flavobacterium; species Flavobacterium azizsancarii. The sequence continues at coordinate 98,164 of NZ_JAMZNK010000017.1, read as the reverse complement.
AAATTTTGAATTGATTTTTTTTTCGAACCTCTCTGGCTTACCCACAGTTCCATCAGCTTTTAATTCTGCCCAATATAAATTTGTGAAAGATTTATTTGTCCATTTGAATGTTTTTTTAGCTACTCCTCCGGTATCTCTGGCTGAAGTAAATACAAGTTTGTTGTTGTAATAGGCACTTCCATAATCCGTTTGAGTGGAGTTAATTCCGGTATCGGTAATTTCAAATCGACCGGAATTTGACTTTATTTGCTCGAGATAGTTTTTATTGTTTTCAAACAATATCCCTCTTTTATCAGTGGCAATTTTTCTGTTGAATGCCTCTAAAATTTTATCCGCTTTGGCATAATCCCCCATAGCTTTTAAGCTTTGGGCGTAACGATAGTAATATTCTGTATCCTGCTCTTTATTCATTAGAAAAAGGGCATCATACCATTTGGCCGCCTGGGGTAATTCACCATTAAAATAATAGGAATTTGCCAATCTCTGGAACACATCTTCATTTTTATATCCTTTGTTGGCTACTCTTTCATAAATATCAATAGCATCAACATAGGCGTATTTGTTATACTCTTTGTCTGCTTTTTCCTGACTTGATGTTTGCGTATTTCCTTTTAATGTCATCAACACTAAAAAAACTGCGGAAAATAGGTGTTTAATTTTCATCTTTTGAGAGTTTTAGAAGAATCTTGGTGAAGTTATTCGGCTGTAGTTATTTAAGAATTCAAATCGGAGAAATATCTCATGTGACCCTGAATTATAATGACTTAATCTGGTAGTCTCATGATCGTAAGCATATCCGATATAAAGCCCGTCGGTAATTTGAAATCCTGCCATAGCACTCAATGCTGCACTCCATCTATAGGTTACTCCTATGACAAATTTGTTATTGAACATAAAGTTTGTCGAAAGATCTACCTGTAATGGAGCTCCTTCAACCATTTTAGTCAATACCGCTGGTTTAAATTTTAGATAAGGATCCAGATCAAATACGTAACCGGCTATTAAATAGTAATTTATTCTGTCCTTAAAAATAGCCACATCATTATCATTGTACCTATTGGTTTCAATAAAATTAGGAACTGATAATCCAATGTAGGCTTTATCAGAATGCCAATAAACCCCTGCTCCGATATTAGGTGTGACTTTGTTGTTTAGATCCTGAAACTGTGGATCTCCCTGATCCTCGGGATGTAATTTATTAACATCCAGATTAAACAAGTTAGCTGTTGCCTTGATTCCAAAAGAGAGTTTAAAGGTCTCAGATGTAGGGACGGTGTAGGATAAATCGGCAGACAACGTGTTCTCATTTGTGGGGCCTATTTTATCATTTAACAATGAAACCCCTATTCCCAAATTACTATTATTAAGTGGTGTATTTACTGAAAAACTACTGGTTTCCGGTGCTCCATCTAGTCCTACCCACTGGGTACGGTACAGTCCGAAGATGCTCATTGCTCCTCTTGATCCTGCATATGCCGGATTTATACTGATAGTATTGTACATATATTGGGTGAACTGCGAGTCTTGCTGCGCAAATCCCACTACGGAAAAAAACATAAAAAATATGGCTGATTTTCTCATTTATTTTTCTTTTAAGAATGACTTAGTTTTTTCAGGACTAAGCCATTACGAATTGTTTTAATGTTATCTATTAAGGTATAAATATCCTGCTTCCTGATGCCCATTGGAATCACTATCCTTATATTTCAAAATATAATAGTAAGTCCCTACAGGTAATCCATCAGATTTCTTAACTGTTGTTCTTCCTTCTGACATTCCTCTAAAAGCACGTTCTTCATTATTATAATGGTCACGCTCGAATACCAACACTCCCCAACGATTATAGATTTCAATAGTATTCTCAGGATAACATTCTAAGCCCTGAATATAGAAGCGTTCATTCTTAGAATCACCGTTTGGAGATATTGCATTAAATACTTTTATAATGCAACCCTCTATAGCTAAAACTGTTGGATTATCTCCGTCAATATTATTGTCATCAGATGCATCCCTTACAGTAATGCCTAAAGGATTTACTGCCGTTACAATAGCCTGATTGGAAACGTTTTTGGCATTGATATCACTTTGTTTCAGAACATAAACTCCTTTAAAAGTAGTACTGTCAGTTTCTCCCGGAGATAAAGATATTGGACCTCCAGTCATTTCAATTCCAGGAAGCGGATCTTTAATTGTAACCTCTTTAAGTCTTACATTTCCAGTATTTATCACAGTAAAACTATAACTAATGGTTTCACCTGCATCAGCACTTCCGTTATTATTTGCATCGTTGAAAATGGCTGTTTTGATTAAAGCAATACTTGATTTTTGTTCCAAAGTAGTAACCGTACATTTAGGACAGGTTGTTTCATAAAATTTATCTTTTGGAGTTAATGGCGCTTCATCCTGAGAATCATTCTCAATATCATTACCATTGGTATCTTTTCCGCTTACAAAAGCTAAATTATATACCGCTCCAAGATCAATATCAGCTTGTGTCATTGTATAACTTGCTGTATAAGTTGTTGCATCAATAACGGCTGGGGATAGCGAGGAAATTGGCCCTCCTGAAACTGCAACCATAGGATCGGATACTTTGATATTGCTGATCGTAACATTTCCTGTATTTATTACTTTGAAAATATAATCAATACGATCTCCTACATTTACAGTTCCATCTTTATCAGTATCATGGTACGTACCCATTTTGTATAATTTTAAACCAGGTTCCTGAGATAACTTTGTTTCGGTTGGATCATCATTTGAATCTGAGGTTCCTGAAGTATCACTTACTGTTGCGTTATCAGGAGCTGTTCCTGTGGCAACAGCTGAGTTGCTCACACTTCCATTATCAATATCAGACTGCTTAATGGTGTATGTAGCAGTGGCAGTACCTGTGGCTCCGGGAACTAAACTCGAAGGACTGGTAGTCAGATTGGCACTGCCCGTCATTGCATCATCAACAACTACTGCGCTAAGGGTAACATTACCTGTGTTTTTAACACTGAACGTATATGTGATTACATCACCTACCGCTCCTGTACCTCCAACACTGCTGGTTTTTACAACGGCAATCTTTGGGGTTTGGGTCAATGTCGTTTCAGTAGCATCATCATTTGAATCTGAGGTTCCTGAAGTATCATTTACTGTTGCGTTATCAGGAGCTGTTCCTGTAGCAACAGCTGAGTTGCTAACACTTCCATTATCAATATCAGACTGCTTAATGGTATAAGTAGCCGTAGCAGTACCTGTAGCACCGGGAACTAAACTCGAAGGACTGGTAGTCAGATTGGCACTGCCCGTCATTGCATCATCAACAACTACTGCGCTAAGGGTAACATTACCTGTGTTTTTAACACTGAACGTATATGTGATTACATCACCTACCGCTCCTGTACCTCCAACACTACTGGTTTTTACAAGCGCGATTTTTGGTGCTTGTCTCAGTGCTGTTTCGGTTGGATCATCATTGGTATCAGAGGTTCCTGAAGTATCATTTACTGTTGCGTTATCAGGAGCTGTTCCTGTGGCAACAGCTGAGTTGCTAACACTTCCATTATCAATATCAGACTGCTTAATGGTGTATGTAGCAGTGGCAGTACCTGTAGCACCTGGAGCTAAACTTGAAGGACTGGTAGTCAGATTGGCACTGCCAGTCATTGCATCATCAACAACTACTGCGCTAAGGGTAACATTACCTGTGTTTGTGACAGTAAAACTATACGTGATCACATCACCTACTGCTCCGGTACCTCCAATAGTACTTGTTTTTACAAGCGCGATTTTTGGTGCTTGTCTCAGTGATGTTTCGGTTGGATCATCATTTGAATCTGAGGTTCCTGAAGTATCATTTACTGTTGCGTTATCAGGAGCTGTTCCTGTAGCAACGGCCGAGTTACTCACACTTCCCTTATCAAGATCAGATTGTTTGATGGTATAAGTAGCAGTGGCAGTACCTGTAGCACCTGGAGCTAAACTTGAAGGACTGGTAGTCAGATTGGCACTCCCCGTCATTGTATCATCAACCACTACTGCGCTAAGGGTAACATTACCTGTGTTTGTGACAGTAAAACTATACGTGATCACATCACCTACTGCTCCGGTACCTCCAATAGTACTTGTTTTTACAAGCGCGATTTTTGGTGCTTGTCTCAGTGCTGTTTCGGTTGGATCATCATTGGTATCAGAGGTTCCTGAAGTATCATTTACTGTTGCGTTATCAGGAGCTGTTCCTGTAGCAACAGCTGAGTTGCTAACACTTCCATTATCAAGATCAGATTGTTTGATGGTGTATGTAGCAGTGGCAGTACCTGTAGCACCTGGAGCTAAACTTGAAGGACTGGTAATCAGATTGGCACTGCCAGTCATTGTATCATCAACAACTACTGCGCTAAGGGTAACATTACCTGTGTTTGTGACAGTAAAACTATACGTGATCACATCACCTACCGCTCCGGTACCTCCAATAGTACTTGTTTTTACAAGCGCGATTTTTGGTGCTTGTCTCAGTGATGTTTCGGTTGGATCATCATTTGAATCTGAGGTTCCTGAAGTATCACTTACTGTTGCGTTATCAGGAGCTGTTCCTGTGGCAACAGCTGAGTTGCTAACACTTCCATTATCAATATCAGACTGCTTAATGGTATAAGTAGCCGTAGCAGTACCTGTAGCACCGGGAACTAAACTTGAAGGACTGGTAGTCAGATTGGCACTGCCCGTCATTGCATCATCAACAACTACTGCGCTAAGGGTAACATTACCTGTGTTTTTAACACTGAACGTATATGTGATTACATCACCTACCGCTCCTGTACCTCCAACACTACTGGTTTTTACAAGCGCGATTTTTGGTGCTTGTCTCAGTGATGTTTCGGTTGGATCATCATTGGTATCAGAGGTTCCTGAAGTATCATTTACTGTTGCGTTATCAGGAGCTGTTCCTGTGGCAACAGCTGAGTTGCTAACACTTCCATTATCAATATCAGACTGCTTAATGGTGTATGTAGCAGTGGCAGTACCTGTAGCACCTGGAGCTAAACTTGAAGGACTGGTAGTCAGATTGGCACTGCCAGTCATTGCATCATCAACAACTACTGCGCTAAGGGTAACATTACCTGTGTTTGTGACAGTAAAACTATACGTGATTACATCATCTACCGCTCCTGTACCTCCAACACTACTGGTTTTTACAAGCGCGATTTTTGGTGCTTGTCTCAGTGATGTTTCGGTTGGATCATCATTGGTATCAGAGGTTCCTGAAGTATCATTTACTGTTGCGTTATCAGGAGCTGTTCCTGTAGCAACAGCTGAGTTGCTCACACTTCCATTATCAAGATCAGATTGTTTGATGGTGTATGTAGCAGTGGCAGTACCTGTAGCACCTGGAGCTAAACTTGAAGGACTGGTAGTCAGATTGGCACTGCCAGTCATTGTATCATCAACAACTACTGCGCTAAGGGTAACATTACCTGTGTTTGTGACAGTAAAACTATACGTGATCACATCACCTACCGCTCCTGTACCTCCAATAGTACTTGTTTTTACAAGCGCAATCTTTGGGGTTTGTCTCAGTGATGTTTCAGTAGCATCATCATTTGAATCTGAGGTTCCTGAAGTATCATTTACTGTTGCGTTATCAGGAGCTGTTCCTGTGGCAACGGCCGAGTTACTCACACTTCCCTTATCAAGATCAGACTGCTTAATGGTGTATGTAGCAGTGGCAGTACCTGTAGCACCTGGAGCTAAACTTGAAGGACTGGTAGTCAGATTGGCACTGCCAGTCATTGTATCATCAACAACTACTGCGCTAAGGGTAACATTACCTGTGTTTGTGACAGTAAAACTATACGTGATCACATCACCTACCGCTCCTGTACCTCCAACACTGCTGGTTTTTACAACGGCAATCTTTGGGGTTTGGGTCAATGTCGTTTCAGTAGCATCATCATTTGAATCTGAGGTTCCTGAAGTATCACTTACTTTTTTGTTATCAGGAGCTGTTCCTGTGGCAACAGCTGAGTTGCTCACACTTCCATTATCAATATCAGACTGCTTAATGGTATAAGTAGCCGTAGCAGTACCTGTGGCTCCGGGAACTAAACTCGAAGGGCTTGTGGCCAGGTTGCTGCTGCCAGTCATTGCATCATCAACAACTACTGCGCTAAGGGTAACATTACCTGTGTTTTTAACACTGAACGTATACGTGATTACATCACCTACCGCTCCTGTACCTCCAACACTGCTGGTTTTTACAACGGCAATCTTTGGGGTTTGGGTCAATGTCGTTTCAGTAGCATCATCATTTGAATCTGAGGTTCCTGAAGTATCACTTACTTTTTTGTTATCAGGAGCTGTTCCTGTGGCAACAGCTGAGTTGCTCACACTTCCATTATCAATATCAGACTGCTTAATGGTATAAGTAGCAGTGGCAGTACCTGTGGCTCCGGGAACTAAACTCGAAGGACTGGTAGTCAGATTGGCACTGCCCGTCATTGCATCATCAACAACAACTGCACTAAGGATTACATCACCCGTATTGGTCACCGTAAATGTATAGGTAATCAAATCTCCTACTGCTACTGTATTGCTAACATTACTTGTTTTTACAAGTGCAATTTTGGGTGATTGCGTTACTGTTAGTAAAGCCTGATCTGTTGTTATAACACAGCCTGCATTACTATCAGGATGGGTCGTTATTATTTTGTAAAGGTTTTTATTACTTACTAACTGTACATCTGTTAGTTCCAGTTTTGAATTGACTTCTTCCTGTAAAGCAGTAAATATAATTCCGTCATCTTTACTTACATACCATTGGTAAGTAAGCTCATTGGTGACATCTGCAACAGTCTTAGGATTTGTATAAAAATTACTTACTTTGGTTGCAGAAATAGCTGATGAAAAAATAGCGGTATCGCCAATATTTACTGTTTGATCAGGCATTAATACATTTACAGTAATTTTTAAAGCAGTGTAAACAGGCACTAAAGTACCGGTATATGTAGCCATTGGATTAAGAACTGTTCCATCAGGTTTAGTTGCTACAGGATCCGGACCTAATCCGTACTGACCTCCGTCTCCTCCGTCTGCATTTGGATCGTTATAATACTCATTAGAATCAGGACAACCATCATTATCGCTATCCAAATCAAATGCATCAATTATCCCATCACCATCTGTATCAAAAACATCGGCTATTCCATCTCCATTTACATCGGTATAATCTGTTTTAGATCCATCACCCGGACCCGGACCTTTGCTGACATCTTGAAAATTTAAAATACCATCTCCGTCTTCATCTCCAAAAATATCATATCCATGAGATTCGTCAGTATCCAAAATACCGTCATTATCTGCATCTAAATCTACTCCATCATCCTTACCATCGCCATCAGTATCCGTTACTTGAACAGGTATAGAAGCTATATTGTTTTCGTAATCACATTCTACTAAACCAGTCGATGGAAAATCTGACCCTAAATCAAAAGGCGTTTGAACTGAACCGTTATCATTAACAACTGCAAACAATTTATAGCTTTGATAAGAAGGGATTGTAATTGTAATAGTTTTTGTAGTACCCGAAGCAATCACTTCTGTTGTATAACCGGTTCCTACAATGGTTGCTGCTGTGGTAGTAGGATTACCATTGTACACTGTTACAGGGCTTCCTGCAGGTAGATCTGATGCTCCTAAAACACTCACTTCAAGTGTCAATTCACCTTTAGGAACATTATAATGTTTCACACTTTTTAATTGCACGTCTGTAGCTGCAACTGTTCCTGGTTCTAATACTAAATTTATGGGATTTAGCTGAACATTATATTGATTTAAAATTCTATATTTTGTAGAATTTACCGGCATAAAGTTCGACATTTTGGTTTCTTGCCTGGTCACGGTCAAATCATCATTGATATTTACGACACGATATCCGCGTTGGTTCCATACTTTTCTTGCCGGTTGCCAAGAAGATCCTGCGCCAGCTTTAAAAATATTTAGACGCCCCTCGCCTGAAGCAGCACGTGGAAGACCAGTAAAAGCAATTATTTCTGCCTGACCATCATTATCAATATCAGCTATCACAGGATGCTCCATCCAGGTTAGCGTCCCGGAACTAAAGGTCGCCAGATTAACAGGAGTTCTGGTGTTTCCATCAATAATACGCACTTGCGTCTCATCATTATAAACAAGTTCCTGAATAGCATCACCATTAAAGTCAAAGGATGTTATTCCTGTTTCGCCTGAACTATCGGTTGTAGCGAGTGACCAAACTACATTTCCGGGAATTTGTAAATTATAGGCAACAATCTTGTTCGTGTATCCTATCAAAATTTCAGGGAAATCTTTACTCATGCCATCATTTGCAACCTCATCATACATATACGAAATTGTAGGCATACTTTGCCTTGCAGCACTTCCTACTGTGGCTATATTTAATAAAATTTGATTCGCGACTGGATCCCAAACATACACGCGGCCACCATTCGAAAATACAATATCTAAATTTCCATCTAAGTTCAAATCCGCTACAGCTGTGGGGCCGTCAATATTTAATGCAATTGAACTGTTAATAGCATTTAAACTCCTTAGTACTGTCAGAACTCCGGTTGTCATATTAACGCCATATACCGTACCTCCCGCCACAATTTCTTTCCCGGGATTTGAAGGTAAGATATCAACTACAACTATATCAGCCCCCCAAGAACCTGTATCTTTTCCATGCGGCCTACTTGTTGGGAGAGAAGTAAATCGTTTTAAGGTTTTATTTATCAAATCAAATTTAAATATGTTGTGTCCTACAATAATTTCCGGGACACCATCTTCATCAATATCTGCTATCCGCGGAGAACCATATATGACGGTAGAAGGCAAGTCAGATTTAAATTTATAGGTTGTTGCATTACCTCCTGTATGACCGAATACGTAAACATATCCATTCACATCAACACTAATAACCTCTGCTTTTCCATCCCTGTCAATGTCAGCTATAGCAGGTTGTACAACAGTACCACTAACAGGCTGGTACAAGGATATTCTAAAATTAATACCCGCATCTACGATTGCTCCTCCAATGACATGATAGGTCATATAACCTGTAGTACTGTTTCCTAAAGGGGCTATAATTTCTGGAATACCATCTCCATCCAGATCTCCAATTGTTGGCGATATCGATACATCTAATGTGTTTGGAGGTCCCTGAAGCGCTAAATCTATTTTAAAATTTGGGGCTGGTGCGGGCACAAAACATGTAGGTGCAAGGGTCGTATAACACTGCGGATCATACTGATCAACATAACCATTGCCATTATCATCAAGCCCGTTATTACAAATTTCCTGAGCCTGCAGCGATAAATGCAATAAAAAAAGAAGCATGCAATAAATGATCTTCTTTTTGTTATTTAAAAAAAAAGTAAAGTTTTTCATAAATGTATGATTTAATTGTCTCGGGTTGTATGCTAATAATTTTTGAATTATTAAAAATGAGGAAGGGTTTTTATAGCGGTATTTTTGAATCTGGTAGCGAATTTTACAACCCGAATTTTGAATACTCACTGTCTAAAAAGGTGTTAAAAAAGGACATTAATAATTGAATAAAGTTTGTCTCTCGTTACTTTTAAATTAAAAAAAAGAAATCAGTTATTTTTTTTAGCACTGTCAACTTCTAATTATTTATTTCATTACTATTTCTCTTGCTAAATTACTTTAATACTATTTTAGAATAAAGCACATAAGTATGCACTATCGTGAAAGTGGATAGGCGAATAAAAACCATTAACAATTGACTATAAGTAATTTAAACCGAAATTAACACGTTAACTTTTCTTTAACAAACAGGGCAAAAAAAGATCCTGTTTTATCTAAAAAACAGGATCTTTTTACCTATTAAAGCCAGTACTAAGTCGTTATACAGCCTTTTTTTTAACTAAATATTCCATAAAAGTAGAAGGAGACATACCTATTGTACTCTTAAAAATCGAAGCAAATTTACTATGTGATGAGAAACCGCATTCTTCTGCCAAATAGCTTATTTTATAACTTAAATATATGGGGTCACTTTCCATCTTTTTTATAATGTAGTAGATTCTAAGTGTGTTTATATAATTATAAAAATCCATTCCTTTGTGTTTGTTGATAACATAGGAAAGGTATTTACTGTTTATATCAAATTTTGACGATAAACTCGAAAGGCTGATATGGTTGTTTGTGAAAGTATTTTTCTCTTCAAATTTTTGTAATTTTTTTAATAGTAACATTTCAGTTTCTTTTGACATTAAATCTTTCTTCCCTACATCCTCTTCATCAGTCAGATAACTTGTTTTCTTGGGCGTAAGAGAAACATTTTCAATTTTATGTATGATCTCTTTAAATTTTCTAATGTCTGCTATTTTTCTCCTGACTATTACAAATATGATAACTAATAATATACTTACGCCAATAATAAAAAGCATTATTATTACTTTTTGTTTCTCAAATAATTTTGTTTGTTTGTCCTGTAATCTATTAATGATATTATTGGCTCCTTCTTTATTGGCATTCATTATCTTAAATTGCACATTTTCATACAATTTACTATAATGCTTATAATTTTCTACATCGTTATTATTTTCGTAATAAACGGCAAAATTATAGTAGATCTCTTCTTGTAAATTCAAAAAATCTGAATTCACAGCCACCACAAGCGCTTTGCTATAATTGAGTTCAGCGTTTTGTAAATCTTTTTTCTCAAAATATATTCTTCCTATATCACTATATATAAAGCCGCTCAAAATTGTCCCTTCTTGTGCTGTGTTGTTCATGTTTAAAATTAGTAAAGCAGCGTCATAATATTTGCGGGCTACTTTATAATTTTTCAATCCTAAAAACGACTGCCCGAGCATATAATTATTGGTTGCAGCATTGAAAAATTTAGCTTTAGAATTCTTCATTCTATCAATATACAGACTTGATTTATCTAAATGAGAGATCGCCTCTAAATAATTTTCATCATCAATAGAATACCTAGCAATCTGCTGATTAACAATTGAATATAATTGATTTTTTGTGTTTGTTTTTTTTATTTTAACTATAATTACCAGCACTTTTTTTAACGACAAAAGACTTTGTTCCTTTAATCCTATTGTACGATATTGAGCAGATAAAAATCCTGATATCCTTACCTGCCACTCATACAGACTATTAGATTCAGCTATAGTATCTGCTGCTATTGCATAATCAATAGCTTTTTTAAAATCCCCTACATTTTTTTGTAAATCAGCCATTAACATAATTGATTTGACTTTCTGTACGGGATCAATTGAATGTGTATAAAGGGAATCTGCAGTTTGCATTGCTTTGGTACTATTTTTACTTGCCAGATCAACTGACGTATGGTAAATAATACTATCAAATGAAACTTTTTTTTGTGCCAGGCCTTTGTTCATTGTTAATGTAAATAGTATTATTACATTAAAAACAATAGGAGACCATTTCACATCTAAGCATGAGAAAATCTTATTCATTTAATAGAAAGTTAGTAGGTTACTTGTTTTTTTAGAGAATACTCAATGAGTATATTTGACAGAGAAATTCAGGAATAAATTTTCTGTACTATTGGTAGAAATAGTAATAATTATGCTAAAATACTGCTACTTATTTTGCTTCTATTAGAATAATTAACAAAAAAAAAATTATTATCAATAGTTTAGAAAAACACCGTTATTTAAGGCTTATCAATTGTATTTTTAATAATAAGCCAACAATAATACGCAGCTTTTTAAGTAGCCACAAACGCAATCAACGAACCATTATTGCGTGAATAAATAAAAATTATTGTTTTGCAAGAAATCACATACCTGAATGTACTATTTGGAAGTGTACTTTATAATTTCAATGTTAAGATTTTGGTCATTACACCATTGCGTTAAAGTGAAAATCTAAATTTTTCATTTTCATAATTTTATATTCAGATATTCCGATTAATAATTGTTTGTTTATTAAATTTTTATAGTGAGATTTCCTGTCTTATTAATTTTACAAGTCAAAACCCATATAAAATTGCCAAACTCTGTTTTGTGCTTTTTGCTGATCATATAAATCACCTAAACCTAAATGGTAACGTGCTCCTAAACTTACACCGGAATTTGTTTTAAATCCTCCGCCAAAGTTTAGTCCCCAATCAAAACTATTAGGTTCATATTCTTGAGAACTATTAAAAAAACCGTCATATTCTTCTTTGTGCGAGACTGCTAATCCAATCTGTGGGCCAGTTTCCAAAAAGAAATTTTTAGAAGGATATACCTTAAGCATTATAGGAGCGTTTATGTAATCTAATTTTTGGGTAAAAGTTCGGTTGGTATTGGTTATTTTATATCCTTGTTGAGAATAAAGCAATTCAAGCTGAATAGAAAAACTTTCACTAATAAATGACTCTCCATAAACCCCTACATGAAAACCGTGTCGTTGGCCTGTTTCTCCATCTCCATCAAAACTTACAGCTGCCAGATTATAACCTCCTTTTAAACCTCCATTTGATTTAGGAAGAGTTTTGTTTTGTGCATTTATTATGGTTATACTGAAGAATAAAGTCATTATTAAAAAAAATACTTTGATCTGTTTCATATTTATATTATTTATTAAAGGTTATTTTCCTCCATTAGCACGGAGGTCTGCAATGCATTGCGCATCTAATTGTGGTGGCGCACCACCTGTAAGCATATTAGAAATACCACTGCCTGTTTCTGAAGACCAATACATTAAACATGTTTTTTCACTACAATGCTTTTGATGTTCTGCATCTTCATGATTGCTTTGCAAGGGAGTACCAAGATTGGTTAATCCTAATACATGTCCAAATTCATGGGTGATTACTGTAGTTTCCAGCTTACTTCTGTTGGTTTGAGAAGGACTGTTACTCAAACCCTGGATCGTTTGTTCGAAAATAACAAAAGAAGTGTTTCTGTAAGCCGTTCCTAAAATAACTGATGTTCCGGTATCACTAGACGACTTACCATCTGCAAAAAATGCCCAAACTGCTATTTCATCCTGGCTGTTGTATTGTGTTCTGTTGGCATCTTCTATACTAGCAATCTTCTCATTACTATACCCTGAATTTCCAGGAGAAGCAATAGACCGTTTGATTACTCTTATGCCATTTGGTTTGTGTGCTCTTGCGGTAAGAAAGCTTACAAAGTTATTTATTGCTGCACTGCCTGGCTCAAAACCTTCTACATAGACGAGTTCTATAACGATACTTTTAAATTTTTTATCTGATAATAAATCGTTGGCAGAATTTCCTGTTGGCTGTTTGTTTGCTTTAATATTAATTGCAGTGGGATGATCAATCGCATCTTCTTCTTTAGAACAAGATGTAATGAAGAGAAACAAGCCAAGGGTTAACAAAGAAATTATATTTTTCATTAGACCTTTATTATACGTTTATATATAGAAGAGCAGCTACCTTGTGTAAAACTAGCTGCTCTTAAAAATTTACTTTCTTAAATTCTACTATATTTGTTTCAGCACTAATGTTAGGGCCGCATTTGTTTTACTTTGCATTGTGATTGTACCATTCGTAAAGCTTGTTACTTTCCAGGTATCATTTAATGCAGTAATCAAGGTATTTCCAGAAAAATTAAGTTGCATAAAAACATCTAATTGTGAGCTTAAAGCATAAGTTCCATTAAAGGTTGTGTTTACCAGATCTACAGCTTTTATGGATAGATTATTTGCAAAATTGATCGTAAAATCTTTGTAATTCGTAGCTGAATTTACTCCTGCATTTACAAATGCATCTACCTTATACTTTCCGTTTACGAGGATAGTTTCTAATTTTTTTCTGCTTTGAACCGCTACGGCAATCTCCCCTTCGATTTTTAATGAGGTATTGATCGCTGCCTGCAATTCTGCATCGCTGGAAATCATCATTTTGGTTCCGTCAGCAATTGTCAGTGCAATAGGGTACTTTACCGAAAATAATTCTGTACTGCTAACATTAGACATGTAGGTGTATAATTGTTGTTCAGACGTTATCAAAACACTTCCTGTTTGTTGTAAACTCAAATTATACGTTAAAACTGTTATCGGAAAAATAATATTTACAGAAGAAATAGCATCCTGACCAGAAGATTCAGCTGATGTACAAGCATTAAGAATCGCATTATACTCCGTTTGATTATTAACCGTTGCATCTGTATAATTGCTTAATTTAACTCTTAGCGGGAATTTTAATACAACACTGTCCTGATCATTATTAGATTCTGCCAAAATAGCAATAACTTGCTGATAGTCTAATTGGCTTAAGATCGAAACCTGAATACCATTTACTGTAGCGCTGGCAGGTAACATAATTGAGGAACATGATGCTCCATCCAAGAAATCATCAAATGAACCATCGTATTGCGATGTGCGTTTTAAATTATTTGTTGTAGCTGAATTGGCTGAATTTGTATTTGGATTTTCTCCTTGCACATCATCAACTTCACTTTGGCATGATGCAAAACCTATTATGGCTAACATAGTAATTCCTATAACAATTTTTAATTTTTTCATAATTTTCAAATTTAGTGTATTTGTGTATTCATAGACGATGTTTTAGCGCCTTTCTAACAGTAAGACAACACTATTTATTTTTACCCTACTTAAAAAATGAAAAAAAATACAAATCTTCATAAATAAAACACAAAACACTACTGCTTAACACATTGTCTTTTATTATGTTATTATAAAATGCATTTGTATTGATCTCCCCATATTTTGCGAAAAAATAGGATACATTTACAGCCTACCAAAAAGAAATAATACTCCATGAGCGACAAAAAAAGTACACTTTGCGACGAGAGTCACTTTCGGGATTTTTACTTAAGGCATGTACAATCAGCAAGTAATTTTGCTTATTATAAATGCGGTGATAATCAAGCAGCATTAGATTTAGTACAGGATGCGTTTACAAAAATATGGGAGAATTGCTCTAAAATCGATTTTAACAAAGTCAAGACCTATTTGTTTACCAGTATCAATAATTTATTTCTAAATACTATAAAGCATCAAAAAGTGGTACTAAGATATGCAAAAGACAGCCCTAACTTAGACACTAATAATCAAAGTCCTGAATACCTATTTGAAGAAGAAGAATTTAAACTTAAACTCACAAAGGCGATTGCATCATTAAGCGAAGTACAGCGCGAAGTGTTTTTATTGAATCGAATAGATGCAAAAAAATACCGCGAAATAGCTGAGTTGCTCAATATCTCTCAAAAAACTGTCGAAAAAAGAATGTCCGGGGCGCTTCAACTCTTAAAAGCTCAAATAGAAAATATATAAATAGTCTTTTTAACTATAGGGTAATCTATAAGTTAATTGTCTTATAAACATAGAGGTATAAAATGAAAAACGAAAAAGAAATCTTAAAATGGTTCAACAATGAGCTTTCAGGCAAAGAAATTGAAGATTTGAAACAATCTGAAGATTTACAAACTCTTGAAAAGATCGCTCATTATGCCACACACTTGAATGCTCCAACAGTAGATACTGATGCGGCTTTTCAAGCATTCAAGGCCAGAGGCCACTCTGAAAAGAAACTAAAAACAAGAACTTTAAACTTCACACCATTTTACAGAGCAGCTGCT
This sequence comes from Flavobacterium azizsancarii, assembly GCF_027980145.1. GTDB lineage: Bacteria > Bacteroidota > Bacteroidia > Flavobacteriales > Flavobacteriaceae > Flavobacterium > Flavobacterium azizsancarii. Next base: position 82,571 of record NZ_JAMZNK010000017.1, on the reverse strand, counting down.
ATTTTAGTTGTGGCATTGACATCTGCTTATTTTCTTTTTCATGCAACTACTATTTCTTTTGAGACCAAAATAGCAGAAACAAAATCAGTTATACTACCCGATCATTCTGAAGTGATCTTAAATTCTGCTTCTAAACTAAGTTTTAATGAAAAAAAATGGCCTGAAAAAAGAGAGCTGACATTAAAGGGTGAAGCTTTTTTTAAAGTAAAAAAAGGGCAGACTTTTAGTGTAAATACAGCTGCCGGAGTAATTGAAGTTTTAGGAACACAGTTTAACGTAAAAGAACGCAAAAATTATTTTGAAGTAAAATGTTACCAAGGTTTAGTAAGTGTTACTTATCAAAATAAAACGGTAAAATTACCTCCCGGAAAAACATTTAGAGTCCTAAACGGCAATATCGAAACTGTCGACGATTTTGTCGTTCAAAAACCTTCCTGGCTGTTGCAGGAATCAAGCTTTGATAAAATTCCGTTAACTCAGGTTATTGCAGAAATGGAGCGTCAATATAATATAAGCATAAAAGTAGAAGCCGTTGATACTACAAAACTCTTTACCGGAAGCTTTACTCATACCAATAAACAAATTGCGCTTGAGTCTGTTACAATCCCGCTTCAATTAAGTTACAAGATTCAAGGAAACGTTATTATATTTTACAACTATGTTGTTAAATAAATGGGGCATTTATTTGCTGTTATGCATTGGCAATTTTTGTTACGGACAAAATACACCTCAAAAAACTCCGTTGACCGAAGTTATTATTACCGTTGAAAAGCAATTTAATATCAAATTTTCATATGCTGTTGAAGATGTTAAAGCTGTTATGATCCAGATACCTAATGCTGCTTTTACATTACAAGAAACTATAACTTATCTCAACTCGAATACACTTTTAAATTTTAAAATTTTAAATGATCGCTATATTACCATTTCAGTACTCAACAAAACAACCTCTATTTGTGGAGTCATTTTCTCTGATAAAATAAAATCTCCCTTAGTGGGAGCATCAGTATTTGTAAATAATAGTAAAAGCAGTACGATAACAGATGCAAATGGCAGGTTTTCCTTCGGCAGCATTCCAATAACAGCGACACTTACTATTTCGTATGTGGGTTTTGAATCCAGGCAGTTTTCTGCAAACGAATTATTTACTACAGCAGACAAGTGTACTGAAATAGTGCTTTATTCAAAAAATGAAGAGTTAAATCAGGTTTTAATAAATGTTTATTTAACCCCCGGAATCCAAAAATACCTGGATGGAAGCACCGTTTTAAATACTAAAAATTTTACTATTCTTCCCGGATTAATCGAACCCGACATTCTGCAGTCGATACAACTGCTACCCGGTGTTGAAAGCATTAATGAAAGCATTGCCAATCTTAACGTGCGTGGCGGAACTAACGATCAAAATTTGATGTTATGGGATAACATTAAGATGTATCATTCCGGTCATTTCTTTGGGTTAATATCAGCCTACAATCCCAATCTTACCAACAAAGTGGTCGTCAATAAAAATGGTACCAGTGCAGAATTTAGCGATGGAGTCTCGAGTACGATCAACATGTATACAAAAAATTTGCTAACCAATACCTTTTCCGGAGGTGCAGGAATTAACTCTATTAGTGCTGATGCGTTTTTGGAAATTCCAATCACTAAAAAATTAGATTTACATATTTCAGGACGCCGCTCTGTTACTGATTGGGTAAAGTCCCCTACTTATGATAAATATTTTGAACGTAGTTTTGAAGACACTGAAATTAATAAAAGTAGCTACCAACATGATACCTCTTCTGACTTTTACTTTTATGATTATACCGCTAAATTACTTTTTGATTTAAATGAAAAACATCAATTTAGAGTCAATATTATTGGTATTAATAATGCTTTGGATTACTCCGAGCATCTCACAAATTCAAATGAAACACAATCTAAAACCAGTAATTTATTCCAAAAAAATATAGGCTACGGGGGGAATTGGAAAGCAATCTGGAATACAAAATTAAGCACTGATTTTATCTCTTACTTTTCTAAATATACTATTAATGCTAATGATTATCGGGTAGAAACAGATCAGCTTGTAAGCGAAGAAAATCAAGTATTAGATACCGGTATAAAACTAAATACACATTACAAAACAAATGAAAACCTAAATCTCTTATTTGGGTATCAGTTTAATGAAACCGGAATGTTGAACCAAACAATTGTTATAAATCCAAATTATTCCAGTACTATAAAGGGAGTTATGCTCAATCACGCTTTGTTTTCTGAAGTCGAATACCATAAAAATAACACGTATGTGAGAGTTGGGTTGCGTTTTAATTATTTCCAGAAATTTGACAAACTTTTAATCGAGCCGCGAATAAACATTCGCCAAAAATTATCGAACGAATTTGCCTTAAAATTAGAAGGAGAATTTAAAAACCAATCTTCTACACAAATCGTAGATTTTCAGGATGACTTTCTTGGTGTTGAAAAAAGACGCTGGGTTTTAGTGAATAATAAGGACATACCAATCGCTACCAGTAAACAGGTGTCTTTTGGTTTAGAATTCAACAAAAACAAAGTCAATATTGAGGCCACGGGTTTTTATAAAATTGTAGATGGCATTACAGCTTCTAATCAGGGTTTTTACAACAGCTTTCAGTATACGATTGCCAATGGCAGTTATACTGCAAAAGGGCTTGAATTTTTCGCTAATAAAACAGGTTATCAATATAGCATTTGGCTGAGTTACACTTTTAGTATCAACAACTATCAATTTAATACCCTTAAACCTTCTGAATTCCCTAATAATGTAGATATAAGACACTCCTTATCTGTTGGTTTTTATTACACTATTATTAAAAATATAAAAATAGCAGTTGGTGGGAGTTGGAGAAACGGTCAGCCTTATACAAAACCAATTGAAGGTGCACAAACAAAACAAAACGGGAATAATGTTATGGTAAACTATGGTTCTCCTAATAATGATAACCTGGATAATTTCATGCGCTTAGATGCTTCTTTAAATTACAGTTTTAATTTGTCACCGTTAATTAAAGCTTCGATTACTGCCGGTGTAATTAATGTAACCAATCAGGATAATGTTATAAACCGATATTACAAAGTCAATTCAAATGATAAGAACAATGCCCTACAAGTAGATAACAAATCACTTGGTTTAACACCAAATATTAGTTTTAGGATAAATTTCTAAAGCATATTTTGGTGAGCAAATTACTCGTAGACTTGATATTCCGTTTCATTAGTAACTTTCCAACTAAATGAACCCTTTGCAACCCCAAAACTTTTATGATAAATGATCTTATGATTATTTTGAACCAGCACCGTTCCATTGAATAGGTTCGTAACAGCATACTGATTCACCATTTTGCTGATATTGCCTTTTTTGGCATAAAATATGTGCACATAAAAAGTAAAAGTATCAAATTCAAAACATTTTTTATTTTATTAATTTTATTGAAATTCGTAATATTTTTTTCTTTAAAGTTATCCAAATCTACGTGACTACTGTTAAGGAATTTTTTGAAAAGTTAGCCAAATTAGAGTTTATACTGATTCTGTATATTTTAACCAAGGACTTTTTTACTAGAGCCGAAGTTAACCGCTCAACTTAACATCAAAGTAAAAATGTTCAATTGTAAAATCAATAAATTGTAAAAATGCCAAGGTTAAATAATTTTTCATACTAGAATAATTTTCTAATTAAATCAACTTCTGATGTATGTTTTTTTATAAAATTTTTAGTCGCTAAATTTTGATGCAGTTATTTAAGAATTATGAGTTAAATTTTCTTGTGACAATTAGATTTTTATATAGAAAATTATTTATAGTTGAAATTAACGATTTTTACATTTAATCTCTACGATACCTACTTAAATACTAAAAAAGTAATTCCGTCAATATTTAACTATAGTGTTCTTGCTAAAAACTAATCAAAATACAACACACCTCCCTTATTTTTAATCTCTATTACTATGCTTCACCTTAGCCACAGATAATGGTAAAAGTCTGGATGGCAGTTATAAATAAAGAAAATTATAACTTACCAATGTATTTAGCACTAAATTTTAATCTAGACACTTTTCCAATCTTCTTAAATCCAGTATATTTACCCCAAAATAGGCAATAGGTTCGCAGAACTAACCAATTTTGATTTTTAGAGAACTTATCTTAGCAGTAATTTTATGACTACCTTACAGACCTTGGAGAACACTCCCATTGAAAAACTTTTAGAAGTTTTCAATTTGTCATTCTCAGACTACATAGTGCCATTTTACTTAACAAAAGAACAACTCGAAGATAAAATAAAAAGCGACAGTATTAAACTTGAATTTTCAGTAGGTGCTTTCCAGGATAACCAATTGATTGCTTTTATTCTTCACGGCTATGAACTTGTTGACCAATTGAAAATTGTTTATAATGCAGGAACAGGAGTAATTCCAGCAAAAAGGGGAAATAAATTAACGGCAAAATTATACGAATATGTTTTACCCATTTTACACCAAAATAATATTGACAAGTTGTTATTGGAAGTAATAACCAAAAATGAGTGTGCAATAAAAACCTACAAGAATATAGGGTTCAAAATTATCCGGGAATTAAATTGTTATAAAGGTGTAATTAATATAACCAATAGAAAAAGTGATTTTGAAATTCGCAAATTGGAAGAATATAATTGGCAAAAACTTCAATCCTTTTGGGACATAAAACCATCGTGGCAAAATTCAATTACATCCCTTGAAAAGCTGAAAAATTTCAATATTTCTCTAGGTATATATGATAATGAAAAACTATTAGGCTACACGGTTTTTAATCCCAAACTAAAAAGAATTCACCAACTTTCAGTTGATAAAAATTACAGAGGAAAGGGAGCAGGTCGGCAACTTTTACAATACATTGCTACAAATTATGAAAAAGATGTTTCTGCTACAAATATTGAAAATGCTTCAAAAGAAACACTAAGTTTTATGAAAGACATAGGAATGAATATTTTCGTTAAACAATATGAAATGGAATTTCTTTTGAAATAAAACTATCATTTCCTAATACTATTTTATCAGAAATGGTGGACCTGTAATATGCAGAATAACTTTTTCAAATTATTTTAGCTAATCAAATCAATTTGACTTTTCCCTTTAAAATGCAGTAACAAACTCTTAAGAGAATAAGGAAATTTTAAAGGATATTGCAAACCTTTTTTTTTAACACTGCCACTTTATCAAAGATTATTTTAGGCAAGAAATACCAGCCTGATTCACAGAACACTAAATGGAGTCTATTTAAATATAAAATCTTTAAATAGACTCTCGGAAAATACGTTCTTTAAAAAATAATATCTCAATTAAATCTTACTTTTTTTTAACTTTTACTTTACTAAAAACACCAACCATTGTAGAATTGGCTTTAAGAATTATTTTGCAAATCCAATTGAAAATATACAATAAGAGAGTTGTAAAAATCTTGTATAGAATGGTCTGAAAATTATCTAGCAAGACTCCCACAACAACAAGCTTTTAATCCTAGTCTAACCCCAGCTATAATATACTGAGGATTGTACAGCATTTATATCTGAGTTATTTTCGTAGATGTATTTCTGAATGATCAACCCTATATAATATGACTATGAATTTCAGTAACGATCGTCTATCCTTAGACAACATAAAGTCATTGGATATGGTTTCTTATTTACACTCCTTAGGATTTGACCCCTCTAAGGTAGCACATGATGATTATTGGTACCTTTCGCCACTTCGCAATGAGAAGACTGCTTCTTTTAAAATCAACCGAAGAATCAATAGATGGTATGATCATGGTATTGGAAAAGGAGGTAATATTATTGACTTTGGAATACTTTTTTTTAAATGCTCCATTGGAGAATTCTTGAAAGAACATAGTGGAAATAACACCTTATATCATTCGCCAGTTCCTGACAAAGATATCTTGGAGCAAAGGCAGTCAAAAATAACCATAGTTAAAGAAGAGTCCCTTAAATCTGCCGCTCTGTTACAATATCTTAAACAAAGAAAAATTCCCCTTGGTGTTGCCTCTAATTTTTGCTCAGAGATTAGTTATAACATAAGTGATCATCATTATTACGGCATCGGTTTTAAAAACGATCTGGGAGGATTCGAAATTCGAAATCCATATTTCAAATCCAGTAGCTCTCCAAAAGGAGTAACCTCTTACGATTATAACAATAAAGTACTGGTAGTCTTTGAGGGATTCATGGATTTTTTATCCTACAAAGCTATGAATTACGGTCTGAGAGAAAAAAAAGAGAATTTTTTAATTCTAAACTCGCTTTCCTTCCTGGATAAAGCCAGGCCATTTATGGAAAAACACAAATTAGTACAATTATATCTCGATCAGGATCAGCCAGGACAAAATGCTACTAAACGCGCCCTTGATTGGGGTAGTAAATACCTTGACCACAGTTCACTTTACAAGGAGCATAAAGATCTGAATGACTGGATTATAAATTCACCGCAAACAGTTTCAAAAAAGATAAAAACGGCCCCTAAACCATAGGATAAAGTCCTTAATAAATAAATCTGATCCCTAACAAAGAAAATAGTATTGACAAAGCAAAAAATTCTATAGTCAAACACCTCACTGAAAACTTATATTTTTTTATGCTCTACCAACCTTAACCTCTAAATCAATGGCGATGCAAACTGGAGAAAACGAACAGGCACTGAGGAAAATACTAGATATGACAAGGCTCATAAGTATTGCTTTACTGTGTTTGCATTTTTACTATTATACCTATAATGCATTCTCACAATGGCATCTTGTAAACGAGTTCGCCGACACGATTCTGCGCATTATTACCCGTACGGGGTTATTTGATAATTTCCACCTCTCCAAATTGTTTTGCTTCGGCTTTTTGTTCATATCTCTTTTAGGAGCCAAAGGAAGAAAAGATGAAAAACTAGGATATAAGACTGCTTTTCTCTGGCTAGCCCTGGGGTTGCTTCTATTTTTCATGAGTTATCTCTTAATGTTTTTAAAATTACAAAGCACCGATATTGCCCTTCTCTATATTGCCATAACTGCTACGGGATTTATTTTCCTTCTCACAGCAGGTACTATTTTCTCACGTATTATAACCAAAAAGCTCAATTCAGATGATATTTTTAATGAAGAAAACGAGACTTTTCCGCAAGAGGAAAGGCTTCTGGAAAATGAGTATTCTGTGAACCTACCCGCGCAATATCATCTTAAAGACCAAGTGCGAAAAAGCTGGATCAATATTATCAATCCCTTTCGCGCTCTTTTGGTATTGGGTAGCCCTGGTTCGGGTAAATCCTATTTTGTAATTCGCCATGTCATTACCCAGCACATCCGAAAAGGTTTTGCCATGTTTGTTTATGATTTCAAATACGATGATCTTACCATAATTGCCTATAATACATGGCTTGAATATAAAGCACATTATCTAATTTGTCCAAAATTTTACAGTATCAATTTTGATGACCTCTCTCGTTCACATCGCTGTAATCCATTAGTGCCTTCAGCCATGACTGATATTACTGACTCTTCTGAGTCGGCTCGGACTATTTTACTGGGACTCAACAGAGAGTGGATTAAACGTCAAGGAGATTTTTTTGTTGAATCCCCTATTAACTTTTTAACAGCCATAATATGGTACTTAAAAAAATATAAGGAAGGTCAATACTGTACATTACCTCATGTAATTGAGCTCATGCAAATAGATTATGATGATCTCTTTACCCTTCTCAGAACAGAAAAGGAAATAGAGGTCTTGATTAATCCTTTTATCAACGCATACCTAAATGATGTAATGGAGCAACTAGAAGGTCAAATCGCCTCGGCTAAGGTAGCCATGGCAAGACTCTCCTCTCCTCAACTTTACTATGTGCTCTCAGGTAACGACTTTACTTTGGATATTAATAATCCTGAGGATCCAAAAATTATTTGCATGGGAAACAATCCTCAAAAAATACAGATTTACGGCGCAGTACTCTCCCTGTATGTAAATCGATTATTGAAATTGGTAAACCAGAAAGGAAAACAAAAGAGTAGTCTTGTCTTTGACGAATTTCCAACTATTTACCTCAATAATATTGACAGTCTTATTGCGACAGGCAGAAGCAATAAAGTGGCAACATGCTTGGGAATGCAGGATTTTAGTCAGCTACGAAAAGATTATGGTCGTGAACAGGCCGATGTGATTATGAATATCGCAGGAAATATTATAAGTGGTCAGGTAAGCGGTGATACGGCCAAACAATTATCAGAACGAGTGGGCAAAATCATGCAGGATAGGGAAAGCTTTTCAATAAACAGCGGCGATACTTCTGTGAGTCGCTCCAAACAATTGGAATTAGCTGTTCCTGCTTCCAAAATTTCATCTTTAAGCTCTGGCGAGTTCGTTGGAATGGTAGCCGATGATCCAAATTGCAAAATAAAACTCAAGACATTCCATAGTGAGATACTAAATGATCATAATGCACTTGAAAAAGAAGCCAATAATTATAAAGAAATTCCCATTGTACGCAAGTTAAATAACGAGATCATACAGAGAAACTATTTTCAAATAAAACAAGACATCCAGGATATTGTGCATTATGAAATGGATCGTCTTGTAAGTGATCCGGAATTGTCTTACATGGTTCTTAAAAAATAACAATAATCCCAGATAGCATAGCAAAAATTAAGAGGTATAAAAATAGGCATAAGACTTTGCTTGTCCTAAGTATAGTAAATAAAATCACTTAAAATAAAAGATGATGATAAAAGATGATCTAAATCGAATTCGAGCTGTTTATGTAGGGCTTCCAATTAATCAATATTTTGCAATTCAAAATCAATGCAAAAAAAGCACCTGCCATACGGTAAGTGAGTATATTCGAAAGCAATTATCTGATAAGCCTGTAACGATATTCTACAGAAATCAATCCTTAGATGATTTGATAGAAGAAATAGCAGCACTTAACAACCAGATCAATAATGTTAGAAATAATACGTCTCTGGTTCTGGAAAAACTAACACAACACCAACGAATTAATCACGATCTTGAATCACTCCCGGGACTGGAAATAGCAATAAAAAATCTTGATAGAAGAATTGAAGAAATTAAAACTCAAATTGAAAAAATTACAGAAAAATGGTTACAATCATAAAAATAAATAATTCAATACACAGAACTATCACCTACAACGAAAACAAAGTAAAAAAGGGTGTGGCCCAGTGTATAGGAGCAGTGAATTATCCTGTGGACCTCAATAAGCTAAACGCCGCTATAAAATTACAACGTTTTACAAAAAGGATAGCATTAAATGAAATTGCAAAACAAAATACGGTACATATATCGATTAATTTTTCTCCTCTGGAAGACCATCCACGAGAAATGCTTTTACACATTACTAATTGCTACATGCAAAGAATTGGTTTTGATAAGCAACCCTACTTAGTATACGAACATTATGACTCCGGGCATCAACATTTACATGTGATTAGTACCAATATTCAAAGAGACGGAAAGCAGATCAATATGTATAATATAGGGGTCAGAAAATCTGAACCGGCAAGAAAAGATATTGAAAAACTCTTTGATTTGATCCCTGCTAAAACCCAAAAAATAGCAACCGAATTTACTTTGCCTCCCACAAATGTGAGTAAAGTTTGCTATGGTAGGATGGAATCAAAAAAAGCCATATCAAATATCATTAATTTTGTTTTAACTCAATACTCCTGTACAAGTTTCTCTGAACTCAATGCAGTTCTAAGTCAATACAATATTATAGCTGACAGATGCAGAGAGAGTTCAATAATATTCCGCAATGGAGGATTATTATATAAAATATTAAACGAAGAGGGAAAACCTATAGGCATGCCTATTAAAGCCAGTGATATACAAAACAAACCTACATTGAAATTTCTGGAGAACAAATTTAAAATAAATACAATAAAAAGTGCCGGTCAGAGAATAAGGATTAAAAAAATTGCGGATTTGTACTCAATAAGATCCGTATCGATAAACCAACTAATTAAAATGCTACAAAAACAAGGTATTACCGTTGTTTTAGCAAAGCAACATCATAGCTCTAATTATACAATTACTTATATCGATCATAAAACAAAAAGCGTCCTAAGTGATACTACATTCCCTCAAGAATCGATTACAGAAACAATAAAAGAAAATAATGAATTAAAACAGGATTACAAAAACAATAAGATCATTAGAAAAAATTATTACTTAAATAACTTGTGATCGTTAAGATCTGAATCTCTTTTATTGTATTAATTAATGTGCCTTTTTTATAATTTTACCTGCGGAAAAAAAGAAGAATTAAGCACCAAAAAAACAATCTTTATTTGATTGCTTTTTTAAGTTTATCAAAAGAAGCATCCTTTGATTGGTTAATTTGATTGACAACAATTTGTGCAATTGCTCTGGCCCCCTTCAGTGAGAGATGCGTATCATCGGCCTTGTCTTTATCATAATAAGGATTTTCACCTGCTTTAAAGTGTAAATGCAATTGCTTTGACTTTTCAGGTCCATAGGATTCTTCGAGTAATTCGCTGTAATATTCTAGATCTATAAAAGGAACATTATACTGCTGCGCTACTAGTCTGGTCTCTAATGGATACTCTCCATGAGTGGGAACCAGTACGCCCTTTTCATTAAAATTTCGTCTGGCAATAGAGCTCAGCAATACTGGGATTGCTCCTTTTTCACGACTTTCATTTACAAACCGAATAAGATTATATCTATAGGTTGTATGGGGGTTGGTATAACGGGTTGAATCTTCTATTTTTTGATCATTATGCCCAAATTCAATAAAAACATAATCTCCTTTTTTTAGCTTTTTATAAATAGAATCCCAACGTTTTTCATTGATAAAACTCTTAGTGCTCCTACCATTTACAGCTTTATTCTCAACGGTGAAATTATCTTTAAAAAAAGGTTGCAGAACTTGCCCCCAACCGTGTTCTGGATTACGATCTGGATCTTTTTTATTTGCCATTGTTGAATCACCAATGGTATAAATAGTAGTTTTTTGAGCAAAACAACTCACTGAGATTAAGCAGATAATTAACAGGTAATATTTCATTTTTTTGATTTTTGATTTTATTATACTCTCGCATCTTTCAACTTCGCTCAGTACAATAAGTATTGTGGTTAATTTATAGTTTTTATACCTTAGGCTAAAACAGCAACCACAAACTTTTTGTAACTTTTAGTACATTTTTCAGGCTTTGTCTTTTTCAACTTTCCTTAAAAAAAACTATTTTGCAGCTGAGGGAACCGTTGCTTTTTCTCCGATAAAAACTTCGTTCAAAAGTACATTCTCTGCATTGGCGCTTGAAATCGCATTTTTGGCCCATTTGATATCAATATTGTTCAATGAGATATTGGTGACTTTTTTCTCAGCAAATCCCTGAATCACAATTCCTGATGCTGTGGCTTTATTACAGGTAATATCCCAGAATGATATATTGGATATTTCGGACTGAAAACCATTACCTTCCCCATGATAATTTGCCGTGATATACAAACAATCTTCCAGTTCATCCAGCTTGATATTTCGAACAAAAACATTTTTTATAAAACCTCCACGATCAGCATTGGTCTTTAGATAAATCCCTCTTTTCAAATACCCTACGGTTTTGCAATTCTCTACATATATGTTTTGAACCCCAGCTGACATTTCGCTTCCTATAACAACGCCGTGAAGTCCTTTGAAATTACAATTTCTGATCACTATATTCTCACTTGGTGTGGCCGCGTTTGCTCTGCCTTCGTGATCTCTTCCGGCTTTAATGGCCACGTTATCATCTGCGTTATCAAAAGTCACATTTTCTATCAAAACATCCTTAGCATATTCAGGATCAATACCGTCATTATTATGATTTAAGGATTTATAACTAATTCCACGCACAGTAATGCTTTGCGATTTTAGTAGATGCAAACACCAAAAAGGTGAATTTTCTATTCTGATATTTTCCACCAAAATGTTTTTACAGTTAAAGAACTGAATCATTTGGGGACGCAAAAAATATCCTTCTCCAAATTTTCTATCTTTTAAAGGAGTTGCATTATGATTCATGCCACGGCTTAAGTTTTTCCCTGCACCTTCTTTTGCTTTAAAGCTTTTCCAAACCTTGCCTCCTTCTCCATCAATTATACCTTCGCCGGTTATGGCAATATTAGAGCAGTCATAAGCATAAATAAGCGGACTGTAATTGTAGAGCATAGTGCCTTCCCAGCTCGTTAAAACCATTGGTAGATAATCCTTCGGATTATCACTGAATTTGATTTTGGCCCCTTTCTCTATTTTTAAATTTACATTGCTTACAAAATGAATTGGACCATTGATTTTATAAATACCTTTTGGTACCACAATAGTTCCTCCATTGTTCTTTTTACACAATGCCATCGCCTTATCAAATGCTGCTTTATTATTGGTTATAGAATCTCCTTTTGCTCCCAATTTTACCACATTAATCTGATAAGATGGAAAGACAGGAAGCTGAATTCTCTTTACAATAGAATCTACTTTTTGGGATGGAAATTGCTGATTCTGAGCAAAAGAAGTCCATGAAATCAATAGAAAAATGAGAAGTTTAAAATTCATATTTTTTGTTTTTTTTAAATCTATTTTTTTACTTTGAATACCAATTGGCAATTGAATCTTTTAAAATATTCTCGATGGTATATTCTTGAGCTTCTTTCTTTTGAAGTTGGTGTGACCAAAAGACTCTCTTGGTGGGCTGAAATCCTTCACCTTTGCAATTATATTCAGCATAGAAAGCATTCTTTTCAGCTTCGGGTTTCGACCAGTTCTCCCAGCCCTCAGGTCTTATGTGTTTTCCCATATCACAATTCATATAAACCGTTTTTGCATAAATTCGCCATGGTCTGCCTAAGTAAACCGCCGTTGCAGCGGGTTCCCCGGTAAGTTTACAATCTTTGAAAACAAACCCAAAAGCGCTATTTTGGGGAGTTGAAGCAGCCGTAATAAAAGAACTCTTAATACTGTGAATCTCGCAATTTTCAAATAAAGCAGTGGCACCTCCAAAAATAAAATCAGTTGTTCCTTCAATATAACACTCTTTAAAATATTGCTTTGCATTTTTTCCAGAGAGGTATAATGTATCCTGATTTCCAAGAATATTACAGTTTACAAGCTTTGCGCGATTTGAAACAACAGACAAAGCAATTGCCTGACCTTTATCGCCTGAGGCATTTTTAATGGTTAGATTTGAAGCTAGAAAATCATCGGCTTCAACTAAAACTGTAGACGTGTAAAAAGTACTGTTTCTTCCTAAATTGATTCTAGAGAAATTATCATCAAAAGTGATAATGGTATTCTCTTTACTCTCACCAATCAAAGATAGATGCGTATTCCACTCGGGAATTCGCACTTTTTCATTGTAAATTCCATTTTTCACAAACACCGTCACTTTCTCGTACGGAAAAGAAGGGCTTGCATTTATGGCATCCTGAATTTTGGTAAAATCACCCGAACCATCTAAAGCAACTGTAATAAAATTGTTGTTTTTCTTATCTGTTTTTTCTGCCGATGAAACTTTTACTGCGTTTTTTATGGCCCATGCAGGATATTTTTTCAGAACTTCTTTTGGAGCATCCGAATACCATGAATAACCATTTCGTCTTTCAGCACCTATTTCATCCAATGATTTTTTCTTTATTCCGTCACGATCACAAAAGAACGGTTCGTTCGTATTAAGGTCCATAAACCTCGCCCAGAGTGGTGCTGCATTTTGGGTGGGAATCATCTTTTTGTCGATGATCTTTCCGGCATCATTCAAAACACGTTTCTCTTCAAGATTCGTAATTTTAGTTTTTTCAAACCATGCCTGAGCGCTTTTAACTGCCGTAATGATCTGGGTCGAAGGTTTTTCGATTCTCATTAAAAGCAATACAATTTTAGCCGATTCGTATCCGCTAAGCGATGCTAACTCAAAAGCCCTTGCATTTGCCGGCGCTAATGTAACTTCATCATGCTGGGCACACCAGGCGGTTAAAACACCATTTTGTTTGTGCTGCGTTTTCAGTATACAATCAATTCCTTTATCAAAAGATTTCTTTGCTTTTTCAACAATTTCCTTTGATGGTTTTATGCTATAAAAATCAGTTTCTTCACTTACTTGTTCCATGATATTCATAATGTTTATCATCGAATCATCATTGTAAGTAATATGGGTATAATATCCTTTTTTTAACGGATAAAACTGAGGCCATCCTCCGTTTTTATATTGGGCTTCAAATAAATAATTTAATCCTTTTAAGAAGGATTCCCTGTAGCGGTCATCCTTGATCTGTGCATACATTTTCGACATAAAAAGCATTTCCTGAGAGGTTGCTCCATTGTCTGTGGTTGTTTCTGCTGTCGTTTTTTTAAGGGCTAATAAATCCTTTTTTTGAACAGGAGTCAATTCTTGCTGCATCTGGATATTCTTTGGCCATCCTCCAATGTCTCGTTGATAAAGCAATACATTCTCAGCTATTTTTTTAGCTTGGTCGGTACCAAACCAGACAGCATCGTTTTTACGAATGATATCAGGCCAATTTTTATAGGTATTCTGAGCATTTATACTAAAACAAACACTGAAGAAAACGAGAAGTATGTATTTTTTTAATGGAATCATTATTTAAGTTTATTTTGTAATTCTAAACCAATCTACTGCCACATTTCCCGAATCATTTGTCACTTTTTCGCTCAGGGCAAAAAGTCCGACTTTTGCACCAATCCATTTACCTTCTTTGGCAACAAAATCAGTACCTATTGGCTGGTATTTTTTATCATCTGAACTATAAAAAAAACTGCAGATTCCGCCTTTTTTAATTTTAACCCGTAGATAAATTGTATTGTTCGCTACCAGAACCGGTGTTGTTTCTGTCTCTGAAATTTTCTTGTCGAAAGTTCCGGTCTTTTGATTCAAATATAACTTTCCGTTATTATTCTTAAAATTCAAATAGCTATAATCTAATCCCATGATTATAAGTCCTGTTGATTCGCTATTTAATCTTGTATTAAAAGTCAATTTGGTCGTTACAGTAAACTCTTCAGCAGGAAATTTTTGCAGCAATAAATTTGGAGCGTCAAAAATTTTCTGATTGTCTTTTAGTGTGGTTTGACAAAATAAATTCAAATAACCTAAGCTTGTCGGGAAACCCCAATTGATTTGCGAATTCGCCTGCCATTGCCATTGCAGACCTAACCGAGGCTCATTAAACTCATCTGATTCTGCGGGGGTTTCTATTGGATATTTCTTGCCTACATTTGGTTTTTTGAAAGTTGTAACAGGTTCTCCAATTCCGTTTTTATCAAAATCCTGTCCCATAACCGGCCAGTCTTTTTCCCATTTCATAGGTTGAAGATGCACAATTCTGCCGTAAGCTCCTTTGTCCTGAAAATGTATGAACCAATCTTCTCCGGTTTGTGTTTGTACCCACGCGCCCTGATGCGGTCCGTTTATTGCTGTTTTACCCTGTTCGAGTACTTTCTTCTTTTCGTAAGGGCCAAACACATTTTTAGATCTTAAAATAGTCTGCCACCCTGTAGCAACTCCTCCTGCCGGAGCAAAAATGTAATAATAATTATTACGTTTATAGAATTTTGGTCCCTCAATTGTTCCTTCGCTTTCGTGTCCGTCAATGACCATTACTTGGTCATTATTGGCAACTGTTCCTTCAGCATTCATACTGCAAACCACAATCAGACTTTTTATTTGAGCACGGCTTCCCGCAAAAGCATGAACGAGATAAACTTTACCGTCATCATCCCATAACGGACTTGGATCAATAAGTCCTGTTCCTTCTTTTACTAAAAGAGGTTCTGACCAAGGTCCTTCGGCTTTTTTGGCTTTTATCATGTAAATTCCAAAATCAGGATCGGGATAATAAATATAGAATTCATTGTTATGAAAAGTAATACTTGGCGCCCAGACTCCATTTCCATGCTGCACTTTATTAAAAACCTCAAATGGTGGTTGTTTTGGCAAAGCATAACTAACAATCTTCCAGTTAACCAGATCTTTAGAATGCAAAATTGGCAATCCCGGAATACAATTGAAAGACGATGCTGTCATATAAAAATCATCTCCTACACGAACAACATCCGGATCTGAATAATCGGCATGAATTATAGGATTGGTATACGTTCCGTCTCCATTATCAGGTACCCAAACCTGCGCAAAATTCTCTTGTATCGAGAATACTGATAATAGAAAAAAGAGAGCTTTTAAATTTTTCATTTTTTTTGTAATAATTACTTTTTAATTAAACCGGACAGGTTTTAAAAAACCTGTCCGGTTTGTCTATCTAGAAGACAAACTTTAATTATCTGTTCAATTCTAAAGCGGCCAGAATAAAAGGTCCGGTTGCTTTAGGGTCGTTGTCTTTTTTTCTTTCGTTTACATAATATTCATATGAACCATCACGATAAGGTGTTCCTCCTAATCCGGCAACCTGACAGGCGTGGGTTAATGTAATTCCGCCATCAGCATCTACTTTTGTGATCAGTTGAGTTGTTAAACCATCAAAAGCTTTGTTGGCTAATTTTTTATATTTTGCCGGCAAATAACCTTTGTTTGCTCCTTTTGCAAAAGCATAAGCAAACATTGATGATCCTGAAGCTTCAAGATAATTTCCTTCCTTACCTGCTTTGTCGGTTACCTGATACCACAATCCTGATTTGTCCTGATATTTTGCTAAAGCAGCACATGCATTGTTCAAATACTTTACTAATTCTTTTTGTTTTGGATGTTCTTTTGGCATATAATCCAGAACATCAACAAGTGCCATTACATACCATCCTAAGGCTCTTGACCAGAAATTTGGCGAATTACCTGTTTCCTTATTTGCCCATGGCATTTGCTTGCTTTCGTCCCAGGCATGGTACAATAATCCTGTTTTTGGATCTGTGGCATGCAATTGAATCAATTCGAATTGTTTTGCGATATCATCAAAGCTTTTCCCGTTTTCAAACGTAAGGGTATATTGCGCATAAAAAGGTTCTCCCATGTACAAACCATCTAACCACATTTGGTTTGGATAAATTTGTTTGTGCCAGAAACCTCCGCTTGCAGTTCTGGGCTGCTCTGAAATTTGCTTGCGTACTAATTGCATTGCTTTCAAATATTTTTCTTCTTTTGAGGTTGCATAAATATCAAAAAGTAAACGTCCCGGAACCACAAGGTCGATATTGTATTTGTCTAGTTCGTAGGTTTTGATCGTTCCGTCATTTTGTACCAGTTCATCTACATAACCTCTTATGTAAGATTTGTATCTGGGATCAGGATTTTTCTTGTGTAATTCTTCGATCGAGTGCAACACCAACGCGTGGACATAATCCCATTTTGGTTTTTTAGAATCATCGATCATATAAGCTTCCGGATGGCGTTTCATTAAGGTCAAAGCCATTTTATCAGACCATTTTGCATCTTTAGAAATTACGATTTCTTTTTTTTGTGGTTCTTGCGAAATTACTTTACAGCTTGTAAAAGCCATTAAACAAACTAACATCACTGACGTAAAATAACCTTGTCTTTTATTATTTTTCATTTTAAAATATATTTAATTCTACTATTTTTCTAATTCAAGTGCCGCCAAAATAAATGGCCCTAACCCATGTGAGTTATCAATTTTTATTTTCTCTCTGATATAATATTCATAAGAACCATCACGATACGGATTTCCTCCTAGTCCTGCGCTGGCACAAACCTGCGTGATATGAAGTTCTCCATCAGGATCAACAGTAATTAATTTAGTAACGATTGCATCAAAACCTTTTTCTGCCAGTTTTTTATAACTTGCCGGTAAATATCCTTTTTTTACTCCTTTTGCAAAAGCATAAACAAACATTTCTGATCCGGATGCCTCGAGATAATTTCCTTCTTTTGCTCCTGAATCAGTAACCTGATACCACAATCCTGATGGATCCTGATATTTTGCCACTGCCTTTGAGATTTCATTGAGATACTGAATTAATTCTTTTCTCTTAGGATGTTCTTTTGGCATATAATCTAAAACATCTACCAAAGCCATCATGTACCAGCCTATAGAACGTGACCAAAAATTGGGTGAAGTTCCGGTTTCTTTATTTGCCCAGGGCATTTGTTTGCTTTCGTCCCAGGCATGAAAAAGCAAACCTGTTTTTTTATCAATGGTATGCAAATGTATTTGTTCGAATTGTTTCGCCACATCATCCAGATCTTTTCCCTTATCAAATTCTACTGTATATCGGGCATAAAATGGTGTTCCCATATACAATCCGTCGAGCCACATTTGATACGGATAGATTTTTTTATGCCAAAATCCGCCTGAATTTGTTCTTGGATGTGTTGCCAATTGTTTTCTCAAGCTTTGCATCGCAATGAGATACCTATTGTCTTTTGTAGTTTTATACAAGTCAAAAAGTATCTTTCCCGCATTGATATAATCAATATTATAATCTTCGAGTTTATAGTTCATAATTTCTCCTGAACTGCTGATAACCGTTTCTGCGTATTCCTTTACGTAATTTTCATAAACAGGATTGTTTGTTTTTTTATAAAGCTGCTCAAAAGACATCGCGACGAGTCCCAACTTATAATCCCATTTAGGTTTTTCGTTATTGTCAATTTGCCATAATTTAGGATCACGTTTCATGATAGAAAGTGCCATTCGCTCTGACCATTTCAGATCCTTAGAAATAACAACTTCTTTCCTTGCGGTTTGCTGAGCTGTCATTTTACCAACTGAAAATGCAATCAGGCAAACGAGCATAACCGCAGCAGAATGATTTTTTTTTCTATTTTTTATCATATCCTGAATCCTTAATTATTTATTCAATTCGATTGCGCTTAACATAAATGCTGCCAGAGCCGGTGAACTACTGTCTTTTGCTTTACTTTTTATATAATAATCATTTGTACCGTCACGAAATGGTTTTCCTCCTAAACCAACATTCGATGATACATTTGAAATCATTACTTGTCCTTTATCATCTTTTTTGACAAATTCTTTAAGGTAGGCGTCAAATGATTTTTGAGCCACCTTTTTATAGTTTGAAGCTAAATAACCTTTATCTGCTCCTTTTGCCAACGCATAGATAATCATTGCCGAAGAGGAAGATTCAAGATAATTATCTTTCAAATCCGGTTTGTCAGCCACCTGATACCATAATCCAGAAGTACTTTTGTACTGATCTGCACTTTTTGTAATTTGATTCAGATATCCTCTCAGCACTTTATATTTTGGATGTGTCTTTGGATAATAATCTAATGTTTCTACCAGCGCCATCATGTACCAGCCAATGCCGCGTCCCCAAATTGTGGGAGAAGTTCCCGTTTCAGGATTTGCCCATGCAATTTCTTTGCTTTCATCCCAGGCCTGAAAAACCAATCCTGTTTTTTTATCTGCAAGATGATTTTGAACCAGCTCAAATTGTTTGGCAATATCATCTAAAGCTTTACCATTTTCGAACTTCACGGTATATTGCGTGTAGAATGGTTCTGCCATATACAAACCATCAATCCACATTTGGTTGGGATAAATTTGTTTGTGCCAGAATCCTCCGCTTGTGGTTCTGGGCTGAGTCTGGAGTTGGGCTCTTAATTGTTTAATAACTTTAAGATAGCGCTCATCCTTTGTTTTATCATATAGATTAAAAAGTAATTTACCCGGATTTGCACAATCGATATTGTATTCTTTTATATCGTATTTGATGATATTTCCATTTGAATCTATCAATTCATCAGCATATTCTTTGATATAATCAAAATACTTTTTATCATTTGTTTTCTGGTATAATTTTTCAAAAGCTGACAAAACCAAACCCATTTTATAATCCCATTTTGGCTTTTCTGTTCCGTCAATCCGGTACGCTTTTGGGTACTTGCTTAAAATGGTAAGTGCTGTTCTTTCTGACCATTTTAGATTATCAGCAAGAACAGCATTTTGATTCGTCTGAGCCATTATCTTACTACTAAAAATCAATAGCAGAACCATGATACTTTGGGTAAAATTGATTTTTATAAAAGTCGATTTAAACATAAAATTATATTTTAATACTGTTTTTTTATTCTAAATTATTCAAATACTCTGTCTAAAAATTGTGTGGTATAAACCACCGTTTCATCTAGCCAGGGTTTAAAAAACCAAAAAGAATGAGGCGAATTCTGAATTGTTTTTACTTCATTATAAATCTTGTTCTGATTTAAAACTGCAATCATATCGTCTCTTCCGGCATGAAACCGATCAAAACTGCTGTTGATAAACAGTGTTGGCGGTGTATTTTTATTAGCATGATTTAATGCCGATGCCTGTTTCCAGTTTTCCGGATTTTCGTCGTAGGTTCCGCTGAGCCAAAAAGCTGCCATTTGGCCTTCTTCAGATTCGGGATGTTTAAAAGCGAGAATTCCATCTACATCGATAATTGCCTGAACTTTCGAAGAAGATTTACTTTTGTGTTGTAGATCTTCAAAAGCTAAATCTTCATTTGTTGTACCAATCAAAGCTGCCATCTGACCTCCCGAAGAGCATCCCAGAACTGCAATTTTGTTTGGATCTACATTGAATTTTTTCGCATTATCTTTTATAAATTTAATCGCATTTTTTACATCATAAATCCCTTGTGGATATTTTGCCTCAAGTGATAATCTGTATTCTATTGCAAAACAAGAATAACCTTTTGATGTTATTTCTTGTGCCAAAACCTGCATTTGATCTTTATTTCCTGATCTCCATCCGCCGCCATGAATCAGGATCACGCCCGGATTTCTTTTTTTATTTTTATTAAAAAAAGCATCTAAATGTAATGCTCTGTTTTTGTCCTGACAGTAAACTATATTCTTAATATGAGTATCATTTATTGCTTTATTACCTTCAGCAATTTTTATAAAAGGATATTTCTTAATTAGTTTTGCATAGGTACTCTTTACGGTGTACGATGTATCTGTACTATAGTGACTTTGCGCTATAATACCCTTAGAAAAAAGCAATAAAACAATTAATAATCTTTTCATTTCCGGTGCACTGGTATTTCGTTAAGAAAGGAGTCCGATATGACCGAACTCCTTTTTAACTTCTTCAAAAAAACTAAACCTCAAAAATTTTAAAATTACTAATAACCAGGATTCTGAGGAAAATCCTTGTTTTGATTTAAATCAAGCGCTGTTTGTGGAATTGGTCTTAAAATTTTAAGTTTACCATCTACTCCAACAAAATTGGCTGCCTTAATTTTATAATTATAAGCCGAAGCTCTGTCTACTAATGTACCGGTACGTTTTAGATCGAACCAACGTTTGTATTCTCCTACCAGTTCTCTACCTCTTTCATCTAAGATATAATCGATATTAAACTGTCCTATAGTTGCATTTGCTACACCTGCTCTTCTTCTCACTTCGTTTAAACGATCTAAACCAGTTGTAGGATTTCCAGCTTTAAAATAAGCTTCTGCCGCAATTAAATAGGTTTCTCCCAATCTTGATACAATAATATCTCTTGTACTTACAGGACCTGTACTTGAAGGTGTTGTTGGATTTGCATCATCAAATTTCTTAACCGGGATAGTATAACAATCACGATTGTCAATCAGGGTATGATCAGCTCCATATTCTCCCCACGGATGGTATACAAAAGTTGTCGCTCTTCTTGCTGCATTTGCTGTCATCCAGGCTGCTTTATCTGCAGCAGTAAACCATTTTGGCTCATAAAAGTGTCTTACTTTTACTGCACTCGCATTTGCAGGTCTGTAATAAGGAAAATATAGATTTGTCTTCGCTTTACCGTCAACAGTTACTGTTTCTTCCAGAATTTCTGTCATAAAGGTAGCGTCCCATCTTTTATCTCCTTTTTCGTATAAACCTAATGCATAAGTTGTTGGGCATAAATTGTAGCTTCTTAACGGCGCTCCTGTTTCTGCACCTCCTAAGTACGAACTGAAATAGTAAAACTGATTGTTTCCTAATTTTGTAGGATCTGTACTTGTAGAATTTTTATCATACTGCACTGAGAATATTGTCTCTGCATTCAAATCATTATCGCTTGTTGCAGTAGTCACGAATAATTGATTAAAAGGAATATTTAGTGCCTGACCCGCGATTGCAGCATCAGCATAAGCCGCTGCTTTTGTAAAATCTGCAGGAGTACCAAAAGTTTCGTATCCTCTTGTTAAATATACTTTTGCCAATAAATCGTTTACAGCTCTTTTATTTACTTTTCCTGTTGCAGCATATGCACCGGTTCCTACAGCAGCTAAAGAAGCATCCAGATCTGCGATAATTTGTGTGTACACTTCTTGGGCTGTATTTCTTTTGAAAGATAAAACCGCAGAAGTAATGTTATCCAGAACAATTGGAACTCCACCATAAGTCTGAACCAATAAAAAATAAGCATTGGCTCTTAAAAATCGTGCCTCACCAACAAGAGAGTTTAAACTTGCTGTTTGCTCTGTTATTGTCGAATAGTAGACTGTTTTGTTTACAGACTGAATCTGTTGGTAACATGACGTATACAAATCATCGACGTTTGCCGCAGACGGAATCAATAATGTATATTGACTGATACCGGCTGGTTCCGGAGTCCTTCCCTCAGCATACATATCTGTACCGGATTCAAACAACCATGGATTTCCTCCATAAATTCCTTTTAGTCTCGCATAGTCTGAATTTACTAATAACTGAAATCCTGATGCTGTTTTATATGTTTCGTCGGCAGGTACATTCGAAAGACTTTCTTCTTCGATGTAGTCACTACATGAACTGAAAGCAGTAACGATTATTCCTAAAACTAATATTATTTTTTTCATTTTATATCTTATTAAAATTTAACACTTAAACCCAATTGTGTAGTAACAGATGCAGGTCGGTTGATACCAAAATTAGAACCTGCCCATTCCGGATCATATCCGTCAAAATTTGTAAATACAAATGGGTCTAAAACATTTACATAAATTCTTAAATTACTCATTTTTAATCTTTTTAGTAATTCAGAATTAAAAGTATATCCTAGAGAGATATTTTTAATTTTAACATAAGATGCATCTCTATAGTAACCAAATAAAGAAGTCCAATAAGCACCTGCACCAGTTGCAACGGGTCCTGGTCGTGGATTTGTATTGTTTGCATTCGCTTCAATACCTGTTGCGTTTGTTGGAATAAAATAATCCATTTTAATTTTTTGACGGCCTCTGTCACTTACGTCAGCAAAATTTTGATGAAAAGTACTCAATACTGTTTGACCCTGGCTTGTGATTACAGAGAAGTTAAAATCAAATTGACCTACTGTTAATTTAGAATAAAAACTTCCTTGCCACTGCGGATTTGCGTTACCGATTACTTGTCTGTCATCAGCATTAAATTTACCGTCTCCGTTTAGATCTTTGGGTCTCGCTTGTCCCGGTGCCATACCAAAAGCTGCTGCCTGAGCTGCTTCGCTTTCCTGCCAAACACCATCATATACGTAGTTGTAATTTGGATTTATTTCTGAACCTAAAATCAGTTTGTTTCCAATATCACTTACTTTGTCCTGATTGTAGATAGACTCTAACTTGTTTACGTTTTTAGTAAAGGTAAAAGTCGTTTCCCAGTTTACATTTTTAGATTTTATATTTTTTGTAGTTAATAAAACCTCGATCCCTTTATTGCTTACAGAACCCACATTCGAGAAAGTGTTTTTCCATCCTGTTTCCAGTGGCAATTGTTGTTTGTAAATCAAATCGTCTGATAATCTGTCGTAAACATCAACACTACCTGTAATTCTGTTTTTTAAGAATCCAAAATCAATACCTAAATTGATCTCTCTGGTTTTTTCCCATGTTAAATTTTGATTGGCAAGATTTTCAGACTGCCATCCTGATACTACATTTGCTCCGTTAGCATAAAAAGTTTGCTGATTTAATAAAGCTTGTGATGTATAAGGGGCAACATTATCATTTCCTGTATATCCTAAACTCGCTCTCAATTTCAAATCAGAAATTACGGCGCTACTTGATAAAAATGATTCTTTACTAATTTTCCATCCTAAGGCTACAGATGGAAAACTTTGCCACTTATTATCTGCTGATAAAACGGACGAACCATCCCATCTGTTAGAAGCTGTTAATAAATATTTGTCTCTAAAAGTATAGTTCAAACGAACGGCATAAGAACTTAAGGTATTTTTTGCATATCCTGAAGTTATATTATAACTGGTCTGAACTCCTGAACCCATATTATTTGATCCTACATCAAAAGGTTGGTTATTAGAATACATATAAGAGTTTTCATCTGTATTAGAATAAGAACTCTGCAATAATAATAAGCTAAAATCGTGAACATCATTAAAAGTGTGTTTCAAATCAATCTGATTATCCCATGTATAATTAAAATTATTATAGGTTTTAATTGATGCTGAATTTTTTCCGTTTAATGTTACCCCTGCATTAGTCTGTGCTGTATAAGCTGTACTTGTAGTTGTATTTTGAACTCCTGCAGAAAATGTCGTTTTGAACGTTAACCATTTTAATGGCTGGTATTGCATATATGCATTTCCAACGGTCTGCCAGGTTTTTTCAAGCTGAGATGAATTGGCAATCTCCATTAACGGGTTTACAGCACTGGTTTTATTAATTGCCCATGATCCGTCAGGGTAGGTTAATTTACCCGGTAAGAAAAACAAAGAACCTACATTCTCTTTTCCGCTGGCATCTACTGACCAAGGCGACATTAAAGGGCTTAATCTAAATGCATCCTGCATGGCTAAATCACTACCAAATTGTGTATCAACATGTGCTATTGTAACATTTGCTCCTGTAGAAAATTTGTCGTTTATCTTATGGTTTAAACCTAATTTGAACGAGTATTTATCAGTACCGTCATTATCAACTAATCCTTCGTCGCTCTGAATACCGAATCCCATGTTATAACTCAATCCGGATTCTGAACGCCCTGAAATATTCAAATAATTGTTTTGGGTCATTCCCGGTTTAAGAACTGCATCGTACCAGTCAAAATTATAACCGCTATTGGCTCTTGATACCAACAGAGGACTTTGATTTCCTGCCAATGTTGCTAACTGGGCTGGTGTTTGTGTTTGTGGTGTTGCGCTCATATAAGCCACCTGGTGAAATTTCCACCATTCTGAGCCCGACATCATTTCCGGTAATCTTGCAGCAGTTTTAGTACCATAAGAAGAGTCAAAAGTTACATTGATACCTGGTTTAGCATTTATTCCGCTTTTAGTAGTCACAATGATAACCCCATTGGATCCTCTTGAACCGTAAATTGCAGCCGAAGATGCGTCTTTCAGTACATCCATTCTGGCAATATCCTGTGGATTCAAAAAGTCAATTCCGTCCATTGGCACACCATCAACTACATACAAAGGTGTTGATCCTAATACATTTGGATTGTTCGAATCTGCCAATAAGGAGTTATTACCTCTAATTACTACCTTAAATCCATCTCCCACACGCCCTGAACTGGATGAAATCTGAACTCCCGGTGTGCTTCCCTGAATTGCTTCTAATGCACTTGTCGTATTTCTTTCTGTAATTGTCGCCGCACTAATAGTACTTACTGATCCTGTAAGATCTGTTTTCTTTACAGATCCGTATCCTACGACCACAACTTCATTAAGTGAGTTGGATTGCTCTGAAAGGCTCACATTTAATCTTGATTTTCCTGCAACACTAACTTCTTGTGTCTGAAATCCTAAATAACTAAAAATTAATACTGCTTTATTATTGGTTACATTAATTTTAAAACTTCCCTCAAAGTCTGTAGAGGTACCATTTTTAGTTCCTTTTTCCTGGACATTTACACCTGGAAGCGATAATCCCGACGCGTCTGTAATTTTTCCTTCTACTACTGTTGATTGCGCATAAATTGTTGTGCTCAACAGGAAATTCAGGAAAAATAAAAATACAAGATTGTATTTTGTTTTTTTCTTTGTTAATCGTTTTAAGTTCATAGTTTGGTTAAATAGTTTGGTTAATTGATAGTTTTTAATTTTTAATTTGTGCTACTTTTTTTTCATTGATATAAGTATTAATAAAGTTTATATTCTTGACATTTTTCAATAAATAGATGGAATCTACTTTATGAATCACTACGTTTTTAAGAGTTATATTCTCTACCGGAGACTCTTTGTATCCTTCTGCCCAGACACTGTATTTTCCTCCATTTTTTACATTGATATTTTCAAGGCTGATATTTCTGATTGTGGGAATAAAATTTCCTGTTTGCGATCCGTAGACGTTATAAAACATGTTCAGTTTTAAAACACATTCTTTTACTGTGCCTACTTCAAGATTTCGAACGAAGACATTTTCAATCACTCCTCCTCTTTTAGAATTTGTTTTAATACGTATCGCACGATCAAGATTGGGACTGTCCATGATACAATTCTCTACAAAAACGTTATTTACGCCTGCAGATATTTCACTCCCAATAACCACTCCGCCATGACCATCAACCATTTTACAATTCTGGACAATAATGTTTTTACTTGGCAGTGCGACTCTTCTGCCATCTGCATCACGACCCGCTTTTATAGCAATACAATCGTCACCAGTATTAAATGTGCAGTTTTTAATGAGTACATTTTGCGAATATTCAGGATCACAACCATCATTGTTAGGTCCGTGGCTGTTTACTGTAACACCGTCGATAATTATGTTATTGGTTTTTATAGGGTGCAGGATCCAAAACGGAGAGTTGATTACTTTTACATCTTTTACCAAAACGGTATTGCACTGGAAAAACTCTATAAAATTGGGGCGCAAATAACGTCCTTCTCCAAAAATTCTTTCAGTAACCGGAACACCTCTTTCCGCCATATCAACTAAAACTTCTCTGTTTTGAGGATCATTCTGTGATGGGATTCCTTTTTTCCAACCGTAATCTTTACCTCCGGACCAAATCCACCAATTTGTGCTGTTCGCCTGTCCATTAAGAGTTCCTTTTCCGGTTATGGCAACATTGGTTTTATTTTTAGCATAAATAAGAGGAGAATAATTCATTAGTTCTGTTCCTTCCCATGAGGTATGAACGATTGGATAATCTTTTGGATTTAAACTAAAAAGTATCTCAGCATTATCCTCTAAATGTAAATTCACATTACTTTCAAGATGTATTGCGCCGGTAAGATATTTACCGTCAGGAACCAAAACTCTTCCTCCGCCATTTTCTGTACATGCTTTTATTGCTTTTTCAAAAGCTGCAGTATTGGAAGTTTTTGCGTCAGCTACAGCACCGTAATCCTTAATATTAAAAGTTTTATCAGGAAATTGTGTTTGAGGAATGCTTTTTATAATCAGTTCCATTCTTCTCCACGGATCAGAATCAGAAACATTTGTAGTTTGCTTTGCACATGAAAAAACCAATGCAGTAAACGTACTAACCATTAAAACTCTCTTCAATGCTATAATCCTGTTTGCAATCATCTTGTAGTATTTGTTATTTGGAAGTCAAATCAATACATGTATGTAATCGATTACACGAAAATAGAAAATAACTTCGAGTGCACCAAATTTATTTAGAAATAAATTATATATTTAATTTTTATTAGGAATTATATTTACATTTAATGTAAAAAAACATATAATTTATTATCATTGTAGAATCGAAAACGTTTTAATTATAAATTATGGTAATCGATAACAATTTGTTTAACATTATAAAAAAAAATGTATTTTTGTCTAAGATTAATCTGAAAAACCTTTTTTAATGAGCGAAAAAATAACCATTTACGATATTGCTGAGAAATTAAATATCACTGCCGCTACTGTTTCAAGGGCTTTAAACAATAACCCCAAGATTAAAGAGAGTACGCGTGAGTTGGTTATCAAAACGGCTGCTTCGATGAACTACAAGCAAAACAAGCTCGCTTTGGCATTAAAAAGCGGAAGAAGTAATAATATAGGAGTAATTGTCCCTCGTATCGACAGTAACTTTTTTGCATCTGTTATCAGGGGAATCGAAGAAGAGTTACATCCTCATGGTTATCAGGTAATTATTTGTCAGACACATGAAAGCCCCAAAAGAGAAAACGAAAATTTATATACACTAATAGATGCGCAAGTCGATGGTATTATAATGTCTGTTACGGATGTTACTACTGAAAATGATGGTGCTTTTCGCAACGTATTAGAAAAAAATGTCCCTCTTATATTTTTTGACAGAAGTAAACATATTGATGGTGTTAGCTCAGTAACTATCAATGATTTTAAAGGCGGATATCTTACAACGCAACATTTAATAAACGAAGGCTGTAAATCTATTGCTCACTTATCAGGGGATCAATCTCTTGAAATTTTCAAAAACAGGTTTTTAGGATACAAACAAGCTTTGCTTGATAACGGATTGACTTTTAAAGAAGAATATGTTCTTCCTGTAAAAAGTTTTGTTGATGCCGGAAAAGAGGCTGTTGACATTTTGCTACAATTAGAAACTCCGCCAGATGCCATATTCTCATCTAGTGACTTTGCTGCCCTAGGCGCAATTCAAGAACTAAGAGCGCGAAATATTAGTATTCCTAAAGATTTTTGCGTGGCGGGTTTTAGTAATGAGCCTTTTACAAAATTCATGGAATTATCGATTACTTCTGTTGATCAGTCTCCTCTTGAAATGGGAAAAATGTCTGCACGTGTTTTCCTTGAACAGGTTGACAAAACGGACACTATTAAAATTGAAAAAAAGGTGGTTCTGGCACCGGAATTACATATTCGTAAATCATCGTCGAGAAGTAACACTTAACGCTTTACACCATATACATGTAGAGACGCACAGCTGTGCGTCTTTTTTTTACCATATAATGACATAATAAAATACAAACTGGCCTGTATAAATTAGCTCATATTAGTAATTTCCGATAACTATCCGTATATAATGGTTTAAAAAAAGTTAGCCACGAATTACATTAATTATGACTAATTTTAAAATGCTAATTATCCACCATGTAAGTTATAAAATATAATAAAAACTGCATTGTAGCGACAAGCTCATATTAGTGATTTCCGATAACTATCCTGATATAATGATTTAAAAAAGTTTGCAACGAATTACACGAATTATCACGAATTTTTTATTCTCTGATTATTTAAACTAATCTTTGCAAGATTAGTTTAAGACAATTAATTCGTGGAATTCGTGGCAAAAAAACTTTTAATATTTTTAATCTGTGGCAAAAAAAAGCACCATATAAAACTTATATGATGCTTTCTCATTTTGTATCTTTTTATAATACAACTTATATTTTCTTAAGACGCACTGCTGTGCGTCTCTACATGTATATTACGACATAACCTTACAAAGAAACGCCTCTTTTCCAAGGAATAAAATCGTTTTGGTTTAAGATTGCTGCTTTGGTTTTGATTGTACCGCTAGCGACATTTATTATAAATTCTAACATTTCGTCAGCCATTTCGTCAATTGATTTTTCTCCAGTGATGATTCCACCAGTATCGATATCAATAATATCAGACATTTTATTCGCTAATTGTGTGTTTGAAGAGATTTTTACAACCGGTGCGATCGGGTTTCCTGTTGGCGTCCCTAAACCTGTTGTAAACAATACCATATTTGCTCCTGAACCTACCATTGCAGTTGTACATTCAACATCGTTTCCAGGAGTACATAACAATGTAAAGCCTGGTTCATTAATATATTCTCCATAATCGAAAACACCTGTAATTGGTGAAGTCCCTCCTTTTTTAGCAGCACCAGCAGATTTCATTGCATCTGTAATCAAACCGTCCTTGATGTTACCCGGAGATGGATTCATGTCAAATCCTGAACCTGCATCTACAACTGTTTTTTCGTACCATTGCATTAAGTCTAAGAAACGTTTTCCATCCTTATCATCTACACAGCGATTTACTAATTCCTGCTCTACTCCACATAGTTCAGGAAACTCAGAAAGAATTGTAGTTCCTCCTAAAGCAACTAAATGATCCGATAACACTCCCAATGTTGGATTAGCTGAAATTCCAGAGAATCCGTCAGATCCACCACACTCTAAACCAATTCTTAGTTTCGATAACGGAGCTGGTTCTCTTTTTATTTCATTTGCTTTTTTAATCGCTTCAAACGTATCTTTTACAACACTGCTAAGCATTGCTTCGATAGTTCCTATTTGTTGCTGATCGTAAATCAAAACAGGCTTGTTACTGTTTGGATTGATCGCATCCATTGCGTCTTTAAAGATCTGAATCTGTAAGTTCTGACATCCTAAACTCAATACAGTTGCTCCTGCCACGTTTGGATTGTTTACATAACCTGCCAATAACTTAGCCAGACTATGCGAATCCTGACGAATACCTCCACAACCACCTTGGTGCGTGATAAACTTTACTTCGATATTATTGAACAAGTTAGCATCGTTTGAAGCCGCCTCATTTCCTGCACCGCCAGTTTCAGTTTTTACCAAAGAACGAAGCAATAATTGATAATCGTTTTCCTTTGGCTTCATCAATTCTTTTTCGAAGATATCTTTTAATATCTCGATATTTCTGTTTTCACAGAATACTAAAGGAAAAAACAACCAAACATTCTCAGTTCCAACCTGTCCGTCTTCCCTGTGATAACCTTGCCATGTTCTGTCTTTCCATTTATCAATATTTGGAGCAGTCCAGCCAATTGTTTCCGTTTTACCGGTTACTTTATCGCTTTCATGTTTTACGTTTAGTGTAGAAAGCAATCCTCCTTTTTCGATTCTCGCACTTGCTTTCCCTACCAAAACACCGTACATAATAATCCTGTCTCCTACATTAAAAGGAACCATTGCGATTTTATGTTTCATTTTTACATCAGCCTCAACAGTGATATCTTCACCTTCAAAGTTAATCACTTCACCTGCTGAAAGATTCACCAAAGCTACTGCTACATTATCAGTAGGATGAACTTTTATTAATTTTTTTTGCGTTGCCATAACTAAACTTTCTGAGTTGTTGTATTTAATTGTTTTTGAAAATTGGCGAACCCATTTTCTATTCCGTTTGCATCAATTTCTTCTAATGCTATTGTAATTGCTTTTGTTAAACCTGGTACAAGAGTTAAATCTTCATCCCAGAAACTTTTATTCTGCAAAGTAAGTCTTGCTATTTTCTCATAATCATCAGATTTCCAAAGTCCATTAAAGAAAGACACAATATCTTCGCTGTCTTTAACCGGTAAACTTTGACCATTCCATGTTCCTTTGTAGAAACGAATTAAACTCGCTAATGAAAAAGTCAAATTAACAGGTAATTTTTTGTTCGCATTATAATATCCTAATAAACTAGGCAAAACCCTTACTTTGAATTTCGAGACAGAATTTAATGCAATATCCGCAAGTGCATGTTTGATAAACGGATTTTTAAATCGGTCCATTACTTCCTCAGAATAGGCCGTAATTTCATTTTTGTCCATATCAAGAGTTTCACTAATTTCGCGAATAACGCTATTGACAAATTTTCCTGTAAAATCTCCGTCAACAGTTTCCATTACTAATTTGTTTCCGTACAAAAGTGAAAAAGGAACCATTGCTGTGTGCGAACCGTTTAAAATACGAACTTTAATCATTTTAAAGGGACGTATATCATCAACGATTTTTACATTCAAATCTGTTTTATGAAAAGGCAATTTTGTTTTTAAAGCATCTCCGCCTTCAATAGCCCAAAGGAAAAAAGGTTCAGCAGCAACAATTAAATTATCCTGATAATCTAATTTATTATTGTATTCTTCAATTTCAGCTCTTGGATATCCGGGAACAATTCTGTCAACCAAAGTACTGTGATATGTACAAGCATCTGATACCCAAGTTTTAAATGCATCTTCTAACTTCCATGTATCACAATATTGCAAAATATATTTTTTCAGCGTTTCTGAGTTATAATCAATCAATTCACAAGGAATGATTGTTACTCCTTTAGAAGCATCTCCATTAAAATGTTTAAATCTTTCATACAATAAAACAGTCAGCTTTGCAGGAAATGACACTGGCGGCTGCATGTCCGGAGTATCACTTTCAATGAATTCAATTCCAGCTTCAGTAGTATTGGAAACAATAAACTGAAGTTCTTCTTCTTTGGCTAAAGCCAAATAATTTGCAAACTCAGTATATGGGTTTATCGTTTTTACAATATTAGTAATCAACTCAATATCCTGTATCTTTTCGCCTTTTTTAATTCCGTTCATAAACAAGGTATAAAGACCGTCCTGATCATTAATCATGTTTACCATACCGTCTTTCAAAGGTTGAACTATTGCAATACCGGCATTAAAATCAACTTCTTTATTTAGTTTGTGAAAAGCATAATCAACAAAAGCTCTTAAAAAGTTACCTTCTCCAAACTGAACTACCTTAATTGGATATAACTTTTCTAATCCTGTATTTATTCTATTTAATTTTTTCATTTTAAATTTTCTTTAAAGCGTTATAAATAACCACATTAAATACCTTATTCTTTTATTAGCTTTTTTTTTACATTGTAAAAGAAACATTACACTTGTGTGAGGAAAATAAATCTTGCTGTGAGGAATGACAAGATTTATTTTTCAAGTGTAATGCTCAATTACAATCTCTAAAATCTAAAAAAAACGCAATCTAAATAAGGAATTGGCATGATTAATCCTTATTTATTTTCTAATATTTTTAATGATCTCAAGAACCTGACTTACTTTGGTTTTTAAACCGTCATAATCCTTATTATCTAATATGTCTTTTGATATTAATTGCGATCCGATACCTACGCATGTTGCGCCTGCACTTAGCCATGAAGTCAAACTTTCTACCGTTGGCAAAACACCTCCTGTAGGCATGATGCTTGTCCATGGGCATGGGCCTTTTATTGCTTTTATAAATTCCGGTCCGTAAATATCCCCAGGGAATAGTTTTACAATTTCGCAACCCAATTCTTCTGCTCTTGCTATTTCTGTAAGTGTTCCGCAACCTGGCGACCATAATACCTTACGACGGTTACAGGCAATTGCGATATCTTCTCTAAAAACCGGAGTTACAATAAAATTAGCTCCTAAACTCATGTACAATGAGGCTGCAGCAGCATCAGTTATAGAACCTACACCCAACATCATTCCCGGTAGTTCAGCCAATGCATATTTGTTTAAAGCCCCAAAAACTTCATGAGCAAAATCGCCCCTGCTTGTAAACTCCATTAACCTTGCACCACCATCATAACAGGCTTTTAATACTTTTTTGCTTATTTCGATATCTGAATGAAAAAACAACGGAACCATTCCGTTTTCTTTCATTTGTAAAGCCACTTCAATTCTTGAATATTTTGCCATTTTATATTAATTATCTAGATACTAATGCAGAACCATCACCATCTATCATATTTTCAACTTCTTTTAAAGTAACCAGGTTATAATCTCCTGCAATAGTATGTTTTAAACAACAGGCAGCTACTGCAAAATCTAAAGCTCTCTGGTTATTATTCTGGTATTGCTGTAATCCGTAAATTAATCCTCCCATAAAAGCATCTCCACTGCCTACTCTGTCTACAACCGGCGTAACTTCTTTTACAGCTGCCTGATAAATTGCTTTTCCGTCAAACAAAATACCTCCAATTCGTTGGTGTGATGCGCTTACAGAATAACGTAATGTTGTTGCTACTGTTTTTAAATTCGGAATCAGATCAAACAGCTTTGTGTATAAAACCGGAAGCGATTTCTCATCCTGATAATTAGGATTTACTTTTGGGATTCCTAACATGAAATACGCAGTATCAATATCACCCAAAATAACATTGCTGTACTGTAACATTTCCGGCATAACATCACTTGGAGTTTTGCCATATTGCCATAGTTTTGATCTGTAATTCAAATCGCATGAAATCGTAATCCCTAATTTATGAGCCGCCTGAATAGCTTCTAAACAAGCTTCGGCAGCACTTTGTGAGATCGCCGGAGTAATACCGCTCCAGTGAAACCAACTTGCACCTTCCAGGACTTTCTCCCAGTCAATTGATCCTTTTTGAATAGTTGCCATTGAACTGTGTGCACGATCGTAAACAACGTTACTGCCACGTGTTCCTGCACCAGTTTCAAGAAAATAAATTCCTAAACGTTCACCTCCATAAACTATGTTTTTGGACTCTACATTCATTTTTCTCATTTCTTTTAATGCCGAAGCACCAATTTCGTTTTCAGGTAATCTTGTTACAAATTCCGCATCTAAGCCGTAATTCGCTAAAGACACACAAACATTAAATTCGCCTCCTCCATAAGAAGCGCCAAATGCTTTAGCCTGCGAAAAACGTAAATGCCTCTCTGTCGAAAGACGCAACATAATTTCTCCGAATGCAACTACTTTACTCATATTGTTTTATTGTTTTACCAGTAAATTTTTCTTTTTTTCACCATTAAGAGATTAAGTAAATTAAGCTGTGTCTTAATAGTTTTCTTTTACCATTAAGTGATTAAGAAAAATTAAGCTTTGCTTTAATATCTTAATGGTAAAATTCTTTATTCTCAATTAAAATTTGAAATATTCTTTTGCGTTGTTGTATGAAATATCAGCAACCAGTTTTCCTATCCATTCCATGTCGTTTGGCAATTCTCCGCGTTTGATTTCATCTCCAAGAAGATTACATAAAATACGTCTGAAATATTCGTGTCTTGGGAAAGACAAGAAACTTCTTGAATCTGTAAGCATTCCAACGAAACAACTAATTAATCCCATGTTTGAAAGGGCATTTAGTTGTTTGGTCATTCCGTCTTTTTGATCCAAAAACCACCAACCAGATCCAAACTGCACTTTACCTTTAATGCTTCCGTCATTGAAATTTCCAATCATGGTAGCCATCACTTCGTTATCAGCCGGATTTAAATTATAAATGATCGTTTTGGTCAATTTATCTTTACTGTCCAATGCATTTAAAAAACTTGATAATTTTTGGGCCTGTGGATAATCTCCAATAGAATCCCAACCTGTATCAGGTCCTAAAATGCTATGCATACGAGCATTATTATTGCGCAATGCACCTAAGTGAAACTGCTGTACCCAGCCAAACTGATGGTACGTTTCAGACAAGAATAACAATACTGCACTTTGAAATTTCAATGCTTCCTCGGGAGTAATAGTTTGATTTTCTCTTTTCTTTTTGAAAATTGTATTTATTTCACTCTCCGTAAAATTTTCAAAATAAATCTGATCCAAACCGTGATCACTAAGTTTGCAGCCATTTGAATTAAAAAATTCAATTCTGTTTTTTAATGCACTACATAAATCTGAGTAGGTATTAATTGCAACTCCGGACACATCCCCTAATGTGTCCAGATATGCATTATAACCATCATTAGAAATTAAGATGGCTTTATCAGGTCTGAAAGCCGTACTCATTTTAGTTCCGATAGGATTTTTTGCCAGTTTCTGGTGAAACTCTAAACTATCAATCGGATCTTCTGTAGTACAAACCAATTCAGCGTTTACTTTTTTAAGCAGGTTTTGTGTGCTGTATGCCTGAGAATTAATTTTTTCCGTAGTTTCGATATAGATTTTCTCTGCTGATTTTTCATTCAGTAAATCATAGATATCAAAATAACGTGCTAATTCTAAATGTGTCCAGTGGTACAAAGGATTACGCATGGTGTACGGAACCGTTTTTGCCCAGTTGATGAACTTATCTTTATCTGAACCATTTCCGGTTACGAATTGCTCGTTGATTCCCAACGTACGCATCGCGCGCCATTTATAATGATCTCCGTTGATCCAAACCTGTGTGATATTGTCAAAAATTTTATCTTCAGCAATAAACTGAGGATTCAAATGATTGTGATAATCGATTATAGGTTGATTTTTTGAATAGTTATGGTATAACTCTTCAGCAAATTTATTTTCAAGTAAAAAGTTATCGTTTATGAATGTTTGATTTGCGCTCATGTCTTTTTAAATATAATTTGAGAATTATTCTTCGTTTGATGGTTTACCAATTGTAGCCAAAATTCCACCATCTACATACAAAATGTGACCGTTGACAAAATCACTTGCTTTTGAAGATAAAAATATTGCTGCTCCTGCTAAATCACCCGGATCTCCCCATTTTGCAGCCGGAGTACGACTGATGATAAAATCGTTAAAAGGGTGACCATCAACACGAATAGGTTTTGTTTGTTCCGTAGCAAAATAACCCGGTCCGATTCCGTTGATCTGAACATTGTATTTTGCCCATTCTGTCGCCATGTTTTTAGTCAGCATTTTCAAGCCGCCTTTTGCAGCAGCATAAGCACCAACCGTATTACGGCCTAATTCACTCATCATCGAGCAAATGTTGATTATTTTTCCTTGTCTTCTTTCGATCATTCCTTTTGCAACATGCTTAGAGACAATAAAAGGAGAAACTAAATCGATATCAATCACTTCTTTAAAATCGGCAACTTCCATTTCGATTAACGGAATTCTTTTGATGATTCCCGCATTGTTAATCAAAATTGCAATTGGCCCTACTTCACTTTCAATTTTCTGAATTGCAGAGATCACTTCTTTTTCATCGGTTACATTAAATTTGTAACCAACCGCATTTATTCCTTCACTTTGAAGTGCTGCTACAGCATCGTCAATTTTTTGCTGAGAAGAGTTTCCGTTTACAACAATTGTTGCTCCAGCCTGACCTAATCCTTTTGCCATTGCCATACCCAGTCCGTGTGTACTTCCTGTAATCAGGGCAATTTTTCCTTTTATATCAAATAAGTCTGTCATAATTCTTATCTTAAATCTGTGATTTTACAAACATCCATATCTCCGTAATCTAAATTTTCTCCCGCCATTCCCCAGATAAAAGTATAATTACTGGTTCCTGAGCCTGAGTGAATTGACCATGGCGGAGAAATCACTGCCTGATGATTGTTCATCCAGATATGTCTTGTTTCCTGAGGTTGTCCCATAAAATGGCAAACTGCCTGATTTTCCGGAATATCCAAATAAAAGTAAACTTCCATTCTACGATCGTGAACGTGTGCCGGCATGGTATTCCAGACACTTCCCGGACGCAATTCCGTCATTCCCATTTGCAATTGGCAAGTCGTAACCACACTTCCAATAATCATTTGATTTACAGTACGGTGATTGGCTGTTTCCATCGTACCCAATTCTAATTTATTTGCTTCTGCCAAACTTACTTTTACCGTTGGGTAAGTAGTATGGGCCGGTGCAGAGTTGATATAATATTTTGCCGGATTTTTGCTGTCATTACTTCTAAAGATTACTTCTTTGTTACCGCTCCCGATATACAAAGCATCTTTAAATCCTAATTCATATGTTTTTCCTTCAACAACAATAGAACCGCTTCCTCCAACATTGATAATTCCTATTTCTCTTCTTTCTAAAAAATAGCTTGCTTTAAGCGGATCGATACTTTCTAATTTCAAATCTCCTTTTACCGGAACCGCAGAACCGGCAATGTATCTGTCGTAATGAGAATATGTTAATACAACTTCGTCCTGCTGCATTAAATCATCAATTAAGAATTCATTTCTCAATTCCTGAGTATCATATTTTTTTACAGCTTCTGGGCTTGACGCGTATCTTGAACTATATTTTGTCATAATTTTTATTTTAATGTAATCGATTGCACAAAATTAGATTTTTATTTTAAATATACATTTTTTGAAGTAATAAAATTTTCCAAAAATATTACATTCCTGTAATCGGGCTGTATTTTGGAACTAAAGCTTTCATTACTATCCAGCCCGTTAAGTAACAAACAGCACAGATGGAGAAAATGATGAAGTATCCGGCTTCAATACCGTGAAAGCCCATAAAAGACATATTGGTTTCTTTAGCATGATCAAATAATAATCCAGAACCTTTGTTGATTATCGTAGAACCAACACCTCCTGCTAAACCGCCAATTCCTGTAATGGTAGCAATTGCTTTTTTAGGAAACATATCACCAACGGTTGTAAAAATATTGGCTGACCATGATTGATGCGCTGCACCTGCAATACCAATAATAATTACGGGAATCCAGTAACTGATATACCCTAAAGGCTGCGCAATTAGAGCTAATAAAGGAAAAAATGCAAAGATTAACATTGCCCTCATTCTGCCCTCATAAGGATTCATTCCTTTTTTCTCTACAAAATAAGTTGGTAACCAACCACCAATAATAGAAAGCAGTGTTATCATGTAAAGAACAAATAACGGAAGAGCAGCCTGAGTAGAATCCATTCCGTAAACAGAACTTAAGTACGCCGGTGTCCAAAACAAAAAGAACCACCAAACACCATCTGTCATAAATTTACCAAAAGCAAAAGCCCAGGTTTGTTTGTATTTAAAGCATTCAGCAAAAGATACTTTAGTTGTAGTTTCAGGCACATAACCTACTAATTTACTATCTGCAACATCATCTTGCTGGATATATTCTAATTCAGAAGCAGATACTTTTGGATGTCTTTCCGGTTTATCATACATAAAAACCCAAAATCCCATCCAGACAAAACCTAGTGCCCCAATAATAATAAAAGCCATTTCCCAACCGAAAGATTTCGCGATAAACGGAATCGATATCGGAGCGGCTAATGCTCCTACAGTTGCACCGGCATTAAAAATACTGGTAGAAAAAGCCCTGTCTTTTTTAGGAAAATATTCTGCTGTAGTTTTTATAGCTGCAGGAAAATTTCCTGCCTCTCCTACCGCCAAAACAAAGCGGGCAAAAATGAATAATGTAACACTTACATTAATAACTAATCCGGTATCTTGCACAAGATTAATAGCGTCTTTAGCCCCTTCAAAGCCTACAAACCAATTTCCTGTAATAATTCCTGCTGTTGCAATACCACAAAATGCATGCAAACAAGCTCCTAAAGACCATATTCCGATAGCCCAAAGAAACCCTCTTTTAGTATCTAACCAATCGACAAATCTTCCTGCGAATAATAATGAAACTGCATAAAAAATAGAGAATAGTGCTGTAATATTTCCGTAATCATTGTTTGTCCAATGAAATTCAGGTGCAATAAAATCACTCCATGTTAAAGAAAGTACTTGTCTGTCTAAGTAATTTATGGTCGTTGCAAAAAAGAGCAAGGCACATATACTCCAACGATAACTTCCTGTTGTTTTTTTTGTTTCATTGTTAATAACTGCATCTGGTGGTTGATTCATAGTAAAGGCTTGTTAAAAAATTGATATTTTTTTTGGTAATTTCATTTTGCTCCTTAAAACCCTGCGCACAGACCGTAAAATCAATGCATTAAATCTAATGAAACAAAACAATGTAATCGATTGCACAAATATACTTTTTAATCTTTATATTCCAAATAAATTGTATAAAAAATTATTTTAATCAAATAAATAAACATATAGAATAAAAAAATATGCTCAAAATTACAAATTAAACAATATATTTGTTAAATGATCACATGTGAAATTTGTCCTTTTTAAGGGGTAAAATTGTACCAAAATCAATACTTTCAAATCTTTTTTGGACGAACTTTCTTATTTAAGGCAAAACTTGTTTTTTTAACTTTCTTTAAAATTCATAAATCAATAAAAAGTTCTATTTTTGAATATCTTCCAATACATTATCATTGAACTAAATCACAATACAATTGAAAACTCCGAAAAAATCCCACTGGAAAAAAGCTTTTATAGTTCTTGCGCTCGTTGCAGGAATAACAAATGAAATGCAGGCACAAAATCAAATAATCCCGATTTGGAATAAAATACCGGATCAAATTAAAGCTCCGGATTACAAGGAAAACCAAAGTATCAAAGACGGAAAAGTGCAAAGCACAAGTTTAGTTTCAATTCCTACTTTGAGTATTTTTTTGCCAAAGGAAAACAAACCCAATCAAGCGGCAGTTCTTATTTTTCCCGGCGGTGGATATCAGCATTTGGCTATTGACAAAGAAGGTACTAAAGTTGCTGAATGGCTTAATACTTTAGGAATCGCTGCTTTTGTGGTAAAATACAGATTGCCAAGTGATAAAATAATGAAAAACAAAAGTGTTGGACCGCTACAGGATGCTCAGGAAGCGTTGCGTTACGTGAGACAAAATGCTATAAAATATAATATTGATCCTACCAGAATTGGAATTATGGGCTTTTCTGCCGGCGGACATTTAGCCTCGACTTTAGCGACGCATTATGATGATAAAGTTTATGATACAAGTTCTAAAGTAAGTGCGCGTCCGGATTTTGCACTTTTAATTTATCCTGTAATATCAATGGTTGAAAATATTACGCACAAAGGTTCACAAACCAGCTTAATAGGTGATCATGCTTCTCAGGATGTTCTGGACTATTTTTCGAATGAAAAAAGAGTAACAGCTCAAACTCCTCCCACTTTTTTAGTACATGCCAGCGACGATCAGACCGTTATGCCAGAAAACAGTATTAATTATTATTTGGCTTTGAAAAATAACGGAGTTCCTGCTGAATTGCATATCTATGAAAAAGGCGGACACGGTTTTGGACTAGGTGTAAAAGATACTAGCAAATTCTGGACAAGAGACTGTGAAGAATGGCTTAAAACCCGCGGATACAGCAATCAAAATTAAAGTAACACAAAAGGCGAAACTCATAAAGTTTCGCCTTTCTAACTAACATCAAAAAGTATAAAAACGGATTCTCAGTCCGTTATACTGACAATTCTTTCTCTAACACTTGCTTAGGTTTAGCGATGGGAATTGCTTTTGCCGCAACCTTTGGAGATGAAACAGTTTTTTTGCCAAATTTCTGTTTTCCCCACCAAATTAAAAATCCCGTAATGGGTAAACTTGCCGAAATCAGACTGGCAAAAAAAGCAATAATTTTTCCGGTAAGTCCAAGGACAGCGCCCACATGAATATCATAATTCATCCTGCGAATTTTATCCGGAATATTGGCTTCGATATATTTTCCTGAAAAAGGAGTTTTTATCGATATTTCTTTTAAGGTTTGCTGATCAAAACTATAGCGATCCATATTATAATAGGTGTTCTTTTGTTTGTAAACAAATGCGCCAATAGGGTCCGCTGGCTTTTCAGGAATACTAATCATAATTCCTGCAGCCTGAGGATTTTCTTTTGCTATGTTTTTTAAAACCCTGTCAACTGTAGACAATTCAAATGTTTTGACGTGCGTTGTATCAGATTTTGGAGATTCTCTATTTTCAACTAATGGTTTTCCGCCGGAAGTAACCCAATATAAGGATTTACTCCACCAGCCAAAACTCCATACCAAGCCGGTTACAGCAATAAAGAACAGAAAAATACAACTGTAAAACCCCAGCACATTATGCAAATCATAATTGACACGTTTAAAACTGGCATCTGTTTTTATTTTGAAACTTTTATTAATAATTGACTTAATCCATTTGGTTGGCCACCAAAGTACTATACCTGAAATCAATAGAATAACAAAAATTATAACCGCCACACCTACAATTGGCCTGCCAATATCATAAGGCAGCCATAAGGCACGATGACCATTTAAGATCCATCTGAAAAAATCCGGGGAATCTGTTCTTGAAACTGATTTTATATTAAGAATCTCACCTGTGTAAGGATTCATATATATACTGGTAAAAACACCACTTCTTCTCTTTTTGGGTTTTTCTTCTTTTCCTTTTCCCTTTGCTTTTCCTTTTTCTAATGTTTTTCCTTTCTCGCTATCGTTTTTAGCAATTCCTTCTTTTTTCCCTTTTCCTTCTTTGTCTTTTCCTTCTTCTTTCTTTTGGATAAAGTATCCCACAATGGCGGCATCCTCTTTTTCTCCAAAAGTTACACTGGTTGCATGTTTTCCTTTCATTGCTTTATCTGCAATTGTAACCAACTGGGAGGGCAATAAAAAAGCTTTTTCCTGAGGTTCGACAAAACGCCAGTCTTCAATAAAATCTTTAATTTCATTTTCAAAAACATAAATACAGCCCGTAATACTAACAATGACGACGATAATACCAGAAGCCAGTCCGAGCCATAAATGCAGCCAGGCCATAACACGCTTGAAAAGCGATTTTTTACTTTTTTTCTTATTTGAACTTGATTTTGATTTTGAAAAAGAAAACATATTTAATAACGTATAAGGATAAATAAAAAAACCGCAAGCCCCGAAAGGCCTACGGTTCAAAAAAAACCAATTTTAATATTTTAACTTCGCAATTGCAGTAATTTGACCACCTTCGACTTTCATACCTTTAGTAGCAACCGCAGTTGAACCATTAATAGTATAAATCCAGTTTCCTTCAGGTGTATTAATACCAATTACAGCAGAATTTCCGTCTTCTGTAGTAATATTATAACGACTTGTAGCCGAAGTTAATGTTGCGGGAACATTCGTTACCCATGTAAATGTTTGGTTGTAAACATCTGCAATAGCCAATTTAGCTGCTCCGTTGTTTTTACCCACATTACCGTACATCAACAATAAAAATTTACCTTTTGAGATATAACTTGTAGCTGAGATTTTGTACCCTCCTGATTTTTCCTGTACATTAAAAAAGTATGACTGATCAAATTCTGTAGTTCCTTTTTTAATTTTAATAATTGCAGATGGCTTTTTAGAAACCAAAACTGAATTACTTGTTGCGATTGCTCCTGAGAATCCATACGCATCACCGTTTTCATCCTGAAACAATCCATTTGTAAAATAAGCACCTAAATAACTTGTACGGTTATCTTTGATTACTTTTTCTAATTTAAGCTCCGGATAGTTGTAAACAGCCACCCAGGTACTATCCGGATTTACAGTTCCAAAATTATCAACTCCATCTCCTTTGATACTCATATACGGCATATATACTTTATCTCCAACCTGAGTCGCCCAGGTATAAAAAGCTCTTTCTCCGTTTTTTGCTAATTTTTTAGTGTCGTGTTGCGCTTCACCGGTAATTAATGATTTTTCAGCATCAATTTTATACATTGAAGCAATCGAAGCATCACCGCTTCTTGGAACTTTTATTGTTAAGATATCTTTGTTTACTGCTGCAAATACCTGTACGGTTTCAGCCTGGAAATTCGATTTTTTCACCAATTTTCCTTCTGTATTCAGATTATAAGTAGTTACTGCACCAGGGTTTCCTTGTCCGTAAAGTAAGCTAAAGAATTTATTTTGATTGGTAATATAATAACGGTACGAACCGTCTTGCTCTAATCCGTTTCCTGTTGTTGTAATAGATCCTGTAGAAATATCATCAGCCGTCAGTAAATAATCTGCAATTCCTGCTGCTCCTGTAGTAGCAGTAATAATGTATTTTGTTTTACCTGTATCTCCTCCTCCACCTGGTTCGCCTGCAGATTTGTCAGAATCACTGCTGCACGAGAATGATGTAAAAGCCACTACAGCCGATAATATCGCTAATTTGCCCATTTTTTTCATAATAGTTTATTGTTTGAATTATTAAATTTATTTATTTGATTTGGTGAAAAAATACCTGAATTTTATATTAAAAGCACGACTTGGTTTTTGCAGCGAAAAGTTGTCATACAGCTTGTTGTCTAAGACATTTTTGCACTCGAATGCGATATTGTATTTACCATCTGCAAAGGTGTAAACCGCATTTAAATCATGATTAAATTGTTGTGGTATATCAAGTTTACCATCCTTGGTACCGCGGCTTGGCCATGATAAATAATAGTCGTGTACATACAAAAAGTTGTAGCCAATAGATAAATTATTACCTTTTTTTATACAATCATAAAAAAATACTGAAGCATCCAGATTGCCAAAAAGAAAAGGAATATTAGGCACTCTGTCTTTGTACCATAACGACACAAAATTTTCGTTTGGTTCGTATTTCGTCATATTACGAAGATTTTGATACGTCATATTCATCCCCGCAGTAAATCTATTTCGGTATGAATATCTCACTTCACCATCTATACCATAATTTGTAACTCCTTTTTGGTTCACATTGGTTACCATTGTTTGATTCAGATTCAATTCAGGACGAATAAAATCAGTTGCATCCCGATACAAAAGATTTACATCGAATGTCATCGCATTGACTTTCTTAAAACTAGTCTGATAACTGAATCCAAGATTAAAATTGTTACTTGTTTCCGGCTCAAGTCCAATATTCCCCGCTATATTATTATTTACGTTTCCAAATAATTCTTCAGGAGTTGGCAATCTGTAGCTTTTTTCAAAAGACCCCTTTAACTGCAGATTATGTTTTAAGTAATAACTGCTGGCGGCACCATATCCAACCAGATTTTTGTTGTTAACATGTTCTCTGTACGCAATATCACCAGTTGTACCGGAAGGGTTGTAACTTTCTGAATAAGTACTTTTTAAAGAGTAATTTTTGATAAATACAGATGTGCTCCATTTCTCATTGTAGTCAAATTTGTAACCTGCGCCCAAAACATTTTTTTGTGTTTTTTTCGGTTGCTTATATACTAATGATTCCGGAACCAACTCATCGCTTTCTTTACGATCAAAAGTATTAAACGTGTTATTTAGCATAAAAGAATGTCTTAGTCCTAAAGCATACGTAAAATTTGCTGTGGCTATACCATTATTATTTTTGAATTTACGCAGCGTACGGCTACGTTCACCACCTAATCCTACGAGTTCTCTGTAATCTCCAAACCAGTTATACCTTCTATAAACGGTATCGACATTCTGTTCTTCACCAAAATTAAAATTACCCGTAACGTTAACATTTAGCCCTTTTGTAAATAAATCTTTTACCTGATACTTTACTGTTGGCATTAAGATATTTCCTGTGCTGTACACTTTTCCAAAGACACTCGTCATTCGGGCTCCAGTTTGAATATCGGCTTTGTTTTCTCCGGCTGTAAAACCAAATAATAATTTATCAGCGTATTTTTTACCTGT
This sequence comes from Flavobacterium azizsancarii, assembly GCF_027980145.1. Taxonomy (GTDB): domain Bacteria; phylum Bacteroidota; class Bacteroidia; order Flavobacteriales; family Flavobacteriaceae; genus Flavobacterium; species Flavobacterium azizsancarii. The sequence continues at coordinate 37,849 of NZ_JAMZNK010000017.1, read as the reverse complement.
TATTCCAATATTAAAAATCACCGTCTCGTTGCGATAACTATCATGAAACCTTCTCACACGGGCATTTGGAAAATATTCGCCTGTGTACAAATCGGCCGCTTCAACATTTACCCAATAATTATTATCTGAATAATTCTGAAACGCGTTAATTTCAGTAGTAAAACCACTTTTTGCCGTATATCCCGCATTGATAGTCGTACGATGTGTATTGAATGATCCAAAAGAGTACGAAGCATCCAGATAAGTGCGGGGTTTAGAATTTGTTACAATATTAACCGCACCTCCAAGAGCATCTCCGCCTAACCAGATAGGCACAACACCTTTGTAAACTTCTATTCTGTCAGCAAGATTTATTGGAATATTATTCAATTGAAAAGACGAACCAAAATTATCCATAGGCACACCATCAATAAAAAACTTTACCTGATTACCTGAAAAACCATTAATAGAAAGCTCAGATTTAGAACCTACACCACCCGATTCACGAACCCGAACACCGGAAACCCTGTCTAATGCATGCGACAAATCGAGAGTAGAATTGTGGAGCTTTTTTGCATCAATCGCCGTAACGCTATAAGCTTGTTTGTTTACTTTATCTGTTTGCGAACGGCCTAACACTGTTACAGATTCTAATTGATTCAATTCACTCTGTAACTGAACAGAAAAACTGACATTACTTGCTAAAACTTCAATGTGTTTTTTTTGAGTTGAGAAACCAATTGCCGTAATTTTTAAAACATGTTTTCCCGGCTTTACATTTTTGAAAATAAACTTTCCGTTTTCATCAGAAATAATACTTAAGTCAGTTTTTTCTATATTAATTGTGGCATAAGGAATTGTTTGCCCTGAATTTTCTGTTACCTCTCCACTTACTGAAACTCCCAGTTTTTGCTGGGAATACGATAGGATTGTAAAGAAAAAAAATATACTAAAAAATAAAAATTTGTGAGTTGTCATATCTTTAATTAGACTAATTATAAATAACTTTGGCGCAAAAGTACCATCAACAACTCTAAAAAAGATAGGGAAAAACGGATTATTATTTTGTAAAAACGGATTATATTTTGAAGATCAAATCGAAAATTTCAGGACACGAAAACTCAATTATTCAAATTGAAATTGGTGGCACTCATTATCCGAAAAATTATTTAACGGAAGAGAATGTCTACATAAAAAACAACGATTCAGAAGAAATTAAAAGCCATCATTTGATTACAGACGGAATGGTTTTACTGGATACACAAATGCTTTTTTCGACCCCACAAACTATCATTTTTGAAATTGACGAAGAATCAGTTGTCATGAATTTTATCTGCTGCAATAATGTCGAAACTCATATTGATCAATTAGAAACCGAAAAATATTCAAAAAAGAATACCCATAATATATTTTACGCTACAAAATATAAGGCAACTTTTAAAATACCTGCTTTCGAACAAACTAACCATTTCTCAATCATCCTATCAAAAGATTTTTACTACAAGATTATCAACGAAGACTGGGAACTTCATGAGAAATTTTCAAAAAATATCTTGCTTAAAAAATCCAGTTATCTGACCTCAAAATACATTCCGTTTACGCCAGCGATACAATGGGTAATTCACGAAATAAAGAATTGTAATCGTCAGGGCGCATTAAAAAAAATGTATTTGGAAACCAAAATCAAGGAACTGCTGATACATCAACTTGAAAAAATCATAACCATACCGGTACAAAAAGATCAAATTGATGAAGACGATTATAATAAATTACTGGAAGCGAAACATATATTGGATAAAGATTATGTTCATGCACCAACATTAACAGAGCTTTCAAGAACGATTTCGCTAAATGAATTTAAGCTAAAAAAAGGATTTAAAGCTTGTTTTGGAACTACTGTAAAAAGCTATATTATTAAACTCCGAATGGAACATGCCAAAGAACTATTTCAGAATAAGGCTTCGACCGTTAGCGACGTAGCATATAAATGCGGCTATAAAGATGTGTCACATTTTTCGGCAGCTTTTAAAAATTTCTATGGTTTTTCTCCCCAGAAATTCAAAATCAATTGGGACTTTATTCATATCTGGATTACCGGAATTCTAATATTCACCCAATAAAAAAAGGGTCTTTAGACTTTGTTACAAAATAACGTTATCTAAAAACCCTGTAAAATTAGACTTTTGTATGCTTGCAAACTTATACAAAGCCATCCATCATCAAATGGATATGTCAAATTTCATTGCAAAAAAAAAAAATGTTTCTCCAAAAACAGTTAACCTGTAGTATCTGTAATGTTGTTTAAAAAGGCAAAAAACATCACCTATATCGATTTCTACGCGACAAAATTACAAGCTACTTTAAAGAAAACATTACGGCTTTCCTCATTCATGCAAAATATTTTTATCCAAAAAACGCTAACACACTAATTCTCTGAGGTTATCGTTTATTTAACTCTAAAAAAAAATATCTCTTAAAAACACTTTTTTCAAGAAATTGCTAAAAACCTTACTTTCTGAATTGCTTAAATATTCAAATTAAAAACTCAGAAACTCTATTTCTTATCCTGGATTAAGTCCAAACTATTATTTTACTTCTAAATTTGCAAATAAAATATTGATTATGAAAACATATGAATTCTTAATACTCGGAAAAAACCAACCGATCCTGGAAATTTTACTACGACTGGTAAACGCTTACGAAAACTGGAATGCAATAGCTTTCAATGACGAAAAAACAGCTCAGACATATTTCTTAAACAACAAAATTGATATTGTTTTATTAAGTTCTGCGATAGAAGAACAAGTCGAAAAAGATTTTACATCGTTTTGCATCAAACACCAACCTGAAGTAGAAGTAATTGAACATTTTGGCGGAGGAAGCGGATTACTTAAATCAGAAATAGAACACAGATTGTATTTAAAGGGAAAACTTTAGGTTTCCTTATTTTTAAAGTATCGATCATACGTTTTCATTTTAAAATTTAAATTTGCATAAAATCCAATCTTAAATGGAAAAGAAATATTCAGTTGTTATTCATCCTTCAGAAGAAATTATACAAATTATCAAAACCATGAAAGAAGGTTTGGCTTCCAGAATTGGTTGGTTCAACAGCAAAAATTCAGTAGCTCACATTACAATTTGCGAATTTAAAATTGATGATTCTCAAATCGATAAATTCAAACAAAAGCTGGGTAAAATCGCTGATACGTTTACTCCTTTTCAGGTACATTCAGATCATTTCGATTCTTATCCAAATGGTGCATTCTTCATTGGTCCTGACGAAAACTCTAAAGTACAACTGAAATCTATCATGAAAAAAATTCAGGATACACTCCTGATACCTGGTAAAGACAGAAGCAGCGATCCACATATTTCTATTGCAAGAAAACTTAGTCCTGAAAATATTGCAATTGCAAACGAATTATTTACCACAATTGATGTTCGCTTTTTGTGCGATCATATAATATTACGAGAATTAGAACCTAAAAAGCAATATTTCGTAATAGATAGTTTTTCTTTTGGCAGTAATCCACAACCGGAATTAATTCAGGGAAGTTTGTTTTGATGGGGTTGCCGCAAAGGCACTAAGACACAAAGTTTATTTATTAAATACTGCTATCTTGGGATCCTTCGCTCCTCAGGATGACAAAAATGAACAAAAAAATCAGCTTAAATCCGTTTAAATCTGCTAAATCTGCGTGCTAAAAAACATAAAATTCTAAAAGCTTTGTCTTCAAGCAGCTTTGCGAACTCTTTGCGTTTACTAAGCGCAAACTAAAAAATTGCGGCCTTTGCGGTTAAATAAACACAAAGCAAAGCAACCTGAAACTTCAAACTAAAAAAACAATCTTTTAATTTTCGTATATTTGAATTTTACAATTCACTCTTATGAAATCACTAGATTCATTCTACCAGGATATTACCGAAGGCTCTTCTGTAGAACCAAGCTCATTATTACCCAACGACATTAAAAAAGAAATTGGTCATTTTAATGTTTTTGATATTAAAGAACTTTTGGAAAGAATGCAGGGAAAACCCGGGATGCCATATGATCGACGTGCTTACTACAAAATCAGTTTGATAAAAGGTAAAAATCGAGCTGAATATGCCGATAAAATAATCGAAATCAACAAACAGGGGCTTTTATTTGCTACACCAAAAATTCCTTATAATTATCTTCCGCAAGACACCAATCAATCCGGACAATTTTGTGTTTTTACAAGTGAGTTTTTATCCAAAAACAAAAGCGGAATTGACTTAGATGAACTTCCTATTTTTGCATCAGACGGATATCCTATTTTTCAGCTTACGGATGAAGAAGTTGCCGAAGTGGAATTGATTTTCAACAAAATACAAAAAGAAATTAATTCTGATTATATTTATAAATATGATTTAATCCGAAATTATGTGGCGGAGTTAATTCACTTTGGGCAAAAATTGCAGCCTATAACCGCTTTGTATTCCAAACATAATTCGGCAGCAAGAGTTTCCTCTTTATTTGCTGAATTACTGGAAAGACAATTCCCAATAGAATCACCAAATCAACGATTAGAACTGAGAACAGCCAAAGATTTCGCCGAACGATTATCCGTTCATGTGAATCATTTAAATAAAGTTTTAAAAGAAAACACCGGAAAAACCACCACTGAACTCATCAGCAGCAGATTAACCAATGAAGCAAAAGTACTCCTAAAACAAACCGATTGGAATATCTCTGAAATCGCATTTTCATTGGGTTTCGAGGAACTGGCGCATTTTTCTAACTTCTTTAAAAAACAAACAACCTATACGCCTTTAGCATTCAGGAATTGATTATAGAATATAGATCATAGAATATAGATTATAGAATATAGATTATAGAATATAGATCATAGAATATAGATCATAGAATATAGAATATAGATTTTGGAAAACTTTGTCAAAGTTTTAAACTTTGACAAAGTTGAACACCAAGTTTTGGAATTTGGAATTTATTTTTTAGAATTTATTTTTAGATTTATTTTCTTCCCTTGGTTTGAATTTCGCAAACATCGATTTGATATTTACAATTCCCTAAGCCTACTTCGCTCCTACCTTTGTCCTATCAATTTAAAAGAACGAAAAAGATGAACTTATCAAATAACAAAATTCTAATAACAGGTGGCGCAAGTGGTATTGGACTTGGCTTAACCGAAAGATTTATTCAGGAAAACAACACTGTAATTATTTGCGGCAGACGAGAGTCTGTTTTAAATGAAGTAAAGGCAAAATTCCCAGCCGTAATTACAAAAGCATGTGACTTAGCAATCGAATCTGAGCGTATAGCGCTTTACGAATGGATTGCAGAAAATCATCCTGATTTGAATGTTTTAATTAACAACGCAGGAATCCAGAAATGGGTGTCGGTTACGGATGCTGATTTCTATGAAAGTGCTAAAACAGAACTTGCTACCAATATTGAAGCTCCGTTACATTTAACGTCACTTTTTATTCAGCTAAAATCGCTTACGACCGTAATGAATGTGACTTCTGGATTGGCACTTTCGCCTTTCGCAAAAGTTCCGGTTTATTCAGCTACTAAAGCATTTTTCCGTTCGTTTACAATTTCACTTCGTCATATATTGAAATCAAAAAACATTGAAGTGATCGAAATTATTCCTCCGGCACTAAATACAGATTTGGGAGCTCCTGGTTTGCATGACGCACATCCAAGCGTAAGTGATTTTATCATCTCTATTTTTGAGCAATTGAAAGAAGGAAAAGATGAACTTACTTTTGGAACCAGTGCAACAAGAATAAACGCAAGTGTTCCGGAATTAAAAGCTTCATTTAACGCATTGCATTCTAATTAATTTGATGGAACATAATTTAATTAAACACATAGAAACATAGCTTTTAGCAACTTTAAAAAAGGCATTTCATTTATTTAAATTCACATAGCTATGTGTTAGAAACTAGTTTCTTTTACAATCTTTTTAACTCAAAATAAAATCTATGTTTCTATGTGTTTAATTTTTTTCTCGCAGATTTAAAAGATCAAGCAGATTTTATAATCTATTTAATCCTTTAATCTGTGGCATACATTTTTAATTCTCAATTTTTAATTCAATAATAAATAAAATTTAAAACATATATAAAATGGCAGTAAATACAAAAATAGCTCTTGTTACCGGTGGTAGCAGAGGTTTAGGAAAAAATATGGCAATCGCAATTGCAAAAAAAGGAATCGACGTTATCATTACGTACAACAGCAAAAAAGACGAAGCTGATGCTGTGGTAAAAGAAATTGAAGGTTTAGGACAAAAAGCAGCTTCATTACAATTGAATGTGGCGGATTCAGGAACTTTTGATGGCTTTTTTAATCAAGTTTCAGAGGCTTTAAGAAGTACTTTCCAAACAGATAAATTCGACTTTTTAGTAAATAATGCGGGAATAGGAATCCATAATTCATTTGTTGGAACAACTGAGACTGAATTTGATCAATTGACTAATATTCAGTTCAAAGGTCCATTTTTCTTAACTCAAAAAGCGTTGATCTTCTTAAATGACGGTGGCGGAATTGTGAATATTTCTACAGGTCTGGCTCGTTTTTCATTTCCTGGTTATGCTGCTTATGCCGCTATGAAAGGTGCTATTGAAACTCTGACAAGATATCAGGCAAAAGAATTAGGCACAAGAAAAATTAGAGTAAACGTAGTTGCTCCTGGTGCTATAGAAACAGATTTTGGCGGCGGGGTTGTTCGTGATAATGAACAAATGAACCAACAAATAGCATCTGTAACAGCTTTAGGAAGAGTTGGTTTACCTGATGATATTGGCGGTGTCGTTGCTTTTTTATGTACCGAAGATGCGAGATGGGTAAATGCACAGCGTATTGAAGTTTCAGGCGGAATGATGCTTTAATTAATTGTGAATTATTAATTGTTGATTGTTAATTAATCATAGTGTTAAACCCGACAGGTTTTTGAAACCTGTCGGGTTTGCTCATAATACTTAATATCCTAAAAAACAAAATCCGACAGATTGCAAAATCTGTCGGATTTGTCATTTAGAAATATATTGAGTTAGTAAGTATTCTGGTTTAATCTTTTTCGACAATCACGTCAAAACCTCCATTTTTATCAAACACAACATCATAGAATTTCAAGTCTTTTTGTATTTCTACTTCATATGTTGTCTTATTTTTATCATCTACCACAACTGCAATTTCTTTAATGGCTTTGGCAGGATAATTTTTCTTTAAGTATGCCTGAGCTTTTGCAGGAAGTTTACTCAGCGCAATCTGAGATTCAAAGGCTTTTAAAACACCCAAATTATCATAAACTGCTAATGCTTCGCTAGTCGCATTGGTTTTGAATTTGGCTTCGTAACGAATTTCATCATCATCGTCGCCAACATACTTCATTGTCCAGGTGGGCGTTTTGCCGGGATATTCTTTTTGAAAAGTATATAAAACTTTTTCCGGCGGAGTAACTGCTTTATCCGGAGAAACTCCATTTTGTCCTATTATAAAACTACTGCATAAAAAGATAATAAATAAAAAAAGATTTTTCATGATCCTGAGTTTTAAATTGACATTCGCTAAATAACGTATTAAAATTACTACTTTATTTTGAGAAAAATTAATTTATAAAAGAAATGTTAAAACAAATAGTAACATTATTCGAAATTAACCGTCTTATAACAAACCACAACCACAAAAACCATGAAATTTAGTCTTAAGAATTTCGAAAGTTCACCGCAAAATTATGCTCGTATTGCAGGAATGCTATATCTCATAATTATCATCATGGGATTCTTTGCAGAGACTTTTGTTCGAAATAAACTGTTTGTTTCAGGTGATGCTGCTGCAACAGCAAATAATATTATACATTCTCAATTTTTATGGAAAATAGGGATTACGGCTGATCTGATTATGCAAATTTGCGATTTGCCTGTAATGATCCTGCTTTATTACCTTTTAAAACCGGTAAGCAGGAAACTGGCCTTAATTAATTTGTCATTCAATTTGATACAAACAGCCGTTTTGGCTGCTAATAAATTAAATCTCTTAGCCGCATTATTCTTTCTGGGCGACGCTGATTATCTAAAATCATTTACTCCGGATCAATTGCATACTTTATCGTATCTGTCGATCAAACTGCATGATTTTGGATTTGGGGTTGGATTAATCTTTTTTGGGTTTGTTTGTCTTATTGAAGGATATTTAATTTTTAAATCAGGATACTTTCCAAAGATAATTGGCGTTTTAATGACAATAGCAGGGATCTGTTATCTGTTCAATAGTTTTGCCTTAATTCTTGTTCCGCAGCTTTCCGGCATAATTTTGTTAATGCCATGTCTGATTGCAGAATTAACATTAAGTTTATGGCTGATTTTCAAAGGAGTAAATCTACCCGTCTGGAAACAAAAATGCATATAATATATATTAAATAAAACTCAACCAGAATCTAAAAAGCCTGTCAGAAAAACATCATCACAGGCTTTATTTGAAATAATTTGAATTAGTAAGCAATCTTATTTCGAGTTTTATTTTTTTATCCGGTCGGATAATTCCCTTTTATAGGTAATCCCGACCGGTAATTTTTCATTTTTAATGACCACAAAATCTTTGTCTGTTGCTTCGATTTTATCCAGCGCTACGATATATGATTTATGAATGCGCATGAAATTTTTCTCAGGTAAACATTTTTCCAATTCGCTTGTTGTAATCGAGGCTAAATAGGTTCTTTTTATTGTGTGCAATTTTACATAATTACCAAAACTCTGCGCAAATAAAAGCTGATCAAGTTCGATATCCATAAAATAACCATCGACTTTTACATTCACAGAATTCACAACTGTTTCTTCTGTTTTTATTTTTGCGCCCTCGGTAGCAAAAAAACGATCAATTGCTTTTAAGAACCTTGGAAAATAAATAGGTTTTAAGAGATAATCTATTACACCATAATCATAACTTTCGAGCGCATATTCAGAATAAGCCGTTGTCAAAATGGTTTTAGGATGTGTTGGAATAATCTTTAGCAATTCCATTCCTGAAATCTCGGGCATATTGATATCGAGAAACATTAAATCAACAGGATTCTCACGAAGATAATCCATTGCCTCGATGCCATTATAGCCCTGAAAAACCAACTCTAATTGTGGATTTTGCTTTATATAATTCGCCAACACATAATGTGCCGCCGGTTCATCATCTACAATTATACATTTTTTGGGTTCTCTCATTCTACAAACTTTTTCAATTGCAACTTCAAATCTACAATATATGTGTTCTTATTACCATCCTGAATGTCTAATTTATAGTTTTTACCATAGATTAAATTCAAACGTTCTATTGTATTTTTCAATCCAATTTTAGTAGAAACAACATCTGTCTTTTTTGTCGGAATTGAATTGACGACATGCAAATGCAGCAAACCATTTTCTACTGTAATTATAATTCTGACATAACATTTCTCAATCGCACAAGTCCCGTGTTTAAAGGCATTTTCGATAAAAGCAATCAACAGCATCGGCGATACTTTATAGGCATTCTCGTTATCGATTTTACAATCATAAGTAATCTCGCAACGGTATCCTACCCTTTCTTTTTCGAGTTGTACGTAACTGTTTATAAACTCCAGTTCATCTTCAAGAGAAACACATTTCTTATTATTGCTTTCGAGCTGATAACGCATTAATTGCGACACTTTCATGATCAAATCCGGCGTTCTTTCGGGAAACTCCAAACTTATTCCGTAAAGTGTATTAAAGGTATTAAATAAAAAGTGTGGATTCAATTGCCCTTTTAGTGAATTGAGCTGCATTTCGTTGAACAATAAGGTTTCATCTGTTTTTTTTCTGTGAATCCTATAGAATTTAAATACGATTATAGGACTTAAAATACAAACCAGAGTTCCTAAAACACTTGCCAATTGATACGCATAACTTCGTTGATGAGAATTTTGATACAGATGACAATTACTAAACATATCGAGCATTGTAATCTCATATAAAACTACCGAAAAGACAAATACACCAAAAAGAGTTAAAATGATATAAGTTACAGGACGTTGTGTTTTGAATAAAATAGGTAAAAGAAAGAAACGATTGAATTGGGCATGCATGTATAAAACCAGATAGAAAAACACACCCATTAATATGGAAGTAAAAGAACTAAATAACATCCAGTCATTTTTTAACGTATAGATCGTAAATGAAAAGACAACAACGGCTACCTCCTGCCACCATTTGTTGTCTAATATGTTATCAAATTTTTTATTCATTTTTAATACTTAAATAGTTTACAAAGTACGCACAAATAATTAATTATTATTTCCAATAAATGACAAATTCAATTGGTCATTTATTATCGTAGTACATCATTTAACATGACATATATCAGCGCAAGAGAAATAATTTTGTTCTATCAATTTCATATCACTAATTTTATGTACTTCAGAAAAATTACTTTGTTAGTTTTCTTGATTTTTGCCTGTGGTAGTTATGCACAAACCTTGTCTTTAAAAGAAGCAGTAAAAACAGGTTTAGAAAACTACGGTTCGATCAAGGCAAAAAGCAATTACACGAATGCGTCACGCGAGACTCTCAAACAATCCAAGCGTGATTATCTGCCAAACCTTAACTTATCGGCACAACAGGATTACGGAACCATCAATGGCCAGAACGGTGTCATGTATGGTTTTAATGGTTTAGGAACAGCTTCTTCCGGACCCGCATTGCCGGATCAAAACTGGAACTCAGCTTTTGGCGCCTTGTATTTGGTCAACATGAACTGGGATTTTTTCACGTTTGGAAAAATTCAGGAGAAAATCAATTTGGCGAAAGTCGATGTTCAGGCAAAAGAAAAAGATTTGAAACAGGAAGAATTCCAACAGGAAATCAAAATTTCTGCTGCTTACCTGAACTTACTAGCGAGCCAAAGATTATTGATTTCCCAACAAAAGAATTTAAGCCGCGCAGAAGTTTTCAAAAAGACAGCTGTTGCACGGGTTAAAAATGGATTATTGGCCGGAGTCGATTCTACATTAGCTACAGCCGAAGTTTCTAAAGCTAAAATCTCTTTGAACCTGGCTAAAAACTTCGTCAAAGAACAAAATAACAAATTAGTTGATTTGATGGGAGTTGCTCCTCAGGATTTTGTAACGGACACTTTATTTGTAAATGAAATTCCGAAAGAGATTCTTCGAGGAACAGCAACTTCTGATAGTCTGCACCCTTTACTTCAATTTTACAAAACTAAAATTGATTACAGCAATCAACAAATGAAACTTTACAAACGTTTTTATTATCCAACTATGAGCGCATTTGGTGTTTTGCAAACGCGTGCTTCCGGATTTAATAGCGATTATATCACAGATCAAAATTCGTTCAACAGAAATTATTGGGATGGCGTAAATCCGGATCGTACCAATTATTTGGTGGGAATCGGAATTAGCTGGAACCTGACGACGCCTTTTAGAGCAAGCAAACAAGTAAGCGCTCAAAAATATGTTTCGCAAGGTTTACAAGAAGAATATAACCAAGCCGACAGAGAACTAAAATCGCAACTGGCATTGGCCGATGATAAAATAAAAATCACAATCGACAACTTTGCCGAAGCACCAATTCAGGTTGATGCAGCAAAAAGAGCCTATTTGCAAAAATCGACTTTATATAAAAACGGATTAACGGATTTAACGGATATAACCCAAACGCTATATACGCTGAATCGTGCCGAAATCGATCGTGATATCGTCAACAATAATGTGTGGCAATCATTCTTGCTTAAAGTAGCAGCTACTGGCAATTTTGACTTATTTATAAATGAATTTTAATTAGATCCCAATGAATTTAATACGTTTTGCACTCCGCAAACCCATCTCCATATTAGTATTGGTTGCGGGTCTATTTTTCTTCGGAATTGGTGCCATCAAGGACATTAAGGTAGATATCCTGCCAAAAATGAACTTGCCGGTTATCTATATTGCACATCCTTTTGGTGGTTATACACCGGACCAGATGGAAGCTTATTTTGCTAAGACTTATGTCAACATTTTACCGTTTGCCAATGGTGTAAAATCGGTAGAAACCAAGAATATTCAGGGGTTGATGATTATGAAATTAACCTATTATGAAAACACGAATATGGCTCAGGCTGCAGCCGAATTGAGTTCACTTTCGAACAGAATCCAGGCGGCATTTCCTCCGGGAACACAACCGCCGTTTATCATTCGTTTTGATGCTTCGTCTTTACCAATTGGTCAATTGGTTTTGAGTAGTAAAATCAGATCAAATAATGAATTACAGGATTTAGCCAACGTTTACGTTCGTGCTTCGTTTACTTCGATTCCCGGTTTATTATCTCCGGCACCTTTTGGCGGAAGCCCAAGAACTATCGAGGTCAATGTTGATCCGGATTTATTGCGTTCGCACAATATGACGCCGGATCAGGTTGTAGAAGCCATTCGTATCAACAACCAGACAGCTCCGTCAGGAAATGTGAGAATTGGTGATAAAAATTACATTACACCAACTAATAATACCATTAAAGAAGTTAAGGATTTCGAGAAAATTCCGTTGTTCAAAGGAAGCGTTCAGAACTTAACTCTTGGCGATGTGGCAACTGTAAAGGATGGTGCCGATATTACGGCAGGTTATGCTTTGGTAAACGGAAAACGTTCGGTTTATATCAGTATTGCAAAAGCAGGAGATGCTTCGACATGGGATGTAGTTCAGAAATTAAAATCAGAATTGCCAAAAATTCAAAGTACACTTCCAGAAGATGTAAAATTATCTTACGAATTTGACCAGTCGGTTTATGTAATCAACTCGGTAAAAAGTTTGATTACCGAGGGTATTATCGGGGCAGTTTTAACCGGATTAATGGTTTTACTTTTCCTTGGAGACAAACGTGCCGCTTTGATCGTAATCTTAACGATCCCAATTTCGATAATATCAGGAGTTTTATTCCTGAAATTATTCGGACAAACGATCAACTTAATGTCTTTAAGCGGATTGGCATTGGCCATTGGAATTTTGGTGGATGAAAGTACGGTAACCATCGAAAATATTCACCAGCATCTCGACATGGGCAAACCCAAGGCACTCGCCATCTGGGATGCGTGTCAGGAAATTGCGTTGCCTAAATTATTGATTTTACTTTGTATTCTGGCGGTTTTTGCTCCGGCATTTACCATGGTCGGAATTCCTGGAGCTTTGTTCCTGCCATTAGCCTTGGCAATTGGTTTCTCTATGGTTATTTCGTTTTTATTATCTCAGACTTTTGTTCCCGTAATGGCGAACTGGTTAATGAAAGGACACGAAAAACACGAACACGCACCTGGTATTACAGATGATGAAGCTGAATTTAACGATAGCGGAATTACACCGGAATCTGAGAGAGATTTGATTACTCAGAAAAAAGGTTACGTTGAAAGAGATGATACTAACAATGACGGAAAAATTGGTGCTTTCGAGCGTTTCAGAATCCGATTCATGAAGACTTTAAATAGTTTATTCCCTCATAAAAAAGCAGTTACTTTAATCTACTTAGTAGGAATTACGCTTTTGGCTGTTACCCTTCTTAATTTCATTGGAAAAGATGTTTTCCCTAAAGTAAATTCAAGTCAGTTTCAGCTAAGAATGCGTGCTCCTGATGGAACCCGTTTAGAACGTACCGAAGAAAAGGCGATTATTGTTCTGAAAGAATTACAAAAAATGGTGGGCAAAGAGCATATCGGAATTTCATCTGTATATGTAGGACAACACCCGTCGTTATTCTCGATTAACCCGATTTATTTGTTCATGGCAGGTTCGCATGAAGCAGTATTTCAGGTGAGTTTAAAAGAATATCATGTCGATATGGACGACTTTAAAGACGACTTTAGAGCCAGAATAAAAAAAGTGCTTCCCGATGTGAAACTTTCTTTTGAGCCAATCGAATTAACAGATAAAGTTTTGAGCCAGGGATCCCCTACTCCAATCGAAGTTCGTATTGCCGGAAAAGACAAAAAACGAAATGAGTTATACGCCAATCAAATTGTAGAGAAACTTAAAAAGATTGCTTATTTCAGAGACGTACAAATTGGTCAGCCAATTCATTATCCAGCCATGAATATTGATATTGACAGAACTCGTGCTGCTGAATTGGGTGTTGACATGAATGATATTTCAAGATCACTTGTGGCTTCTACCTCATCATCAAGATATACCGAGAAGAATATGTGGGTAGATGAAAGAGCAGGATTATCATACAACGTTCAGGTTCAGGTACCACTAAACCAAATGAAGAGCAAAACTGATATTGGAGAAATTCCAGTATTAAAAAATTCATTACGTCCTGTTTTAAGTGACGTTGCAAAAATTACACCCGGATTTGTAAGTGGTGAAAATGACAATTTAGGGGCTATGCCATACATTACCGTTACAGCCAACATTAGCCAGACCGATTTAGGTACGGCAGTAAAAGATGTGGATGCAACTATCAGTTCGTTGGGAGAATTACCTAGGGGGTTATTCATTACTCCTATCGGAATGAGTAAAGTATTGGTAGAAACATTAAGCAGTTTACAAGTAGGTTTATTGGTTGCCATATTTGTAATCTTCTTAATGTTAGCCGCTAATTTCCAGTCGTTCAAGGTTTCGTTGGTAATTTTAACCACAGTTCCAGCGGTAGTTTTAGGAGCATTATTAATGCTGACTATTACAGGTTCTACACTAAACTTACAATCATATATGGGAATCATTATGTCCGTTGGGGTGTCGATTGCAAATGCCGTTTTATTGGTTACGAATGCTGAACAGCTTCGAAAACGAAACGGAAATGCATTAGAATCAGCACGTGAAGCTGCAGCGTTGCGTCTTCGTCCTATTATCATGACATCTGTTGCGATGATTGCGGGAATGTTGCCTATGGCAATTGGTCATGGCGAAGGTGGCGATCAGGTTTCTCCGTTAGGTAGAGCTGTAATTGGTGGATTATTATTCTCCACTTTTGCAGTATTGCTTATCTTGCCATTGATTTTTGCATGGGCACAAGAAAAAACAACAACACAATCTGTTTCTTTAGATCCTGAGGACGAAGAAAGCATCCATTATATCTCATCATTAAATCCAAAAAATGAAAAATAACATTATACAATCGACCGCATTATTTTTTGTAGCCGTATTTTTTCTAACTAGTTGTAATTCCAAGAAAGAAGAAACTCCTGCTGCAGAAATTGAGCCTAAAACTGAAACGTTTTCTTTAGAAAAAGAAAAACTAACTACAGAATTGCGTTTACCTGCCGAATTAACCGGTTTTCAACAAGTAGACTTGTACGCAAAAGTAAGCAGTTTTGTAAAATTGCTAAAAGTAGATATTGGTACTAAAGTAAAAAAAGGACAACTTTTGATCGTTCTTGAAGCGCCGGAAATCAGTTCTCAACTAGCTGCAGCCGAATCAAGACTAAAATCGATGGAAGCTATTTATGCTACTACAAAAAGTACCTACAACCGTTTGTATGAAACGAGTAAAGTCGAAGGAACGATTTCTAAAAATGACTTAGAAATGGCCAACGGAAAGAAAAACTCAGATTACGCACAATACCAGGCAGCAGTTGCAGCCCACAAAGAAGTGTCGATTATGAGAGGTTATCTTGAAATTCGTGCTCCTTTTGACGGAGTTGTAGCAGCAAGAAATGTGAATTTAGGAACATTTGTTGGTCCTGCAGGAAAAGGATCTGATTTGCCTTTATTGACCATTCAGGAACAAAGCAAATTGCGTTTAGCAGTCTCTATTCCGGAATTGTACACAGGATATTTACACAATGGCGATGAAATGAGTTTTAATGTAAAATCATTGCCGGAAACTTTCAAAGCGAAGATCACGAGAATGTCCGGAGCATTAGACATGAAACTTCGTTCTGAACGCGTAGAAATGGATGTACACAACACAAAAGGAGATTTATTACCAGGAATGGTAGCCGAAGTTTTGTTACCGCTTAACGCGAAAGACAGTACATTTGTAATTCCAAAATCGGCTTTAGTGAATTCTGCTGAAGGATTGTTTGTGATTAAAGTAGTCAACCACAAAGCAACAAGAGTTGATGTAAAAAAAGGAAGAGAAATCGACGATAAAATTGAAATCTTCGGTGATCTAAACCAAAAAGATAAACTGGTAAAAATTGCCAGCGAAGAAACTAAAGAAGGCGATATCATAAACGAATAAACTTCGTTTAGCTTTCTTATAGTAGTTTACCAAAAACTGTACGCTTCAATGCGGCATTTTAAAATCTAATTTTAGAATGTAGATTAAAATTCACCTTTAGGGCGGTACTTGATATAGTATCGCCCTTTTTTTATGCTTTTTTGTTTTTGCCACAAAGGCGCTAAGTAGCTAAGTTTTTATTCTCATTTTTTATCATACCCTATTGTCACCCTGAGCTTAGTCGAAGGCTTATGAAATTAAAAATGAATCTAGAAATCCCGATAGCTATCAAAAGCAAAGTTTTTTATTCTCATTTTTTGTCATACCATTAAAGAATCAAATTCAATTACAAAAAAAAAGCAAGACCAAAATTGATCTTGCTTTTTTTACAACCTGATAATCTAAATAAAAATATTTTTTAAACTGTCTGGCGCTCGTGTTTTCCTTCTTTAATTTCTTCCACCATTTTTTTATTAAAAGCAGGTAAATCATTCGGGTTTCGGCTGGTTACTAATCCGTTGTCTACGACTACTTCTGAGTCTTCCCATTGTGCTCCTGCATTTTTCAAATCGTTTTTAACAGAGAAGAAAGAAGTTACTTTTCGACCTTTTAAGACATCAGCATCTACCAGAATCTGAGGACCATGACAAATCGCCGCTACTGGCTTTTTACTTTCAAAAAAGGAACGTACAAAATTTACTGCGGCTTCTTCTCTTCTCAATAAATCAGGGTTTATCACTCCTCCCGGAAGAACCAAAGCATCGTAATCTGCTTCATTTGCCTGATCTAATACTACATCAACACTATATTCCTTGCTCCAATTTCCGTCTTTCCAGGCTTTGATAGTTCCAGATTTCAAACTGATAATATCTGCGTTCCAGCCTTGCTCTTCCAGATAGGCTTTAGGCGATGATAATTCTACTTCTTCAAAACCGTCTGTGGCTAATATGGCTATATTCTTTTTCATAATTTTAAATATTAAAACGTTATTAATTTTTATTTTTATTAAAATTAATAATTTCAGACAGTCCGCTAAAACAGACCATGTTAAACCTTTCTTTAATAAAAGTTAATTAATTACATATCAATGCTTTATTAAAAACAAAATTGAAATTATATAAAATTCATGTCAATTTAGTTTGCTATTTTATAGGATAAAATCTAAAAGAATAATGCTATAAATTACTTAGTATGAAATAAAAAGAAAATCGTTTTTTTTTGTTTGAAAAAACAAGATCTATATGATGACACCAACTGCCGGAATAGTTTCTGAAAATTGAAATAATTAAATTCCTAAACATCTTCTTTTCCTACAACATTCAATTTTAACAACAATTGCGATAATTAAATGTTATTTTTGATAATTCGCTTTTCTAAATTAATATTATGCAAGAGATAAAAATCACAATATATAAAGTCAAACCTTATGAATTGTCTAATAAAGAACAAGAGATTTTAGATAGCCAAGTTCAGCTGGATAAAAATCTATATACCGATGCTGAATTGCTTTATACTGATTTAATAAAGAAATATAATTTATAAAATAAATACTTTATAAAAACGATTCATCAGGTAATTTCGCTTTAGTTCATTATCACTTCCTGATAAATTCAAAACAACTATTATAACATTAGATTTTTAAGTATGAATGTTCTGCTCATTGAGGATGATAAACGCATTAGCGAATTTATTATAAAAGGTTTAGAAGAAAACAATTTTACGGTGCATCTGGCTGAAACAGGCGAGATTGCCCGCGATCTTATTCAGCACGATACCTGGGATATTATCCTGATGGATATTATGCTTCCGGGAATTGATGGTATTCAGCTGACTAAAATGATGCGCTTTAAAAAAATTCATACTCCAATTTTAATGTTAAGCGCTCTTAGCGATACGGATGATAAAGTAAATGCGCTGGATTCCGGTGCTGATGATTATTTGGTTAAGCCTTTCCATTTTAAGGAATTGATTTCCAGAGTAAATGCTTTGACACGCCGAACCAAATTTAATTATGTCAATGAAGAAACCTTATACAAATTAGGAACTCTATCTATAAATCCTGAAGAACATAAGGTTACAGAAAATGATGCTTTGATTGATTTGTCTCCAAGAGAATATAAATTGCTTTTATTTCTATTAGAAAACAGAAATAAGGTTATGTCAAGAACGCAGATATTAAATGCAGTTTGGGGCATTAATTATGACAATAATACGAATGTTGTCGATGTCTATATTTCGTATTTAAGAAACAAAATCGAGCAGAACCATAAATTTATCCATACCATAAAAGGAACGGGATATATGCTTAAAGAAGAGTTATGAAAATACGCAACAGGTTTACCTTAATATCGTCTTTTACTTTTAGCGTTGTATTTGTCATTGCTTCTATTATAACGTATTTTTCGTTTTATAGTTATTCGGAAAAGATTATTTATAACGAACTCCAAAAAACATGTTTACTTACTGGTATTTTCTATCTTGAAAAAGATGAATTACCAGAAAAACAACATTTAATAATTGGTCAGCAATTCAGAGAGAATTCACTTGAGATCATAACTCGTGTTTACAACAAAAAAAATCAGATTGTATATGGTGACAAGGCAATTGACGCTAATATAAATGCAGAAAGGCTGGATTATATTAGAAAAAATCGAAAGCTGAATTTTAAATCGAATCATCATTTTTATTTCGGAAGTTTTTACCATGACAATGAAGGGGATTTTGTGGTATTTGTTAAGAAAAATGATCAGGAATTTAAAACCATTACCAATCGTTTACTAATTATCATGATCCTGGTTTTAATCAGCGGATTAATTACGATTTACATTGTGAGCCGTTTGCTTTCAAACCTTGCCTATAGCCCGATAAAAAACATTATCAATCAGGTCAATGAGATCGAAGCTTCGTCTTTGGATCGTCATATTACCTCTCCCAATACAAAAGATGATATTCAGGAATTGATCGAAACGTATAATAATTTATTCAAGCGACTTTCGGACACGTTTATCATCCAGAAGAACTTTATTAATTATGTTTCGCATGAATTCAAAACGCCTTTAACAGCAATATCCGGAAACCTGGAAGTATTTGCCCAAAAAGACAGATCAAGTGCTGAGTACAAAGAAATGTCTGAAAAAGTATTAGAAAACGTCTATCAGATCGAAGATACGATGAATACGCTCATGATGCTTTCCGGACTGCGGGACAATACAGAATTAAATGAAATTTTCAGGGTCGATGAACTCGTTTGGGATATTAACGATCAACTGCCGGATGTCTATCAATTAAAAGGTTCTCAGATACAAATTGCGATCGAAATTGTCAATGATAAATTGCTTTCGATAAAAGGAAACAGTAATGAAATTAAAATCGCTTTATACAATATTATAGAAAATGCCGTAAAATACTCCAACGGTAATCCTATAAAGATAAGTCTGTTGCAGCACGACAATCAGCTTAAAATTGTAATCGAAGATCACGGAACGGGTATCAGCGAAGACGACTTAAAATTTATTAAACAGACTTTTTACAGAGGTAAAAATGTAAATAATATAAAAGGTAGCGGTGTTGGACTTTCGCTTGCTAATATCATCTTTAAACAAAATAATATCTATTTTACAATTACATCTAAGAAAGACGAAGGAACAACGGTAACTTTATTATTTCCTGCGCTCTAATCGTTTTCTAATGTGACTCTAACTCCTTTCTAACAGACATCAAATTAAGGGTTAATATACCGCAGATAACTTTGCAGCATATTAAAAACAAACTTAATTTGAAACGTATACTTTTAACCCTGCTCGTTATTGTATCGCACAAAGGTGTGGCGCAAATTGCCGCAATAAACGATACAATTGTTCTGTCCCGAACACAAGCCGAGGCTTTGTTTCTGGATAAGAATATTTCTCTTATTTCTGAAAAGCTAAATATCGACATTGCTGATGCGCAAGTTATTCAGGCGAAATTATGGCCCAATCCTACCCTTACTATTGGCGAGATCAATCTTTGGCACAATGCCACAGCCGAGCAATTACCTCCTTTATGGGGAAATTTTGGAACGACCTCCCAAGTGAATGCTGAACTTGAGCAACTTATCCAGACAGCCGGCAAAAGAAAAAAATTAATTGCCATGGAGAAAGTGGGAGTAGATATTGCCAAAGAATACTTTAAAACCTTTTTGCGCAACCTAAAAATTGAGTTCCGAGGCAATCTAACCGAATTGCAGTATACACAAGGACACCAAGCTGTTTATAAAAAACAAATTTCTTCGATACAAATCTTACTTAAAGCATACAGCAACCAAGTCTCACAAGGCAATATAGGAAGAGGCGAATACATAAGACTTAAAGCAACTGAGCTACAATTCTTAAAAGAAATCAGCGATTTGCAAAAAGAAAATAACTCCTTACAAAAAGAGCTTAAAGTTCTTATGAATCTGCCTGCTACAAGTTATATCAAACTTACCGAAGATGGTTTTGTTCCCAATAATAAAAATCTTGACAATATTAATTTAGGCAATCTTATGGCTTCAGCTCTAGAGAACCGACCTGATATGAAAGTCATTAAACTAGCAAATGAGTATAACAACAATAAGTACAAATACGAAAAGGCGATGCGAACACCAGATGTTACCCTTGGAGTCACCTATGACCGTGGGTCTAGTACAATGGTAGATTTTGTTGGTGTTGGTTTTGCTCTTGATCTTCCATTTTTCAATAGAAATCAGGGAAACATAAAAGCAGCTAAAATATCGATTACCCAAGGTAAGTTATTGACCGAAGAAAAAACAATTAGCATCCAGTCTGAAGTATTACAAGCTTATGAAGATTTACTGGTAACCAAAAAATTGTATGAGAGCGTCGATGCCAATTATGAAGAAGATCTTGATAAACTTCTTGAAAGCTACCGCAAAAATTTCATGCAGCGAAATACAAGTATGTTAGAATATCTTGATTTTGTTGATGCTTATCTAGACAACAAATCTATCCTGCTAAATTCTAAAAAAGACCTTAATAAAAACCTTGAAGAACTGCGCTACATCTCAGGTCAGGAAATTAATTAATTATACTGATCCTGAATACTTAGCAAATGATCTTACAATAATAATAAACACAATGAAGAAACTTATTTTACTCCCGATACTTGGGTTAATGCTCGTTTATGGATGTGGCAAAAAGGAAGAAATCAAAGAAACAAAAGAAGAAAAATTTTGTATCGATAAAGACTTAAAAGAAAAAATCACAATCGAAGCCGCACAAAAGCGTTCCGTTACTGAGTCTATCAATCTTACCGGAAATATCACTTATAACGCAGATCATGTAGTACAATTTAATAGTCTTGTAGAAGGAATTATTACCAAAACTACTTTTTCATTGGGAGATTATGTAAAAAAAGGACAAGTTCTGGCTGAAATAAAAAGTACAGAACTGAATGGTATGCAATCTGAAAGTAAATCGTTTCAATCTCAGATAGCAGTGGCACAACGTAATTTACAATCGATCAAATCAATGTTTGATGATGGAATTGCTTCCCAAAAAGATTTAATGCAGGCGCAAAGCGAATTGGATGTTTTAAAGTCTTCTCTTGAAAATGTGAGAGCCAATCTTGCCATGTTTAGTGCCAGCAGCGAGAGATCAGTTTTTCAGATAAAAGCACCTACCGAAGGATATATCGTGGCTAAAAACATTAGCCCGGGAATGCAAATAACAGATGGCAGTGATCCTCTTTTTACTATTTCTGACTTAAAAGAAATCTGGGTATTAGTAAATGTATATACTAGTAATCTGAAAAACGTAACCGAAAATATGTTAGTAGACGTTACAACACCTGCTTATCCAGGCGAAGTTTTTAAAGGGAAAATTGCCATGCTTGCCAAAGTTTTTGATGCAGATGAACATGTATTGAAAGCCAGAATTGTGTTGGAGAACAAAAACCTGAAACTAAAACCCGGAATGACGGCAGATATCGTAATCGATAAAAGCAAAGGTGGAGAAATGTTAGTTTCTATTCCTGCAAAAGCAGTCATTTTTGATAATAATCGCGACCATATTTTGATCTACAAAGATGATTGTACAATTGAAACCAGAGAAATTAATCCGATTATAAAAAACAACAACTGGGTTTATTTTGACAAAGGAGTTAATGAAGGTGAAATGGTGATTACCAAAAATCAACTTTTGATTCACGAACGATTAAAAAACTAATTATCCCTAAAAACGGATAAATACCATACAAGAAATGAAAAAATTTGTACAAGGTCTGGTGGCTTTCTCGCTAAAAAACTCTCTTATAGTTTTTTTCCTAACAGCCGTATTACTAGTCGCGGGTATAGTGAGCTATATCCATACGCCCATCGAAGCTTTTCCTGATGTAACCAATACAAGGGCAAGAATCATTACACAATGGCCGGGAAGAAGTGCCGAAGAAGTAGAGAAATTCATCACACTTCCTATTTCAAAACAAATGAACACGATCCCGAAAAAAGCAGAAGTACGTTCTATTTCACTTTTCGGATTATCAGTTGTAACTGTATTATTTGATGATGATGTCGAGGATTTCTACGCACAGCAATATGCCTCTAATCGCCTTAACGGATTAGATCTTCCCGAAGGTGCCGATGTAGAAATTGAACCACCATCCGGAGCAACAGGCGAAATATTCAGATACATCATCAAAAGTGATTTGCCAATTAAGGAAATAAAAGCCATTCAGGATTGGGTAATCGAAAGAGAACTAATCGCTGTTCCCGGTGTTGCCGATGTGGTAAGTTTTGGCGGTGAAGAAAAAATGTTCGAAATCAAGATCAATCCAACACAATTAGAGAATTACAATCTTTCTGCATTAGATGTTTACGAAGCAGTTTCGAAAAGTAATATCAATGTTGGTGGAGATGTTATTCAGCGTGGTGATCAGGCTTATGTAGTACGTGGTGTAGGTTTGATTAATAAAGTCGAAGATATTGGTAATATCCTGATTGAAACCAAAGGATCATCACCCATTTTAGTAAAACACGTAGCTGAAGTTTCGATATCAGCCAAACCAAGATTAGGACAAGTAGGTTTAGACGGCGATGATGATGTTGTAGAAGGTATTGTAGTGATGCTTCGTGGAGAAAATCCAGGCGAAGTAATCAAGAGACTCAAAGATCGTTTGAATGAACTGAACGAAAGAGTACTGCCGGATAATGTAAAAATAGTCCCGTTTATTGACCGTACCAAATTGGTAGATACAACCGTAAAAACGGTAACAAAAAACCTTGTAGAAGGTATATTATTGGTTTCATTAATTGTATTTATTTTCCTTTACAACTGGAGAACATCATTGATTGTGGCATCTGTAATTCCGCTTTCGTTTTTGTTTGCCATTATTATGTTGAGAATTCAGGGATTGCCCGCAAATTTAATTTCGATGGGAGCGCTGGATTTCGGATTATTACTCGAAGGAACATTAGTAATTGTCGAGCAGGTCTTTGTATCGCTCGAAAAGAAAGCACATAAAGTGGGAATGGAACGCTTTAACAACATGAGTAAAATGGGACTTATCAAGAAAAGTGTTGGTAGTGTGGCTACTTATATTTTCTTTGCCTTAATCATTTTGATTGTTGCATTAATGCCAATTTTCTCTTTCACAAAAGTAGAAGGAAAAATGTTCTCTCCCCTTGCCTTTACACTAAGTTATGCCCTTTTAGGATCTTTGATTCTATCCCTTACCTATGTTCCGGCAATGTGTAAAGTGATGTTGACCAAAAATATTGTAGAGAAAGAAAATATGATTTCGCGTTTCTTCAGAGTAAATCTTTTTAAACTTTTTCAATGGAGTACCAGACATCGTAAAGCAACAATATATGCTTTCTTAGCTTTACTTGCACTTTGTTGTGCCAAATTTGCTTTTTATGGTTCAGAATTTATTCCAAAATTGAATGAAGGAGCTATTTATGTCAGAGCAACTTTGCCTAATAGTATCAATCTGGACGAAGCCGTGAGGCTTACCAAAGAAATGAAAGGCAAAATAAGGAAATTCGAAGAAGTAAAATTCGTTCTTACCCAAACCGGAAGACCAAATGACGGAACAGATCCAACAGGATTTTTTAATATCGAATTGCATATCGAATTAAAACATCAGGACGAATGGAAACGTAATATCAGCAAAGAAGAACTGATTGCTGAGATCAAGAAAGAACTCGATGTATATCCCGGAATCGGATTTGGATTTAGCCAGCCTATTCAGGATAATGTCGAAGAATATGTTGCCGGAGTAAAAAGTCCGCTTGTAATTAAGATATTTGGAAATGATCTTTTTCAATTGGAAGAAATGGCTAAAAAAGTAGCTAAATCAATCAAAGATGTAAAAGGGATCGAAGATATCAATGTCTATAAAAACATTGGTTTACCGGAATTAAGAATTCAACTTGACGACGAAAAAATGGCGCGTTACGCAGTTACAACTGCCGATGCGCAAGCTGTTATCAGAATGACAATTGGAGGTCAGGCAGCAACCAAATTCTATGATGACGAAAAGGTGTTTGATATCACTTTACGTTTTGAGAAAGAATATCGTGACTCAAAAGAAAAGATTGAAGACATTCTTATTCCGACAATGAATGGCAAAAAAGTTCCGTTGAAAGAGATTGCTACTGTAGAATATAAAACAGGTCCAACATTCATTTATCGTGAAGGAAACAGTAGATATATTGCCGTAGGTTTTAGTATTGAAGGAAGAGATTTAGGAAGTACGATTGACGAAGCTCAGAAAAAAGTAGCTGCAGAGGTAAAACTACCTAAAGAAAATGTAATGAAATGGGCAGGAGAATTTGAAAGCAAAGAAAGAGCTTCTAAACAATTAGCAATGATTGTTCCGGTTGTTTTGATTTTGATTTTATGTTTGTTGTATTTCAATTTCGGTAATTTCAAAGATACCTTAGTGGCTATAAGTGCCATGCCTTACGCTTTTATTGGTGGTTTCTTATCACTTTGGGTCACAGGAACCGTGTTCGGAATATCAGCCGGAATTGGTTTTATTATTCTCTTTGGGGTCAGCGCTATCGATAGTATTGTCCTCATTGGTATGATCCGGGAAAATATGCAAGCAGGAATGCATTTGAAAGATGCTATTTCTAATGGTATTTACAGCAGAATTCGTCCAATTGTTATGATTGCCCTTATGGGATCTTTAGGATTACTACCTGCAGCATTATCAACAGGAATGGGTTCTGAAGTTCAAAAACCATTAGCCATCATGATCGTCGGTGGATTGATAACTTGTATGTTCTTATCACTAACTGTATTACCACAAGTTTTTTATCTGGTATATCGCAAAAAAGATACAAGCAGAATAGATTCATAAACATCTTATTATATTTTAATTTTGAAGACACCTCTAGACAACTTTATGTTTAGAGGTGTATTTTTTATTATTCCTTTTTAATTGCTCATTTTTAAAAGCAGATAAATTTCATTCAACCAGAACTTTAGTTCCGCTCTACATTATATCTTTTCCTGTCTAAAGATCCAGGAAAAAGATATCATTTCGATCGGGAACATTCTAAAAAATTAAGACTTCAATCACCTTTCACATTCCTATTAAGTCCTGCCTTCATTATAAATAAAATTTAAATATGAAATTAAATTTTGAATATATGTAGTTAACTACGTATATTTGTACACGATTTATTTTCAAGTCAATCCCGCAATTATATTGAACTGATTAATAATATAATAATTTATTCGAAGCCATAAACAAGTAAAATACCAGAAATTATAATGAGCAATAACAAAACTCAGACGTATACCGAAAACACAATTGTAGTAGAAAAAGTTGAAGATCAAAAATTAATAGAAACCGCATTCTCAATTAGAAAAAAAGTATTTGTCGAAGAACAAAATGTATCTCCGCAACGCGAATCAATGGATGATGAAGATGCAGTACATTATTTGGCAACCGTAAATGGTTTCCCGGCCGGAGCAGCACGATACCGAAAAATGGAAAAAGGAGCAAAAATTGAACGAATCGCTGTCCTAAATATCTTTAGAGGGCAACGAATTGGTGAAGCCTTACTATTAAAAATATTAGACGATTTAAAAAACGAAGACAAAATTTATCTTTATGCTCAGGTAATTGCAACTCCGTTTTATATCAAAAACGGATTCAGACAAACTAATAATTATTTCCTCGATGCGGGAATTGAGCATGTAGAAATGGATTTTATAAAATAATTTTTTATTAAAAGCTCCAGCCGACCGATATATATATTTTTCTGAATTATAAATATGTCGCAAAGTCCAAAATCACAAAGATTTTGTCATCTCGACAAAGGAGAAATTACGCTAGAAGATCGACAAAGATTGGCGATTCCAGGTACGGAGTTTCGTGTGTGATTTCTCTGCTGAAGCTTCAGAATCGAAATGACAAGATTGTGTTTCAACTTTCGGCTTTGCTACAAAAATCATACTTCAAAAAAGTAACATTAAAAATAATCAAACTTATGTTGCTGAAATAATTAATGATTTTTTAAATTCAGATGGAGAGATTCCCGTACTTCTCATGATGAATTTATTAAAATGACTACTATCAATAAACCCTAAATCATTACTGATTTCTGAAAAAGTCAAATTGCTTTTACTTAATTTTTCGATAACTACTTTCAGCTTTGTTTGCTCGATATAATCTCTTAAAGTAATATTGAGATGCGTTTTAAAGTACTCACCAATATAATGGATCGAAACATTGAAATAAATCGCCATTTTTTTTTTCTTCAGCAAATGTGGATTCGCAATATTCGAACGGATATAACTTAAAATAGTATCAATCTTTAAAACCTCGTTAGTTTGAAAATTAAGACTGTTTTCGTTTATGCCGGCATTTCGTCGAATAATCTGAATTAATGACATCATCAAACTTTTAATAATGATTTCGTTTTGCCCTTTTGGTTGAGCAACTTCGTCCAGTATCTTTAAAATAACCATTTCACAAAAAGCTTTATCATCTTGCAAAAAAATCAAATTTCCATTGGTTTGATTGTGATAATAAAATAGCATTTCGATCTCTTCTATTTCTTTTTTGTTCGAAAAAAAATTGGGCAGAAAACGCAAACAGTGAAATTTTGTGGGCTCCAATGTTTTAAAGGAATGATAATCCTTGGGAGTAAGTAAATAAATATCGTGCTGTTTGTAATGATGAGCAATCGAATTTAAAATATGATTTCCTGTCCCGTATTCGATATATAATAGTTCGAAAAAATTATGTCGATGTACTTCCTTTTTCCAGGTGAGTTCTTCTACAGAATAAATTTCGAAATCTTTGTATATAAAAAAGGTATCTTTCATAATCCTTAATTTTTACAAATATAACCGATATTTTTACATCAATCATTCGTCTTAAACCTATTTACTTTGCATTGATAATTTAAAACCCAAAATACTACGATATGAACTCAGATACGATGAAAATAGGAATTCTTGGAATCGGCGGCATCGGTGGATTTGTTGGTGCTCCACTAGTCAAAAAATATAAAGACAGTACAACCAAAATTATATTCATTTGCAGAGGTGAAACCAAAAACGTAATCCAAAATAAAGGTTTAGTGTTTGAATCTAAAGGCACTAAAGAAACTATATCTCCCGATTTAGTATCAGATAATCCAACTGAAATTGGAATTCTGGATGTTTTGATCCTTACTTCTAAATCTTATTCTATAAAAGATGTATTATCTACATACAAAGATTGTATAGGTCCCGAAACGATCATAATCACTTTGCAAAATGTCGTGAATGCCAAAGAAATAATTCAAGAAAATTTACCGCAAGCCGCAAACATTATGGAAGGTTGTATTTATGTGGCTTCAAACGTAAAGCAACCAGGACATATACAGCATGTTGGGGGACCTGGGAAAATTTTCGTTGGAGGACATGAGAATAAACAATTAATAGAATTATTGGCTTCAGGAGGTTTAGACATTACATATGCAGAAAACATCAATCAGATCTTATGGACAAAATATCTTTTCGTTGCTCCCGTTGCAGGAATCACGTCGGCATATAAAATTACCTTTGGTCAACTTTTAAAAGATCAAAACCTAATGTATATTCTGGGAAATATGATGATGGAGATTCAATCACTTGCCAGTAAAAACAATATCACCCTGACAATGCAAGACATCGAAACTTCTAAAGATTTATTGACCAAATTTCCATTCGAATCCAAATCATCTCTACAATTGGATTTTGAAAACAATAATCAAACAGAGAAACGTTTCTTGGTAGATTACGTGATTGAAAATGCCAATAAATATGGAATCGAAACTCCTTTTTATAATGATGTAAATGAAAAAATAAAAACATCTTGTAATGTTTATTAATGAAACATACTCATTTTAATCTGGATTAAAATCAAGCCTTACAATATAAATCATTCCTCTGGAATTTTACAATCTATTTGGGTAAGCATAAAAATGATTAAAAAAAGAGCCATATGCTCGAACTATATTGTAAGGCTGGATTTCAATCCTGTTTAACATAAATAATTTCGTCAAAATTTTATTCGCGATTAAACCGAAAACCTCTTAAAAAAAACAGATCTTCCCCTAGTCACGATCGAAACGGCATCCTTTTATAGCGGCGTTTACCATAAATGATACAGTGAAGAGCGGGAAAAATGGTCTTGAAACACGAAAACCCATCTGCTTCTTAAAAAAGAAAAGCTGAAAATAGCCTTATAACTAAAGGCTTTCAACGTATTTCAATATTTGTCTATACAACAATAAGAAAATATTATGATAAATTTATTTCATAATCAGAAAAACCACCATACATTTGCCTAACGGTGTTAAACAATTTAATACTTAAATAAAATGGCTAGTAAAGATCGTATTTTAAGACAAAAAGAAGAGACAAGAAGTAACATTCTTGAGGCTGCTTATGCTATCGTTAAAGAAGAAGGATGGCAAGGTCTGAGCATGCGAAAAATTGCTGACAAGATTGAATATACGGCTCCGATCATTTATGAATACTTTTCGAATAAAGAAGCTATTCTTAATGAACTAACCGGAAAAGGTTTTATCAAGTTAGCAAAAGAACTTCAGGATGCCCGAGATAAATTTGAAAAACCGGAAGAACAATTAGAAGCCATGTGGATGGCCTATTGGGATTTCGCTTTTACAGATACCGAAATGTATCAGGTGATGTTTGGAGTGCAAATGAATTGTTGTTCCCAACAATGTTCAGCTCAGGAAAGACCTTATAAATTATTCACTTCGGTAATTGCTGAAATTATGAAAAACAGCAACCCTACTGATGAAGTAATCAAACAGAAGTATTTTACTTTTTTCTCTGTAATTCACGGTTTGATTGCAATTAATATCATCAATAAAAGCGAAATAATGGAAACTATCAACAATCAAATCCTAAAAGATGCGATTGGTGGAATTATAAAATCAATTCAATAAAAAAATTTCATTTTAACTTAACAGTGATAAATGATTTAATAGAGTAATTTAGCAACTATTTTTTTACTACTTTACTTAACAGTGTTAGAAAATTTAATTAGCGTAATATCAGAATTTGTTTTCCGATTTACTTAACAGTGATAAATAATTTAATCCCATTTCATAATAGATTTGGAAAGTACTGTTATTTGAATTTTTGCACAATATTACTTAACAACGTTAGATAATTTAATATAATTAAATATGAACACCGGGAATGCCAGAATGCCACAATTTTTTAACAAAGAGAATGTCCAACAAATTAAAACCAATACTAAAATGAAAAATGTAATTATAACCAGTTTTATCCTGGCACTAGTGCTAAGCAGTTGTGCAGATAAATCGCAGGCTCCAGCAGCTCCTGCTCCACCATTGTTACCCGTTCTAGCTATTACAAGCG
This sequence comes from Flavobacterium azizsancarii, assembly GCF_027980145.1. Taxonomy (GTDB): domain Bacteria; phylum Bacteroidota; class Bacteroidia; order Flavobacteriales; family Flavobacteriaceae; genus Flavobacterium; species Flavobacterium azizsancarii. Next base: position 7,840 of record NZ_JAMZNK010000017.1, on the reverse strand, counting down.
AAAACACTACTACAGATGCTGAATATCCTGCTTCGATTCAGGGAACAGTTGATGTTGAAATTCGTCCTCAGGTAAGCGGAAACCTTGAAAGAGTTTTTGTAGACGAAGGAGCTTATGTAAATAAAGGTCAAACTTTATTCAAAATAAACGAACGTCCTTTCCGTGAGCAATTAAACAATGCATTGGCAAGTCTTCATGCTTATGAAGCGGCTTTAATAAATGCTCAGTTAGAAGTTGATAAATTAACTCCTTTAGTTCAAAACAAAGTAGTTTCTGATTATCAGTTAAAAACAGCTAAAGCTTCTCAAAAAATTGCTGCTGCAAACATCGAACAAGCAAAAGCAATGGTAGGATCTGCCAAAATTAATTTAGGATATACAAATGTTACAGCTCCAGTAAGCGGTTACATTGGTAGATTGCCTAAAAAACAAGGAAGTTTAGTTTCTGCAACTGATGTTGAGCCGTTAACAAACTTATCTGATGTTCATGAAGTTTATGCTTATTTCTCTTTAGGAGAAACTGATTTCATCAATTTTAAAGCGCAATACGCTGGAAATACACTTGGTGATAAACTAAAAAAATTACCTCCTGTAACTTTGGTTTTAGCAGATAATAACGCTTATCCTCAAACCGGAAAAATCGATATGGTAGACGGTCAATTTGATAAAACTACCGGCGCGATTACTTTAAGAGCAACTTTCCCTAATGCTGGCGGAACTTTACGTTCAGGAAACACAGGAAGAATTCGTTTAGGTCTTCAACATGATGATGCGGTTTTAGTGCCACAATCAGCTACTGTTGAGATGCAGGATAAAGTTTTTGTTTTCACAGTAAATAAAGAAAACAAGGTTACTAAAATGCCTATCACAGTTTCTGGTAAAAGCGGAACGAATTACATTATTAAAGATGGTGTAAAATCCGGTGACCAAATTGTATTAAGCGGAATCGATAAACTTCAGGACGGACAAGCAATTCAGCCGGAAAAATCATCTCCTGCAAAAGTTGCCCAAATAATTAATAAAAAATAATTTTTACGAAAATGTTCAAAATATTTATACAAAGACCTGTACTGGCAACCGTTATTTCCATTTTATTGGTCATATTAGGTATACTTGGTCTTACGAAGTTGCCCTTACAACAGTTTCCTGATATTGCACCGCCATCGGTTTTGGTAACGGCAGTTTATCCAGGAGCGAATGCAGAAACGGTTTTACGTTCTGTGGCACCATCACTTGAAGAGTCTATCAATGGTGTTGAGAACATGACTTACATGAGTTCTACGGCCAGTAATGACGGATCTCTTGCAATTACAGTGTTCTTTAAATTAGGAACTAATGCAGATCAGGCCGCGGTAAACGTGCAAAACAGAGTTGCTCAGGCAACTAGTCAGTTGCCGGCAGAGGTTGTTCAGCAAGGTGTGACTACTGCAAAACAACAAAATAGTTTCATTATGGCTATTGGTATGTTTACCGAAGATGAGTCAAAATACGATCAGACTTTTGTTGCCAATTATGCACAAATCAATATTATTCCGGAGATCAAACGTATTCCAGGAGTTGGTTCAGCCAGTATTTTTGGAGGTGTAAAAGATTACTCAATGCGTGTTTGGTTGAATCCAACGCAAATGTCTACTTACAAAGTGACACCAAACGAAATCATGAGCGCGATTCAGGATAAAAGTTTGGAAGCTGCTCCGGGTAAATTTGGAGAAAGAAGTAAAGAAGTTTTCGAATATGTAATTAAATACAAAGGAAAATTAACTAAACCGGAAGAATATGAAAATATAGCTATACGTTCTAATGCTGATGGTTCAATACTTCGTCTTAAAGATGTAGCCAGAGTTGAACTTGGTGCTTACTCTTATAACAGTTTAACACGTTTAAATGGTAAAAAAGGAGTTGTAATTGGTATTATCCAATTAGCAGGTTCTAACTCGAATGATATACAGGTTGCCATTAATAAATTGATGGAAAAATCAGCTAAAGATTTCCCTAAAGGAATAAAACATAACATTTTCTATAGTACAAAAGTTGCTTTAGATCAATCTATAGAACAAGTTCAGCATACTTTACTTGAAGCGTTTATATTAGTATTTATCGTAGTATTTATATTCCTTCAGGATTTTAGATCAACATTAATCCCGGCTATTGCTGTACCTGTAGCAATTTTAGGAACGTTCTTCTTCATGCAGTTATTCGGATTTTCGATCAACCTTTTAACGCTTTTCGCTTTAATTCTGGCGATTGGTATTGTGGTAGATGATGCGATTGTGGTCGTCGAAGCCGTGCATGCGAAAATGGAGCACAAACATTTGTCTCCAAAAGTAGCCACTCATGAAGCAATGCACGAAATAACGGGTGCTATTATCTCGATTACGCTGGTAATGGCTGCTGTATTCCTGCCGGTTGGTTTTATGGAAGGCTCAACAGGGGTTTTCTATCGTCAGTTTGCCTTTACGATGGCGATTGCAATTGTAATTTCAGCTGTTAACGCATTGACTTTAAGTCCGGCACTTGCTGCTTTATTCTTAAAAGACAATCATACAGCTCACGAAGGAGATGCTCCGTATGTTAAAAAAGGATTTAAAGAGAAATTCTTTAACGGATTCAATAAAAGTTTTGATTCCTTAACCAACCGTTATGTTGGTGGTTTGAAATTTTTAATTAGAAGAAAATGGTTAAGTTTAGGAGGTTTAGCTTTAATTACTGTAGCAACTGTAATAATGGTAAAAACTACTCCTGCAGGATTTATCCCAACTGAAGATCAAGGTTTTATTGCAATTGCAGTAAACACTCCTTCAGGAACATCTTTAGACGGAACTCAAAAAGTGATGACTGAGGCTGAAAACATTCTTAGCAAATTAGATGCATCAAGAGACGTTACCGCAATTTCAGGTTTCAACTTATTGACCAATTCTACAAGTCCATCTTCAGCTGTTGTTTTCGTATTACTTAAACCAAATGAAGATCGTGGAGATGTCAAAAATATTGACGAGATCATGAATCAGGTTCGTGGAAAATTAGGTTCAATTTCAGGCGGAAGTTTCTTCGTATTTAGTTTCCCTACTGTTCCCGGATTTAGTAACGTTGAGGCTTTAGATTTAGTACTACAGGATAAAACGGGAGGAAAACTGGATAAGTTTAGCGGAATCTCTCAAAACTTCATTGGCGAATTGATGAAACGTCCGGAAATTGCAGTAGCATTTACTTCTTTCAAAGCAGATTATCCTCAATTGCAATTGGATATCAATGATGAAAAAGCAGATCAGTTAGGCGTAAAAGTAAAAGACATTTTGCAAACCATGCAAACGTATTTTGGTAGTGCACAAGCTTCTGACTTTAATAGATTTGGTAAATACTACAGAGTTGTTGTTCAGGCAGATATCGATGACAGAGCTGATCCGTCATCAATAGACAGAGTTTTTGTAAAAAACAAAACTGGCGAAATGGTGCCAATAAATACTTTAGTAAAACTAACCCGTATTTATGGTTCAGAAACTGCTTCGAGATACAATTTGTTTAATTCGATTTCGATCAATGCAATCCCAAAACCAGGATTTAGTTCCGGAGATGCGATTAAAGCGATTCAGGAAGTAGCAGCACAACAATTACCTGCGGGTTACGGTTTTGAATTTTCAGGACAAACTCGTGAAGAGATTTCGTCCGGAGGTCAGTCAGCAACTATTTTCTTACTGTGTTTGATATTCATCTATTTCTTACTTGCTGCACAGTATGAGAGTTACATATTGCCATTGGCCGTAATCTTATCAATACCTGCAGGTATATTTGGAGTATTTGTTGCCATTGGATTAACAGGAATCGAAAACAACATTTACGTGCAAGTTGCACTGGTAATGCTTATTGGACTTCTCGCCAAGAATGCGATTCTGATTATAGAATTCGCCGTCCAGAAAAGAAAATCAGGTCAGGCACTAGTCAGAGCGGCAATCGACGCAGCGAAACTACGTTTACGACCAATCATCATGACGTCACTAGCCTTTATTGTGGGTCTAATCCCAATGATGAGCGCCACAGGACCATCAGCACAAGGTAACCACTCAATTAGTATTGGTGCCGCCGGAGGTATGATATCAGGAGTAATACTTGGGTTGTTTATCATCCCGGTTTTATTCATCATCTTCCAGCATTTACAAGAAAAGGTTTCTGGAAAACCAGTAGCCGTAATTCATAACGAAGAAAAATAAAATGGAAAACTATATAACGACAATCCTCGTGGCCATCATAATTGGCATTGGATACATATCCTATAAAATCTCAAGAGATCTTGATAACAGAAAAGATACTTGTACAGAAATTTAATGACAACATATAAAATGAAAAATTATATAACCAAAATCGTGATGATCGCCATTTTGATCACGACTATAATATCCTGTAAAGTTTCGAAGGATATTGAAACTCCAAAAGATGCATTTCCTGAAAATTTCAGGAATGCATCGGTTTCAAAAGACACCGCGAGTATTGCAGATGTGGAGTGGAAAAACTTCTTTACAGAAAAAGATATTATTCAATTGATTGATAGCGCTGTAGCAAGAAACAATGATTTGCAAATTGCAGTTAAAAATATCGAAATTGCACAATATAGATTTACACAATCAAAATGGGGAAATGTTCCTCAGGTGAGTTTGAATGTAAGTGCAAGTACAAGCAATCCTTCTGATAATAGTTTTACCGGAAAGAATTTAGGACAGGCTTTAGGCCAAAATCATATCGATGATTATTCTGCCGGAGCATCACTTTCATGGGAAGCTGATATTTGGGGGAAAATCAAAAATCAGAAAAAAGGTGCTTTTGCAAGTTACCTTCAGTCAGAAGAAGTTAAAAAGGCTTTGCAAACTACTATTGTAGCCAATGTTTCTAAAGGATATTACAATCTTTTGATGTTGGATGCACAATTGGAAATCGCGAAACAAAACTATAAATTGAATGACAGTACAACAACCATAATCAAATTAAAATACGATGCAGGTCAAGTAACTACATTAGCGATTCAGCAATCAGAGGCGCAGAAACTAGTTTCGGCACAATTGATTCCACAATTAGAACAAAACATTGCCATTCAGGAAAATGCTTTGAGCGTTTTGACAGGATCTTTTCCAAATTCAAAAAACAGAACGATTCGTTTAAGTACTCTTGAAGTAAAAAACAATAAAGCAGTTGGAATTCCATCTTCATTAGTGAGTAGAAGACCGGATGTAAAAAGTGCTGAATTAGCGCTAAAAGTTGCTAATGCAAACGTAGGAATCACAAAAGCCGATTTGTATCCGGCACTTAGGATTACAGCTCAAGGTGGTGTAAATTCATTTGAAACAAGCAATTGGTTCAACATTCCGGCTTCATTGTTTGGAACTGTTGCCGGAGGTTTGACTCAGCCTTTATTAAACAATAAAAAGGTAAGAACGCAATACAATATTGCTGTTGCCGAAAGAGAAAAAGCAGTTTTAAGCTTTAGACAATCTGTTTTGGTTGCTGTTAGCGAAGTATCTGATGCTTTGGTAAAAGTAGAGAAACTACAACAGCAAGAATTTTTCCTAAAAGAAAGAGTAAAAACATTGCAGCAAGCGATTAAAAATGCCAATTTGTTATTTAAAAATGGTATGGCTGAATACTTAGAAGTTCTTTCTGCTCAGGCAAACTTATTGCAAAGCGAGCTGGAACTTGCCAACATAAAAAGAGAACAATTTTCTGCTAATACCGAGTTATATCGTGCATTGGGCGGTGGTTGGAGATAATACCCGTTAATTATTTATTTTTTGAGATGAAAACGCTGTAAGACTTAGGTTTTGCAGCGTTTTTTATGCTTTATAATGACATGGCACGCGGATGACACAGATTTGCTTCGCGAAGCGCGGATTGACGCATATTTTTTCTCAATCTTTGTGTAATCGTACGCTGATGACGCAGATTCGCTCCGCGAAAACACGGATTTACGCAGATTTTTATTCGCAATTTATCATCCTGACGCAGGAAAGCTCACATAAGAAACCCTGCAATAATAATTACATTTGTCACATTGAGCGAAGTCGAAGAGCGGAATGTAAATAACCAATCTTTGTCGAGCTACTTGTGTGTCCTTCGAATTCGCTCACGATGACAAAAATGAGAACAACATACATAAACAGAACAAAAATCCGCGTCAATCCGCGTTTTTGCTTTAGCAAATCCGCGTTATCCGCGTGCCATTTGTCGCAAGCCATTTATTACACTTTATTTCTTTACTTTTGATAAGCCTAAAAACCTCAGGAATGTCTATCAATTACAATAAATACCTCAACGATTTAAAACTAAAATTTGAAAGCTACTCTCCTATTTCAGCAGCATCATGGCAATTGATTGAAAATATAGTTGAGATCAATTCAATAAAAAAAGGAGAATTACTTTTAAGAAACGGACAAGTTGCAAAAGAAATCCATTTTATCGCGAAAGGTGCTCTACGTGCTTTTATAACAGATGACGAAGGAAATATTTACAATAAGAATATTTTTCTCGAAGGTGATCTTGCAGGCTCAACGGCTTCTTTAATACAGCAAACTCCTTCTTATTTTGCAATAGAGGCCCTCGAAGATTCTATTTTAATCAACATCAATTACAAAAAATATCGCCAACTGATATTCCAAAATGACGATCTGAAAAACTTCTATATTGCCTATCTCGAAAGAAATTGGGTGATCGAAAAAGAGCAAAGAGAAATCTCGATAGTCATGGAAAACGCCACCGAAAGATATTTGGACCTTCTCTCTAAACATCCTGATATTTCAGAGAGAATTGCATTGCTTCATATTGCTTCACATTTAGGGATCACGCCAACGCAATTAAGCCGTATCAGAAAATCTCTTGAAAAAAAATTGTAAGTCAACATAGGTAAAGATTTTCCAAAAAAACTAAAAGTATCTTTGCTTTATATTCTGTATAATTATTATCGAAATGAAAAATACCAAGCTAATCGAAGACAACATAAACAATCTAACCGATTTATGGAAAACTGTTGGAACTCCCTTCCTATCTTATCATAAAAGCGATTCTTTTGAATATTGTAAAATCGAAAATTCAGAGTGGCCAAATAAATTGTGGTTCCGTAAAGATATTTCCAAAAATGAAGTAATAGACATTCGTAGAACCATCCAGAATAATTCAGGTTTAGTTCTACCCTATTGGGATATTTTCGGGACAAATTCATACGAAATATTTGATGCATATGGTTTTGAAATAAAAAGCAAACAAATTGCGATGGCATTGAAATTAGATCAGAAATTTACGTTTCAAAATAATCTACACTTTAAAAAAATTAACAATCAACAAGATGCCAAAATCTGGTCTGACTTATATCCAAATGCTTTTGGTTATGTAATCAGCAAAGAAACTCTGATTCATAATCATAATAATGTTCACTTTTATTTGGCTTCTCATGAAAACCAGCCAATAGGAACTTTTATGCTTTTTCAAACTCAAAACAACATCGGAATACATGGCGTTGGTGTAATTCCTGAAATGCGAAGAAAAGGATTCGCAGAAGAAATTATGAAATTTGCTCTAAATCTTTCTATAGATTTAAAAGCTGATTATGCTTTATTGCAAGCTTCTGAAATGGGAAAAGACATTTATACAAGATTAGGATTTGAAGATTTATTTGTGATTAAAAACTATATTTTGAAAGCTGAATAATGGCACGCGGATGACACGGATTCGCTTCGCAAAAGCGCGGATTTTTTGACACTGTCCCAAAAAGTGTGTAAGTTGAAAAGTTAAGGCTCGATTTTATAATCTGAGCCTTTTTTCAAATATAAGGGTAAATTGATTTAAAACAATTCCCCAATTTCGAA
>NZ_JAMZNK010000016.1 GCF_027980145.1 Flavobacterium azizsancarii | reverse complement strand
TTTTACTTCTGTTCTGATTTGCATTTTCTGATATTTATTGACATACAGAAAATAAAAATAATAGTTTTTTACAAAAGTTCCTTACACTCTTGGTTTTGAACTTTGACAAAGATTTCCGCTCCAATAACTCACCGCAATCTTGTCATCTCGACCAAAGGGAGAGATCACACGCGGGGGAAACGCACTGTTGCCGAGCCACTTTATGTGGTATGATCATCTTTGTCAAAGTTCAAAACTTTGACAAAGATTTACGCTTCAATAAGTCGCCGCAATCTTGTCATCTCGACCAGAGGGAGAGATCACACGCGAAACTCAACAAAGATTAAATTCTCTTACGAAGATCTCTTCGTCGAGAGGATAATCTTTGTGTTTTTTTTCTCCCTATTAGTTATTTTTTAATTCAATAACATTGCCTACAACGACTAAACATGATCAATTAACAACGCAACTAATTGTAAATTTTCTCTAAATTTTCTCTTTTTCTATAGCTCTTTCGAAAGTTTAAAATATATTTACGTTTTGGTTAATAGAATTACGTTGTACGAATAATCAGTTACTATAGCGTTAGGCCAATTAATTTTAAGCAGTCAAAATGGAAAAACATACCCTATCAGTAGCATCGTTACCTCTGGAAGATAATCCAATACCGAATAGTCAAATAACGAAAGTAGATTTATTACCGGATCCCGAATCCCGTTTGGATTCTATGGAAATGAAAGAAAAACCTCTTATGGATTCCAGTATTCCTTTTAGGGATTTGACAAATGTTGCGAGTAAAAAAGAAAGCATTGGGCGACTTATTGATAAATTGGATGTTGAAAATAATCTGAGATACCAAAGAACTGTAGAAGATACCTACTGCAATGTGTACTCTTATGATTATTGCTATTTCTCTAAAGTATATCTGCCAACAGTTTGGTGGACACCGGAATCTCTGGAAAAAGTTTTGCAGGGACAGGAAGTAGAAGTTATTTTCGAACAAACTGTTGATCGCATTTATTCCAGCGCACTACACGATTGGTTTTTAGAATGGGGAGCAAGTTTTGGATGGAAAAGAATGTTTTCTGTTGACGAAATGCAGAATAAAGTAAATGCTAATGGCGGAATTGGAATAATTTGTGCCAAAAGAAAAGAAAAAGGGCTTTCCGGACATATTGTTCCTGTTGTTCCCGAAACTGATACACATAAAGCGTATCGTGAAAATGACATTGTAGTATATCCACTACAGTCACAAGCAGGAAAGTTAAATTATAATTACTTTGCAGAAGTGAGAAAAGATTGGTGGAATGATGAGTTATATTCCTCCTACGTGCTCTATTACCACGAATAAATAAAAACAACAACGCCGATTGTTCAGTCTTCAAAATTATTATTGATTTCCAATACATTAAGTACTTGGAAATAACATAAAAAAGAATTACTTTTGCAACTTGGAAAAAACAAGAATAGCAAAAGTTGTGATTTAGCTATTCCCTTGCTTAAATTATTGATGCAAAAGCGATTAATAGCGATAGTGATTTTATAACTTCATTATAAAATTTTACTACTTAATTGGTCTTCTAGTCGATACAAGTGCAAAATTCCTAAAATATAAATTCCTATATTTTTAAAAGTAAACAAGAACTTTTATAATGGAGGCAAAATATGCTTAATCCGTTATGAGGCTTCCTGTCTCCTATTTTAACACACTGGAATTACATCCGAATAAAAAACAAGCTTTAAATATTTTAATAAACCATAAAAAGAAAATTAGTATAAATGAAAGACAATCAGACAAAAAAGTATTATTGGGGAATAGGATTAGAAAACGAAACTTACTTACAATTTGAAGATCCCTTAATAGTCTCTGGTGAATTTATACAAGAAAAGATTGGTTTTGAAAAATACAGTATTGACTATAGAAAATGTTACAAACCAGAAAGCTTAGCGCCTGTTTTGAAAAAAGCTTTTGGCTTGACGGAAAACTATAAAGTAAGCCGAATGATGAACAGTCACTCACTTGAAAAACTGGACATCAACTATCAGCACAAGACATTATCACCAATAAAACCATTGATTGATACAGAAAATGGTGAAGTAACTGCACAACCGCTTGAAAATCCTGAATATCTTGGAAAATCGATAATGGAACTTTTCCTTGAGGATCAGCCCTACAACATTCAAAGTATGATTACCCAAAGAAACAAAACAATGGGTTCTGTACATTTTGATGGGGATTCTATCGAATTTGTAACCAAATATTTTGAAAACAGAACAATAGCTGATTCTTGTAAAGAACTAAAAGCGACCAAAAAATTATTCCTTGATAAAATCAATGAATCTTCAGTTCTAAACGAAAAATTAAATTTTCCGGATTACAATAATGGTCTTAACATGTTTATGACCAATCAGGAAAACCTGGTTTTGTTTAACAACGGAACGTACCATTTTCACATTACTTTGCCTTCTCTAACTGAAGACAGCAGAATTGTTGATTATAATGATTTTGAAAAAACACATGCCAATGCCATCTATTTATTGCAATGGTTTGAGCCTTTTTTTATAGCTACTCTTGGCAGCCCTGATATTATGGGTGTTATTAGTGATAAATTCACTTTAGACAAAAAATTTACTTTAGGTTCAATGCGAAATGCCATGTCCCGCTACATAGGCGTTGGAACTTATAATAAAGCAATGCCAAAAGGTAAGATCCTTACCTATAATGTAGATGAATTTAGAAAATTGCTGAAATTCGAAAAAGAGGAAAACATTTGGTGGCGCGATCAGATTGAAGCTGACATGGAATATGAAATGTTATCAGAAGTAGGTCTTGATTTTAACCAGGAAAAAATGTACCAAAGCGGTTTTGAATTCAGAAGCTTTGATGAGTTTCCGGCAGAATACCTGAATGATGTTCTTTTTTCTATTATTTTAATCTGTGAGCACTCTTTAAATCTCCCTGATGTTCAATGGGGACATGACAGCAAAGCCTGGAATAATCTTGTTTTTAAAACTTTAAAAATGGGTTATCTAACTGAAATAGAGGAAGACGAAAAGAATGAAGTTTTAGAGTTACTGCAAATACTAAATCCATCAGACAGTAATTACAGTACTCTTAAATCTGAATTTGAAGCTATCGTAATGTTAGATCAATTCTTCTTTAAAATATTAGCTGTATTACATGACAAATACAAAGACAACAATGTTTGTCTGGATGCTATGTACGGACAAAAAACAAGTTCTCCTCCACAATGGGACAACTTTAATAAATACCAGACCGAAAGACATTTAAAACAAATAGGATCTTTCTGTGATAATTAATCCTTTCGCTTAAATTATAAAAAAACATCCCATAAAGAAAAATTCTTTATGGGATGTTTTTTTATAATTTAAAGAAGCTCGTTATGCAACTTCTTCTACTTTTAAGATTTCCAGTTTTAGATTTCCTTTTTTAGCAGGCCATTCTACAACATTACCTTCTTTATATCCTACCATCGCTATACCTTCATCAGAAAGTATAGAAATTCTGTTTTTACTTACTTTGTTTTTTTCAGGACCTACAAACACAACTGTTTTTTCTTCATTGGTTGCACAATCTTTATAAGTTACTCTTCTATTTACAGAAACGATATCTTCCGGTAAATCTCTTCTTAGTACCTGTGTGGCTTTTTTAAGTTCATGAAGCAATAATACTTCTTCTTCAACTGTTACTTTTTTTCTTCTTACGTGATCTTTAATTAAATCGTATATTCCTGTTGTTAAAATAATATTTTGTGACTGTGACATAACTTTCTGTTTGCTCCGTTTTCATAGGTATGATATAAACTCATCATTGAACATTTTATAGCTCATGTGTATGGTAAATTCAATGATATCCTAATCCTAAATGAAAATTGAAGATTAAATAAATGAGCTGCCTGAATAAAAAGAATCCCTGTCCAGAGTTTTGACAGGGCTTAATTAATAAACTCTTTCGAACTTTTTAAGAAAGTATCGTCATGCAAATATAACAACGTGCCTATAAGGCGCATCAAGTGATTATTAGTTAAATAAAAATTTGAAATAGTCATTATTATAAATGCATTTAATTTTCTGCAAGTTAACCCTTTTATTTGAAAGAAAAAACACTAAAAAATTTAAGTGAAACATTTAGAACTAATTGAGTTCACTGAACGTATTTTATTAGTACTGATTATCAAATCACGGTATCGTTTTTTCAAGATTTATAAATAAATATCCAGTCAGTTTATCCATAAAAAAAATATTTCATAACTTCGTTCCGTCACTCTAAATACTTCTTAGTTGCCAAATTCCGGCAACTTCATAAGGCTGTGGGAAGTTCGTTAGCGGTCAGACTAAAAAATATAAAACTTTAATTTAAAGAAAAAAGAAAAATGTCTATCACAACTGAATCCGAATTAATTGGAATGAAAAAGGCTAGCGAAGCTGTTGCCTTTACTTTAAAAGAAATGAGAAACTTTGCCAAGGCTGGTATGACCACAAAGGAATTAGACGACTTTGGCGGACAAATCCTGAATGATTTAGGCGCAAAATCGGCTCCTTATTTAACTTATGGTTTTCCGGGATGGACTTGCATAAGTGTCAATAATGAATTTTGTCACGGCATACCATCAGACAAAAGAATACTAAAAGAAGGTGATTTAATTAATATTGACGTTTCGGCAGAGCTGGATGGATTTTGGTCAGACAACGGCGGATCATTTGTTATTGGAACTGATGTGAACCAACACCAAAAACTTATTGAGGCTTCGAAACAAATTTTGCATAAAGCAATACATAATATTAAAGGCGGTGTTCGTATTTCTGACATTGGTTATCTAATTGAAACCGAAGCTAAAAAAAGAGGTTACAAAGTCATTAAAAACTTAACAGGTCACGGTATTGGAAAAAGTCTTCACGAAGCACCACATGAAATAGCGAATTACAGAGATAAATTCAATCAGACAAGATTCAAAAAGAACTCTGTAGTAGCGATTGAAACCTTTATTTCAACTACTTCTACAATTGCAGAAACCTTGCAAGACGGCTGGACAATGGTGGGTAACAAGGGTGGTTATATGGCGCAACATGAGCATACTATTGTTGTTACTGATGGCAAACCCATCATATTAACAGAAATGAATGAAATATGGAATTAAGCAAATGATATAAAAACGCTTACTTTTAAGAATGAGAAAACCTCCGGTATCAAAAGATTCCGGAGGTTTTGCTTTTTGGCAACTTATAAAAAATCCAAAACATTACACTATTAAAGTATCATTCTTAGTATAAAACCAGACAAGTTATATTCTCGTTTAATGTCGTTCTCATTTTCAGAACAAAATGAAGTCCTCTGCCAATCAGCATACACAGAGATAAAATCAGGATCACCAGGGTAATAAGCAATCCTTTTATTATTTTACAGCTGTTCATTACCGCTACTAAAACAAACGAAGACCTAGTCCTGCCTGAATTTGATGACTGTTAGCCTTCGATCCAAAATCAGTCACATCAGAGAATCCCCAAACATATCTCGCATAAAGTGTCACCGGTCTTAAATTAACTTCGGTACCAGCCACAAAAGCAAAATCAGTCTTTTTGAACAATTTTTTACCATTCTCAAGAACACTCTGGTTTCCACTGGTTAAAAAACTGAACTGCGGCCCTGCAACAACTGTAATCAATCCCTCACTGTTCAAACGAAGCAATACTGGCACACTTACATAATTCAGGGTTTTATTTTTTTTGAAAGCATTATCAAAAATATCTTTATAGCTGTCAGCAATTTTAGTATTAGTCTGATTGAACAACACTTCTCCCTGAACACCTAAAAAATCACTAAAGTTCACATATGCGAAACCACCCAACTGATAACCCAATTCGAAATTACTATTAAAATTTTCACCATCAAGTTTATTCATATTAACCCCTGCTTTTGCCCCAATATGTACCTGACTATAACCAAACACAGACATACATAGCGCTGCTATAACAATTATTTTTTTCATGTTTTTAATTTTTAATTTTAAACTAAATATTCTTTTTTTATGCAAACAGCGGGTTTTAGTAACCCACTACTTTGCAAGAAGTCAGTGATTATTTTTTAGTATAATTAGAATATTCAGTAATCGTTTCTACATTGGCAGCCTGCCCAATAAATTTAGCTTCCATTGTAAGTTTTTCATGCACAGGAAGGTATTGTTTTGCCTGATCATCCCATTTGTATTTTACAACAAGATCAAACTTATCAGCGGTAAGAATAGCCACTTTTACCGGTTTCTCGTTAAGCGTTTGTATTTGATCCATTTTTTTAGATTTAACATTAATTGTCATATAAAATCGGCAATCTTTTATAAAACCATTTTCCTTATTAAGTGACGAAGGATCGAGTTTGTAACTAATAACAAGTTGATCTGCAGTCTCCTTTTCTATTCTAAAACTTGCATCCTCTGCCTTCAAAGCTGGAGACTCTTTGCTCTGGTTCTTTCTAAAGGTATTTACGGCAGACTTAGAAGGATTTTTTCCGTCTACTGAAACAACCGTCCAGCGTTCTGCTCCTGAATTAGCAGGGTCGAATTTAGCAATTGTAACCGCCTCACTTGCGCTGGTTATTATAGTTTGCTTAAAATCGAATGCATAGTTATCCGGTCTTTTAGTTTTTTCAGGATTAAGAATACCAGAATCGATTCCGTATTTAAAAAAAGCATCCATTACCTTCGATTTCTGTGCAGAAACAGTAGCTGTAAATAGCACCAAAAAGAAAAGAATCAATGTATTTGTTCTATTCTGTGCTTCATTATTTGTTTTCGAATTATTAAAATCTGTCCGTGCCATTACTTTTGTTTTTTCCATTTTTAGATATAGTATTTGTTATTATTATGGCGCAAAATTATTGTTAACATCTCTTTTGCAGAGAAATTATTCAGTGAAGCGACGAATCTGTATGGTGAATTGTCAATTTGAGGTATTGAACTGAATTTGCATTGGCTGTTTTTACTAAAACCCCTTATAAATAGCACGTTAACATAGAAATAAATAAAAATTAGATTTTATAAAACTTACCCAATTTTAATTAAAACTGCTTCAAAATTCTTTTATTTGTACCCTCAAAAAGAAATAGAACCAATATTTGGTATCCAATAAAAAACAAATCTTGTGAATCATCCCGAAGAAATAACTGTTCAGGTAAAAAAGAGTAAACTAAAAACGCTATTATTAATTACGTTTGTCTTTATAGGCTCTTATGCCAGTATATTTATCATATATCCTTCTTCATACTGGAATGCTTACATAAATATGCCACATCAAAATATCATTATAGATATATTGGCGAATCTCTTTTTTTGTGTCACCATATTGATGTTAAGTCTTTTTATCGACAGAATCCTGGAAAAAAAAATATCATGGATGATACATCCTCTAAGACGTTTATTGATTCAAATAATTTTTCAAATCTTAGGTGCCTTATTTATTATTATTAGTCTGGCTGTAATATATTATCTATTAGGAAAACCTTCAGTCACACCACATGCGAACGTAGGGCTTCGACAAGCCTTATATACAATGATTTCGATCATCCTTTGGTCCTTGATGATAAGTGCCTTGAATACAGGTGATTTTTTATTAAGAAACTGGAAAAATGCCACCATAAAAGCTGCTGAATACAAAGTAAATGCTGCCGAAAATAAGCAGTTAGCCGCCGAAATTGAATTGCAATCCCTTAAATTACAGCTTGATCCTCATTTTGTTTTCAATAATCTGAGTGTCCTTTCTGAATTGATCCTAAAAGACCAACAATTAGGATATGATTTTACAGAAAACTTCGCAAAAGTATACCGTTATCTATTGGTAAATTCAAAAAAACAACTGGTACAACTACACGAAGAACTCCAATTTCTGGATGCATATCTCTTTCTAATAAAAAACCGAATTGGTGACGGATGTACTTTCCTGATTGATATTGATAAATCGAAACTTAATATGTCGATCCCTCCTATTACACTTCAGCTTTTTATCGAAAATGCTTTAAAACATAACCGCACAGAAGAAGAAAATCCGTTGATTATTCATGTCTTTTCTAATGAGAATGATGAGTTAGTAATATCTAATAACCTTTTGCCACGTATAAAAAAAGCACCTTCTACAGGAATTGGACTCAAAAACATTATCAGTCGCTATGCTTTATTAAGTGACAGGAAAGTATCAGTAGAAGAGAACGATCAAACTTTCACTGTAAAAGTACCCCTTATATAATGAATACAATAAAAAAAATACTGATCCTCGAGGACGAAAAATTAAACTCAGAAAGAATAAAACGTTTGATTCTCAAAATAAGACCTGAAACAGAAATTCTTGATGTTTTGCCAAGCGTAAAAAAGACAGTATCCTGGTTGTCTGAAAATAAATGTCCGGACCTGATCCTGATGGATGTACAGTTGGCAGATGGTTTATGCTTTGAGATTTTTAATCTCGCTGAAGTAACTTGTCCTGTTATATTCACTACAGCTTATGATGAATACGCCATTAAAGCATTTAAGTACAACAGCATAGATTATCTCCTTAAACCTATTGAAAAAGAAGAACTTGAAACTGCTATAATCAAATTCGAAAATTCCTCAAAGAAACCTGCGGGCCAACAACCACAAATAGAAGAGCTTCTTGCTTATATACAGCCAAAAGAATATCGAAAACGCTTTTTGATTCCTTATCGCGATGGTTACAGAAAAATTAATACAGAAGATGTCGCTTATTTTTATTCGAATATGAATATTAATTATGCAAAACTGTTTAACAATGAAGAAGTTGTCGTATCACAAACCTTAGAGACGCTGGAACAGGAACTAGACCCGAAAAATTTCTTCAGGGCAAATCGCCAGTATATTATACATGTAAATTCGATAGAAAATCTACATAATTTTTTTAATGGTAAATTAAAACTCAAAATAAAACATAATAAAGAAGAAGATATTATTGTGAGCAGAACAAAAGCTCCTGCTTTTAAATTATGGTTAGATTACTGACAAATATTGTATTATAATTCTTGTCATAGTCTACATCAAAATACAATTAAAAGACCGGTATCGTTGGTATTTAGTGATTTAAAGCAAGTAATTATTTGAGCAACTAAAAATAAAAAGTTTTTTTTTCGTTAACAAAAATCACTAACTTGTATAGAATTAGTATTAAAATACAACCTTAATCCTACACTAAACAGGTAATAATGTGCGTTTTTCTAAAAAGAACATAACATAAAATTCCTGAAGTAACTTTTTCTAACACATAAAAAATATACTTATTATGCGAGTACCGGTCATCCGAAAAAATATAAAATTTACCCCAGATTCCAAAAGAGTTGTTGCCCGATATTTTATAAATGGTGATGAGCGAACCCAACAAATGGTTGCCCGAATAATGATGCTTGATGAAAAGCAGGTATTAGAAACACTGGAACAAACTCTACGCGAGTTTGCGAGACGCCATCGAAATATTTCGGCTATATTTTTTAGACACTGCGAAAAAATAAGACCCGTAATAGAAGGAATGCAAATAGATTATGAAGCCATTTCTCTGGATCGAAAAATGCTGATTGGTTCTTATTGTACAATGGAATATGCAATAGAATCTGCTGCAATTTTTAATCCCTCTATTATAGAAGATTTTGATCAGTCTGGTTTAGAATTGGGAGAAAAACGCGTTATAATTTCGTTTCGCGCAACCGGAGAAGGTCATATCTCATCAATTGTTTTTAGAAGAGGGATTCTTGACAAAGACAATAACCTTCAGGTAATGAAAATTGGTCATAACATTGATAAGGCCGAGATTGAGCATAAAACCTTATTTAATAAAGAGCGATTTCTATTGAAATTGTCTGAAATGCATACTCAGGATAAATACATCGCGCAAATCATGCAGGATCTGCCCGATGAATTTGAGTTTGCAGTATTAAAAAGTATGGTCAATACAACCCTAAGCGATCCATCGATTCGTCAGGAAAGAAGAACAGCGCTCGAAGAAATCATCTGGTTAGCCGATTCGTTTTATGACCTGCAATTCAAACATGATTCTGATATTACAGAACGTGTTATATTTCCGATATCAGACTCTGAAAGCCGTGGTATCGAAGATGCCCGTTTTGTACGTTTTACAGATGATGATAATTCGTCTCGTGTTATGGCGACCTATACGGCTTATAATGGTCATACAATATTACCCAAACTTATTTCTACCGAAGATTTTTACACCTTTAGAGTCATGCCACTACATGGTATTGGGGCACAAAATAAAAATCTTGCTTTGTTTCCCCGAAAAATAAAAGGCAAATATGCAATGCTTGCCAGAATAGATGGCGTAAACAATTATATTATGTACTCTGACAGAGTTACCCAATGGAATACGCCAATTCTTCTGCAAGAACCACGTTATACCTGGGAGTTTACACAAATAGGAAACTGCGGATCTCCACTATGGACCACAGAAGGATGGCTTGTTATTACTCATGGTGTGGGTACAATGAGACGTTATTGTATTGGCGCATCATTGTTTGATCTTGACGATCCGTCTAAAGAAATTGGAAGACTTGAAGAACCGTTGCTTTCACCGCTGGAAGATGAACGAGAAGGTTATGTGCCTAATGTGGTCTATTCCTGTGGTGCCATTATTCATAATAACAGCTTGATATTACCTTATGCCGTATCTGATTATTCCTCTACTTATGCTATAGTCGATATGGTGGATCTTATCGATGCTTTGAAAAAAAGCAAGTAATTAAATCACAAACAATAATAATTTGTTCTCCTGAAATTTACAGTTCAATTCAGGAAACAAATTATTAATTGATATTATAAAAACATACTTAGAAAAAAACCTGAAGCAATTGTAACAGCAACAGTAACAATACCGGGAATCATGAAACTATGATTCACTACATATTTGCCAATACGGGTTGTACCTGTACGATCAAAGTCCATGGCAGCAACCAAAGTAGGATAACCCGGTAAAATAAAATCTGAATTAACAGCAGGAAACATTGCGATAAGATGTGGCTGTCCAATTCCCAAAGACAATCCTATTGGCATCATGATCCTCGTAGTAGCGGCCTGACTAAAAGTCAATGCGCCCATAATAACTAATGCAAAGGTAAAAGTAAAAGGATACTCTGATGTAATATCCCTGAAAGTACTTTCTATCAAAGCTTCATTCGCGCCCATAAAAGTAGCACTCATCCATACGACACCAAGCACGGATACAATTGCGGTAGCCATTGAGGTAAACAAGCTCATTTTTGATACTAATACAGCAGATGTTTTTGTTATAATCATTATCAATGCCGAAGCTGAAAGTGTGATTATTATTATTAATGCCGTAAGATTAATTGCGCCATCTGCTCCTACTGCAAATCCTGCCGCGCCTGGACCAACATTTGGAAGAAATTGCGGAAAACCGCCAAAGAATATAATTAGTAATATGGCGCCTGCAAAAATAAAAACAGCCGTTTTGGCCCCGGGTTTTAATTCCCTGTTTGATTCTGATGTTTTGTCTATACTTTCTGCAAATTCAGGATCCTTCATTTTTTCGATAAATCCCGGATCTTCATCAAGCTCCCTGCCTTTCTTCCATACAGAAATTACACCGGCAATTATTCCTATCAAACAAGCAGGAATACATATTTTCATTATATCTACAACAGCTGTAGAATAAGCAAGTATCGCAGCCAATGATGCTGTTGCTGCGCTCATAGGACTTCCTGTAAGCGCCATATGAGATGCAATAACAGATATGCTCAACGGTCGTTCCGGTCGTATTCGTTTCTTGGCAGATACTTCGGCAATGATAGGAAGCAGCGAATATACAATGTGTGCCGTACCCGCAAATAAACATAAAAAATAAACCGTAAAAGGCGCTATAAATGTGATATACTTAGGATTGCGACGAATAATTTTTTCGGCAATGCTCACCAAATAATCCAAACCGCCTGCAGCCTGTAATGTAGCGGCTGTGGTAACAATGGCTAAAATAATAAGTAGTACTGCTATAGGCGGCTCTGCCGGACGCATATGAAAAAACAAAACAAAAATAAGCAACCCTACCATTCCCATAACCCCCAAACCTATTCCTTTAAGTCGCGACCCAATAAGGATCATTGCCATAAGTATTGCAAACTGTAATAGTATCATGAAGTGATAATTTAGGATTAATACGCTTTTTTTATAGGCTAAATAAGTAAAGTTGCTGATGCTGTACTACTGCCAATTGTACTTAAAACCTCTTTGGCCTGTATTCAGAAAAGTCATTTTGTTTACAATATTTACTCCACTGTTATTTATTAAATGATTAAAAACGGAAGAAATAATCTTGTATCTCTTTTTTATTTTTTGTTTTGGTAAGCCCAAGCATCAGTAATATTCTTGCTTTCTGCGGACTTAGATTGTCTGAAACTACAGTTCCTAATTCATTGTCATTCGTTTCGCCATCCAGCACCACTCTGCCTTCGATACAACGACTCGCACGACATACTGCAATATTCGCTTTAGTGGCTTTTTTTATAGCTTCAGTAAAAGCTTTCGAAAAATTTCCGTTGCCAACACCAGCAATTACAATACCGTCAACTTTTTGTTTCACCAGATAATCAATATAAGCAGGAGATGCATCAGCATACATATAAACGATTTCTACTTTAGGCAATTTTGTACTTGCATTTACCCCAAAAGGTCCTTCTTTAGCAATTTCTCTCACTGATGATTTATAATATACCACACGTCCGTCATATACCTCACCAAGCGGGCCAGAATCCGGAGACTTAAAAGCATTTACTTTTGTAGTGCTCGTTTTGGTAACTTCTCTCGAATCATAAATAGATTCATTAAAAGATACTAATACGCCACGTCCTTTACTTTTAGGATCAGCAGCAACCGTAATGGCATCAAAAAGATTTTTAGGCCCATCTGCACTAATAGCTGTTGCAGGGCGCATAGAACCTGTAATTACTACAGGCAATTCATGCGGTAAAACCAAATCAAGAAAATAAGCACTTTCTTCCTGAGTATCTGTACCATGAGTTATAACAACACCATCGGCCTCATTTTTACTAAATATTTCATTAATACGTACAGCTAGTTTTTTCCAAATTTCAAGACTCATATCCTGACTGCCTACAGATGATATTTGTTCCCCGCTAATATCTGCAATAGCATTTACGCTTGGGATACTGCCTATAAGATCTGACACAGGAATTTTACCAGCTGTGTATCCCGCTCTATCCGAAGATTTTCCTTCGCCGGCAATAGTTCCGCCCGTTGCAAGAATTATAATTCTTGGCTTTTGTTGGGCAAAAACCAGAGATGTTGCAATACACAACAAAAATACAAGTAGTAATTTTTTCATTTTTTCAATATTTATAAAGTTAATCCTGTTATTAGAAATTAAAAAGTATTCCAAAATTGATCCGGACAGCATTCGCTCCCTGCGTGCTGCCATTATCATACTGCAGTTCTTTGTAGCCAATTTGCGGCTCCAGCCCTATCGTGAGATAATCAAAGAAATCATAAGAGGCATTAAGTGTAAATTGGTAGTTGGTCATTTGATCCCAACCCGCCTGAGTACCTGCTCCTTCATAAAAATGATTATAAGATGTCATTATCATTGAGTGAAACTTTGTATTCCAATATTTCTGATAAGAAATAAATCCCGCATGTACCGGCAGAAGATTCAGTTTTCCTGAAAAATCAGATTTTGCGAAACCATCCAGACCCGAACCTCCTACGGCTAGAAAGTAGTCACTTATCCCCTTACCAATCGTCCATTGTGCTTGTAGATTATTTACTAAACCTGATTTTTTTCTAAAAAATATACTAGTAATAGCGGTAACCCCACCACCGTTTTTAGAAGCAAAATCAAAATCAGTTTCTCCTGTGGCAATATCCTGCGAATCATAAGCTACACTGCGATAAAGTCCCGCAAGTTTCATAAATCCAGCATTATCAAAAGTATATCGTATCCCTGCTACAGCATCAGGCGCCCTTGAAGGTGCATAATCAACCCCATAACCTGGGCTCAAAGTATAATCATACAAACGTCGCGGTTCCATGTACTCTGCCGAAAGTTCAAAAGAAGTATGACCATTTTTCCTGAAATTTGCTGTATATCGAACCTGAATCCTTCTGGAAAGTACCATTCCCGTAGGTCCATCCCAGTCTAATAATGATGCCGGCCATAATGAATAATCCCCAAAATTTGACCAGTTCTGACCAATCATCCAATGATCGTACTGAATCCAGGCGTGACGAAGCCTAAACTGAGAAGTATTGTTTGCACCCTCAAAATCAGCTTCTAACATTGATTTTAATTCTTTACCGTTACTTAATTGTATAGTGCTTACAAAACGCAATTGCGATTGTCTCATATCCATACTAAAAGCAGGTATATCAAGACCGGAAACATCGTTTTTATGAATAAGAAAAGAACTATTACCATTCAGACTTCCCTTAATATCGTAAATACCATTTAGTTTAAGCCTGCCTATAAGTCTTGCTGTAACTTTTGGTTTTCCATTCAGCGTATCTTTAGATTCAACCGCCATTAATTGCGCATTAACAGTATTGGATAATAAGATGCAGGAACAAAAAATGATCAACAGTAAAATTTTGTTTTGTTTCATAATCAATAAAAATTGAAGAAATAGATTAAATGACAGCTTACTGAAATTGATGGTAATTATAACGTCACTGCAAATTCAGAATATGACGCAGTATGAAGCTTATAAAGATTAAATTATTAGAATCGTAGAAGTGTAGATGTCACGCGGTACGAAGAATCTAATACGAATGCTGACCGAAGATTTAATACATTCAAAAGGAATGAATTTTATTTCCATTACTAAACGATTAGCGAAGACTAATGAAAACTGCCGATAAAATGATATCTTATTCATATAATTTCTAGTATTAGAATTTATTTTATAAAATCACTGATCACACAAATATAAAAAAAATACCGCAAAATCTTACAAAATATCATTTGTTTATTCTCAAATAATTGCGTACTATATAATTTATCCCTAGTTAAATTTCAAATAATTCATTTTTATTAAAAAAATTGAGTTAAAATTAAACATTTAAATAATCCAATCATTTAAAGTTGTTTTTGAAACTTGTCTATAATTGAAGCTAAATTTTTCTTTACTGTAACATCTTCTTTTATTTTATGTCTCTTTAAAAAAGAATATTCAATTACTTTTTTCAAATCACGATGATATTACTCTTTCGTTTTTCTTGTGATTTTAATAAAATAGTAATCATCTAATAATCAAAAAAGAATCTATGTCCTATTTCAAAAGAATTTTAGCTATTTCTACTTTATTATGCGGAGTTTCCGGATTTTCACAGCAAATCAATGTTGTACAAAATAGTTTCTGGCTGCAAGAAGGTTACGATCGTACCCTGACCATAAAAGATGCCGATTATGCTTATTATAATATCGACAATGCAAACTGCAAAGCATTTGTTGAAGGAAATTTTGCCGGTAGATTTTCCGTTGTTTCTGCAACAGACAGCTTGTTGGTACTAAATCCGGGCGGCATTGTAGATTATCGTTTTAGACGTATTAATAAACTGCCTGCTCTTTGTACAGAAACTGCAGTAAAAGACCCTTCTTTCGAAAAAAACTTTAAAATTTTCTGGCTTACTTTCAATGACAATTATGCCTTTTTTAAAGAGAGAAATATCAAATGGCAACAGGTTTACAAAGACTATTTGCCAAAAGTTGAAAAAGTTGAAACAGAACAGAAGTTTGCTGCAATACTTCGCGAAATTGTCCAGGAGATGAATGACGGACATATTCGTCTTGAAATCCCGAAAGCCTTAAATCCAAAAGTTACCCAGACCGTTACCAAACCTTCAAAATCCAAGAAAGAAGTCATTGCAGATTTACAGCAAAAATATGCTGAGAATATGAAATCCTATAATGATGGAGTTATACAATGGGGATTTTTGAAGAGTAGTAAGACAGGATATATAATCATTAACGACATGAATAATTTTGCAGATTATGTTCCTGCTTCAGAACAAAATTCTAAAGACTTTATCAAAAAATACGAAACAATTAGCACAACTAAAGTTCCCTTGAAAATGTTTGAAGATGAACTTAATGGTGTCGAAAAAATAATGAAGATTATTCTTGATGATTTAAAAAATACAGAATCGGTGGTGATTGATCTTAGATTTAATGGCGGTGGATATGAAACTGTTGCGCTTAAACTGTTAGGTCATTTTGTTTCGGACAACAAAACCATACTTTCAGTAAAGGCAAAAACTCGTCTGGGTTTCTCCGCCAGTCAGCACTACAATTTAGTTCCTGCACAAAATCCTTACCGTAAAAAAGTATATGTACTAACAAGTCATAATACGGCCAGTGCAGCAGAAATCTTTACACTGGGTACTTTAAGTTATCCTGAAATCGTGCGAATTGGCTCTCCGACAGCAGGAATATTTTCAGAGTTATTATGGAAAGAACTTCCTAACGGCTGGGAATTCAGTTTGTCTAATGAAGTCTATTCAGATAGTAAAAATAAAAGTTATGAGAGCGTTGGTATTCCTGCCAACTATGAAATAAATTACCCAAAAGAACGTACAGCTCTTTATGATAGTTTTTACTCAAGCAATGGTTTTACAGACAAAGCGCTTGAAAAAGTGTTTCTTTTAGAAAAGTAGTTTTTTTGTTTTTTTATAATTTTAAATACGAAACGCTCCATATTGTGGAGCGTTTTGTATTTAAAATTTACGGTATGATTTTATCGTTTCTTAATTGTGTAAACAACTCAAAAAACGAATCTTTTGTACTTTTATAGGCTGTAAATCCAAGTTTTCGGCTTTTCGACATATCTGTCATAACTTCTAACGGACGTCCCAGATCAAGATCGGTATGCCATGCAGAGGCTAACTTATTCAGATTTTTTTCCGTTAATTCATTCTCTTGCACAATTTCTGTCCAGATTGATTGTTTATCATTTAATACACTTTCAAGCGGCCTTATGGTTCCATTGTAACCTTCAAAATCAATTTCGAACCATTGCGCTATTTGTGGCCACAACCATTTCCAGCGAAAAACATCTCCATTTGTTATATTAAATGCCTCATTGTGCGCTTCGGGTGTTGTTGCTGCCCATATTAGCTGTTCTGCCAAAATTTTAGCATCCGTAACATCTGAGATTCCGTTCCATTGTTCAGCAGATCCCGGCCAGATCAAGGGTAAACCTTCACGCTTGCAAATACTTGCATACACCGCGAGTGTAGTCCCCATATTCATCGCATTGCCAACAGTTTTACCAATAATAGTATGTGGGCGATGTACATTCCAGGTAAAACCGTACAATGCAGCAGCTTCATAAACTTCGTCTTCCTGAGCATAGTAAAAATTTTCAAGGTCCAATCGGGGCATTTCCTCTCTTAGTGGTGTTTCCGGCAAAGTTCCTTTAGCATAAGAATCAAAAGGTCCCAGATAATGTTTTAAGCCCGTTACCAGCGAAACATGTTTAATACATTTTTTAGCAGATAAAACTTGTAATAAGTTACGAATCATGGCACTATTTACCCTGATATTTTCTTCTTCAGTATCATTTCGCATCCACGTAGTAAAAAATATATGTGTAGGAAAAACATCTTTTAATGCTGAAGATAATGGGTTACTGTCCAATAGATCAGCGGCGATTGGGGATAATCCCTCAATATCACTTTTTGGATTTCTGGCAAGACCATAAACTTTCCATCCTTTTTCTATCAATTTTGAGGCAAGATTACTTCCTGCAATTCCGGTTGCTCCAACTACCAGGGCTATGTTGTCATCTGTAGAAGGTGTAGCTAATTTTTGAGTATTCATAATTTAAATTTTTATCAAAATTACTTCTAAAACAACGCTCGGAAAGATGACCTAAAACAAGAAATTCGATTGATCTAAATCAAGTATTGTTGTCCCTACATTACATTCTTTTTTAAACGGCTTAAGGTTTCAGGAGAAAGTCCCAGATAAGAAGCCAGTAAATTTTGTGGTACACGCCTGATCAGATCGGGATTCTTTTCTACCATATGCTTGTATTTCTCTTCGGCAGTATGTGTATGAGAACTTATTAACCTTCTTTCTTTTGTAATTAAGCTGTTTTGAAAAAGCAAGCGGAAATACCGGTCCATGACAGGAACCTGCAACGTTAGGTTCTCAAAATCTTCACTGGTGATCACCAGCACTTCTGAGTCCTCCATTGCATTAATACTGTAAAATGAAATTTCTCCCCTGAAAAAACTATTCATATCTGATGTCCACCAACCTTCAGGCGTAAACTGATTGATGTGTTCATTGCCTTTTTCATCTGTATTATACGCTTTTAAAAGACCTTTTGTAACAAAACTTAAATATTTGCAAACATGCCCTTCCACAACCAAAAATTGTCTCCTTTTTAGTTTTTTAGGCGTAAAGAAGCTGGCTACAAGTTCTTTTTCGCCTGAAGTTAAGCTCACTTTTTCTTCAAGATGTTTGAAAAGTATATCGTACATACGGGATATTGTCTAATTGATTACTATAATAAACAAATGTAAGATATTTATTTTTCAGCTTTTTGTGATTACTAGCCTATACCACCTTGCCTCATACTTTTGAAATCACTATCATTTTCAATCAGTTATAACATTATTAACTTTTAAATAATATTTTTACATCAGTCGTAAGTTCAATTTCAGGCTTTCAACACAATAGATTAGTTAATTAAAAAAAATCTATTCGCATTTATACAATCATAATTCAAAATCGAAAGCTAGCTTTGGCGCGTTAAAAATCGTAAAATGAAATATAAGACCAAATTTTTAAAATTGTTTACTGCATCTAAATTCCCAAAAACCTTGTCGATAAAACTGATAGGGAAATTTAGTATTATTGTCTTCCTTTTTTCTAATCCCTATACTATAAAAGCCCAAACAACAGATGCTACAAATGGTAAAGCAACTTTTGGAGATTGGGGAATCGAAACTCAGTTCATAAGTAAGAAAGTATTACCGGGAAATGATTTTTATAAATACGTTAACGAAGGCTGGCTGGAGTCTAAAACGATCCCGGCAGGTGCTTCAGGATTTAGTAATTATAGCGAAGCTAAAAATAGAATTGACGAAAGAATAGCTTATATTATTCATGACGGCGCAGCCAAAATCAAGACGAGCAAAGGTGCAATAAAACAAGTAGGAGCGCTTTATCTGGGGTATACCGATACTGACAACATCGAAAAACTGGGACTTAAAACAATTCAGCAGGATTTAGAACAAATACTTGCTTTAAAAAGTTACGAAGACGTTGCTAAGTGGATGGCAAATCCAAAGTCTTTTTCGATTATCTCTATTCACACAGCTCCTGATATCAATAACAGAAGCCGATTTCTTGTTGCATTGGGTGATAGCGGTATAGGACTTCCCTCGCCGCAATGGTACGAAAAGCAAGATGGTCTTTATCCGGGATATCGCAAGGCATATAAAGAATATATTGCACGTACTTTTGAACTTGTCGGTATTTCTAATGCTGAAAAACGCGCTAATGATATTCT
Source organism: Flavobacterium azizsancarii (assembly GCF_027980145.1). Taxonomy (GTDB): domain Bacteria; phylum Bacteroidota; class Bacteroidia; order Flavobacteriales; family Flavobacteriaceae; genus Flavobacterium; species Flavobacterium azizsancarii. The sequence goes on along the minus strand of NZ_JAMZNK010000016.1, from coordinate 105,081 downwards.
TGAAATTGAAACTCAGTTGGCAGCAGTACAATGGACACCTGCACAAATGCGTGACAGCAAGATTAATTCACGCTTGTTGCCCACATCAGAACTCTCTACTTATGCTCCGGGTTTTCCCTGGAAAGTTTTTTTGGCCAGCAGACAGGTAGACCATGTAAGTGAAATAATCTTGCAGGCCGACTCCGCAATAAAGGCAAAGGCGGCCTTATTTGCAAATACATCAACAGACATTTGGTCCTCTTATCTTGCGTTTCACTGGATTGTGAATCATTCTACTCTTTTACCCGAGCAATTCCGCAAAAATCAATTTGATTTTTATTCCGGTACTTTAAGTGGAATTACAAATGATGCTTCAAGAGAAAAAAAATCAATTTTATACGTAAACAATCGTCTGGGGCAAGTCGTTGGGAAGCTCTATGTCGAAAAATACTTTTCTTCTGAATACCTGAAAAATACTAAGGATTTGGTCGATTACATCCGAAAGGCATTTTCTATCAGACTGCAAAAACTGGACTGGCTGGACGACAGCAGCAGAAAAGAAGCAATAGCAAAACTAGACGCTGTGACGGTAAGAATAGGATATCCTGAAGTTTGGCGCGATTACTCCTCGTTAAAATTTGATATCAAAAATCCTATTGGTAATGAGCAGCTTATTGCACAATCGAACTGGGAGAATGAACGCTCGATGCTGCAAAAGGTTTACACTAGTAAAAATTGGTATCAGGTTCCGCAAACTGTAGATGCGACAAGCAGTAAACTATACAATTCGATCGAATTTCCTGCTGGTATTTTGCAGGCTCCATTCTTTGATCCCTTTGCTGATCCTGCAGTAAACTTTGGTGCGATAGGTGCAATAATCGGACATGAATTAGGGCATTGTTTTGATGACGAAGGCTCTAAGTTTGATGGTAATGGTATAATGCGTGACTGGTGGACTCCACAAACCCGAAAATCATTTGAAGAACGTACCACGAAACTTGTTGATCAATATAACGCTTTTTCGTCTGATGGAATTCATGTTAACGGAAAACAAACGCTTGGAGAAAACATTGGCGATCTGACCGGAGTAGTCGTTGCTTATGAGGCTTACCAACTTTATCGTGCCGATCATCAAAATATTCCCTCAGTTTTAAATGACTACACAGATGACCAACGCTACTTTTTATCTTTTGCCCAAACCAATCGGAGTCTTTACACTCCGGAAGCATACCGTATAACGTTATCGCAGGATTATCACGCACCTGCAGATTATCGTGTAAATGGTGTTGTTCGTAATGTTGATGCCTGGTACAAGGCTTTTAATATAAAACCGGAAGACAAACTTTATTTGTCACCGGAGGAACGGGTACGCATTTGGTAATGATAACAAAGTTCAACTCTACAGTCCTCACTCTAAAAATATAACCTGATAGAATATGTATCAAAAATTACAATCTTGTACCTGTCAGGCCACAACAAATTGTCTTGTTTTAAAGTTTGAAAGCTACTTCTGACTGATTTCACAGCCTGTCACAATTTAAAATGACAAAACAATAATTTTATTTTCATCAAAATTTCCATAAATAATAAACACAAAAATCAAACAAACCGATTCAAAATAATTAAATCGATTATTTTTTAACGTTATATTAATATTTTTCTTATCATTGTAGCACAGTATAGAATAGTACTGCATCTTAACTAATTAGAATGAATTATTATGCAAGAAAAAATTACAAAAGAAAAATTATCATTTAAAATCTTCCTTACCACATTATTGCTGTTATTCGCAATATATGGCTCTGCTCAAACTTATGAATTCGAAAATGGTGTCCGCACTAATAGTGCCGATATACAAAACTGTGATTCCTGTTCAGGCAAAATAGTAGGCAATTTGGGCGGTACAAGCAGTGTTTCGGTAAACGTGAATGTTACGGCGAAAGGCTGGCACAATCTGCAATTATTCTATTGCACGGGCGACCCCAGAACTATTCGCTTAACAGCCGGATCAGCTACAACCATTGCTATTCCGTGTGAACCAAGTGGCGGATGGAGTACTGCTGCTTCAAAAAATATAAGTGTTTATCTTAACAGCGGAACCACTACCCTTCTCTGGGACAATACGAGTTCATGGGCTCCAAATCTGGACAAATTTGTTTTAACACCAATGGGTTCTTCCAATCTAAAAACAGTGCCTTTTGGTAATAATAATGCTATTGTCTATAACTTTAGCAATAAAACGTACAACATAAAATTCAATGGCAGTACGGTAATTACCAATGCGTCAGCGTATGCTTATAGCGATCAAAAATATGCGAGTGGTAACTTCGCCTCGGCAACTTACACCTCAGAATCTTTTACGGATAATATTGGCAGTGGAACTAAGCATATTTTTACTTTAAATGGAAATTACACATTGGGTATGCAGCAAATTTTTTATACCTATACTAATAAAAATTATCTGGCTGTACAGGTTGTCCTTACAGGAAACGGAGCTAACTGCTATAAAATGTCTCCATTGACGAGTTATCAGGTTACACCCAACTTTGGCAGTGGAGACACCAGGGCTCTTTTTGTACCTTATGACAATGATGCCTGGATTCGCTACAATGCCTTTCCCCTTAACTCAGCTGATTTTACAGCATCTGAGGTGACGAATATTTATAATAATAACAATCGCAAAGGTCTGGTTATTGGCTCGCTGGAACATACAAAATGGAAAACCGGCGTTACAGTAAGTGGCGGCGGCACATCATCAGCCTACGTTTCGGTAGTTGCAGGATGGACAAAGAAAGATGTTACCCGAGATACCCGTGATCATGGTTGGGTAAATGTTGGACAAACAAGCTGTCCTTCGCCGAAAGTAATGATAAATGCAACTCAGGACTGGCGAACAGGTTTCGAGGAATTCGCGCAAGCCAACGCTGCCATGCAACCTAAATACATTTTTGACTGGACTGCTCCTAAACCTATCGGATGGAACAGCTGGGGCGCCATGCAGTCTAATATTACTCTGTCTAAGGCCAATGCTGTTGTAGATTTCTTTCATGATGATTGCCCGGCGTATAAAACCGAAGACAACACACTATTTATTGACCTCGACTCGTATTGGGATAATATGACGGATGCCCAGCTGGCACAGTTCGTTACCTATGCAAAAAGCAAAGGATTTAAAGCGGGTATTTACTGGGCGCCTTTTGTAGATTGGGGCAAATACAACCGCCAGGTCGAAGGAAGCTCTTACAATTATGATCAGTGTTGGACAAAGGTCAACGGGAATCCTTTTGAACTTGATGGCGCCTATGCCATGGATCCTACAAGTCCGGGAACGAAGTCCAGAATAAAATATTTTATAAACCGTTTTAAAGCGGCAGGATTCGAAATGGTAAAAATCGACTTTTTGACTCATGCGAGTATCGAAGCAGATGGTTTTGCGAACAATCAACTGCATACCGGTATGGAAGCGTATCAGGAAGGAATGAAGTTTTTGATCGATGAGATTAATGGGACAATGCTGGTTCAGGCAGCCATATCGCCTAATCTGGCAACAGGACCGTTTGTACATGTACGTCGGGTTGCCTGCGATGCTTACAGTAGTATTAGTGAAACAGATTATACACTAAATAGTACAACTTATGGTTGGTGGCAAAACCAAATATATGATTATCTCGATGCTGATCACGTGGTTTTTGGCAACGCTTCTATAGGAGAAAATCGTGCCCGACTACTAAGCAGCGTCGTAACGGGTACTATCACAAGCGGTGACGATTTTTCTGTGGAAGGAGCCTGGAAAGCTAAATCACAAAACCTTTTACAAAATAATGATGTTATGAATGTTGCCCGTGCAGATATGCATTTTATTCCTGCTGATGGAAATACGGGTTACAATGCAGCCAACATTTTCTCCGCCACGCATAACAATGTCACCTATGTAGCAGTGTTTAACTACAGTGATAATGCAAGTACAAATACGATAAGTTTAAGTCGGCTTGGATTAGGTTCCGGAAATTATACAGTCAAAGAATTGTATTCCGGCACTACAAGTTCAACACAAGGAACGCTAAATGTAAAACTGCCTAAAGCTGATGCGGCTTTGTATGCCATATCGCAAGGATCAAAATTCAATATTCCGTTCTGTAACTGGAATACACCAACCAATTATATTTTTCCGAATCCTGCATCATCAACCTTCAGGATAAAATTTGATCACCCTATAAATGGATCTGTCGCAATTGGGGTTTATAACATTTTCGGGAAAGAAGTATTAAAAACCACTACTGTAGTTCAGGACATGACGAGTTCAGAAGTACCTGTAAACAGCTTGCCTAAAGGAATCTATATGGTAAAGGTTTCCGAAACCGGAAATACGATACAATATTTGAAGTTCATTAAACAATAAATTCCAACAATGACATAAGAACCTGATTTTCAAGAACAATGAAAATCAGGTTTTTTATTACTGACACTTCAGATAAAATCAACAGTTCCGTAATACTCTTAAATAAATTTTAGGCGAGACAATAAATGATTGAATTAAATGTTTGTATGTAAGAATTAATCTGTTTAAATTTAAGGATTGATTGCTTTTATATATTAAAACATTTAAAGTTTATGAAAAGGATATTATTTCTGATTATTATAATGAGCACTGCTCTGCAAGGATATGCACAAAAAGAATTGAAGGATAAATACAAGCCTATCCCATCCAAAAATTCTGAAACCAAAGAAAGTCTGCCGCCACCAGAGACGCCACCAAACCCGGAAACGCCACCTCTGAAAGACGGGACGGTTTTAAAAATCAATCCGGATGATCTTTATAAAAATAACATTCTGTATAAACCGGAGGCCAATGTCGAGGGAATTTTTTACAGAAGAAATGAATACTTAGGAAGTTATGTAACCAATACAGCCACTTCTACAGTGCGTTATCGTGATGCAGCTTTTGTAGACGGGGATAAAATCAGGGTTTACCTGAATGATAAAGTTATTGAAACAGAAGTCACTTTAGAAAGTGCGTTTCAGGGTTTTAAAATAGATTTGGTTAAAGGAATTAATAAAATTGATTTTGAAGCGTTAAACGAAGGTTCCGCTTCACCAAATACAGCTGAATTTCAGGTTTTTGATGATAAAGGAGCGGTTATTAAATCCAGTCAATGGAATGTTGGAACCGGATATAAAGCTACAATTATCTTGTATAAAGAATAAATTTGGAGCTGTTTCAAATACAGTTCCCTCCTGCACAATCTATTGTGCAGCACTTTTAGAAATTTTTCCAATGCCTTAAGTTTTCTCTCATCGAAAGAACTTAAGGCATTTTTTTTTGTGATAAAATCAAATCGATTGTCACTACTTTTCATTTTTATTTTGTCTTCTTTATTATACTTGAATATTTTCTGACAATCTCTCCTTTGCTTCTAACTTTCAACAACAGATGAATGTTAAATCTTTTGATGAATTAGTATTTAGAAACCTTTATCAAGACTAATTCTAAATAATTGTTTATTTTTGCGCCCATTAAATAAACACCTTATTTTAAATTTATGCACCATTTTTTACGTTGTTTTCTGGTAATGATTGTACTGGCAAACCTAAATACTGCTTACGCCCAAACTACGGGTACAATTTCTGGTCAGATAAAACTTGTTGACGGACAACCATTTGCCTCTGCTTCGGTTTCTATTACAGAACTAAACAAATCTACTCTTACAGATGAAGAAGGAAATTATAGTTTTAAAAACATTCCACCTGCAAACTATCGTATCATGATACAGGTTTTGGGTTCTGCAGAAAAAATTATTGAAGTCACTGTAGTTTCAGGACAAATTACAACAGCAGATTACCAATTGCCTAAAGAAAACGTTATGGCATTGCAAGAAGTTACTGTTTCAGGAAATGTAAATAGGTTTTCTAAAAAAGAAAGTAAATATGTCGCTCGTTTACCTCTTAAAAATCTGGAAAACCCACAGGTCTACAATACTGTATCAAAAGAACTTATACAAGAACAATCTGTTGTTGACCTTGGAAGCGTCTCTAAGAATGTACCTGGTGCCGGTATCCCGATGATTGCCAATCAGGGACGTGTAACTTTTCGTTCCCGCGGTTTTGAGACAGAACCAAATGCACGAAATGGTGTAGCCGGACAAGCTTTTTCTTCTATCGACCCTGTTAATCTGGAGCGTGTTGAAGCTATCAAAGGTCCCTCGGCAACATTGTTTGGAGCAAGTGTCGCAAGCAGTTATGGCGGAGTTTATAATCGTGTGACCAAAAAACCTTATAACGATTTTGGCGGCGAAATAGCCTATGTTGGCGGAAGTTACAACTTTAATCGTCTTACAGTAGATGTTAATACTCCTGTAAACGAAGACAAAACAGCTTTATTCCGACTAAACGGAGCCACAACGCAACAAAAAAGCTTTCAGGATCTTGGCTTCTCAAAAAACATCAGTATAGCACCAAGTTTCTCTTATCAGATTACTGACAAGTTATCACTTTTGCTTGATGTTGAATTTGGTCAGGAAGAAGGAACATCTGTTGTACGTTTTAATCCGTATAACAAAAGCAATACAACAAGATCTATTGTAGATATCGCTTTTCCTTACAAAAGGACTTTTATGAGTAATGACCTGGTTTACAACACTCAGATGTTGAATATATTTGGACAAATTAATTATAAAATATCCGAAGAATGGACGTCTCAGACTATTTTCTCAAGAGCACGTTCTACGATCGATGGTAACATCACCGCAATAAACGCTTTGAGCGATACCACTGCCCGTGTTCAGGTTATATCAGGAAACACAAACTTTATTGCTACTGATATTCAACAGAATTTTATTGGTGATTTTAAAATAGGAAGATTTAGAAACCGTATGGTTGTGGGCTTAGATTATTATAACAATTATAATGATTTTGACCGACTTACAATCACTACAGATGCTTTTGATTTCATAAATCCACCGGCAAACTCTGGCGCAAACTTACAAACCGTAAATTCTCTTGCACAAGCAGGAAAAGGAGTATTACGCAAGGAGAAAAACAGGGACAATACATATGCTGCTTATGTATCTGATGTTTTTAATATCACAGATCGCTTATTGACTATGGTAAGTTTACGTGTAGATCGTTACGAATATCTTGGTGTTTATAATATTGCAACAGGTGTAACCGCTGGCGGAATTGGCGCTAATGGTACATCAGCAGGACCTTATAACCAAACTTCGCTATCGCAAAAACTTGGTGCTGTTTACGAATTAAGCAAAGACCATTTGTCATTGTTTACGAATTATATGAATGGTTTTCTTAACAAAAGCGGACAAGCGCTTGATGGTACGGCGTTTAAACCGGAGCATGCCAATCAGTTGGAATTTGGTGTAAAAGGTGACGTATTTAACCATCGTCTTGTGGGAACACTTAGTTATTATGACATACAAGTGGCTAACTCATTAAGACCGGATCCAACAGATACAAATTATTCGATACAAGACGGAACGCAACAAAGCCGTGGTTTTGAAGCTGAATTTACCGCAAATCCTTTCTCAGGTTTCAATGTGGTAGCGGGATATGCTTATAATGATAGTAAGTATACAAAAGCTGACCCAACTGTCAATGGCTTACGCCCTGCTCTTTCTGGTCCGGCAACTACAGTAAATTTCTGGTTGAGTTATCGTATTCCTGAAGGTAAATATCAAGGTTTAGGCGCTGGTTTTGGTGGTAATTATGGTACTATGTCCTATGTTATCAATACTCAAACTACTAAAGTTACTATTCCTGAATATACGATGCTTGATGCTGCTTTATACTATGATCAGCCTAAATACAGAATAAGCTTGAAAGTAAATAACCTAACTAGTGAAAAAGCCTGGAACGTGAGACTTACTCCTCAAATGCCTGCTCAATTTTTAGGTAGTTTTGCACTGAGATTTTAAAACCTTTTATTTAAGAGCAAAACGGTATCAGATCAAAAATAATAAAAAGAGAATGTCTTTATGAAAAACAAATCTTTAACCCAATTTTATATCACATTTTGCTTGTGCCTGCTTTCTTCTGTTCCTGCAATGGCAAGCGCTTACTGGATCAATGTAAAAGGTTCCGGCAAGATAAATGAGCCTGTAAACATCGAATTATGTTATGGCAGTATGGATGAATTTGGGGTGAGACGCAGAGATGCAGGTAAAGAACTTGAACTGACAGGTGATTTTCAGATTAGGATTGTTGATCCAAAAGGCAACCAGCAACTACTTGAACTTATTATGCAAAAGGATCATTGGCTGGCTGTTTTCACACCTAAAAGCGAAGGTCAGTACAGGATTCTAGGAATAAATGACAAACATCCTGTAATTGATCGCTCTGCATCAAAAGGCGAAAATGTTCTCCCTATTGATTATATAGCATCAGTTTATAATGTTGGTACTTTGATTGAAACCAACAACAATTCTTTGCAGACACTTGATATCATAACTATTGTCGAGGAAAAAAAAGTAACGCTTAAAGCTTTTTTTCAAGGTAAAGCTTCAAAAGCAGGAACTAAACTTCGTGTTTTTAATCCTGAAAACTGGGAAAAAGAAATTGTGCTTGATAAAAATGGTGAAGCCGTATTTTATACTACGATGAAAGGTTTGTATATCATTCGACAAGATTGGATCGAACCCGTTTCAGGTGAATACAAACAAGTGAAATTTAATAGTAAACGCCACCGCTGCAATTACTATTTATTAGGACAATAGAAGTACTTTATAATACAAAAAAGCCATTCTGATAATTATTCGGAATGGCTTTTTTTTAGCATTTTGTGGCACTATAAAAGATTTTACGGCAAAATGTGTCAAGATTTAGGCAAAGTTTATAAGATTCCTAAAAAGCAACAGATTCCAGAAATTCAATAACTTCCCCATTCGGGCTATAAACCAGACTATTGCTAACGGTTACCGTTTTTATTTGATCTCTTAATTCTAACGTTTCTTTGGGAGACAAAGGTTTTGCACCATTTTCTATCGCTTCATCGTATGCTTTTTTGGCATCTCGAACTGTAAAACAAATATGCAAAAGAGAATTTTCGACATAAGGATCTCCTTGTTTTCTTTTGCGTCCCTGTGTAGGGAAATCAGCATTGCTGTCGCATATTTCGATATGGCAGTCAAATGCTTTATTCTTGAGCATTACACACTTTTCTAAATTAAATTCCGGTAAACTCCAACCATGCACCCTTCAAAATTAAGTGTTTCGTAGAATTGTACTGTTTTTTCAAAATCCTGTGCCTTAATGGCAAAATGATGAAATCCTATTATGTTATTATTCATTATGATTACTTTTGTGATACAAATATAGTTTCTTATGGCTGTGACATGGCCACCTTACAAAATTGTTAGCGATGCGAAAAGAAAGTTCAACCAACTTTGAAAATCAACAAACTCTTACTGATTTCTGCAATGCTTCTAAAACCCTACTGCTTATTTCAGGGCGATGGAAGCTTTCTTTACTTTTTTGCTTATTGGAACATGATTCCAGAACATTTTCTGATTTTAAACAACTTCTGCCGTCTATAAGCGATCGAATGCTGGCACTTCATCTCAAACAATTAACGAATGATTTTTTGATCATTAAAGAGAAAAAACATGAATCAGTCTGTTATTCATTAACTAAAAAAGGAAGATCGCTTGAAGATATTCTATCTGGTCTGGCGCAATGGCAAATTAATTAATCGCATCAAGGAAACAGAATGGGCAAACACGAATTTCACGAATTTGAACTAATTCGTTTGTGAAATTAATTACACAAACTTGGCTACATCATTAAAAATTAGTGCAAATTCGTGAATCTAAACTGAAGCCGAACAGACGAAGTGGTTCGTGTTTATTATAAACCAAACCTATTCTAACCAAAACCATTCCTTTACATCCCTCTCGATACTTGATTCTGTTACAATACTTTCGTATTCGTTTGTAGCGCTATTGTGCTCGTAATCTCCCTGCCAGTTTTTATAATTTAAAACTACTTGTTGTATCGCATCACAAATAAACAGAAGTTCTTCATTAGTCATGATAGGATGCAACGACAAACGCACCCATCCCGGTTTATTACTCTGATTTTTTTGCAAAAGCTCTTCTGTTATAACATTAGATTCCGCTTCGTCAATATCAAACAAATAATGGGCATATGTACTTGCACACGACCAACCACCACGAACCTGAATTCCGAAACGATCGTTCAGAAGTCGGACAATTAAATTATAATGAATATCCTTAATTATAAAAGAAACGCAACCAATTCGATCTGTTTCAAGATCTCCTAAAATAGATAAACCCGGAATTTTTTTAAACTCTGAATAACACAGGTACAGCAATTCTTTTTCTCTTTTTTTGATGTTTTCAATTGCCATCTGATCTTTCAATTTCAGGGATAAAGCTGTTCTTATTACTTGCAAGAAACCCGGAGTTCCGCCATCTTCCTTTACTTCAATTGATTCACTATAAGAATAACTGCCCCAAGGATTTGTGTATTTTACATTTCCTCCACCCGGATTGTCCGGAACATCGCTTTTGTACAAATTTTCATTAAAGACCAAAACACCGCAACTTCCGGGTCCGCCTAAAAATTTATGCGGAGAAAAGAAAATAGCATCCAATCGTTCTTCAGGATCTTCCGGATGCATATCGATTTGTACATATGGTGCAGATGCAGCGAAATCAACAAAGCAAAATCCATTGTTCTGATGCATAATTTTAGCCAGTTTATGATAAGGCGAAATAATTCCCGTAACATTTGAACAAGCCGAAAACGAACCAATTTTCAATGTTCTGTCTTTGTATTTTTCAAGTAATTCAGAAAGCTTTTTCGGATTTACTAAATTGTTTTCATCAGGCGGTAAAACTACCACATCGGCATTGGTTTCGTACCAGGAAACCTGATTCGAGTGATGCTCCATATGAGTGATAAAAACTACCGGTTTATCAATATTATCAAACTGAGCTTTAGATTTATTATCAGCAGCACGCAATCCTATATAACGCTGTAATTTTGATAAAGCAGCCGTCATTCCTGTTCCTGTGGTTACTAAAACATCTGATTCATTGGCATTGACATGTTTTTTAATCACTTGTCTGGCATGATTATAAGCATAAGTCGATGCTTTGCCTGTTTCGCTTGAAAAAGAATGTGTATTCGCAATCATTGGGCCTATTTTATTGAGCATAATATCCTCAATAGGCAGATATAATCTTCCGCTTGCGACCCAATCAGCATATAACAGTTTTTGTTCTCCGTATGCCGATTCGAATGTATGATTTACTCCAATTGTATTTCCTCTAAACTTAGAAAAATAGTATTCTAATTGACTTGGTTTCGTTTTCTTTTCAACTGCATTCATTTCCTTATCTTTAATTATTTCTTTAATTCCTCATTTTCTTTTCTTAATTTACTATGTCGTTTTCCGTATAAAAAATAGAACACGATACCTATTGCCATCCAGATAAACAATCGTTCCCAACTTTCAAGAGGAAGTCCCGTCATTAGGAATACACATACTCCAATACCTAAAATGGGTACAAAAGGCACGAACGGGACTCTAAATCCCCTTTTTATCTCAGGACTTGTTTTTCTTAGAATAATGATCCCCAATGCAACAAGCGAAAAAGCAAATAATGTTCCGATACTTACCATATGTCCTAAATCTGAAATGGGTACAAATCCGGCCAGAATACTCACAAATACCATAAAGAAAAGGTTGCTTTTCCATGGGGTTTTAAACTTGCTGTGTATATCGCTGAAAAAAGAAGGCAAAAGTCCGTCTTTAGACATGCTGTAAAAAACTCTGGATTGCCCCATTAACATCACAAGAATTACAGAAGTATAACCTGCCAAAATCGCAATAATCAGCGCACTATTCAGAAAATGATACCCTGTTACAGCAAAAGCTGTTGCAGCGGGACTGGCATCTCCTATAAAAGTTTTATACGAAACCATTCCGGTCATCACGTAAGAGAATGCAACATACAAAACGGTAGCAACCAGAAGTGATCCTATGATCCCGATTGGCATATCTTTCTGAGGATTCTTAGATTCCTGAGCTGCTGTCGAAACGGCATCAAAACCTATAAAACCAAAGAAAACTACTGCGGCTCCCCTAACAATTCCTGACCATCCAAAATGTCCAAATTCTCCCGTGTTTTCAGGTATAAACGGATGATAGTTTTCGTCCTGAATAAAAGACCAGCCTAAAACAATAAAAAGAACAATTACGCTCAGTTTTAGCAATACCAATAAATTATTCATTGTAGCAGATTCCTTTGTTCCTTTTGCAAGCACAAGCGAAAGCAACGCCACAATAACTATTGCAGGCAAATTGACGATACCTCCCGCTAAAGTTGATCCGTCAGCGAGCTTTACCGGATCAAATGGAGAACTTGTTAATTCCGGAGGTAAATTGATATGAAGCTGTGCCAGTAATTTTGTGGCATAACTCGACCAGCTTACCGCAACCGTAGCAGAAGCAAGCGCATATTCAAGAACTAAATCCCAACCGATGATCCAGGCCATAAATTCTCCCATTGTGGCGTAAGTATACGTATAAGCTGAGCCTGCAACAGGAATCATCGAAGCATATTCGGCATAACATAAAGCACAAAAAGCGCAGGCAACAGCGGCCAGAATAAACGACAGAATAACCGCAGGTCCAGCATTTTCTGCCGCTACAATTCCTGTAAGAGAAAATATTCCCGCTCCAACTATTGCACCTATTCCAAGAGCGACAAGATTTATTGGGCCAAGGGAACGTTTTAGTCCAGCTCCTTCACTTTGCTCATTCTCAGAGACTAATCTTTCTATTGATTTTTTGAATAACATAATTTTATTTTTGAATATAAACGATTCATTTAACTGATAAGAACGTTTTTTCCAGGCACATAGAAACATAGCTTTTGAACCTTAAGAAGGTATTTCACTTTTTATAATTCACATAGCCAATTGCGCCGGAAAATCAGAACAAAGTTACGGAGGGGCGCCATATTTATAGCCAATTGACCTAATAAACCAACATAAATCTCCAACGTGGCGACATATTTATAGCCAAACGACATATTTATAGTCAATTAACTTAAAACACCAACGCAAAGCCCCAGCGGAGCGACATAACGTTTTTTATTTATAACTAAATAAGACATCAGATGGGTTTTCTTAAATAATTTTCTATAAACATGTTGTCCGACTGGTACTTAAAAAATAAATACATTCAATGCGTATCTTGTTTACTCATTTTTACTAATAATTGAATCTTTCAAAGAATTCAAAAGTTCGAAGCAGTTGATCTATTCTTTGTCGGTTATCACCACTTCTGGTAATTTCATGGCTTGCGCCGGGTTGTCTTACATATTCGACAGGTTTACCAAGCACTTTCAGGCTTTTGTAAAGCATCTGGCTTTGCGAAACTCCTGTACGATTATCATTATCACCATGAATGATTAAAAACGGAATGTTGATATTTTCTACGTAATTAATTGGGGATTCACGTTCCAGAATTGCTTTTGTTTTTTCTTCCCACGGATATCCTCCAAAATATCTTGGAATCATGCGCCAAACATTGGCTTCTCCAAAGAAAGTCCCAAAATCATAAACACCACGCTGACTTGAAGCAGCTTTAAATCGTTGATCGTGACTGATAATCCATGTGGTTAAATAACCGGCATAAGATCCTCCTGTAATAAACAATCTGCTGGTATCTGCCCATCCCTGTGCAACCGTTTTATCTAATGCTATCAATACATCGCTGGCTGGTCCTGTACCCCAATCGTTGATGTTAGATCTCAGGAATTTTTCGCCATAACCTGATGATCCTCTCGGATTACTATAGACTACACCATATCCCTGAGCACAGAAAAACTGATATTCCAACCACATACTACCATCGCCAGGACCAAACATTGAAGCGGGTCCACCATGAATTTCAGTTAGTAACGGATATTTTTTTCCTTGTTCAAAATTGATGGGTTTCATAATCCAGTATTCTACTTCAAGACCTTTATCGTTTATAAAAGTGCCTTTTTCAGAAAAGCTGATTTCTTTATTTTTAAGCCAGAATGTATTAAAATCAGAGACTAATCTTGGTGCTTTCAACTTGAGATCAGACACATATAATTCAGATGGATTTTTGACATCTGTTTTAGCGAAAGCCACTACTCCATTATTAACATCATAATCTGTTATTCCCTGATCGACAGAACTCAATATTTCTGGTTTAAGTGTGTTTAGAGAAACGTTTACGAGAACATATCCTCCGTTACTTGACGAGATGAAATAAAGCTGTTTCTCGTCTTTAGAAAACCTTACATTGGTATTATTTCGATCGTAATCAATTACTTTAGTTTTGGCTGAAAGATTTTCTAAGTTGAAAATTTTTAGTACCGGAACAGACAAATTATTAATGGTACTTTCCTGATACGCCAATTGTTTTCCCGAAGGAGAAACCGCTAAAAGCTGAAACACCAAATTTTCTGCGCCCAGCAACTCCGTTACATTTGTTCCGTCAGTATTAATCGTGTAAATTTTAGTTTCTAAAATTCTGTCGGGATGTCTTTTTTCATTAAGATTTCCGTTGAAAGCAATTTTGGTATTGCTTACGAAATAAGGATTTGTGTACGAGTAAAACCCTTTTGAAATGGCGTATTCTTTGACTCCGGGTTTGGCATCTATAATGAAGACATAAGAAAACCTCAGTTCGCTGGTAAGTCCGGTTTCAGTTTGAAACTGTAACTTATCTATTACTTTTGCCTTTTTATCTTTTTCGTTAATTTCAAGATAAGCCCTAATCGCTTCAAGGTTTCCGTTAGGATCTGCTTTTATTTTGTTTACTTTCAGGTTTTCGTTCGCAGCAAAACCGGGTTTTTCGAAACTCCAGATTGGCAATTCTTTTTTAGGATTTAAAACCGAATCCTTAACTAATTCGTTGATTAGAATTGAGGCAGTAAACAAAAGCTGCTTACCATCCGGACTCCATTTTGGGTTTGATGCGCCGTATTTTGAATCGGTTAACTGAACGGCTTCTCCACCTTCATCTACCTTTAAAAGAAATACTTGCGATTTTCCTTTTACATTTCTCGTAAAGGCAATCTGTTTTCCGTCAGGGCTAAAAACAGGAGAACCCGATCCTTCTTTTCCGAAAGTTAGTTGTCTTGGTGCACTTTTATCTAAAGTTTTTGCTAACCAAAGTTGCGTATCGTAATCATAATCCAATGAATTTTCAGCATTTTTGATGATGCTTTTTACCGTAAATACGGCTGTTTTTCCATCTTTCGTTAATTCTACATCTCCAACTGTTTTGATTTTTAGAAGATCAGTAACCTGAATGGGCTCTTTTTTTTGCTGACTGAAACAACAGACAGAAGCAATCAGCGCTAAAACAATGTAAATTCTATTTTTGATTTTGTTCATCTCTATATAATTATAAAATTATTTGACAGTTGCCAATATTAGTTTCATAAATTCTTCTCCGGAAACTTCTCCTTTCTTTTTGATAAAATCCTTTGGTGTATTGTCTCCAATTTCAAATACCAATGCTTCTGTTTTATAGGTTTCAAACAAATAACTGAACAAGGTAAAAGTTGGAGGTTTGAAATACAAAGGTTTTACGTGAGGCGTATAACCCGGAATTCCATCTTTGACTTTATTTAGCCAGTTGGGTACAAAACCGGGAATATTTCCTTTTAAATTTGGATCAACTGTATAATAAATATCATCATGAGTAGAGTGAAAATCAATTGAAAACAATAGCTTATTTGAATCTTTGATTTCACGTTTCAAAAAATCACGAACTGCTCGGGTTTCGGGTTGATTGAATTCATTATAATCCCTGTTTAAATCGATTCCTCCCGAATTATGCCTCCAAAACCCTCCATCAACTCCGTCAGGATTTAATAACGGAATAACATATACCTGAAATTTGCTCCTGAATTTTTTTGCCAGCGGAGTATCTGCTGTTAACGATGCAACAAAAGCTTCCAGCGCATAATGTCCTGTAACTTCCGGTGGATGATTGCGTCCCGAAATCAGGATTTTATTTTTGGAAGAAGAATTTCCGATACTAAACACAGGTATTTTTCGACCTTCAGCAGTTAATCCGATAGACGTTTCTGCAGTATTATTTTTATTTTTTAATGTCGAAATCCATTCGTTTATATCTTTAGAGGTTTTAAGTTCCTGCGCAGCGATCCAAGTGGTGTCTTTGCTTACATTAACTTTTAAAACATAATTAGAATCTTTTTCTGTTTTTACAAAAGTTCCGTTTTCAGAAGCGATCCATTTTTTTCCATCTCCGCTGATTTTCGCATTATAGCGATGTTTTACATTGGGCGGATAATCAAATCTTATTTTAATTTCCTTATTAGTTTTAGACCAAACTTTAAAAGCATACCAAGGACTTCCGTTAATGGGCGTATTTTCAGGCGTAATCAAAACGCTGAACGTTGTATCATCAATTTTGACTACTCCGTTTAATCGCGCTCCGGTAAAATCATTTCCGAAAAAAACCTCATCACCCGTTTTATCAAAAACTCCTTTCCATTGTTTCTCAACCGGACGTGTTACGGTCGAAACCGCCGTAATAGGATCTTGCCCCTTAAAGCCGCCTTTGACTTGTGCATTCGCTGAAATAGCTAGTAACACAGCAGCTGAAAAAAATAATTTCGTTTTCATTTTTCTTGTTGTTTTGTATTTATTTTGAAATAGAGACTATGACTGTTTTGTATTTTAATATTTTCCGCATAATTATTTTAACACATAGAAACATAGCTTTTCTTTGTTTGTAAAGGCTTTTATTTAAAGCCACATCGCTATTTGTGAAAAACTACCAAGCTATGTTTGTCATTTCGACGGAGGAGACTCAAGCGATAGAGAACAGGCGAAGCAAATCACACTCGCTGATCGACAAAGACTTGTTCCTTTCTTTGTGGAGTTTCTCGTGTGATCCCTCGTTCCTCGGGATGACAAGATTGTGTTTTTGTCATTTCGACGGAGGAGAAATCACACTCGCTGATCGACAAAGATTTGTTCTTTTCTTTGTGGAGTTTCTAGTGTGATCCCTCGTTCCTCGGGATCACAAGATTGTGTTTTTGTCATTTCGACGGAGGAGACTCAAGCGATAGCGAACAGGCGAAGCAAATCACACTCTCTAATCAACAAAGATTTGTTCTTTCCTTTGCTGAGTTTCTCGTGTGATCCCTCGTTCCTCGGGATGACAAACTGTACGGTTACTTTATGAACAATCCTTTCCCTCTATACTCTTTGCTCTATACTCTATATTCTATATTCTTTTCCACTTTCCACTCTCCCAAACTAATTATTCTGATTCAAAAGTGATTTAAGAGTCGATTGTAATTCTTCTCCACGAAGATTTCTGGCTACGATTATTCCTTTAGAATTTACTAAATAGTTTGCAGGAATGGCTCTCACGCCATATAATTTGGCGATTTCGCTATTCCAGTAAATTAATTCTGAAACTTGTAACCAGTCTAAGTGATCGTCTTTAATCCCTTTGATCCAGTTTTCTTTCTTTTTATCCAGAGAGATTCCGATGATGTTAAATCCTTTATCGTGATATTCTTTATAGGCTGCTACGATATTCGGGTTTTCTTTTCGGCATGGCGCACACCACGAAGCCCAAAAATCAACTAACGTATATCCTTTTAGATTTTCTGAAAAACGAACTGATTTTCCATCAGGATCTTTAGACGTAAAATCCGGTGCTTTTTTTCCGACTTGTAATCCGTTTAGCACGGTTACCAATTCCTTTAATTCTTTTACGTAAGTAGAATTTTGCTGACTTTTATCTAATAGTGCAATATTCTGTAAAATTTGCTCCGGAGTCAATCGGTACGACCAGTTTCTATATAATACATAAGCTGAAACTATAGAGCTGGGATGTTCTGTGATAAATTTACTTATATCAACATTTTGTGTTTTCTTGTACACATCGAACAAATCCTGAGATGCGGAGCCTGATACAACTGAATTGCTGTAATATTTGGCAGGACTCAATTTTACGGTGATCGGTGCTTTTTCAAGGAATATATAAAGTGGGGTATTCGCTGTATTAACGCTTAATCCGTACAATTCAGGAAGTTTTACTTTTGTTTTAAAACTAAAATTTCCATTAACCACTTTTACTGAGTCTATAGTGGTAAACATCTTGTTATGGAATTTCTGCAAGTAAACATATTGGGCGACAGTATCTACAACTGTTCCTTTTAGCTGCACATTGGCTTCTTGTGCCTGAGTCGCTGTTGCTCCAAGGCAAAGCGTAAGAAATAATAGTATTTTTTTCATTTTATTTGAGTTTAAGTAAAACTTTGTCAAAGTTTTGAACTTTGACAAAGCCCACGGTTGATTATTATGAATGATTTTTTTAATATAATTTATTGGTTGCCAACTCTGTATTTGCCGGCGGAAATATATAATTAGCATCAGAAGGTGTTACTGCGGGAGTTTGTAATTTACTGTCGCCTTTGGCAGGAAGTGTCTGCAGATTTCTTAGCAAATCCGGTCCACGGAAACCTTCTCCCAATAATTCGATTCTTCGTTCTTTCAAGATGGCATCAATTAACTGGTTTGGATCTGAAAGTACTGTGGGAGCAAAAGCATACGAAGCATCTGAACGCTGGTGAACCGCTTTAAGGAGATTAGCCGAAAGGGCCAGGTTTCCGGTTTTTGCAGCAGCTTCGGCGTAATTCAATAATACTTCAGAATATCTAATTACTGGAATATAATCCAGGAATGGCGATGGTTTTGCGTACTTTTTAAAATATTGTTTTCCTGAAACTGTTCTGGTTAAGTCGCGGCGTTTATCAGTTGTTCTCCATTGCGCATCTCCCAAAATACCTGTTGGATTTAGATAATACTCTAAATTGGTATTGTAGATGTAAGCGATGGAAGATTGCCCTGTATAGGAATCTAAAGAACTCATCGGAATACTGAAAATAGATTCGACCGTTGCATAATTTGAAGAAAATAAAACCGTAATATCCGGCTGTAAAGTGTGTTTTACATCACTTGCAGTAGTAGAAAATGGTGCTTGTGCCTGAGGGGCTAATTTTACAGCTTCTTCAATTACTTTTGTCCAGTTGTTCATGGTCAGATATACTCTTGTTTTTAGGGCAATTGCGGTACTTACGTGTGCTCTGGTGGTATTAAGATCTGCCGTTGCATAACTTTGCGGCAATGCAGCTTCAGCTTCATCTAAGTCTTTCAATATCTGCTTGTAAATTTCTGCAACAGAACTTCTTGCGAGATTATTATTGGCTGCTCCTGTTTCTGCTTTTAAACGAAGCGGAACTCCTTTTGAGGCTCCGGCATCTTTATTATAAGGCTGTCCGTAGCTGATGATCAGACTGTAATAAGAAAGCGCACGAACCAATTTGGCCTCGCCAATGTATTGCTTTGCTTTTTCTTCTGTAATTACACCTTGGTTTATCGCCAGTCCTTCAATCAAAATATTAGCATTATTAATTGCTGAATAAGCTGATCCCCAAAGGTTATTAATATCATTTGAACCTGAACTGTATGAGTTATTCCAGCTTTCGTATCCTGTAAAGTTGTTGGCTGTAATATTGATAAAATCTTCTCCGCGCTGATCCTGATACAAAAGGAAACGTCCTCCGTATAAACTGGCGCCTTTAAAAGCTTTATAAATTCCGTTTACCAAACCTTCAATTCTTGCCGGAGTTTTAAAAATATCCTTATCAGAAACGGTTGTTTCCGGTGCTATGTTCAGGTCTTCGTTATTTTCACAAGAAGTAAAAGCAATCCCTGAAAGCAGTAATAAGGCAACAACTAGTTTTTTATATAATTTAAAATATGTTTTCATTTTGTTTTTTATTAATGATTAAAACCCGACGTTAAGACCAAATGTGAACGTTCTTCCCTGCCCTACAGAATTTTTCTCGACTCCCATAGAAGTTGTTGATGCTCCGTTTGAGGAGGTTTCCGGATCTGATCCCGTATAAGAAGTAATCAGGAAAAGATTGGTTGCCTGCGCATAAACCCTGATAGAAGATAATTGTGCTTTTTCAAGGATTTTTTTGGGAAGTGAAAAACCAACCGCCAATTGCTGTAATCTTAAGAAATCTGCTTTTTCGGCATTCTCAGAAATTGCAAAACCACTTGAACCATTCGAAATAACGTCGTTATAAACTAATTTAGGAATATCAGTTACCTGCCCCGGAGTTGTCCAACGGTTCAGAACATCCGTAGAGTTGTTGTAAAAACGCTGGTCTAAAAGTGTTCCTCTGGTATTATTCATTACTTTATTACCTCCTGAATACGTGAAACCAACCGTAAAGTCAAATGCTTTGTATTGAAATACATTTGTTAAACCTCCGTACCAAACCGGTAATGCATTACCCAAAACTTGATAATCTGCAACTGTAATGGCCGCCGCAGTTCTTCCGTCTAAATACGTCCAGTTGCTTTGCCCTGATGGCACTGCGGCACTGTATTGTACTTTTTCTCCATTTTTATTGATGAAAATTCTGCGCCCGTTGTCCGGATTTACGCCTCCGCTTACTGCTCCGTAAAGACTTCCGGCAGAATATCCTACTCTGGTAATATTATTGGCTTCTGTAGTTACCTGCGTGTAACCAATAATGTCTGTGTTTCCTTCGGCAAGTGCTGTAACTTCATTCTTTACGTGTGTGTAATTGAAGGACGCTTTCCATTGAAAATCTTCCGTATTTGCAATTGTCGCGGTAAGTCCAAGTTCGATTCCTCTGTTGTACATTGATCCAACGTTAGAAAGAATGGCGTCTCCGGGAATTCCTTTTGAAGGTGATTGAGGAGTACTTAAGATCAATCCGTTTACATTATTATTGAAATAATCAGCGGTAAATTGCAATCTGTCTTTAAAAAATCCTGCTTCAAGTCCAATGTTGGTCTGATCGCTGGTTTCCCAACCCAGATTCTCATTTCCTGCCTGAGAAATTGCCCAGGTCGATGCTGATCCATAAATGGATGCGCCGTAAAGATTTTGTGAAGCATACGCTGATGAAAGGTTTCCGTTACCTACTCTTCCCCAGCTTCCTTTTAGTTTAAGTGAACTTACATAATCTGTAATTTGACTGTCTTTAAAAAAAGATTCTTCACTTATGGACCATCCGGCAGAGATACCTCCAAAATTTCCGTATTTATTATTTAAACCTAAAGCTGAATTTCCGTCTTTTCTGAAATTTCCTGTAATGAAATATTTTCCACCATAATCATACGATAATCTAAAAAAAGAGGAAAGAAAAAGTCTTTCTGACAAGCTGTTTCCGGAAGACCTGATTGTTCCCCATGTTCCCTGATAGTATTCAAAGAAAGGATCAGAAACGTTGGTTTGATTGGCTCCCCACGAAGAGTTTTCATATTTCTGAACATCATATCCTGCCAATGCTGCAATGTGATGTTTGGCTCCAAAACGCCTGTCGAAAGTAAAACTGTTGGTAAAATTGTAATTGTTTCTTAGTGCAGCAATATTAGTTGCAGAACCACCTGTAGAAAATGCAGAAGATCCAAGATTAGGACTTAAATAGGTAATATTCTCGGCTCTTAATCTGTCGATTCCGTAATTACTGTCGAATTTAAATCCGTCGAAAAAGGTAATCGTAGCATGAATATTCCCTACCATATGATCGTTTGAACTGGTATATTTACTGTTTTCAAACAAGGCGCCGGGATGCCATAATGTATTGGTAAATAAGTTATTTCCCGAACTTGCAGTTCCTGTCGAACTTAAATTATAAGAACCATCAGCATTATAAGCTGCAACGTTTGGAGGCAATACCAATGCAAGACGTGCTGCACCAATCAATAACAAACCGCTGCTGCTTAATGATCCTGTATTTTGAGCCTGATTGAAAGTATTGTTATACGATAGATTTCCTCCCAGTTTCAACCAGCTGTTTACATCGTGATCGATATTAAACCTTGCTCCTTTTCTTTCGAACTCATTATCTTTTGTAATTCCTTCCTGTTTAGAATAATTGGTAGAGAAAAAATACCTTGTTTTGTCTGTTCCGCCGGAAATACTTAGGTTATGATTTTGAGAAACCGCGTCGCGATATACCTGATCCTTCCATTTTGTATTGACACGTGTACCATCTGCGTTGAAAGACGGAAAGAAAAGTGCTGAGGCTACAGCAGGATTATTTTCATTTCCGCTTAATATTTTGCTATTCAGTACGGCTTCATTTTTAATGTCTTCGTATTGTGTATTGTTTAAAAGGTCAGGTAATCTGGTGGCTCTTGTAATCCCTACCCAGGCATCATAATTTACTTTAGCTTTTCCTGCTTTTCCTTTTTTAGTAGTTACTAAGATTACTCCACCAGCTGCACGTGAGCCATAAATTGAGGTAGACGCTGCATCTTTCAAAATATCTATCGATTCAATATCTGATGGATTAATATCGGATAACGGATTATTGGCTACTGAATTTGTTGTAGAAACATCACCGGAATTAACCGGTATCCCGTCAATAACAATTAATGGAGAAGTACTTAACGAAATTGAATTTACCCCTCGAATTCTAATTACCGGAGGATCGTTTAATACCCCACTTGGCGTAGAAACATTTACTCCGGAAGCTTTACCAATAAGTGCCTGCTCAAAACTTTGCACGGGAATGTCCTTAATTGTTTTCGAGGTTATTCTTGCGGCTGATCCTGTAAATTCTTTTTTACTTTGAGTTCCGTAACCTACGACTAAAACTTCTTTTAAAGCAGTATTAGAGGGATTAAGCCGAATGTTGCTAAAGGATGAACCGGCTCTTTTTTCGAGTGTTTCATAACCAACATAATTGATAGAAACTGTATTGTCTTGTGGCGTTATCGAAAGAGAAAATTTTCCGTTTCCGTCACTAATAGTAGATTTACCACTTTCTGTGGCAATGATTGTAACTCCGGGTAACGGTTCTCCGGTATCAGAACCTCTGACGGTACCACTGATCGTTCGGTCCTGTGCGTGTAACACACTGGGAAGTATGCTAAACAAAAAAATTAAGCTGAGTAAGATTTTTTTCATTTTGGTTGGGTTAATTAAAAATTGGACATAGAAATTCCCGGACCACTCTTAGAATGGCCTATCATTTTATTGATAAAAAACAGGAGATTGGTTAATTAAAAGCTAAGTGTATTGCATTCGGAAAACGTGGACATGGTTCTCCTCTTTCGAAAATTCAGGTTGTTCTGATTGGGCGTGTAATATTAGTTGCGTTTTCATTCTAAAAAATAAATGACTTTAATAATAATGATCTTACTCAGATTTTCTAAAGAAATCTTTCTTATCTGTCCACCGCAGCGGAAGGATTTAGCACCTTATTGAGTAACAGGTTGCTAAGACATCATCGGGCCTAATCCCTCAGTCTTTCTGGATAAGTTCACGTAGATTTTTTCTACTCTGCAAATATATATATAAATTCTATGTAATTAGTAGAGTTTAAATTTATTTTTTAGAAAACAGAACTTAATAAGCAGTAAAATTAGTTGCAATCTCCCTTTATACAGTTAAAAATAAATGCTCTTAAAAAACAAATAAAACACACAAAATCAAAACATTACAACACTACAATACGTTATTTTTTTTTACAGATACATACTTTTGTAGCTTTATATATTTTTTTATTTAATTTTTAAAAGCTGAATTCAAAGCAAAAAAAAGATTACAAAAATTTACTTTTCGCTAATAATTTCATCCGGTAATACCACGTTATTTCTTAATAAAGCCATATCTAAAAGTCGTCTAAAGAAGAAATAAAACGATATTAAAAACTGCTTTTCTTGTTATGCACTTCTACCCTTTTGTCATATTAACAAATTTTTTTTTTTCTTTAAGTACTACAAAATGTAATTATACAAATAGAGAAAGCGAAAGAAATCCTGTTTTTTATTTACTTTTTTAAGGCATACCCTAAAAAAATGCATCGCGTAAAAGCAATACATTAAAAAAATTTACCATAGCAGTATTATTTTTTGACATACATTCTGAGAATACATTTACCGGTTTATAATGCATAACTTAAAAATAAATCCACAATGCAGAAAAATTCATTTTTTATATTTCTATTCTTATGCTGTTCTCTGGCATGGTCTCAAACAAAATTGGCTGATAGCACAGCAACGACACCTAAACCAAAGGTCAAAAATATTGATTTCAATATAATGCCTTACCTTAATTACAACAGAACTCTGGAATTTATGTTTGGTGCGATCCCAATGATGATGTACAAGGTGAACAAAGCAGATACAATTTCGCCTAAATCGTTATCCGGTATTTCTGCCGTTTATAGTACCAACAAATCTTATTTTATTGCCTCTTTTAATAAATGGTACATTAAGGAAGATAGCTGGAGGGCACAACTTTTTTTCGCAACAGGCAATCAAAACGCACAATTTTATGTAGATGATATCGACGTACCTGATTTTTACGATTATGGAACTAAAGCGTCGATGGTAAACTTTATCCTGCAGCGTAAGGTTATAAAATCCTTATACGCCGGTATTGGTTATGCGTATGCGCATTATGACACAAAATATGAAGATGACATAAAACCCTCTTCTGTGACTCACACAAATGGCCTGCAATTTAATTTGATGTATGATACCCGTGATGCTGTTTATTATCCTACCAAAGGTGATAAAATAAAGCTGCGATGGCTTACGTATCCGGAATGGTTTGGCAATGATGTGAATGCCAATAAAATTCTTTCTGAGTACAATACGTATTTCCCAATGCGACACGGAACAGATGTACTGGCCGCAAGATTTTCAGGTAAATTTGGCTTAGGAAATATTGCTTTCGAACAACAGGTTACGATTGGTAATGAAGATATCAGGGGATATTCTGAAGGGAAATATCGTGGCGACGGACTTATGGCGATACAAGGCGAATACCGATATAATTTTAATAAAAAAATGGGATTGGTTGGATTTGCAGGAGTAGCGACAATTTACGGTTCTGACACATCAAGTTTTAACTGGGGTTTATATCCCGGAGCTGGTGTAGGATATCGCTACAGGGCTTTTAAAACCGAAAAATTCAATATTAGGATTAGATGCCGCAGTAGGAAAAGGAGATTGGGGACTTTATTTCCGTATTGGAGAAGCTTTTTAAGGGGAAATAATTTTAAAAATTTTACCAAATACTTGTTTGTCTTAAAAAGTGCTTCCGTAAACATTACCAATAAGAGATAATCCCTCAGGATTTACATATTGGTAACAAAACACCTACCAGATAAAACTATCCTCTTTATTCTATAATCTTTATTCTATCCTCTTTATTCTTTCCTCTTTATTCTATAATCTTTATTCTATAATCTTTATTCTATAATCTTTATTCTATTCTCCATTCTCTACTTCCTATTTCTCAACCATTTATCTACAGGTTCTAAAACAGTATTCACAGTTGTTACTAAAAAAGTACAAATCAAAGCTTCAATAAAATAACCTGATGCAGCAATACAGCCAATTGCGGCACTGCACCATATTGTGGCGGCAGAATTTAGGCCGTGTACATTGGGTCCTTCTCTAAAAATAACTCCCGCTCCCAGAAAACCAACTCCCATAACTACTTGGGCCGTAATACGTGTAACATCTATATTGGGTTCTGTTGCGGCAACTTTTATAGACAATAATACAAAAGTAGCTGCTCCTGTTGCTACCAGCATATTGGTTTTTAATCCGGCTTCTTTATGATGCCATTGTCTCTCAAAACCTATAATTAAGCCTGCGAATAAAGCGATTATAAGTCGGGTAAAAAATTCTGTTGTACTCAAAATTATTGTTTTATATTATTAAATATTCTTATTCCCTTTTTTTAATAAAGAAATACAAATTGTTGTTGGTAATCATTTTAACACATAGAAACATAGCTTTTAGAATCCTGTAAAAGACCGTTTCACTTTCAATATTACCACATAGCAATGTGAAGCAAATATTTGCTTATTTTGATCTTTATTCAAAATAGAAAAAAATCTATGTTTTTATGTGTTATTTCTTTACTCTCAATGAGCTTATTCAAAACAACAAATATAAGAATTTTCAGCATTATTCAAAATGCAAAGCTTCAATTGGATCTAGTTTGGATGCTTTTAATGCCGGATAATATCCAAAGAAAATACCGGTTATCGCACAAACCAGAAAAGATAGTATCACCGAAGATTCTGAAATCAAAGTAGGCCAATGCAAAAAGAATTGTATTAACTCAGAAGCTACTATTCCTAATACAATCCCGATTAATCCTCCGGTAAGGCTGATTAATATGGCTTCGACTAAAAATTGCAATAAAATATCTCTTCCGTTTGCGCCTATCGACATACGCAATCCTATTTCTTTGGTTCGTTCTGTAACCGAAACATACATAATATTCATAATGCCGATTCCGCCAATCAATAGCGAAATTCCTGAAATAGCGGTTAACAATACGGTCAATAACTGACTGGTAGAACTAAAAGTATTGATTAATTCGGCTTGTGTTCGTACGGAGAAATCGTCTTCATCTTTTGCTTTCAATCGATGTGCTGTGCGCATAATTTGCTCAATTTCATCTGTTGCCAGTTGTGTCTGACTTTCATCGACTGTCGAGGCATAAATGTTTTGAAGATAAATTGAGTTGGTTATCCTTTTTTGTACGGTGCTGTAAGGAGCAATAATGATATCATCCTGATCTTGTCCAAACGCATTTTCTCCTTTTGATTCTAAAACCCCAATAATCCTAAACGGAATTTTATTAAACCTAATAATCTGCCCGATTGGATCTACGCCATACGGAAAAATATTATCGACTACGGTCTGACCAATCAAACACACTTTATTTGCCGTATGCACATCTGATTCTCGAAAAGCGATCCCTTCTTTTAGTGGCCAATCTCTAATTTTGAGGTAATCAACACTTACGCCCTGCATACTTGTTGGCCAGTTCAAAGCACCATTAATCGCTTGCCCTTTACTGGAAACGGCAGGAGAAATCGCATTAAGATGTACCGATTCTTTTTTCAGGGCTTCTACATCACTAAGTGTCAGCGTTTGTACGCTCGAAATATCCAGACGCGCTCCGGCAGTAACATTACTGTTTGGACGAATGGTGATCATATTAGATCCCATACTTGATAGTTGATCCTGAATGCTTTTTTTAGAACCCTGACCTATGGCAACCATTGCAATTACAGATGCTACACCAATAATGATTCCGAGCATGGTTAGTAATGCACGAAGCTTATTACGGCGTAAAGCCTTTAAGGCGATGAGAAAAAGATTAGCTATTTTCATATTTATAATCTTCATCTACATGAAAATCTGCGAGCATTTGTTTGGCAGATTTTATGCTTTGGTTATTAAAATCTTTCATTATTCTTCCGTCTCTCAGTGTCACAGTTCTATTGCTAAAAGCAGCGATATCAGGTTCATGGGTTACAAAAATGATTGTTTTTCCCTGTGTATTCAATTCCTGGATCAACGCCATGATTTCATAAGAAGTTCTGGTATCCAGGTTTCCCGTAGCTTCATCGGCAAGGATCATAACCGGATCGTTTACTAATGCTCGCGCAATTGCTACCCGCTGTTGCTGTCCTCCGGAAAGCTGATTGGGAAAGTGATCCAGACGATCTGCTAACTTGACGGCTTCTAAGGCATGAATGGCTTTTTCTCGTCTTTCTTTTGTAGAAACACTGGGATTATACAGTAAAGGCAGTTCTACATTTTCTATTGCAGAGGTACGCGCCAAAAGATTATACGATTGAAAAATAAAACCAATCTTGGTATTACGTAGTGCCGCCAATTCATTTTTAGATAATGATTTAACGTTGACTCCGTCTAATAAATAATTCCCGTCTGATGGTTTATCCAAACAGCCTAAAATATTAAGCAAAGTCGTTTTTCCGGAACCGCTACTTCCCATAATGGTCAGGAATTCGCCTTCCATAACATCAAAAGAAATCCCTTTTAGTGCTCTGACGGTTTCAGATCCCATCGTGAATTCTCTTTTCAGGTCTTGTATTTCAAGAATCTTTTTTCCCATTACAATTTATTTTTTCTCAATGTATTTAATACTTTGGGCATAATTATTTTAACACATAGAAACATAGATTTTATAAATAAAAATCTATTATAATTTATCTTTTTCCGCCGCCTCCACCACGTTTTGGCATAAACGGACTTGATTCTGTTGCTTTGGTGCTTTTGGATTGTTTTAAGGAATTGACTCCGGTAACAATTTCATCTTGTGCTGTTATTCCTTTAATAACCTGCACATTGATGTCATCATCCAATCCTATTCTGATATGTTTGGGAATTATAGAATCTCCTACCCTTTTCCAGACAATCGCCTTTTTATGATCGATAGTATCCGGAGCTTTATTATTGGATTGTGAGTTACTTCCATATTTATTTCCATTCCCACCGTTATGGTTTCCTTTGTGTTTTCCTTTATCATTTCCTAAAGACAATTTTCTGATTTTAAATTGCTTTCCTAAAGTAGAATCAGGCTGAAATGCCACTGCTTTTGCAGAAATCAGCAAGGTGTTTTTTACTACATTGGTGTAAATAATGATATTGGCCGTCATTCCGGGCTTGAGCTTTAAATCATCATTTGGAGCGTTGATAATAGTGGTATACGTCACAACATTTGATGAAATCGTGGGTTGCAAACGCACTTCGATCACGGTCCCTTTAAACACATCATCCGGAAAGGCATCTACGGTAAAACTTGCATTTTCTCCCACCTTTACGTTTCCAACGTCAGCTTCATCTACAGATGCCTGAACCTGCATCTTGGTTAAATCTTTGGCGATACTAAATAATGTTGGCGTATTTAAACTTGCCGCTACAGTTTGTCCTTCGCTTACTTTTCGCGATAAAACAGTACCGTCTATTGGCGAAAAAATATTGGTAAACGAAAGGCTTTTTTGTACTGATTTTAATTGTGCGGCAACGCTGTTTACATTGTCTTTTGCCACTTCATATAGGTTTCTTGCTGTTTCATAATCGGCTCTGCTGATTCCTCCTGCTTTGTATAATTCACTCTGTCTGTTGAAATTAGATTGCTGGTAACTCAGGTTATTTTTTGATAATTGTAAATTGGCTGCAATTTGCTCTACTTGTGCCATCAATAATGATTGATCTATCTGGGCTAATAATTGCCCTTTTTTTACAACGGAATTAAAATCTACAAATACCTTTTGTATTGTACCTGAAACTTGTGTTCCTACTGCGACAGTATCTACGGGCTGAATTTTTCCTGTGGCTGTTACACTGGTCGCGATATCTCCATAATGAGGGTTTTCGGTAACCAATTCTACTTTATTACCCTCTTTATGAAAAATAAAGTATCCTATACCTCCTATAACTAACAACCCAATGATGATAATGATTATTAATTTATTTTTTTTCATTTTGCTCTTTTTATAGTTTGATTGGATCTCCTTTAAAGAAATCGTATATTTTTAAACTCACGATCGCATTGTATTTCGATTGTATAAAATTTTGAAATGCCTGAATGTACAGATTCTTTTCCAGCAGATAATCTACAGTACTGATTCCGCCTAACCTTAATTGTTCGTTTGCGATTCGGTAATTTTCTGTGTTCGCATCGAGTTGCTCTTCAGCAGCCGTAAACTGAGATTGCGCATTCAATACATTTATATACGCTTGCTCTACTTTTTGAGAAAGTATGGTTTGTGTATTGGTAAGATCGAGTTTGGACTGATCAATTGCGATCTTCGATTTTTCGACACCGGTTTTGGCTATTCGGTTATTAAATACCGGAATGGTCAGTGAAAGCCCCAAACGCTGGTAAAAATTATTGTCGATCTGTGTAGGATATGGCGTGTTCTGATTATCCGAATATCCTGATGCCAGAGTTCCGCTTGCTGCAAGTGTAGGTAAAAAACCTGCTTTTGCTTTTCGTAATTCCAGATCAGCAGCTTCTTTTTCTAATTGACTGCTTTTTATTTCCGGTCTTTGTTCTAAAGCTATTTTTTGAGCATCTTCTAAATTTACAACCGGTAAAGTAGTTTCTAAAGTTCCCGGTTTCTGAATATTCAAATTATATCCTGACGGCAGCTGTAGTAACTGTTTTAAGGTCAAAATATTCTGGCGCTCGGTGTTCTGAGAAGCAATCAGATTATAATTGTCTGTTGCGACTTGTGCTTTTAATAAAACAAAATCTTTTTTGGCAATACTTCCGGCGTTGTATTTTAATTCTCCTAATTTGAGCTGTGCTTTAGAAGTTTCTAAAATCTCACTCAAATAAACACTGTTTTCTTTGGCTAAAAGAATGGTTAAGTACGATTGTGTGATCAACACCGTAACATCATTCTCAGCAGCTTCGGCATTAAATTGTGCTGATTTAATAAAAAGTTCTTTCTGTTTTATGTCATTATTCAGATACCCTCCGTTGTATAAAACCATCGAGGAATTTAAAGCATAATTACCTGCAAAACTTGCTTGTGTCTGAAAACCACCCACAACTACATCTGCATTTTTGGCATTAGTAAATGTTTGCGACGCACTCCCAAGAAGATTAGGGAATTTAGCGGCTTTTGATAACAATAAATCCTGTTCTGTAGATTTTGTTGTTAAACGCAATGTGTTAATTTGAATGTTTTGCTCTTTTGAATAGGCAATACATTGTTCAAGACTCCATACTGTTGGCAGCTTATTTTGTTCAATCGTTTGTGCAGAAACATAAACTGAATGAACAATAAAAACCACCATTAAAGTATTTATCATAAATGATCTCATACCTGAATTTAATTTAAATTAAAAAAATAAATTGTAACGTGAGTATTAGACAACAAAAAATGCTTTATGCGTATTGTGGATTTGTATAAAGGGGATTTGATACGTTATTCATAGTAATGGTAGCTAAAACGAATAAGTATATCAAATATAACGATTATTTTAACGCTTTTACCGAAGCAAACCTTATTTTAATCATAAATAAAAGATAAATTATTTCATAAAACCCGGTGATCCTAACAGGTTTCCAAAACCTGTCAGGTATTGAATCGATTTTTAAAATACTAAGAAAATTGGCCCTTATTAATTACTTAATATCAGTTAAACGTTGAGACTGCGATATACGAATACCTAACAGGTTTTGGAAACCTGTTGGGATAATCTAATGTAATAAAATTTGGTTAATTTGATATGGGATACCTAACAGGTTTTGGAAACCTGTCAGGACACAAAAATCTTTATCGATGTTTTCGATGTTTTTTCATCATTACTTTATAGAACTTATGCTTTACAAGCTCGGCAGATACGATATAGGTTGCTATTAATAAGAACATCCACACATAAAGCATAAAGGGTAATTTTACAAAATCAAACCATCCTGCAAATGGTGTAAAAGGCAATGCCAGAACAAACAATACAATTATTGCTGTTGCGATTGACAAATATTTACCGGGCAAGCTCTTAAAAAATGGTAATCTGGTTCTAACAACAAGTACGATTAAGGTTGCTGAAATTACTGATTCTATAAACCATGCGGTCTGAAATTCTTTTTCTTTGGCATGAAAAATAAACAATAAAACACCAAACATCAGAAAATCAAATACAGAACTTAATAAT
This sequence comes from Flavobacterium azizsancarii, assembly GCF_027980145.1. Lineage (GTDB taxonomy): Bacteria > Bacteroidota > Bacteroidia > Flavobacteriales > Flavobacteriaceae > Flavobacterium > Flavobacterium azizsancarii. The sequence goes on along the minus strand of NZ_JAMZNK010000016.1, from coordinate 73,524 downwards.
CCAAAAACAACCATAAATTTTCTGATAAAAGAAATATCCCAACGTTGCGGTTCTTGTATATTAAGATCATCGACACGATCTGTTGCGATTGCCATTTCAGGAAAATCAGTCAACAAATTTGTCAATAGAATTTGTTTGGGTAATAATGGTAAAAAAGGAAGAAATAACGAAGCTCCTGCCATACTGAACATATTTCCGAAATTGGCGCTTGTTGCCATAAAAATATATTTCATGGTGTTGGTAAACGTTTTTCGGCCTTCGACGATACCATTTGTCAAAACATCAAGATCCTGGCTTAGCAATACAATATCTGCGGCTTCTTTGGCCACATCTACTGCTGTATCTACAGATATACCCACATCTGCGGTATGCAGCGCCGGAGCATCATTGATCCCGTCCCCCATAAAACCTACTACATTACCTCCGCTTTTCAGGATCGAAATAATACGTTCTTTTTGGTTGGGTTCTACTTCTGCAAAAATATCGGTATGAATCGCCTGATGCATTAATGCGGCTTTGGTCATTTTTTGCAATTCGGCACCAGTTACTATTTTTGGATCTTTAATCCCTACCTGCAACGCCAGGCTTTTTGCTACCAGGGCATTATCTCCTGTAATAATTTTAAGCTTTACGCCTAGTGTATTCAGTTTGTTGATTATCGCTTCGACATTTGGTTTTGGAGGATCAAATAATGTGATGAATCCTAAGAAAATCATATCTTTTTCGTCGTCGCGATTAAAATCACCTGCATCTTTAACGGGTTTGTATGCGACACCTAAAGTTCTAAAACCGGCTTCGCTTAATTTTTCATATTGCGCCTGGATTGATGCTTTAGAATCTGCAATATTGGATAATTTTCCTTCGGCCAATTCAGCCTGACTGCAAATTGATACAATAGAGTTCAAAGCGCCTTTGGTAATCGCCAGATTTTCTTTTTCTCCTTTGACTACTATGGTAAGACGTTTTCGGATAAAATCATACGGGATCTCAGATTGTACCGTAAAAGTTTTCGCTGTTTCTTTATAAGCCAAAACTATGGCCTCGTCTATAGGATTTTTAAACCCTTGCTGAAGGGAAGCATTTAGCCAGGCATATTCTAATACTTTATCATTATGGTTTCCGTTAATGTCTAATGTATCTTTTAAGTTTACTTTTCCTGCGGTAATTGTACCTGTTTTATCTGAACAAAGAATGTTCATGCTGCCAATATTTTCTATAGAAGAAAGACGTTTTACAATAACCTGTAATTTTGCCATTCTTTTTGCTCCTGTCGAAAGATTGACACTGATGATAGCGGGAAGTAATTGTGGTGTCAAACCTACAGCAAGTGCGAGAGAAAATAAGAAGGAATCAAGAATAGGTTTATTAAGAAATACATTGACACCAAAAATAATAATGACCAGAACTAATGTTACTTCCATCAACAAATAGCCAAACTTGCGAATTCCGAGTTCAAAATCTGTTTCGGGTGCTTTTGACTGAAGTGTAGTGGATATTTTACCGAATTCTGTTTGTTTTCCGGTTGCCATTACAAGTGCTGTTGCTTTTCCGCTTATGACACTGGATCCCATAAACAAGGTATTGCTTCTTTTAGAAAGTACTGTATTTGCCGGAAGCGGATCGCCACTCTCCTTTTCTACAGGAAAGGTTTCTCCGGTAAAAGCGGCTTCATCAACAAATAATTCTTTGGAATCTAATAAAAGACAATCACCGGGAATAATATCTCCGGCTGATAAAGTAACAATGTCTCCGGGAACAACTTCTTCGACAGCAATTTCTTTTGAAGTTCCTTTTCTGATTACCCGACATTTTAAGGTAACCATTTTCAATAATTCTTTTACTGCATTGGCTGCTCCTTTTTCCTGCCAAAAACCAAGAAGACTGCTTAATATTATGATACAGAGAATAATTACTGTATCTGAAATATCTCCTAAACCTGCTGATAAAATGGCTGCAACAATAAGCAGAATGGTAATTGGACTTTTAAACTGCGAAAGAAACAGAATAAACATGGAGGTATTTGCATTATTTTTTAAGGTATTGGGACCGTATTGCTTTAATCTTCGGGCAACTTCTGTATCATCCAGTCCTTTTGAGTTTGCTGCTAACTTACGATAAGCATCATCAATACTTAAATTCCAAAAACTATTTTCGGAGTCAGAATTACTTTCCATAAAACGTTTTATTATATGTTTTATATAAAGGTAATCAATAACTTACTACTATTTAAAAATAATAAGCTCTGCTATTCGAAGGGATTTAATCTTTTAATCTTCTGTTTCTAAAATCTTTTTTAACTGAGGTGCAAATTCTAATCCCCATTTATCAATAGCGACAATCAAGGGCATAAGAGATTCTCCGGATGCTGTTAGAAAATATTCTACCCGCAAAGGAATTTCTGTATAGATTGTTTTTCCTAAAAGTCCGTGAAATTCCAGTTCTTTTAATTGATTTTGCAATACTCGTTTTGTAATTCCATTTACAGCGTTAACAAGGTCTTTGGGGCGTTTTGTCCCTTTTGAAATTTCATCCAGTAAACAAAATTTCCATTTAGAACCTACTACTTCCATAGCTACATTGAGTCCGCAATTATAATCAATTGGTATTTTTCGCTGATACATCTTTTATCTCTTTTAGAAATACAAAAGTAAAGACAAAAAAGAGTTTTCCTGTAGATTCATTATGGTGATTAATTTATCACTGTATGATTAATTCGCCCCTTATTGTTGTATTTGTTTATCAGCCCGACCTTTGCATCTCTAAATTTTAATACTTATAAAATGAAAACTCTTATCATTATAATTCATCCAAACCTTGAAAACTCATTAATAAACAAAAGATGGATCGAAGAATTGAACCAATATCCTGACCAATACACTATACATGATTTATATGCCTTATATCGGGATGAAAAGATTGATATTGAAAAGGAACAGCAATTAATAGAAAACCATGATACGATTGTATTTCAGTTTCCGTTTTACTGGTTCAATAGTCCGCCTTTACTAAAAAAATGGCTGGATGAAGTTCTAACGCATGGATGGGCTTATGGCAGTAAAAGCGGTTATAAGGTTGCTGCAAAAAAAATTGCATTGGCCATTTCTGCCGGTATTAACAAGGAAGATTATAGCGAAACCGGAAGATACAAATACACTTTAGAACAACTAACGACTCCGTTTGAAGTTACTTTTGATTATATCAAAGCGGCTTATAAACCTTTGTTTGCTTTTTATGGTGCGGAGCATGATGCTTCTCCTCAAAGAATTGAAAAAAGCACGCAAGAGTATCTTTCTTTTCTTGAATCTCTATAAAATAATTAATTCAAGTTGCTCGTTAATCATGTGTAGTCTACAGGCAACAATATTAAGTTAAAAGATTTCTGAATACGGGTTAACTATTTCTGTATCAATAATTCTATCAGAATCCGCTAGATTGTCATCTCGACGAAGGAGAGATCACAAAAGAAACTCGATAAAGATTGGCAATATCTGAACGGAAACACTAGTGTGATCTCCTTCGTCTGTTCGCTATCGCCCGGATCTCCTTCGTCGAGATGATAAGATTGTGTTTAAACTTTGCAACTTTGAAGGAAAAATTATGATCAAAAAAGCTTAACTTAATGGCATTGCCTGCAAGGATTATATTTAAATCTCTTTTTAAAGTCAGTTCATTTGCTGAATTGTTAAATTAGCAACTTGAATTAATTATAATGATCCTTCTTTTAATATAAAAACCCCTTTACTAAAACTAGTAAAGGGGTTTTCGATTATTTAAAATATAGGTCATAAGCTCCTGAAACTTCTGTAGAAACTTCTCCTAACCATCCGGCTTCCTGATTGATTCCGGTATATACTTTTATAAAATCTATTCCGGGAAGTTTAACGTATTTTCCGTTTTTATCTACTGCCCACGAAATATCGATATTAGATGCTTCATCATTATTTGGAGCGTTATCAGCATATCCAAAATCAAAAGATTTACCTACCCAATAATTTCCTGTACCGCTCTGATCGTAAAAATTGTCTTTTATTTTTGTTCCCTTTAAACTGTACGACGCTTCAGCAATCCATAATGGATAATAGCTTTGATCGTGAAATGCATTTTGTGTTTTATATCCTGAAGCACCCTGATTATCCTGCCATTTAATATATTCTATATTCGTCTGCCAAAACTCATCTCCTGCAACGGGTAGTTTATTGGGATCGGGTTTAAAGTACGTGATGCTGTAATTCTTTACTGTTGTATTTTTAAAATATTCACTTCCTGCAATTTCATACCATTCATCTTCATCGGGTTTTCCGTTTTTGTTTTTATCATAAGCCACCAGAATAATTCCGGGTTCACAAGATCCAAAACGCTCCTCATTTGCTTCACTTCCAAAAAACGCATTACCTAAAATCTTAAAATCCCTGCCATCCAAATTTGGGATCGTATGGTCAAAACCAAATACGACATATCCGCCAAAACCTCCTAAAGATATCATACTGCTATTTGGGCCAACGATTGCTTTTTTTGCTGCGCTGATAAGATTTGCTTCGGTATTTCCTGGTAAATATTCCGGAATTCCATTAGTAAACTGACCTATTGCAGGGCGAAAATCAAATACATTTGATATGTATTTGCTATAATTTCCCGGCTCTTTTGTTACATTTATTAAAGATGAATATGTTTTTACGGCTCCATTTGTCGTCACCTTTAATGTCAGTGGATAATTCTTTAGATAAGGAGTGATAAAATCCAACTCGGCATTTTGTGAAATCACTGAATCATTTACACTCCATGTCAATTGAGAGTTGGCAGGAACTTTCGGGACAATATTTAGTACTTTAAAACGATCAATTGTATATGATTCTTTGAGTATAACGGTGGGATCTATAATTCCCAGATCATCTTCTCTATCAGTTCCACATGCAATAAATCCCAGTAAGAGAGTTAAAGACAATGTGGCTTTTAAAATTTTAAAGTGTTTTTTTTTCATAGTATTTAAATTGGGTATTTATTACAAATGCAATTGCACGTAATAGGAAAGGATTAAAAAAAATGTGGTTTTTATTGTTCTAATTTTTGGTTATAAAAGCGATATGTGCCGGAATGTTTCCTGCTGTAGTTTTCCATTTTAATTTTCCATCGGGAGTAAAACAATAGATATAACCTGTTACTACATAATTTTGTGCATCCGTAATGTATATTTCTTTTGTTTCGGGATTTACCTGAAGTCCATACGGAATCATTATTTTTTTGTCTGTACCGTCTGTGATTACTTTATCACTAATTACTTTTTTTGTTTTGGTATCTAAAATTCCGTACGTAACTTTATTACTATTGGTGAGATAACTCCAGGAAACACTATAAAAATAAAGCAGATCATCTACAAGGCACATTCCTGAAACGGGAATATCAAGCTGCATTTTTTTCTCATCTGTCTGGCTGTCTATCACAAAAAGATTAGAAGGTGTATTGTAATAATCTCCTCTTGAACTTACATAAATATCTCCTCTGCTGTCTATTTGCATACCATAGAGATTGATTCCCACATCTATTTTTTTAGTTTCGGTAAAGGTTTCCAGATCAATAACGGAAACTGTGCTGTCGTAATTAGGAACTCTGTAACCTCCTGAATTTGCTACATAAAGTTTGCCGTTACGTATTACCATTTGTTCAGGTTGATATCCAACTGTTACTTTTCGTTTTATTTCTAATGATGTTGTATCAATTTCAGCAACAAAACCTATCTCAGCATTGGGATCAATGGCTACAGGACCTGCGTAAGAACTTATATAAGCTTTGTCTTTATAAAAGGCTACATATCTACAATTGGGAATGTCTATTTTCTTAATTCGTTTTGCTGTCCATTTGTCTATGACCTCAACTTTGTTTGAGCAATTGATTACTGCATACACTTTATTGCCGTATATTTTTATATCATTACCCACATCTCCCAGTTCTTTGACAACTGTAGGATTGCGTTCTGAATAAATATCTGTGGTATAATTTCCGGTTCTGTAATTGAATACATCAATACTGGCACGATTCATTCCCATATTACCCTCGTTAAGAAGATAAAAACCTTCGACTTTACCATCGCTTCTGGGTGCAGCAACGCTTTTATCTGAGGATGGAAAAACTGTTTCTTCTTCTCTGCAGGAAACAAAAGCAACGGCTATAAATAAACTAAGGACTAATTTTGTTGTTATTTTTTTCATAGCTCAATACTGATTATAAATTTTAATGTTCGGCCCGGCATTGGATAATTATAAATTACCTCGTACTGCTGATTGAGGACATTATTAAGTTCTACTGATCCTTTCATTTTATACTGCTGAAATGCAAAAGATTTTTGTACCGCTAAATCGTGGGTATACCAAGGCTGAACTTCATTTACTTTTATATTGTTGACATTACCATTGTATCGCTTTCCTACATATATAAAACTATAATTGAAATTCCAGGTTTTATAATCAGCGTTTAATATTCCGGATCCGCTGTGCCAGGGTGTATATGGAATCTGATCTCCATAAGATGATAATTCTAAACCTGCAAATTTTGTATAATCCCTGCTTTGTGAATACGTATAAGTAAGATTTGTGGCTAGATTTACCTGACCAAAATGCATTCCCATATTCACTACAGATTCTATTCCTTGTCCTTTTACCTGCCCTATATTGGTCATCATCCATCGGAATAAGTTTCCGGTTGGGGCTGCTACTATTTTGTCTTTGGTATTGGTATAATAACCGTCAACCTGAAAAGATAATTTATCGAAAAAACCTTTTTCTATTGGCAAATTATAAGTAAAACCAACATCATACTGATTCATGTATTCCGGTTTTAAAGTACTGGAACCAACCATCGTATAATACAAATCATTGAAAGTGGGCATTCTGAAAATACGTTTGGCAAATGCTCTTACAGTAAAATCATATTGCTTAAACGGTGTGTAACCTATAAATAATGCAGGCGTAAACTCTTGTTTGTCGGGAGCTTTTGCATTGTATCGCACTTCTTCCTGAACATAAGTGCCTACAACATTCCCCAAAACTTTAAATCCTCCAAATCTGTAAGAACTTGCGAGAGAAAATAACGCTGTATATCGCTGTGGAAATGAAAATTGGGTTTGTATTCCTCTTCTTGTTGCGTTTAACTTGTTGTACTGAAAATCTGTAGACAGCGAAACATCCCAAGTTGGTAATATGCTGTACATATTTACTGCTGAGAAATAATATTCCTGTTGATAATAGCTGTCATCTGATTGTGCACCTTCGGTAACCGTTTCGCCTAATATATTGGTAGTGTCTCTGGCCACATAATGCGTATAATCGTAAGCATATTTTGCCTTTGCCTGAAATTTATATTTATCTGTAAAATCTTTCACTAGGGTACCTTGTGCGAAAAAATTCTTATCGTACTGTCTAAAGCCGTCAGAAAACTTATTCTCGACAATCGCTCCCGGTGCTCCTCGATCTGAATCGTAATAATATACTTTAGCATCCCAGGAACCATTATTTATTTTTCCGTAAAGCCCGGATTCAAATCGTAGTGCTTCTATATCGCTGTTATGTCTGGTGGCAGTCGTATCATATGCAACAGATCCGTCTAGATTGTTTCTTTTGTACCTGTATTTGTATTCACCATTAGATTTAATGTATTCAGAGCTTACACTCATACTTACTTTGTCGCTCAATTTTTGCTCCCACCTAAATGAAGGATCAATATAATTGATAGACATTGTTTTATATCTTACTAATAAATTTGTTTTTTTTGTACCAACAAAAACAGGACGTTTTGTCCTTAAATAAATAGTAGAAGCAGCGGCAAAATCTTTGGCACATTGGAAAATTTCACTTTTCTGTCCGTTATACATCGTCAGTGATTCCATATCATCTAAGGAGTATTTTCCCAAATCTGTTACGCCATTCTGAGCATTTCCTAATTGTATCCCATCATAAAAAACACCTACATGATGTGTTCCCATATTACGGACATCTACTGTTTTGAGTCCGCCAAGACCACCATAATCCTTAATTTGAGTTCCCGCAAAATACCGAAGAGCATCTGCAACGTTGTGACTTGCCAAATTTTCGAGCAATTTTCCTGAAAGGGACTGTACCGGAATTACTTCCTGATAAGGTTTTCCTTTTAATATTACTTCTTTTAAAACCCGCAAACTATCATTTGATACTTGTGAATGAAGCAAAAACGGAGCAAACAATATAAAAATGAAAAAGAGTATTTTTTTTGTATTATACATCACTGATTTAATTAAATAAACTCCAGAATAATAATCAAAAGCAATAAGAGAGAATCCCATTATAAATAACAGGTCAGTTCTTGTTGTTTGACTTTATTCCACGAAAGTCTTAAACTATGTGATTTGTGGCAGGTCTCCTGACTTGTTCCATCTTTAAACAACCTTCTCATCCGGCTCAGCGAACAATGGCATTAGTAACGTTTAAAGACTTGTGTAGAACTTACAGTAGCGGGTCTGTTCAGGATTTGCACCTGATTCCCTTTTAACTATTTTCTTAAAAACTAAAAAAATAGACCAAAATCTGGTGCAAAGATAGAATTATCTTTATAAAGAAGAGGTATTATCAAATGCAATTTATGTTTATCGCAATAAATGAAGAATTAAATACAATATCACATTAAAAAGTTAATTGACCAGTACTAAACTTCGGACGTTAACAAATTATATAGATAATTGATCAACACCTTAAATTCATGTCATAAAATCACAAAAACCACTAACAATCAATAAATTAACACTTATTCTTGTTAATAATTAATTAAAAAAAATTAAATTTAACTATTGTTTTAAAATTACTATCAACTAAATCCAATTTTGATATGAATTTAAGATCTCTACACTCCCCTTATTTCTATTTATTTGTATTGTTTTTTTTCTGTAGTTCAAACGTTTTTTCTCAATGTTTTGAAATCCAGAGTATCTTGGTTGATGCTTGTGGGGTCCAAGAAGGGCGTAACGAAATGGTACGCTTTAAAGTTGGTAGTGCTCCATTAAACATAAATACCTTAACAGTAACATGGCCCAATAATGCTTGGCAGGGCATTGTTCAGGATTTGACAACGGCAGCTGTTGTCGCTCAATTAAATACTGATATAAGTGCTGCAGGCGGATGCGGACAAATACTAGAACCTCCCGGAGGAATATTACCTGCTAATGCAACCGCTATATTAGTTACTAGTTATCTGATGGTTACTAGTGATAATTCATTTGGTCCTTTATCCGAAAATATATATATGGTTTTTCAAGATGCTACAACTACTGTTGGGCACTTTGCCAACCAATCTATCGCACCTCCTAATGGGAGAACGCTTGTGATGAATTTTAGTGGTTGTTTGGATACTGTTACCTATGACAAATCAATGTTGACTAATACAAGTGGGGCAAATACTCCCGCTGACGGTGCTACAGTAAATTTTACCCCAGCCGGACTTGCCACTTACACCAATAACGGTTGTAAAGCACCTGTACCACCTTTTACAGTTGATGCCGGACCTCCTACCTTAACGGCTTGTGCAGGAGCAACAATTACTTTGAATGGTACTGCGGTAGGGCAAACTTCAGTTGCCTGGTCTGCGTCGTCGGGTTCTTTTTCTCCATCAACTACAACTACAACCGATTATACAGTTCCGACTGCAGCGGGTGGAACAACTATAGTATTGACGCTAAAAGCTACTAATAGTTGTGGGCTAGATATTACTGATAATATTAATTTATTAGTAACGTCCAACACAACACCAAACTTTGCAACAACTTTGACTTTGTGCAGCAGTGATACCGCACCAACTTTGGCTCTGACTTCTCCAAACGGAATCACAGGAACATGGAGTCCAAACATTATTGACACTGCAACAAGTGGCAACTATACTTTTACTCCAAATACAGGACAATGCGGCACAACCGCAACTCTTGCAGTGACCATAACTCCACCAACAATTCCTGATTTTGCTACAACTTTGACATTGTGTAATGGCGATACTGCACCAACTTTGGCTCTGACTTCTCCAAACGGAATTACGGGAACTTGGAATCCTGCAGTAGTCAATACTACAACAAGTGGCAATTATATTTTTACGCCTAATGCAGGACAATGTGCGACAACTGCTACTTTAGCCGTTACCATAAATCAACAAATAATACCTGATTTTGCTACGACTTTGACTTTGTGTAGTAGTGATATTCCACCAACTTTGGCTTTGACTTCTCCTAACGGAATAACGGGAACCTGGAGTCCTGCGGTAATCAATACTACAACAAGTGGCAATTATATTTTTACGCCTAATGCAGGACAATGTGCGACAACAGCTAGTTTAGCCGTTACCATAAATCAACAAATAATACCTGATTTTACTACGAGTTTAACGTTATGTAGTAATGAGACTGCACCAACTTTAGCCCTCACCTCTCCAAACGGAATTACGGGAACCTGGAGTCCTGCAGTAATCAGCACAACAACAAGTGGCAATTATATTTTTACTCCAAATGCAGGACAATGTTCGACCACTGCGAGTTTAGCCGTTACCATAAATCAACAAATAACTCCTGATTTTGCTACGAGTTTACCGTTGTGTAGTAGTGATACTGCACCAACTTTGGCTCTAACCTCCTCAAATGGAATCACAGGAACTTGGAATCCTTCAGTAATTAATATGACTACAAGTGGCAATTATATTTTTACGCCTAATGCAGGACAATGCGCAACAACTGCTAGTTTAGCCGTTACCATAAATCAACAAATAATACCTGATTTTGATACGAGTTTACCGTTGTGTAGTAGTGATACTGCACCAACTTTGGCTCTAACCTCCCCAAACGGAATTACGGGAACCTGGAGTCCTGCGGTAATCAATACTACAACAAGTGGCAATTATATTTTTACGCCAAATGCAGGATTGTGTGCAACAACTGCAACTTTAGCCGTTACCATAAATCAACAAACAATCCCTGATTTTGGTACAACTTTGACATTATGTAATAGCGATACTGCGCCAACTTTGGCTCTAACCTCCCCAAACGGAATTACGGGAACCTGGAATCCTGCGGTAGTCAGCACAACAACAAGTGGCAACTATACTTTTACGCCTAATGCAGGATTGTGTGCGACAACTGCAACTTTAGCCGTTACCATAAATCAACAAATAATACCTGATTTTGCTACGACTTTAACGTTATGCGGTAATGAGACTGTGCCAACTTTGGCTTTAACTTCTCCAAACGGAATTACGGGAACCTGGAGTCCTGCGGTAGTCAGCACAACAACAGATGGCAATTATATTTTTACTCCAAATGCAGGACAATGTGCGACATTTGCTACTTTAGCCGTTACCATAAATCCGCAAATAATACCTGATTTTGGTACAACTTTGACATTGTGTAGTAGTGATATTCCACCAATTCTGGCTTTGACTTCTCCTAACGGAATCTCGGGTACATGGAATCCTGCGGTAATTAACACAACTACAAGTGGCAATTATATTTTTACTTCAAATTTGGGGCAATGTGCTTCTACTGTAACTTTGATCGTTACCATTACACCTGCAATCGTGCCTGATTTTCCTGCTAAGCTTAATTTCTGCGACGGAACTACTCCAATTTTGCAGACAACATCTCCAAATGGAATTAGGGGAACCTGGAGTTCATCAACTACTAACAATAGTGGTAATTATACCTTTACTCCTATTCCTGGTCAATGTGCAACAACAGCTTCCGTAGAAGTAACTTTTACGTCGCCCGCGTATTCAATAACAAAAGAATGTGTAAACAATCGATATCTTATAAAGGTCGAAACCACATCTTCTTCTACTAATTATAGTTATTCCTGGGTTGACGACAAAGGGAATCCGGTAGGATCAGATAATGCGACTTTTGATTTTTCAGAATACAGCGAAAATTATAACGGATTATTACAGTTTCCGTTGCAATTTAAAGTTGCTGTCAATGATGGATCTTGCGAGGTTGAAGAAGTAATCGAAGTGTCAAATAATTTATGCGGTGTTCCCAATGCAGTTTCTCCTAATGGTGATGGAGTCAATGATACTTTCGATCTTACTGATTTTAATGTAACTAATATTGAAATATACAATCGATGGGGAAGAAAGGTATATGACTATGTTGGCAAATATGACAAACAATGGTACGGACAATGGAAAGAGGGAAATATGTTGCCAACCGGAACCTATTATTATATTATTTCATCTGAAAATGGAGATCAAAAAGCGGGATGGGTATTTTTAAGTTACTAACTCACTATAGTTCTCCCAATTTAAAACACAACAAATCAGTTGAATATATAATAAAAACAGACTTTATAATAGCTTATTATTTTTTTCCGTTTTATTAAGATTCTATTCAAAAATTGATCATATGAGCATGTAAAATACTATCTAAAAATTGTGATGGTATCTGTTAGATTTTCTTTGCAGATAAATGCTTTAATGAATTCCTGAACTTCATTATTAGTTTCAGATGGTGTAGCAAAAGAATTAATATGAAACTCATCATCCTGATCAAGGATGTGTATAATTTCGGTATATCCTTTGGAAATTAAACTACCTTTTAATTTAATTATATTCAACTGTTGTTGACTATCCAACTCCTTACGAACCTTTAGTTTTATAGCTTTATCCATTGTACATATTTTTAAATTAACTGACTTAGTTTCATTCTCAAATATAAATATTAATTAGTTACGAATATTCATAAAATTGCTCCATAAAATATTATTTATCAACATACTAATAAACATTAGTTTAAGAAATTGTTATTAATTTACTAAAATATCAATTTGATTTTTCAGTAATTTTAACTAGATTAATAAACCAAAATTTCAATAACTTTGAACTCTGATTATGCGAGCAAACCTTAGAGAACATATTGAAAAAATAATACCGCTTACAGATGAGGAATTTTCCTTTGTCTCTGCTCATTTTATCCCAAAAAATTTTAAAAAACATCAATTCCTTATTCAGTCAGGTGATCCTGTAAAGTATTCTTACTTTGTAATTTCGGGACTTTTAAAATTAGTTCATACTGATGCGACAGGAAAAGAACATATTGTTTCTTTTGCTATGGAAGATTGGTGGGAAAGTGATTATTATGCTTTTTATACACAAACAGAAGCTACAATGTCACTAGAATGTCTTGAAGATACTGAGGTTCTTTGCTGTTCATTTGATGATTATAAAAAACTACGGGATGGATTGCAAAAAATGGAACGTTTTTTTCTCGAAAAATCTACTTTTGGTTTCCTGGGATCACAACGCCGCATAATATCTTGGCAGACTTCTAACTCAAGAGAACGTTACGAACAGCTTTTAAAACAATATCCTTCACTATTTCAGCGCGTTCCCAAAAGTCTTATCGCGTCCTATCTGGGAGTTTCGCGTGAAACCCTAAGCAGATTATCTTCTTAATGTGACATTTCTCACATCATATTCGTGAGAAATATCAAGACTCTATTCCGGATGTTATTCACAATTTTGCAGTACAATTTTAAACTGTAATCGTGAAAAAAACATCAAAATTTTTAGCCTTACTATTATTAACTATTACGCCGGTATTGGCGCAAACAAAAAAAGCTAAACAATTGGAAATTAGAGTAATTAATCCGTGGGAATGGCAGAATGAACGTAGTTACGTGCAAGCTGTTGAAGTAAAAAATCCAGAAGGAACATTGTATGTTTCCGGTCAGACGGCAATAAGTGCGGATGGAATTTCAAGTGATGAAAACATGGAATCCCAAATAATTCTGGCTCTAAAAAATCTGGAAGAAGTAATCACCAAAGCCGGTTACGAATGTAAAGGAATTGTGAGACTAAACATCTACACGACTTCTACAGCTGAACTTTGGCCGCACTTTGCTATTATTCAGGATTGGGTAGCCAAACACGGTATTAAACAAGCCACTACTCTATTGGAGGTAAAAAGCCTTTTTGAAACACTGAAGGTTGAACTGGAGGCTACGGTTGTAAAATAACTGATCCAAATTAACAAGATAAGCCGTTTTTTCTTACTTAAGAAAAAACGGCTTATTTGTATAAAAAATATTTTTGATCTCCTTTTCTAATTAGTACACTACTAATATTGTTCTTCAAAAATCCGGAAGGATCTTATTTTACAGCTGTTTTTCAAAATAAAATAGAAAACAAAAGCTATTCTATTCTACCCTTAAACAAAAGAAATTCAAACTGTTAGGTCATTAAAAAATAAGTTTCACAGGAAAATATTTAACTTTTTTGAATTATATTTCAAACTAAAAAGTCAATTATAACGTAATTATCAGAAACGATAGTCTTGTAATGAGATAAATTCAATTCACTATTACGTTTTTGGAAAAATATTGAATTTTATCTTATTCCTGATTATCGTTATTTATTAAATTTAAGAAGATTTAACTGTGGACAAAATTAATGTACAAAGATTAAAAAAGACTTTGGCTTATCTGGAAAGCAAACAACGCGAATTAAAAAGAAATCATGAAAACGATACCAGAACTATTGAATCAATGATAAAATTTCTAAAAAAAGATATGCTCGAACAATTTAAACTATCGCATTATGACATCTACATTAAGAATGAAATACACAATACCGAAACTTTTATTCAAAGTGTGCAAAGCATTATAGATAGCAATTCTCATTAAAAATTAATGAGAATTACTTTTTTTAAAATTATGCATTTTGCGTTATTTTATTAAATTCTTCCAGAGATTTATTAGGATCTGCCGTTGCATATTCGTTTTCGGGTTCCGGAATTACATGAATTTTTGAATCACTTAAAGATACAATTGCAGAACAAACGTATACTCCTATTTTGCCTTCGCTATATTTAAAATCCAATAACGTTAACTTGACTATTTCGTTGATAGAAAGCTCATAATAATTTCCGTAGCGGATAATTTTAAAATAAATTTCTTTGTTTTCTACTATCTCAAATTGATTGGTTTGAATGTTTTCAAAAACAAAATTATTCTTTACATCCTTTTCATTAAATCCCCATGCCCTAAATTGCACAAAGCCATTTACAAAATCAATTGATATATAATAGGCTGTTCCCTGCTCATCACATTCGATAACAAAACCTGTTTTTCCCATTCCTTCAACAGCCAGTGTACCTTCCCAAACAAAGTTTTCCGAAGGTTTTTCAAAACAAAAAACTTCATAACCACTTCTGCAGCCAATTCGCCATTTATTTTCATTTTCCACAACAAAATTAGCCGATGGGTTTCCCAAAATTGGAACAGGAATTGGTAAGTTTCTCTGATAAATTGTTCTTTGATAAAGCGTTCTCCAATGGTGATATGTTTTTAATAATAATCTGCCGTTACTGTCAACATCTAATTGTTTTGGTGGCGGAATAACGCGAAGTGTGTTGACATTCCCGCCAACAAAGTAAAAGTTATAAATCAAATAATAATCTCCTTCTTTTACAATTCGTGCTGCATAATTGCCTTGTGGCATTAATACATTGTTATGAAAAGCGTGGTATTCTCCTTTAAAATCCGGAGAGAACCAATAACGAACTTTTATATCTTCGCGAATCGAACCTAATAAATAGTGCATTCCTTTTATTTCGACCACACAAGGACATTCAATATCATCATAAACATAGGCTACATGCAGCGG
The DNA here is from genome assembly GCF_027980145.1 of Flavobacterium azizsancarii. Taxonomy (GTDB): domain Bacteria; phylum Bacteroidota; class Bacteroidia; order Flavobacteriales; family Flavobacteriaceae; genus Flavobacterium; species Flavobacterium azizsancarii. The sequence goes on along the minus strand of NZ_JAMZNK010000016.1, from coordinate 57,876 downwards.
TTTTTGAAGAACAAAACCTTTCTCTCCTCTTTTTGCCACACCAATGCAACCTCTTCTGTATGTTGGTCCTACTGCGCTGCGGGCACAAATTAATAAATAGTCTTCTCCTTCAAACTGGTATTTAAAAGGATCTCTGAAGCTGAGCCATTCCCGCGGGTTATTATCCCTGCTTTCATAATAAGGCGCATTACTTCTAAGCGGCAAACCATATTGATTATCTTTTGTCCAGTGAATTAGATCTGGAGAAACTGCACGCCCTACCTTTTGCGTAATTCCTTTGTCCTGACGTTTTAAGCCTGTATAATACATTTCGTAACCTTCTCCTTCAGAGTTTTTACTAACATGCATTGTCCAAAGCATATCATCATCCCATTCTCCGGGATCTCCCACGAACAAAGCGTTTTTTACTCTTTTCCACGAAAGACCATCTTTTGATACTGCATGTGCAATATAATCGTGATTAGGAATAATTAAATGAAACAAATGATGCACGCCGCTATCATCTATAAATACATCGACATCTCCTATTTCCCAATTACTAAAACCTGAACCTGAATACATATTCTATACTTTTATTTAATTTGCCGAGTGCAGCTGCCATTGTCATTCTTGCGAAATAAGAATCGCCATAAAAAAATCTCCAATCTTTGTTGAATATCATGTGGACAGGGCGCAAACTCAACCATATTTTATTTAATTATTTTGTAATGTTTTAATCCTTCCAAAATACCTTCAGATGCGGAACTTTTTGCCACATAAATACTTTTGGTAGTTTCATATTTGGCTAATTCTAAACTTCTGTTTCCCACGATAATTCCTTTTACAGCGCCTCTGAACATGTCAATATCGTTTCCTGAATCTCCTGCAGCAATTACATTTGTGAGTGGAATCGACCATTTGCGACATAAAAATTTAATCGCATTTCCTTTCGAAGCTCTTTTAGGAATAAAATCAAGAAACTCGCCATGACTTGGGATAATATTTACTTTGTACCATCCTGTGCCTAAAACTTCGATTAGTTGATCGTGATTGTATTTTTCTTTATCATAATAATAAGAGATTTTGTATGGATTTTGGGCTTCTGGTTCTTGTAATCGCAACCACGGAATCTCTTTTAAACGGTTTACAATATCTTCTCTTTTCCAGCGACCGGCTAAAAATTTTGCCCATCCTTTGTCCAGAATATAATCTTTACCATTTGTGTAATAAATTTCGGTCCCAACAGAACAAATAATAAAATCCGGTAAAGGAAATTGTTCTTCTTCCATTACTTTTTTTACCAGCGCCAGGTTTCTTCCGGAGGCGAGTGCAAAAGCCATCTTTTCAGTCCGGTTAATCAAATGTTCCTTTAATTCTTTTAGACCGGGATTATTTAATTTTGGTTCAATAAGTGTTCCGTCTATATCTGAAACAAATAAATGTTCTACCTTTCTTTTAAGTCTTTCGATATTTATGTTAGGATAGTGCTGTTTTTTGATTCCTGAACCGGACGACAGTGATAAATTTTCATTGACCAGTTCAACATATTGGTTAACATGACTTAACCAGCTATAATGTTTTTGAATATTAATTGCTCCGTTATTAGAGTAATATTTCCATTGACTTTCATTGGTTAAGATATTTCGTAAAGCTTTTTTGATTTCATTTTCATTCAACGGATCTACCAATTCTCCGTTCTGGCAAGTAGGAATAATTTCTGATGGTCCACCATTTTTAGTTACCACAACCGGAAGACCGGAACTAGCGGATTCAATTACAGTTAATCCGAAGTTTTCATGTAAAGCTAAATTCACAAAAACACCTCTTTTTTCGGCAGCATAACGATAAATAATCGAAACCTCATTTTCTACGTCATGTTTCTTTGGAATTGCCATTTTTCCGTACAAATCGTACTTATCCATCAAAAGCAAAAGATCTGTCAAAACATCTTTTTCAGATTCCGGCATTTGCGAAATGTCTTTTCTAATTCCGGCAAAAATGACCAAATTAGCAATACTCTGCAGTTCTTTATCCTTACCGTAAACCTCGATTAAGGTGTGAAGATTTTTATGGCGATCAGGTCTTGACAGCGCTAAAATAAATGGTTTGTGTGGATTTATTAAAAACTTCGAAATCGTTTCAGCAACCCAGTATTTCCTTTGCTCCTCTTCCATTTGTTTATCAGAATCCTGTTCTCTGTGATAATAGGGTACAAATTTACTGGTATCAATTCCGGGAGAAATAGCATGGTATTTTCCTAATTCAAAATTTACGTAGGGTTTATAGGTTTCAATTTCCTGCTCTGTAGAAGTGACAATAAATTCAGATAATTCTAATGTTTTTTCTTCTGCGGCAATTCTCTGTGTGAACTTAAATTTCTTTTCGATTTCTTCTTCACTCAAACCGCTTTCAAGTAGTTTATTCTTTTTATGAAAACCTAATGAATGCCCGGTATGAGCAAAAGGGATATTTAAGATGGTCGATAATTCACTGGCGACATATCCGGCGTCTCCGTAATGAGAATGTATCCAATTTGGGAATATATCATGAAGTTTAATATGCTGGACAATTCCATTTACAAAAGTGTCCAAACCGTCCCATAATTGCTCTTTTGGTTTGTATTTTTTTCCTAAAAAAGGAATTCTTCTTATGTCTAATTTTTCATTAATGATTTCGATAGGTACTGCATATTCCGGCGATAGATTTTTGTCATCGATTAACCTTGTAAAAATATGAACATGCTCTACATCTTCATGTTGCGATAAAAACTCGGCAAGTTCATAAACGTATTTAGTTTGTCCTCCATTATCAGCATCTCTACCAATCTCCAGACCCGAACCTTTTAAGAGTCCGTGTATGTTGATTAATGAAATTCGTAATTTTGTCTTCATTGTTTTTATTTGTTAGAATTTTTAAGATACAAAAAATCGGGCAGTCTGACCCAAACTCACAAAAAAAATAACAAGATTCTTAACATTTAAATCCTAAATTGTAAGAAACATAGTCCTCAAAAACGCTAAATGTTGTTATATTTACATTCTTAAACAAATCGATTTTCATCCTTTATCAATAATAATGGTTGTAAATAAAAAAACTAAAAGCGATGTATTTTGATAGGACGTTTTTATATTTGTGACGTGAACATTATCAAAATAAGTAGCTTTATCTAATGTTTTTTCTTCTGCTTAAATGTCCAAAATCAAATATTTTTTTTGCTTTGCGACAATCACGAGAATGTGTTCTGCGTAAAATTTGTTTATAGCAATCGACAATCACAATTTAACGATATTGTATTATATGATTACCAACAATATCCTCTCTGAAAATTTGCAATTAATTATCTCATAACAAACATCTTTTGTTATTAACTTTTATTATATCAAACTAAATAAACATGGAACAGGATTTATTACTAATGGGTGCTAGTGCTTTACGAAAAGCCGCCCTAAATGAGAAAGCAAAAGAGTATATTCTTTCAAATGAAATCTTATTCAAAACAATTAAAAAAGCTGCTGATCGATATATTGGCGGCGAAACATTAGAAGAAACTATTGTCAAGGTCAAGGAACAAAATAAGCAAGGTTTTAAAACTTCTATAGAATTCATGGGCGAAAATACGCTAACTGAAAAAGAAGCGACTGAGGCATCTAATGAATTTATCAGGATAGCGCAAGAGATAAAACAACAACAATTAAACTCGACTTTTTCTCTTGATCTTTCGCATATTGGTTTAGCATTATCAAAAGATTTATGCTTAAACAATTTAGACTTAATATGCCAGGAGGCTGAAAAAGATAATATTGAAGTAACAATCAGTGCAGAAAATATTGAAATAACCGATGCTGTAATTGATGTCTACAAAACAGCTTCTCAAAAATATAAAAATGTTTCCATTACGCTTCAGGCTTATTTACATCGATCAAAAGATGATTTTGAAGATTTAATCCAGCAAAACGGAAGGATAAGAATGGTCAAAGGGGCTTTTGAAACTCCCGAGGGCTTTTCTATTCCAAGAGGAGCAGCACTTGATGAACGCTATTTATATTATGTAGATCAATTATTGTCAAGAAATCATAAATGTGCCATAGCAACGCATCATGATTTAATTCAGAAAGAAGTAGTTGCGATGCTTGAAAAATACAAACCGAGCAAAGAATTATATGAATTTGAAAGTTTATACGGCATTCAGAATGAGCAATTAGCCCAATTAAAAGAGCAAGGTCATCCAACAAAATTATACTTTGTGTATGGTAAAGAATGGTATTTGTATTTGTGCAATAGAATTGCCGAATATCCTTTGAATATTTTTCAGGCTTTGAATGACATTGTCAGTTAATATTTTGTTTCTGAAATAGTTGTATATAAAAAAACCAGTAAAGTTGGCTTTACTGGTTTTTTTATGTTTTAATGAGAATTTCTTCTCCCTGATTATATTAAAAAAAATACCGTTTTAAAAAAACTATGAAATTGTATCTGGTTTTTATACGAATCAGATGTTAATACTTTATTTGATTGGTTTTTAGAATCATAACTTTCTTTAAGATGTGATTTTAAATCCTTAATAATTGTTTTTTTCGTTTTGTAACCGCCCAATACAATCAAATCATTAATTTCTTCTATAAATGGTGTATTGCTATATAAGCGTTTATTAAATAAACATACCAGAATATTTGATCCTTTTTTTTCTAATGCCAAAAAATCGATTAATTCTAATTTATTGTAAACAACAGATATAAAACGATCAAAAGACAAAGTCTCAACTTGACTGTCAACTGCAAAAGAGTTTGTCATAAACTCAAATTCATCCGTCAGTTCTTTACTGAACATTTTTAAGAAATGTCCTTTATCATCATCAACTAAAACTTTTATCTTTTCTATTGCCATATTTTACTCCTTTATGTTATTTTTCAAAAAACCTGCTATTGAAAAACAAGCACAAAAGTATTTTTAAATAAACGCAATTAATGTCATAATAGGACATAAAAACCCCATAATAAGACTTTTATGCTTTAGTTATTAAAGACCAGGAAAATGAAATTGTATAAATTCAGGACTCTTTCCAGCTGAATTAAAGTTTTGGACTTATTTATTAAATCGTCATTTCAGCTGCTGCCCTTCTGTAAATTTTTGGCTCTTTTCTGCTATTTGATCTGTCTTCTATTAAAGTATTTGGCGCTTTTGTTCTAAATGATTCCATTTCCAAATCGCATAAGATCTTGTCATCGAACATTTTACTGATGGCAATAATTTTTCCGTTGAATGCTTTTATATTAAAATATCTTTTATTGGTTTGAGATGTTTTTCTATTAAATTTTGTATTGTCCTGCGAATTGTTTTTTACAGATTCAATCCCTTTTATGCACATAAATTTTCTGGTGTATTCTCCACTACTCAGAATAACTTCGTTATTATTGTTTATAAAATCAAATTGATATTCTCCATTTGCATTTATAGTAATTACAAATTTTTCCATTTTAAAAATTATTTTTTGTGTAACCTTATATTAAATTTCGATTGTAAATCGTAAAAACACTTAATCATTAAAAATGATTTTAAACGTTGTCCCTTTTCCAACCTTGCTTTCTACTGTAACGCTCCCGTTCATGGACTCAATCTGGTTTTTTGTAATGTATAGACCTATACCGTTCGATTTTTCATGATTATGAAATGTCTTGTACATCCCAAATAGCAAATGCCCGTATTTTTCGAGATCAATTCCCAGTCCATTGTCTTTTATGGTCAATACCTTCTTTTCATTTTCCAGGAAAAAATCGAATTCAATTATCAAAAATTTTTCCGGATGCGCATATTTTATTGCATTTGTACATAAATTTTGCAGGACACTTTCGAGATAAGCCGGATTAAAATTAATAGTTGCTTCTGCAGGAATATTGTTTATAATTGTAGCATTATTTCTATGGCTATAAGCGCTAACGATATTGAGAACCCTGCCTAAATAAGCATTTAGGTTCAGCGGTTCAACAATAATTTTATCATTATTCTGAATATTCACTATTTGCGATAAATCTTCTATTGTCTTGTTAAGATCATTAGAAACCGTTCTCAGGTATTTCATCGTTTCGCGCTTGTCAGCGAAATTTTCTTCGAGGTCAATCATGTCCAGAAGCAATTTAAAATTTCCAGCATGCGAGTTTAAATTATGGGATACAATGTGAGAAAAATTCAAAAGCCTGTTATTTTTTTCACTGTAAAACTCCATTTTTTTCATTAGCTCCAACTCTTTCTCTTTTTGAGATGAAACCTCAGTATGCGTTCCTATTATCTTTGATGGTTTGCCATCGATATCACGTTCTATTACTTTCCCTCTGTTTAAAATCCATTTGTATTTATTACCAGATGTAAGTATGCGATGAAAATTTTCGTAGAAAGGTGTTTTATTTTCAAAATGATTATCAAGAGCCTCGCAGTATTTTTTCAGATCATCAGGGTGAACAATTTCTTTCCATTGTTCAGGAGAATTAAAAACTTCGACAGTATCTGATTCTAATATTTTAAAAGATTGTGGTGAATAATAAATAGTATTCGTTTTCATATTCCAATCCCAAATACCTGAAGCCGAAGTTTCCATAACGAACTTAAAACGTTCTTCTGAACTTTGAAACTTTAATTCCTGTTCCTTTAACTCTGTAATATCAGTTACTCTTCCGTACAGTTCAATACTTCCATCATTATTTACTTTTCTTTTTGATGTAATTTTGAACCAGCAAGAACCTTTTTCAGGCAATAATACCCTGAAAATAGTATTCCAGCTTTTCCTTTTTTTAATCGAATCAATCAATGATTGCTTGACTAAGGTCTTATCTTCATGATGAATTTGATTGCAGGCAGAAAGTATTGTATTGGTAAACATATCCTCATGCTGGATTTCAAACATATCATAAGCCGAATTGCTTATAAATGGCATATCGTAATCATTGTGCGCTGAAATCGTTAAAACAAAAAAAGCGTCCTGAATTTCGTCCAATAGTATAGATTTCAATTTATCTACTGTCTTATTTTTTTTGGTTTTATAAAAATCGAATTCCATATCCTCATCTTTTAAAAATAACATTCCTTAATTTCTAAGTATTACAGAATAAGTAAAGGAGAGATTTCTTTATTTTTTTATTAAACCTACTTTTAATAAAATCTCAATCTGGCATATATTCTCTCTCCTTTAAATCATTCTTATAATTCTATCTTTTTCTAAGCTCTAAAAATGATTATTTGTTGATCAGACGGCCACCCTCAAAAAATAAAATTGACCTGCATTGTATAAAGTCCAAAAACACAAACAAAAGCCGTCTGCGACAACAAAAAGATTATTCTTATATCAGGAAAATTTGGCATTAACAGGTAATTAAATATATCTCTTTCTTTAAATTCTTAATTGCTTATTCTTCCTGACGTTACAAAAATACTCTCAATAAAATCAATACTTTATAGAACAATGCACGGAGTTGTGTAGAACTATTTCTACAGAAAATAACTTACAATTCTAAAAATTTATGGCATAAAAAAACAGGAACCTGGCAGATTCCTGTTTTTGATAAATATTCGATAACAAACTGTGCGATAACAGTTAATGCGATAATCAGAGAGAACTATTCGTCATAATAGAGCTGAAAGAACTTTATTAAATCAGCCAGATTGTCAATCTCTAACTTTTCGAAAATCCTGTTTTTATAAGTACTAACGGTTGTTTTTTTTATGTTTAAAAGTTCTAATATTTCCAGATTACCATATCCTTTAATTAATAGCTGTGCTACTTCAATTTCTCTGTTCGATAAAAGATCCAGCGGATTTGTGGGCTTTTTTGAAATATAAGAATCTAAAATTTTGTCTTTTATATTCTGGGTAATATACTTTCCTGATGCAATCATGGTATTGATTGCATTTTTCATTTCATCTTCTGTCGTTTCTTTGTTCAAATATCCCGAAGCACCAGCATTTAAATAGCGCATCGCATAAATATTTTCATCATAAGCCGAAAATATTAATATTTTGACATCGGGCTGAATTGCTTTAATTTCTGAAATGACATTTATGCTATTACCATCAGGAAAATTCACATCCAAAATTAATAAGTTGACTTTTACCTCTTTTAGAATATCAAATGTTTCTTTAAAATTTCCTGCTTTATAAATTGTGGCATTCAAAAATAACTCTTTTATGATCAGAGAAACGCCTTGTCTTACCACGCTGTGGTCATCAGCAACTAAAAAACTATAGTTGTTGGATGTTGATTTCATTTTCATTTGCATAAATTAAAATTGTTGCGGCGCTCTTCCCTTCTTATTACTATTTGATATTGTAAAGTACAAAAATATAAACGTTCTGTTTTGAATTTTAAACCAAACTTATTATAAGATTGAACTTAATCGTTGTGCCTTTACCCTGCTGACTTTGAACACTAATTTCTCCACCAAATAACTCGACTATTTCTTTACATAAATTAAGTCCTAAACCAACTCCAAGATCATTCACTTTTCCTGAAACAGTTCCTTGATAATAGAGTTCGAATATATTCTTTAAATCATTTTCCGCAATACCAATTCCGTTGTCCTGAATTTCAACATTTAGATTAATTTTTTTACCTGAAATCTTATCAGGATCAATCGTAATTGCTATCAATCCGTCTTTTGTAAACTTATTGGCATTACCAATAATATTATAAAAAAGCTGGTGTATTTTTGTAGGATCTGAATAAACTTCAAGATCTGAAACCAAATTAGAACGAAACTCAATTTTATTGCCTTTACTTTCTACCAATGAAGTCATCGCGTAAATGATCTGATTGATTTCTTCGTTTAAATGGAAGTTTTTGTTGTTTAATTTTGGTAAATAATTTTCATCTTTAGAATATTCCAATATCTGATTTGCCAAAAGAAGCAACGAGTTTGTGGTAAACTGAATCGATTTAAAAGTATCTTTTATCTCAGGATCTTTTATCGATGAACTTATCATTTTGCTGTAAATAGAGATGATACTAAGCGGCGATCTAATTTCATGACTGACCATTCCCATAATCCTATTTTTAAAATTTAAGCTTTCGCGTATTTTAATTTGTGCAATGGTTAGTCTTTTCTCATATTGAAAAGCCATTCTGGTAAAACTAAAAAGTACAATCGATATAATAAACATCAATATTATCAGGACTGCAATAGTGTAACTTCTCACTATTTTATTAGAATTGTATTGATTCTGCAACTGTTTTTGGGTGTCGTCTTGCAGCGTGTTCAACGATTTGTTATAATGAGGCATTATCTCTGCTTCTAAATTCAGCAGTTTATTATTAAGCTCCGTTAATTTTGAATCCTGATCCTTTAAACTTGCAAATGACTTTTTTAAATTCTGAAATTGATTTTCGTAGTAATTATTGGTAGTTTTAAACAAATTTGCAAATTGATCTTCGATGCTTCCGGATACCATTTTATCATTGTATTTCATGGTAACCGTAATCTTAAGCTGTTCTTTTTGCACATCCATTTTTCCGGCCAAAGCATTACCTAATCTTGTAAATAATCCTTTTTTTGACACACTGTCAACTTGTATATAAGAATCCGTTTTAATACTATCCAAAATCTTTTTATATTCAAATTTATTGAGTTTGAAAGATTTCGAAGTGTTATTTTTAGACGGATTAATCTGGGTTTCGATAATAGAATCAATATCTGCTTTTAAGGATTCAATGGTATATGCTGATCGATTCTTTTCCATCAGAATCTTCATAAATGCCTTATTATCTGTAGTAATCAAACTCAGGCTGTCTACCAAACGGCTTATTTCGTTTAATGAAACATTGTATTTGTCTAGTGAAGCCTGATCTTTTTGACTTTTATAAGCATTAAAATTCTTTTGAGAATCAATAAATGAATGATTTATTCTACCCGTATATTGCGATATTTTATTCAAAGAAGTCATAGAATCCAAAGCCTTAGACATTTCAGATTCATTTGATGTTTCATTGTACCAAATAATTACAACTATTAACTGCAACAAAATAACAAAAGCTATTAGCGAGTAATGAATTATTTTTCTGTGTTTGAATTTTAGTTTCAATAAACTAAATGTATCATTCAATAAATGCTTTCTAATCAAAATTTATATTTTTAAAATGATAAAAAAATAATGAGTAAAGAAGAAAATCAATAACTCATTCAATTGTTTTAATTAGGTATCTGAAGTATTATCATGAATGATGTACTACATTTTGAATAAATATTATTTATTGGATTTCAATCAGTATTACTGATTAAAATCTAATGCCGGTAAAAGTTGTTGTTCGCTTAAAAATAAACCTGGCTTAAATAAAAACAGCAAAGCTTATCCGGCAGCAAAATCAGCACTAATTATAACGGCAACAAATATTTAAAAGAGACTTGGGGATTCTTTTAATTCATTAAATATGCTATAAACAATTTACATATTTTCAATTATATTTTGAATATATATTTATTTTTATGCTTTTAATTAGTTGCAAAAGTAGCTTGCTCAGGATTAACATTGTGTAGAACAATATAAAACCGCATGTAGAACTTGTTCTACAAATAAAATACTCTTTTTACGATTAAAATTTTCTAAAATATAAATACAATTCAAGTGCAAAAATAGCTAAGTTCCTTTACAAAACAACCAGATAACAATTTAATATAATGATACTGCACAACGGGGCAGCATATTAATTTTGCTCTATTATTTATTTTCTCTAAATTCGGCTGTATTTACAAAAGAAAATCCTGCTCTACATTTCAGCAAAAACTAAAAAAGAACTCAAATCATTTACCTTAATACTATTATAGTTAATGTCTACTTTATATCAAAGCCCAAGAATAATTATTCGAGAATTTTTACCACACGAACAACAGACATTTTTAAATCTTTTTAAAGATGATCAGGTTACACAATACCTTCCTGAGGCTTCGCCAGAAAGATATGCTGAGATGTTTAATGAGTTGCTGGAGAATTATGAAAAGAAAAAACTTAGTCGATGGGCGATTTTCGATACTACAAATAATAATTTTATAGGAATGTGCGTTGCCCGTGTTTTTGTACCCAATACAAGCCAAATAGAAATTGGATATGTACTCAGCAGGCAATATTGGGGAAAAGGTATTGCGACAGAGGTTTGTAAAGCTCTAACTCAATATAGTTTTGCCCATACAAATACGAATGAAGTCGTAGCGATAACTGATCTCAACAATAGTGGATCACAAAATGTATTGCAAAAAGCAGGATTTGAACGATTGAATAATTTAATAAGAGATGAGGAAGAAATAGCTTATTTTAAGATAGAAAGATTGTTGTAGGTTATTCTTTTAATTTAAAATTAAGTGATTTATCTTTCCTATTAACCATTTATGATAATTTATAAAAAGTCAGGAGACTTTTATCAAGTTTACAACTGACAAGAAAACAAAAAAATTGCGCAAAGTCAGAGACATTTGCGCAGCTTTTTATTAAAATCTTCAGGACTGGGAATTCTACCCATCTAAAGACCCCACATTTCCGGTTCTCTTTAGTACTCCCCAACTCTGGCTTTCTCCTTTTATCGCTCTTCTGATTGCTCTGAATAATATCACATACATTAACTGACGGTAGACAAATCGTTGCGGAATCAACCAAAAAAGTTTACTTAATTTTTCCTTTTCAAAAATAAAGGCAATTACGCTTACCAGCATATCTACCAACATAAATACAAGGTAATAGATTCCAATTTTATGAAGACTGTCTGTATTGTTATGATTCCAAATTAAACTGATTATTAGAATTAAATCTGCCAATGGAGCAAAAATTGGAAGCACAATCTGAAAAATTAATACGTTAGGCAATGACACCATTCCGAGTCCTTTGTATTTTGGATTAAAACAGGCGTCACGATTTTTCCAGAATGCCTGCATAATACCATAACTCCAACGGAAACGCTGTTTCATGAATTCATTCAAAGTTTCAGGTGCTTCTGTAACGGCAACGGCTTCGACACAATTAACGATTCGGTAGTTGTTTCGTAGAATTCTTATCGTCAAATCACAATCTTCAGCAAGAGTATCAGTTGTAAAACCTCCTGCTATTTCGATCGCTTCTTTTCTGAAAGCGCCAATAGCTCCCGGCACCACCGTGATTCCGTTAATCAAATCAAAAGCCCTTCTGTCAAAATTTTGAGCTGTAGTATATTCGATACTTTGCCATTTGGCAAGCATGGTATTTTCGTTTCCTACTTTTACATTTCCGGCAACGGCACCTACTACCTGATTGTTTTTAAACTGTAGGGTAAAACACTTCATTAATTGCGAAAGTGCATCTGTTTTTAATTGGGTGTCTGCATCAATACAAACTACAAAATCATTCTGAGTTATCGCAATTCCGTGGTTAAGTGCTGAGGCTTTACCTCCATTTACTTTGGTATGCACTTTTACAATATCATGATTTTTAAACGCTGTATCTACCTGACTGAATGTAGTGTCTTTTGAGCCATCATCGACAAAAATAATATCAAAGTTAGGATAATCCTGTCGTAGCAAGTTATGAAGTGTTTTTACGGCATTTACCTCTTCATTATAAGCAGGTACAATGATACTTACTTTTGGGTAACGTTCTCCTGCTATAGTATAACTTAACGGATATTTGTAATCTTTCCATTTTTTCAGGAAAACCATAATTGCCATTAATAAAATACGGATGAATCCTAAAAAAATAGCAATCCAGAAAAGGGCTGTAATAAAATTACCAAACCAATATCCAAGATCAAAAATGATGTTATCAAGGGTTACCAAATTTCCTTTTGCCTTTGGCATAATTTCATCTTTAGTCTTTCCTAATAACTTAGAAACGGTTGTAAACTGAATTCCTTTGTCTTTAAAATATTTTATGATTCTGGGCAAAGCTTCTACAGTTGCCTGTCTGTTGCCACCGGCATCATGAAGCAGAATAATTCCTTTAGTCGGATCAGCTTCATATCCTCTAATTACCCTGTTATAAATACTGTCAGCAACAACGCCTTTTTCCCAATCGTTAGGGTCGATACTTTCTCCTACAGTATAATAGTTTTGCAATTTACTTAATGCAACAGGTCGCAGCTCTGCTTCTGTTGTTGGCTCAGCATCAGCATTATAAGGCGCTCTAAAAAGTACGGTACTTCTTCCCGTAACCGCTTCGATCAATAATCGGGTCGTTTCCATTTCGGCAGAAGCTCTTTCTTTACTTACCACTGCGATATTAGGATGTGTAAAAGTATGATTTCCTATCTCATGCCCTTCTGTATAAATTCTCTGCAGAAGCGGGATATTGTTTTCTCCCTGAAGTCCGACTACAAAAAATGCGGCATGAATTTTTTCACGCTTTAATATATCTAAAATTTGTGGCGTATAAGTAGGATCAGGACCATCATCAAAAGTTAGAATAACCTCTTTATGTACATTCCCAAATTTGCTTATAACATATTTTGTAGGCAGTTCTACATATTTTTGTTCTGTAATAATTGATTCATTTGGATCTGTCTGCAGATTAATTTTTCCCGGCTGAGGATCCGTAAGCACATTCAGAATTTCTCCTTCACCGATATAATCAGGCGTCGAGAAACTCATATGCACTTTCTCTAATGTTTTAAAATCAAATGGGGTTTTGGCTATGCTTTTATTCGTCAGGCTTCTGTTATAATAATGCCATAACCTGCTGTCTTCACTACCTAATCGCCATAATGCGGTTCCGGCAGTACCATATTCATCTGCAAACCTGATGGTATTAAAATTAGTTGCGGCATCAGTAAAATAAACCTGATGTTTATTCCCTCTTCCGTCAGTATAATTAAACGAGTTATTATAACTGTTATCATTAAAGGTAATTTTCGCACCATATTGTTTGGCCAGCGATAATGCCTCGTCGTATGTAACGGTTACAGCTTCTTTATTTTTTTCCCAATCATAACCATAACCCGCAAAACAGAGAATAATTTTATTAGACGGAATCTCTTTTGCAACCTGATCCAGAATTCTTTCTGTCCATTTTTGACTGCTTATTGCTCCCGGCACACTACCGCTATAATGTTCGTCATATGCCATTAAAAACATATAATCATTATATTGAGATAATGCCTTTATATTAAAATCATCATCATTGGCCATGATATCCTGGGTAACAAGAAATCCCATGGGATGCAATTTTTCATAAAGTTCTTTTTGAAAAGCAATTATAGGCTCGTCGCTATTTTCTTTAAATTCCTCAAAATCAATATTAATTCCCTGAAGATTATATTTTTTAAGATTTTTAACGATATCGTTAATCAGTCTTTCTTTCTTTACGTTGTCATGCAATATTCTATGAACCATATCACCGTCAAACTCTCCTTCGCCTTTAGATTCATTGATATTATTTATAAGAGGAACTATTTTTATTCCTGCTTTTTTCATGACTTTCAAAGCTGCCGTATCAATTTCTACCCGCAGTAAATCTGTTTTTGGATCTAAAAAAAACCATTCCGGAATTACCATATTGAGTTTACCAATATTCTTTTGAAGTGAAAAGAAACTTTGCGGATCCCAATCAACATAAAAAGCAGCACGAATTTCCGGAAAATCAATTCCTACACTTTGCTTTTTTAGTTTTTCCATTTTTGATTTTGATCTCAAAAAACTATTAAAACCTTTGTATTTTATCAGTTCCTTCGCAGTAAGTTCTACTGGTGTACTTGGATTTACCAGTTTTTGTGTCGAAGTATCGTTCCCTAATATTGGCAATGAAGGTTTTAATCCTCTCTGGAGCGTAATAATAAAAACCGGAATCATCATTAAGAGGAGAAAAATAATCAATCTGGTTGACCATTGAAAAGTTCTCCAACGCAATTTAGTTTGCGTTTGAAATACTTGTTTTTTATTGTCCATAATTTTAATTAAATACTGTATAAATTTAAGTCAAAAATCTGATTTAATTCAATTTAGACTTCTATAATGATCTGTTTATTAATCGTAGAAAAATCGCTCCTTTTTCAATTCATTGTTATTATCTTTTATAATTTGAGTTATAAACGAAATACAAGATCGTCTTCAAAAAAGTCTAAAGCTTCAATTAATCCGGTAAATATCTTACTTTTTTTTAATCTTTAATCAATAAAATTACTTTCTCTATTAATTTATATAGTATTTTTATATCAAAGCAAATAAGTGATATTACGATGACAGAAACAAAAAACACCAATAGCACTTTAAGTTTACTCAAAAAAAAAGCGCTGACTTTCTTCTCTAAAAACGGAAAATTATCAGGCCAGGTTATTTTGACATTTTTTTTTATTTTTGTCGGTATTTGGTTCATCAAAGAAGAACATAACGAACTTTATCAAATAAAAAACAGTATTGCCGAAGCCCAGCCACAATGGGTCATTATCGCTTTTCTGGTAACCTTTATATACATTTTTTTACAAGGATTAATGTACGTCGTTTCATTTGCTGCCATTGGTGCAAAAATCACCTGGAAAGATGCAAATATCTTATTCTTAAAGCGCAATTTTATAAGTGTATTTATTCCTGCCGGAGGCATTACCTCTCTGTTCTTTTTTACGGATACGCTGTTAAAAAAAGGAACTACAAAAACAGATGTTCATTTAGCATCAGCGATTTACGGCTTTGTAGGTATCGTATCGGTAATCCTGCTGGCAATACCACTTTTTCTTTTTTCATTATTAGAAGGAAGTGTTAGTGCCAATGAATGGATTGTTTTGGGTCTTGTAATCGTTATTATTCCTTTACTGGTACTTTCGTTTAATTCTTTAATTCAGAAAGGAAAACTGTATAGATTACTCTTAAAAAGTTTCCCTAAAATTGAACCTTTTATAATTGATTTACAAGAACATAAAATAAATAGAACTAAATTTTTAAAGATCGTATTATGCTCTTTGATTATTGATATTATTGGTATTGTACATATTTATATTGCCATGAAAGCGCTTCAATTCGAACCATCACTTTTTGCTGCGGCAATGGCGTATGTTGTTGCTGTTATTTTTTTAATAATCTCTCCATTTTTAAGAGGTTTAGGCGCTGTCGAAGTTTCTATGGGATACCTGTTAATACAATATGGTTTTAGTAATATGGAAGCCGTTGCCTTAACACTTTTTTATCGTGTTTTCGAATTTTGGCTTCCTCTGTTTGCCGGCGTTATTTTATTTATTTCAAAGATTCAAAAACTGCTTCTTCGTGTTGTGCCTGCTTTGCTTCTACTGGTTCTTGGTATTATTAATATCATATCTGTTTTGACGCCTGCAATAAATAGCCGACTTATTCTCCTTAAAGATTTCCTGCCTCTTGAAGCAATACATGCATCAAATTATCTTGTATTGACCACCGGATTATTTTTATTGGTAACAGCAGCTTTTATGCTAAAAGGACTTCGAATGACTTGGTGGTTTGCCCTGATTTTATCTGTGATTTCTATAATAGGTAATCTTACCAAAGCCATAGATTTTGAAGAATCGACCGTTGCTTTTCTGGTTCTTTGTGTTCTAATCGCAACCAGAAAAGAATATTACGTCAAGACCAATCCAAGGCTTGGTATTATAGGTTTGCAAACCTCATTGTTAAGTATTCTGGCGGTTTTGATTTATGGTGTATTAGGGTTTTATTTCTTTGATAAAAAGCACTTTAATATCGATTTTAGTTTAAGTGAATCTATCCGTTATACGTTTCAGAATTATTTTCTGTTTGGGAGTGACAATCTTCATCCAACGGGAACTTTTGCCGAGCACTTTTTACTCTCTCTCAAAATTAGCGGATTCCTTTCTTTCGGTTTTCTAATTTATACACTGGTAAAGCCTTCCATAATAAAGAATACGGTTAGTCCGCAAGAAAAAGAAATTGCGACTGAATTGGTTAACAGCTACGGAAACTCAAGCCTGGATTATTTTAAAACGTATTTCGATAAATTGATTTTTATTTCTAAAAGTAAAAATGCCTTTATTTCTTATCGATTGTCCGGAAATTTTGCAGTTGTTTTAGAAAATCCTGTTGGCAGTAATACTCAGGAAACCTCCCTTTGCATCACAGAATTTGACCAGTTTTGCTATGAATTTGGATTAAGAAGCATTTATTATCGTATACCTGAAGCAAATTTAAAAACGTATACTGAATTGGGTAAAAAATATTTTTTCCTCGGGCAGGCAGCTGTTGTTGATCTGCGGGAATTTCATCTCGAGGGTCAGAATAGAAAATCACTCCGCAATTCCCTGAAAAAAATTAGTGATCTTGGTTTACAGCCCATTATTAACCAGCCCCCTATAAAGGATGGTTTACTGCAGCAAATTAAAGCTGTAAGCGACCAATGGCTTGAAGAAACTTCGAGAAAAGAGTTGCTTTTTTCTCAGGGTATTTTTTTATGGGAAGAACTAAAAAATCAAACCATTATTACTGTTCAAAATAGTGAAGGTAAAATTCTTGCTTTCTTAAATATAATTCCGGATTATGCAAAAAATGAAGGCACGTATGATTTGATCCGCAAAACAAATGATGCTCCTAATGGAATTATCGATTTTATGATGGTGGCACTTTTTGATTATCTTAAATCGAAAGATATTATTTATGCAGATCTTGGTCTGGCACCAATGAGCGGAATCGAAAACCCGCAAACCATACAGGAAAAATCAATGAAATATGCATATGAAAAAGTCAAATCATTTTCGCATTATAAGGGTCTTCGGGATTTTAAGGATAAATTCTCTCCTTCCTGGCACAATCAATATATTGTTTTTACTGATGATTATGACCTAATCCAGATTCCGCGAATTTTGACAAAAGTGATAAAGCCTTAGGTTACAAAATTAGCTACTCCTATACCCTATAGCGAATAGCAAAAGTGTTTTACCCGGTTTGTCAATTTCGACAGAGGAGAAATCACACAAGAGACTCCGTCATAAAAGTCGCTAATCTTTGTCGATTATCGAGTGTGATTTCTCCCTTCGGTCGAAATGACAAACTTTGCGGATAAACTTTGTTATAGACCTTTGTTGTAAACCTTTGTGACAATCTTTAGTGATATACTTTGGCGACATCCTTTGTACTATTCCGGAAGTAGATCATCTAAATCAGATGTTTTATAGAATTTAAGATCATTAAGTTTCATGTATTTACAGATGAACTCTAAGGTTTCTATTTTTGTCTGATAATTTTCGGTTACGTTTTTAACGGGTTTGTGTCCACATAAAAGCAAAATTTTATTGTGCTTTTTGGCGTAATCCAATAATTCTAAAACATACGGAATACTAAAATGAATGTGGCTGTTATCGATATCAAAGGCAAATACAATTTTTGAATTATTAAAAAAACTGTCTTGTTTCTCCGGAGCTTCACCACCAAAAGCTCTTCCTCTTATTATTTTATAATCATCAGATAAAGCTTTATCAAGGGCATCAGATCTTTCTCCGTAAGGATATGCAAAAGTACTTACATTAAATCCCAACCTTTTCATTGAAATGATCATAGGATCAATTTCCTGCTTCATATATTCGTCTATGCCATTTTTCTGAACGAACTTAACAGCATTGTAATGATGATATCCATGTGCAGCAATTTCATGGCCTTCTTTTTGCATTTCGAGCAGTTTTTTAATCTGTGGCGCTCCAATAGAATCTATTCTGCAAACATTAAAGGTAGCTTTCCATCCGTATTTTTTCAAAGCCTGATCAGCTTCATACCATTCATCGACATAAACATCATCAAAAGATAAAATCACACCTGCTTTATATGGTTTAGGATCAGCCTTTTGCTTTTTGGTTTCACAGGAAAAAATAGTAAAGAACATTAAAAGTAATAGTACTTTAGTAAAAAATAGCTTCATAAATGTAATTAAAATAAATGTTCTCTTAAAAATTAAAATGAAAGATACATATTTCTTCATTACTACAAAGAATGAAATCGTAAATTAATTCTAATATATTTACTTACTTTTAAAAAATTCAATTAATCTGTTCGTAAACCATTTCGGATTATCCTCTCCCAAAGCGTGTCCGCTGTCCGGAACTAAATCAGTTGTTACATTATTGGCTACTTCTCTAATACAATCAAATGTTTGCTTGTAGGGTATGCCTTTTTCTCCATTAATAGCAAGAACAGGAATATTTAATTTTCCTTTAAAATTAGCTCGATTTGTTTTTCCGTCTCCAAGAATCGTTGCGTATTGCATAAATCCTGCTTTCATTGCACCTTGTCTGCTGCAGGCCCAGACCCGCAAGTAACATAATGCAATTTAATTCCGTTTACCTGCGTATACTGATCTGCGAATAAAGTATCAGTAGCAATTTTATTAGAAGCTTTATCTTTTGATTGATAATGCGTTTTGTTATTTGGTTTTTGAGCTTTTGTAATATTAAATGATAGCAGTACTATCAACAAAAACAGTATTTTGTATTTCATTTTGTTTAATTGTAAAGTTTATTATTTTAAAAAAGGATAATCTGTATAGCCTTTTTCGTCGCCGCCAGCGTACATTTTTTCAGGATCAGGTTTATTCAAATCTGCGTTTACACGAAATCTTTCCGGCAAATCAGGATTAGCCAAAAACAAAGCCCCAAACGAAACCAGTTGGGCTTTACCATCTTTAACTATTTGCTCTGCAGTATCACGCGTATAACCTGCATTTATGATCAGTGGCTTATGAATTAAATCTCCAAAAGCTTCGACGACATCTTTAGGATATTGAGCAAATTCATCTATCGGAAACATGGGCTGCATTAAATGCACATAAGCTATTGGTAATTTATTGAGTTCTTTCAGCAAATAAGCATATAATTCTACAGGATTTTCATCAAACATACCATGATAGAGAATACTTGGCGATAATTTTATGCCTGCACGATCTGGTCCTGTGATCGCAATTAATTCTTTCATTACTTCAAGTATAAAACGACTACGGTCTTCTATGCTTCCTCCATACTCATCTGTTCTTTTATTGGATGATTCTGATAAAAACTGATTGGGGAGATAACCAAAGGCTGCGTGCAATTCTACCCCATCAAAACCGGCTTCGAGTGCATTAATTGCTGATTGTTTATAATCTGCTATAACTTGTTTTACTTCTGCATGTGTTAATTCATCAGGCGTTTCAAATTCTGACCATCCAAAACCGGTATAAGCTTTCTGATTTTCTATACGAATTGCAGAAGGTGCTACAGGTCTTTCGCCATTCTTATTCGCAGAATGTGCTGCACGACCGTTATGCCATAATTGCGCGATTATTTTTCCGCCGGCTTCATGAACCGTTTTGGTAATTTCTGTCCAGCCTTTTATATGTTCATTGGTATACAATCCCGGTGTAAAAGGCATCCCAATGGCCTGTTTTGAAATATTCAGACCTTCAGATATAATTAATCCTGCCGAAGCTCTTTGTTGATAATAGAGCGACATTAATGGTACAACATTACCCTCATTATCTGCCCTGCTTCTGGTCATTGGAGCCATGACCATACGGTTTTTTAAGTATATTGCCCCTAATGTAATTGGTTCTAAAAGTTTCATTTTTTTTATAAATATTTAATTGTACGTATTTAAAAACAGCTTTTTAAAATGCTGAAAAATCTCTTTTTATTAAAAAGATCTTGCTAAATTACCTCCATTACTTTACTTTTGCAAGTAGGTACACTTTTGTACACTATAGACATAATATAAAGCAATACGATGGACACAAGGGAGACGAAGAAAAAAGAAATTGAAAAAATTTGCGATATACAAACTGCTCTTGCAATTTTGGGAGGAAAATGGACTTTTTTGATCATTTATACTTTACTCGACGGAAAAAAACGTTTTAAAGAACTCGAACGTTCTGTTACAGGAATCAATACCCGAATGTTGGTTAAGGAACTAAAAAGTCTCGAAGAACATAAAATTCTTATTCGCGAAGCTTTTGCAACAGTTCCTCCCACTGTTGAATATTCATTAACCGAAAAAGGAAAAGATTTAAAAACTACAATAAAGAATTTACATCAATGGACTGAAGATTGGCTGGCAATAGACGGGTCGAAATAATTAATATCTCTTTTCATTCTATTCTTTACTGATTTTTTGCAGGAGGTTCTACTTTTTAATTACTTTTATAGCAACAAATCTAGTCACTGCCAATGATTATCAAGAAAAAGAATACCTGGTTTAAAATGCTTTTTGAATGGAAAGGGTCTGTTTTGCCACAATTGCTTCCCAGGCTTTTGTTATTATTGCTGTTTTCTCTTTTGGTAGTTTATTTTAAACCTTATTTAATAAAATACAATCTGCATATTAATCCGGCTATTTTTACGCTTTTTGGGATTGCTCTTGCTATTTTCCTTGGTTTTAGAAACAGTGTAAGTTATGACCGGTTCTGGGAAGGGAGAAAACTTTGGGGAGCATTACTAAATGATACCAGATCGCTTGCCAGACAAAGTATCACTCTTATTAATGATCCCGCATATGAAGCTAAACGTGATAATTTTACTAATTTATTAATTGCATTTGTATATAGCCTGAAGCATCAGCTTAGGGAAACTGATCCGGAGGAGGACCTGAACCGATTGCTGCCGAAAAATTTTATTGAACAGCTCAAAACGGTACAATATAAACCAATTATTATTTTGAGGCAGTTGGGAATTTGGGTGAAAACTGCTAAATCAGAAAACAAAATAGACAGTGTTACGCAATTGGCTTTTGAAGAAAACCTGAATAAACTCTCCGATATTGTAGGCGGATGCGAAAGAATTGCCAGCACTCCAATTCCTTATACCTATAGTGTCTTGCTGCATAGAACAGTTTATATTTATTGTTTTTTATTATCATTTGGTTTTGTAGAAACAATGGGTTGGATTACTCCTTTTATAATTGTTTTTATTGCATATACTTTTGTTGCGCTTGAGGCAATTGCCGATGAATTAGAAAATCCGTTTGGATTACAGCCTAACGATCTCGCACTGGATACAATGGCTCAAATGATAGAGAACACGCTGTTAGAATTAAACGACAAAAAAGTAAGACCAATACAAAATCAAAATCTCTATTGTATTACTTAATTTATACTATTACACACGCCAATTATTTCAAGTTATGAATAAAGTATTATTAGTCGAAGACGATCCAAGAGTTGCCTCCTTTATAACAAGAGGACTTGAGGAACATCTCTATGAGGTAAAAACAATTACAAAAGGTTTTGATGCCATAAAAGAGGTAATGGAGAATACTTATAATATTATTATTCTCGACATTATGTTGCCTGATATTACGGGATTTGAAGTTTGCGAAGTTTTAAGAAGCCGAAAAATTATTGTGCCAATACTTATTTTAAGTGCGCTTGATACGCCACACGAAAAAGTAAAAGGTTTACAAGCCGGAGCTGATGATTATCTGGCAAAACCTTTTTTGTTCGAGGAATTGCTGGCAAGAATAAATGCGCAGCTTCGCCGTGCTGAATTCAGCACCGGAATTTTAGATTTTCAGTCCTATGCCGGAGTTGAAATTAATATGAAAGAACAAAGTGCTTCCAGGGACGGGAAAGAACTGAATTTGTCTTCGAGGGAATTGAAGCTTTTGATTTTTTTTATGAAAAACCGTGAGAAAGCATTGTCCAGAATTGCAATTGCACAAGCGGTCTGGAATATTGATTTTGATACTACATCAAATACTGTCGATGTTTATATTAATTATTTGCGCAATAAAATAGACAAGAACTTCCCTACCCCTTTAATTCATACTATAAAAGGAACAGGATATATGCTCAAACAAAAGAGTCATGAATCTTAAAAATAAATTAGCGGTCAATTCTACTTTGCTTTTTGCTTTTATAGTCGGGCTTCTTATGGCCGGATCTTTCCTCTTGTTTAGAAGTCATATGAAAGATCTTTATTTTGATAATCTTGAAGATCATGCGATGACTGCCGCACTTTTTTATTTTGAAAAAGATGAAATAAAAGAGATGAACAGCGCCCGTTATCAACAAATTGAACTTCAGTACAAACGAATAAACAATGAGTCTATTCGTATTTACGATGCTAAGACCAACAAAATTTATATAAAAGATACAATTGACTTTCAATTAAGCGATAAGGACTTAGAGAATATCAAAAAAGAAAAACTGTTTACTTTTACGAGAGGTAAAAGACAATTTGTAGCTCTTTTTTATACTGACAATCAGGGAGATTTTATCATTGTAGTTTCAGGAATTGATCGTGCAGGTAATAAACAAGTAGAGATATTGGGCTTAATGTTTATTTTATTTTATCTGGTGGGAATCCCTTTAAATTATCTTTTGGGAACATTTCTGGCAAGACAAACTTTTCGTCCCTTTACGGAAGTTATAGCCAAAGTAAATACGATAACAACAGAAAATCTTCATTCGAGATTAGAAATACCACAAACTAACGGTAAAAATGAAATTAAAGAATTGGCTACCACTTTTAATTATCTTCTGGAAAGACTGGAGAGTGGCATAATGATTCAGAATAATTTCCTGAAAAATGCTTCACACGAATTAAAAACTCCTCTTACTATTATTATTGGTGATATTGATGTCTCACTGCAACAACCCAGAACTAACAAGCAATATGAGGAAATACTAAAATCTTTAAGAAAAGATACTCTGCACCTTAAAGCTACTCTGGAAGGACTTCTTGTATTATCAGGACTTGAATTGTCTGAACCTCAACAAATGGAAACGGTACGAATAGACGAGATATTATGGAATGTTCTGGAAAAGAAAGCCATTGAATATCCTGAATCTAAGGTTTCTGTAGATGTAAATGCTGTTGCTGATCATGAACATTTACTTTCTGTTCACGCCAATAAACACATGCTTTTTATTGCCTTATACAATATATTGGATAATGCTGTTAAATTCTCCTCTCCTGCTCCGGTAGAAGTGTTTGCCCTTTTAAACGAAGGAAAACTTATGATAAAAATTACAGATCAGGGTCCGGGAATTTCAGAAGAGGATAAACAATCTATTTTTGATCTTTTTTTCAGAAGTGATAATACACGCCATATTCAGGGTCAGGGTTTGGGTCTTTACATTACCATGCAAATTCTTAAACTTCATAATATAAATTTGACAGTAGATTCTGAACTCGGAA
This sequence comes from Flavobacterium azizsancarii, assembly GCF_027980145.1. Taxonomy (GTDB): domain Bacteria; phylum Bacteroidota; class Bacteroidia; order Flavobacteriales; family Flavobacteriaceae; genus Flavobacterium; species Flavobacterium azizsancarii. The sequence continues at coordinate 33,836 of NZ_JAMZNK010000016.1, read as the reverse complement.
AAGGCACTTCGTTTTCGTTGGTATTTCCTTAAAGAATTATTTTTTTTTTCTCGCAGATTGTGCAGAACCAAAGTAACCATAATTATTGTCATCCCGAGGAACGAGGGATCTCCGCAAGAAACTCCGCAAGCAAAATCGCTAATCTCTGTCGAGCTGCTTGTGTGATCCCTCGTTGCCATAAGTTTGCGCAATGGCATGCGGATGACACGGATTCGCTAATGCGAAAGCACGGATTGATGCGGATTTTTAATAGTAAATTTTGATTACGCACAATCTTGTCATCCCGAGAAACGAGGGTTCACACTATCCCGAAGCCCAATGTCATTAAGTTAAGCTTTTAAAAATAAAATTATTGCAAACCAAATCCATTTTTATCCGCGTATTTACGAAGTAAATCTATTATATCCGCGTCAAAATTAGACGCTGATTTTACTGATTCGCTAAAGCGAAATCGCTGATAAAAACGGATTTTTCCAATTACTTTCTTGATTAAACTGTAAAGTAATTTTATAGATTTCCCCTGAACTTAATGACATCCCGCTAAAGCTGGACGCTATTCAATTTTATGCTCATTTGAAATTATCATTGTCTTAATATATCAAAATATTTACATTTTTACATTAGAATAGTAATATCTAAGGTTATCAATTTTACCGATCGCTAACATTTGCTTAACACTCTAATCTTTTTCTAATCTACTTTAAACTCAAATCTAATCTACTTATTTTTAGATTTTTACACAAAGCGTTGATTCTAAGTAGTTAAAGCGATTTTAAAAAAATAACACGTTCATAATCCTTAGTTAACAATGAATTGTTTTATGATTTTAAGTTAACAAAAAGCTTAAATCAGATCGAAACAAACAGAGTTTCTTTGTCAAATAAAAACTAAAAAACAATGACAAAACTAAAACTCTTTTTTTCGGCTTTAATGCTTCTCGTTATGGGAAACATTTTTGCCCAAATTACAACCTCATCCTTATCTGCAAAAGTTAGCGATGGAACAAGTCCACTTACTGGTGCTGAGGTTACATTAACACATTTACCTACTAATGCAGTTTACAGAGCTGTAACGGATAAACAAGGTAGATTTAGTTTCGAAAATTTAAATGCCGGCGGACCTTACGAATTAGAAATTAAAAGTTCAGGTACCAAAGATTATTCTAATGCACAAATAAATTTAGCATTAGGCGATAATGATTTACCTGCTATTGTGGTTGGTAAAACAGATAATAATGTATTAGAAGAAGTGGTTATTACAGGTTCAAAACCTTCTTCAAAAAATAATGGGACAAGTATTAATGAGAAAAAAATTAATGGTTTACCGTTAATCAACAGAGGAATTCAGGACGTTACAAAATTAGTTCCTCAGAGTTCTAACAACTCTTTTGCCGGAACCAATTTTAGATACAACAACGTTACGATCGATGGTTCTATAAACAATGATGCAATTGGTTTTAGCCCGTCTTTGGGTGGTCAGTCAGGAACATCAGGAATGCCTGGAAGCAGTACACGATCAAATTCTATAAGTCTTGATGCAATACAGGACATTCAGGTTTATATTGCTCCTTATGACATTAAATTAGGAAACTTTTTAGGCGGAAGCGTCAATGCCGTTACGCGCAGCGGTACAAACGAAGTGACCGGATCTATTTATAGCTATGGCAGAAATGCAGCTATGACAGGTCCTAATAATGCAGGTGACGGTTCTAAAATGCCAAAATCTTTTGGTGATTATCAAATTGGTTTCAGATTAGGCCTGCCAATTATTAAGGATAAATTATTCTTCTTTACTAATATGGAATATGCAGAGAGAACGGATCCTTTATTTTACAATGCCGGACAAACAAACTCTGACGGAAAATTAACTTCATTGGTTGATAATACTACAGCAGAACAAATTTCGAATTTCGTTAAGTCAAACTACGGATTTGATCCTGGAAGTTATGGTGCCTACAACAACTTTGCAAAAAGCCAAAAATTCTTCAACAAATTAGATTGGAAAATTAATGACAAACACTCTCTTTCGTTAAGAAACAATACAGTAATTTCTCAGGCATCAAATTTAGAGCGTGACGCAGCAAACTTTAGATTTTCAAGCATGGATTTTACACAAAAAAACGAATCCAGCAGTACTGTCTTAGAATTAAAAAGTCATTTTAACAGTCAATGGTCTAACTCATTCCTTGCAAGTTATTCAGCTATTAAAGATTATCGTGATCCAAAATCAGGAAATGCTATGTTTCCTCAGGCAGAAATTGGATATAACGGAGGAACAATTTTCTTAGGAAATGATCGTGAAGCAACTGTTTTTAATATGAAACAAAATACAGCCGAAATCACAGACAACCTTACTTATAAAACAGGAAACCATACTTTATTATTTGGTACTCACAACGAATTTTACGACATTAATTACGGTTTTGTAAATGCTCTTAATGGAAGGGTTTCATACAAATCACTGGCAGATTTCTACAGCAAAACTCCAACTCGTGTTCGCGGAACGTATCCTTTTGACGGTTCTACAAGAGATGAGATTTTTAATAATCCATACGCTAAATTTAAAGTAAACCTTTACAGTTTTTATGTACAGGATGAGATTAGAATTGGCAACAAACTAAAAGTTACGCCTGGTGTGAGAGTTGATTATACTGATTTGCCAAATAAGCCAAAATTAAGTCCACAAGTACAAAACTCGCCGGCTGACCCTAATTATGGCACAACATATAGTTATACGCCATTAAGCCAGATTAGTAACAACTTTTTTAGCACAGCACTAATTTCGCCAAGAATAGGATTTACTTATAATGTAGACGAAGATAAAACTCTTGTTATAAGAGGTGGTTCAGGAGTATTTACAGGCAGAATTCCGTTTGCATGGTTAGGATATGCGTATTATAATGACGGTGTAGGTTACGGAAGTTACGATAAAAACAACCTTACTCCTGCTCAGGTTGCAGCAGCTGGTGATCCTTTGGCCAACAACGGATTAAACGGATATCATGATGCAACACCAAAGGTACAGGCAGATTTAGTTGACAATAAATTTAAAATGCCGGCTGTTTTAAGAAATTCTCTTGCAATTGATAAAATCATTAACGGATATAAATTTACAACAGAAGGTATTTATACTAAAGTGATTCGTGATCTTGAATTTCAACAAGTAAATAAGACTGATAACCCTACTTATTTTTCTTATGATACGAATCACCAAATGCCAATTTACGCCGCTAATATCAATCCTGCTTTTTCTAATGCTTATTTATTGTCAAATACAAACAAAGGATACAGATATAGTATTACGGAGATGGTTTCTAAAACATATGATTTTGGTCTTAGCTTTATGGCGGCTTATACGTACGGAGATTCAAGAGATGTTACAAACGGAATTCGTAACTCTATGGAAAGTAACTTCCAGATGAATCAGTCATTGACTCCTAATGATCCTCAATTGGCAACTTCTAACTTTAATATCAAACACAGAATCGTTTCTAATGTAGGATATGCTGTAAAACTGGCTGAAAACAATACTTTCTCTGCAAACGTGTATTTTAATGCGCAATCAGGAAATCCGTTTTCATGGGGATTTGTAAACTCAACCATTGCAGGAACAGGACAAGCAGCAGGATTGGCTTATATCTTTAAAGATGCAGCAGAAGCGGCTAAATATATTGGGGTAAGTTCTACTGGTGTTCGATCTGCAACAGCAGCGCAACAAGTAGCAGATTACGAAGCTTTTATTAATGGAAATGATTATTTGAAAACAAGAAGAGGAACATTCACTCAAAGAAATGGTGATACTACGCCTTGGAACATTCAGGCAGATTTGAAATTAATGGATGAAATAAAAGTTTCAAAAGTGGGTACATTCCAAATCTCATTTAGCATGGCTAATGTTGGAAATCTTATCAATAAAGACTGGGGAAGAAGTTATTTCGTTCCAAACACTTACAATTCAACAGCCAACTTAGGATTAACAAAATCAGGAAATTTAGGCGGAGTTGCTACTGGCGATCCAACATATACTTTCCAGAAACCTACGGCTACACCTTATACTGTAGATCAATTAGCCTCAAGATTCCAAGGGCAGCTTGGATTGAGATATTCGTTCTAGAAGATTGTGTTTTATTTTTTTTATTGTCCCCCAGTTTCAACCCTTATGAAACTGGGGGACTTTTTTTATACCTGTATTTTATATTTCGATATATTTTCCGTTCGATTTACATTCTGAGATTTAGTGCTAACTAAAATTAGTCTTCAAAACGTTTTACAAAATTTAGAATCATTCTATTGCTCTTCTTTTGATAACCAAAGCTATTTTGAAGTAAATTTCATTAGGAGAATTCAGAGTCGAATACATTAAAAAATAAAACTATGCAGGCAGAAAATCATTATATCAATAGAAGTGGTTGGCTACGGGCAGCTGTTTTGGGTGCCAATGACGGAATTTTATCAACAACCAGTCTGGTTATTGGTGTTGCCGCTGCCAGTGCTTCCAGAGAGCCTATTTTACTTGCAGCAGTAGCCGGTTTGGTTGCAGGTGCACTTTCTATGGCTGCGGGCGAATATGTATCCGTAAGTTCACAATCTGATGTTGAAACAGCCGATTTAAAAAGAGAAAGAATAGCACTGGAGACTATGCCGAAAGAGGAGCTTGAGGAACTAAGGGATATTTATATTCAAAGAGGATTAAATACAGTATTAGCAAAACAGGTTGCTGAAGCACTAATGGCACACGATGCGCTTGAAGCTCATGCAAGAGATGAACTGGGAATAAACGAAATCACACAGGCTAATCCTCTAATGGCCGCTTTTGCATCGGCGACGTCTTTTATTACCGGAGGATTGCTACCGGTTCTGGTAGCCTTTTTTGCTCCTATCAAAGATATGGTGTTCTATCAATATGGTTTTTCGATACTTTTTCTGGCACTATCCGGAATTTTGGCCGCTAAAGCAGGAGGATCAAAAACGATAAAAGCGGTATTGCGTATTTGTATCTGGGGTACTTTTGCAATGGCAACATCGGCATTGGTAGGTTATATTTTTGGAGTTCAGACTGCTTAAACAAGACCATAAGAATTCTCGTTCTGAATAAGACTAAGGTTTAATTCGAGTTTATCTTTTTATACGCGCCAACGGCAAGATAAACTTGAAAGTACTGCCTTTTCCAAATTCGCTTTCAGCCCAAATTTCGCCCTCATGTTTTTTTATAAATTCACTGCAAAGCAATAATCCCAATCCATTTCCGCTTTCATTTTCTGTTCCTTTTTGAATCACTTTTGCATTAATCTTAAACAGTTTTTCTTTTATGTTATCCGGAATTCCAATTCCATTGTCCGTGATAGATACCTCTACTTTTTGATTTTTCTTTTGTATCGTTACTCTAATTTCGCCTTGTTGTTCTGTAAATTTAATTGCATTGGTCAGTAAATTTCGCAACACCGTATCAATCATATATTTATCCAGTTCAACTTCAATTATTTCATTCCAGTCGAACTTAATAGTTATATTTTTATTTAATGCCGTGTTTCTATTAAGTGCCACATTTTCTTCGATCAATTTATTCAATATCACTTTTTCCGGGCTATACTCAATCATTCCCGTTTGTACGCGTGACCAGTCTAAAAGATTTTCAAGTAACTTATAAATATTTTTGTTCGACTCATGGAGCATTCTGGTAATTTCCTTGATTTCTTCACGGCTGTATACTTCAATTTCTTCAGCCAATATTTCTGACAATGCAACTGATGATCCTAATGGACCTTTAAGATCATGGGCAATAATAGAAAAGAATAAATTTTTATCGTTTAAAAGTTTTTTGATTTTAAGGTCCTGTTTTTCTTTTACCAACAATAAAAATCCTACTGTTCCTATTAATGTAAGCAAGAACAAGCCAATACTATACAAACTATCAAAAAAGCGATACGAAAAAAAATATTCCTGTGGGTTGATATAAGTGTAAACTCCGCGTAAAAAAAGTAAAACTTCGAACACGGCGTAGCAAAGCAAATAAAACATTCGGAAAAGATTATTTCCTTTTTCTCTAAAATAACTGATTGTTGGGGGTAAAAAAATCGTAAATATTCCCATCGACATAATCAAGATGCGAGTATTTATCGGGCTGTCTAAGAATGTTGCAATATTAAAAACTGCAATAGCCGCAATTGTTAACCCTATTTGCAAACGAGTACGTCTCTTTGATCTCGTTTTGAGCATCGATATCATCGCCATGGTTTCATAGCAGCATCCGCACAAAATAATAGAATTAGCAAGACTGATAGAAATGAAATCAGGAATTATATTTCTTAAAAAAATTAGTACCCAACCTATCGTAAGTGCTATTTTTCCATATCCAAAAATGTTTAACTTCTTTTTATTCTCAATCGTAGCATACGAAAACGAATAACTAAATATAAGTACACAAATAAACAGGTTTCCCCAAAAATAAAGCAAGAAAACTGTTTTTGGATCCAGTGGCAAAAAATTGAACATTATAATGTATTAATAACTGATTTCAGCTTGAGTTAGGGATTCTATATTTTTATACTTTTCAGGCAATAAAAGGAATATCCAATTCTTCTTCTTCTTCTTCTTAAAACTTTCCATTTTATAATTGACTAAACTTATATTTTAAGGATCAATAATTACGCCGTCTATGCTTAAAATAACGAACTTCATAGATTTACGTGAATGCGAATTTTAATATGATGTTGGTCTAAGCACAAAAATAAATCTTTTAGTTCTGGAAAACTACACCTTTTCATTGTCAATCAATAATTTACCCCAGTCATTTAACAACCATAAAACATTTACTAATTTTTTTCCAATATCCGTAAGAGAATACTCTACCCTTGGCGGAAGTTCGTTGAAAGATTCTTTAGTCAAAATCCCGTCTTGCTCCATTTCCTTCAGTTGTTGGTTCAAAACACGCCTGTCTACTTTGCCAATACCGCGCAAAAATTCGCTGGGGCGTTTTTTTCCTTCGTATATTTGCCAGACAATAGGAATTTTCCATTTTCCGCTGATAGAATTTACTGCAATCTCTAATGGACAAACTTTATTTTCGGCTGCTTTCTCCTGTGTTTTCATAATAGTGACTTTTTTATCCCTATGAGACAAAATTGTGCGGTATTGCTCATGTTGAATCTATTTTAAACCTTTACAAAAATAAACAAATTAAAAAGACATGAATACTCTGGCAAAGCAAATAGAAAGCCTTAATAATGAATTGGCCCAACAGGTACCTGTAGCGGTATTAGAAATATTCGAAAGATCAATTGCAGCTTTAAAAACTCAAAATATTAAAAATAAAATGGCGCAAATTGGCGATAAAATAATTCCTTTTTCGTTGCCAAACGCATCTAATCATTTGATTCATTCTAAAGACATTCTTGAAAATGGCAAAATGATCCTTGCTTTCTATCGCGGAAGCTGGTGTCCGTATTGCAATTTAGAACTTAGGGCACTGCAAGAAAACCTTTCAAAAATCACCAATAAAAACGTCACTCTTTTAGCTGTTTCACCACAAAGTACAGATGAAAGTATGAAGATTATTGAAAAACATCTTTTGACTTTTGATGTTCTAACGGATAAAAATAACATGCTGGCCAAACAACTGGGAATAAGTTTTGAATTGCAGGAATTTGCTTTGCCAACGTATCAGGCAATGGGAATAAACCTGGAAGATTTCAATAAAAACAAAGAAAATACCTTACCCGTTCCTGCCGTTTTTGTAATAGATTGTGATGGGTCGATATGCTATAAATTTGCTGATGCAGATTATAGAAACAGACTTGATATTGATGAATTATTACAATCATTATGAGTGAAACAAAACGTAAAGGATCGCGCTCTGCAAAGGATATTCCGGCAGTCATTCTAAATCAATTGAACAAAGGAGAAATTGAAACTGCTAATCTAACAGAATGGTTATCTGTTGATCAGAAATTATTGCTTGAAAACCTGCTTCGGCAATGTAAACGAACTGTTTATTTAAAACCTATTCTGGAAAGCATTGACTCATTAAAAAAACAAACTGTCAATACCATAAATGAAACTATAGGAAACGGTCTTCTGGAATTGGCAATACAAGAAAATGATGCTGAAATTTTAATCTTAATACAATCACATCCATCAGATCTGGTGCGTTGTTGGGCCACTTATACTATTGGCAGAAATACCAAGTTATCGATTGAAGAAATACTGATTCAGATTCAGCCTTTTGCTGCCGACAAACATTTTGGGGTAAGAGAAATATGCTGGCTCGCCATTCGACCTGCCTTAATCAAAAATCTGGATGAAAGCTTAGCAATCCTAGCAGAATGGACCAGTCATTCAGACGAAAACATCAGACGTTTTGCAAGTGAAGCGACACGCCCAAGAGGAGTTTGGAGTGAACATATCGAGAAATTAAAACAATATCCGGAATTAGGTTTGCCTATTTTGGAACCATTAAAATCTGACAGCTCAAAGTATGTACAAAACAGTGTAGCCAACTGGCTTAATGATGCCAGCAAAACCAAACCTCAATTTGTTTTGGATATTTGTGCTGAATGGCAAGGAAAAAGTCCTACGAAGGAAACCGCTTATATTCTAAAAAAAGCGTTGAGAACGATTCAAAAATAAAGAGATACAAAAAAGGGAATAGCATTAAAACTATTCCCCCTTTCACAATTAACTAAACTAAACTTTTATTGATCTCCACCGTTCATAAAAGTCATCAAAAGTGTGTAAGCATTTTTTGTTACAATTTTTGATGATGCATTTATCAATGAAGATTTTATCTGACGGTACCCTTCGCTTGCCGTTCCGGGTTCTACTGCCACCATTTTATAATTATTATTCCCGGTCGCAGCAAAAACAAAAAACTTGCCTTGCCATCTTACCACTGCATCTTCCGGAACTGTAATGGCTTTTTCATTTTCAATTTCTGCTTCAGCATTGATAAAAAGCCCCGGAATTAATGAGCTGTCGTATTTATTTACCCTACAAATAACTTCTGCCGCACGATCATCGTTAAGGCTCTTGTTGATATAAGAAATCTTTGCGCTATATCTCTTTTTGGGATTGGCATTAGAAAAAGCAGTTACAGTTTGTCCAACCGAAAGCAAATGAATGTCTTTCTCGAAAGCATTCATTACAAGAACAATGTCGCTCATATCCATCAATTCAAAAAGCATATCTGTTGGTGCCATATATTTACCAACGTTTACATTTACTTTAGAAACCAACCCATTTATAGGCGAAACGATAGCAATCGTTTTACTAATGTTCGAAGCTGTAAGCGTTTTTACATTAATATTCAGTAAGGCTAATTTCTGTGCCAATGATGACATATAAATACGTTGAGTCTGCATTTCTGTTGCTGTCTGCTCAAACAATTTGTCACTGCTTGCTTTTTTTGCATTCAGTTCTTTTTGCCTGTCGTATTCGCTTTTAGCCAATTGAAATTTCTCTTTCGCCGTAAGATAATCCTGTTGCAGTTGTATGTACTGCATGTCCTCAAGTACAGCCAATAACTGACCTTTTTTAACATGCATTCCAGCCATTAAATCAGTTTTTCTGATATAGCCGCCAAGCGGAATACTAACTGTAACTACGCTTTTTGGCGGTACCGTTACCGTTCCCTGAAGCTGCAATATTCCTTTTACATTTCGTTCTTCGGGATTCCCAACAATCATTCCCGCATTCCTGACCTGCTCAGCGCTTAACTGGATACTTTCTTGTTGTTTTGTTTCTGTTTTACTTTCTTGTTCTTTTTTATCTGCTTTACAGGAAACCAGAAGTAAAAGACCTAAAATTGTGATGATATATGTTTTCATTATATTATAAATTATTAAGGGTTTGCAGACTTATGATTGCTTTGTTGTAATCATTAACCCTGTCCAGATATTCATTTTTGATGGTAATGGCCTGATTGACTACCAACACCCATTGCAGATAATCTATATCTCCGTTTTCTAATTGACTGTTGGCGGCATCGATAATAACCGATGCGTTTTTGAGTCCCTCGTTTTCATAATAATTCAGGCTTTCTTTATATTTTTCGACTTCGCTTACAGCATTTTCAATTTCTGTTGTCATTTCGATTTTCGTCGTTTCTGCCATCATTTTATAATTCTCATATTCAATTTTGGCGGCTTTGTTACGGGATGACTGACTCGAAAAAAACAACGGAACTGATACTCCAAGATTTACATAACTAAATCTGTGGCTGCTGCCATAATAAACTTCTTGTCCGGTCGAACTGGTTTGCGCTCCAATAATACTCAGGTTGTTATATCCTACAGTAATGTCCGGCATCATTTTGGCCTGTTCAGTTTTCCACTTCCATTTGGCAGCTTCGGCTTCATGATTAGAAAGTTGTATCTGAGGAAGCTCAGCAGTATTTGCCTTTTCGTTTAACGAAAGAGTAAAATCGTTCTTAATATTGCTCGCTGACGGAACGTGAATTATACTATCCTGAAGAATGGTATTAAAGGACTTCAGCGTAATAGCAATGTCTTTATTGACCATTGTAAGCTGATTGGTATAAAATTGCCTTGCTGATTGCGAAGCGCTTTTCTCTAATACATTGGTTTCTCCTGCCTTGTAACGCAAATCTGATTTTTGCTCCATTAATCTGTAGATAGAATCGGCGTAAGCCAACAATTCTTTTTTGCTGTTGAGCCAGATATAATAATAAAACAGGTTTCTTACATTTGACTTGATCTGTTGTGCTGTTAATTGCGATACTGCTTTTGCGGCATTATAGTTTTCCTGCAACGCTTTCTTCTGATTGCTATACAAGGTTGGAAAAGCAAAAGTCTGGCTCACGCCAAAACGGGTATCATTGACACCGCTGTTAAACTGACCATAATCAGCATCTATAGCTAATTTGGGAATGTCATAAGCTGATTTTTGCAATTGTTCTTTTGATTGTTCGTTCAGTCGGGCAGATTTTACCCTTTTATTATTCTGAATGGCTATTGATAACGATTCATCAAGAGATATCGACGTTTGTTGTGCCTGGGCTGAAGCAGTGATAAATAAAGCAACAAGCAATAAAGTCAGTTTATCCATTTTATGTTTTTTAATTTTTTTCGAAAATACTTTAGTATGGTACGTCATTAAATAAATCGCCGGAAGTACAAATAAGGTTAGCAAAGTTGCTGTTATCAATCCGCCAATCACTACTGTTGCCAGTGGGCGCTGTACCTCTGCTCCTGCTCCGTTACTCAAAGCCATTGGCAAAAATCCTAACGAGGCTACGGCAGCAGTCATTAATACAGGACGAAGCCTGTTTTTTGTTCCTGTAATAATAATTTGCAGTGGATCTGTAATTTCTCCGTGTTTCTGTATTCGGTTGAATTCAGATATTAAAACAATTCCGTTTAAAACCGCTACACCAAACAGTGCAATAAAACCAACTCCGGCAGAAATACTAAAAGGCATATCACGTAAGGCAAGTCCAAAAACACCACCAATTGCTGATAACGGAATTGCGGTAAAAATGATAATTCCTTCCTTAAGAGACCTGAAAGCAAAGTACAATAATGCCAGAATCATGAATAAAGCTGCGGGAACGGCAACACCAAGACGTGCTTTTGCTTGTTGAAGATTTTCGAAAGTACCTCCATAAGTAATATAATATCCCGGATCGAACTTGATCTGACTGTTGACCTTTTTCTGTAATTCTTCGACAATCGATTCTACATCGCGTCCTCTGACATTAAAACCAACAATAATTCTTCGTTTGGCATCTTCACGCTGAATTTGGTTGGGGCCTTCTATTTCTTTTACAGAGGCAACCTGATAAAGCGGAATCTGCATTCCGGAACGGGTTGAGATTAAGAGATTACGAACATCAGAAATATCTTTTCGTCCACTTGCTTCTACCCTTACCACCATATCAAAGCGTTTTTCTCCTTCGTAAATACTTCCTGCCACGGCTCCGGCAAAAGCAGCATTTACGGTTTGGTTGATATCAGAGACATAAATACCGTATTTCGCCATTTCGGCCCAATCATAATCAATTACGATTTGGGGCATTCCGGTTACTTTTTCTACATACAGATCGGTTGCACCTTCGACGGTTTTACTTATTGCGCCTAATTGCTCTGCATATTGGGCTAATTTATCAAGATCTTCTCCGTAAATTTTACAAACCAAATCCTGTTTTGCTCCCGTCATCAATTCATTAAAACGCATTTGCACCGGAAACTGAAAACCGGTTGTAACTCCCGGAGCCACCTCTTTTACCGTTTCGGTCATTTTATCCGCCAGTTCCGGAAAAGATGAAGCACTTGTCCATTCAGATTTATCCTTTAGAACAATAATCATATCACCGCCTTCAATAGGCATTGGATCAGTAGGAATCTCGGCACTACCAATTCTCGAAACTACTTTTTCGACTTCAGGATATTTACTCTTAAGGGCTGATGAAATTTTCTGAATTGTTTCTGTTGTGGTCGAAAGATTGGTTCCTAACAACAAACGGGTTTCTACTGCAAAATCTCCTTCTTCGAGTTGTGGGATAAACTCACCTCCCATTTGACTGAATAACAAAGAGGCTATTCCGAATAAAACAAAGGCCGAAATAACAATTCCTTTTCTGACTTTTAATGCTTTAGACAACCAGATTTCATAATAGAATTCTAATTTGGCCATAATTCTGTCCGAAATATTCGGCTTATGGTTCACTTTTTTACTAATGAATAAAGAACTTACCATTGGCACATAAGTAAGCGATAAAATGAAAGCTCCTAAAATGGCGAAGGCAACAGTTTGCGCCATTGGTTTGAACATTTTTCCTTCGATTCCTTCTAATGATAATATCGGAAGATACACGATCAGGATAATGATTTGTCCAAAAACAGCAGCGTTCATCATTCGGCCAGCTGAACCTGTTACTTCTTTATCCATTTCGTCTTGCGAAATAGTATCAATTCCTTTGTATTTTTTGGCACTGTGAAGATGGTGCAATATGGCTTCGACAATAATGACGGCGCCATCGACTATCAACCCAAAATCAAGGGCTCCAAGACTCATCAGGTTTCCGCTTACGCCAAAAGTGTTCATCATAATAATAGCAAACAACATCGCTAACGGAATGACAGAAGCTACGATAAATCCGGCTCTTAAATTACCAAGAAAAAGCACTAATACCAAAACCACAATCAAGGCACCTTCGATCAGGTTTTTCTGCACGGTGCCAATGGCGTTATCAACCATTTTGGTACGATCCAGAAATGGTTCTATTTTTAGACCTTTTGGTAAGATCTTTTCTATTTCGGCAACACGTTTTTTGACATTTACAATAACATTATTGGCATTTTCACCCTTCAGCATCATTACGATTCCGCCAACAGATTCGCCAATATCATCCGTCGTTAAAGCTCCGTAACGTATAGCCGAAGACATTTTTACCTCAGCAATATCTTTGATCAGGATTGGCGTTCCTGCCTGGGTATTTTTTACGATAATATTCTGGATGTCCTTAATGTTTCGGGTCAATCCTACACTTCGGATATATAGTACGGTTGGTCCTTTTTCTATATAAGCACCTCCGGTATTTTCGTTATTACTGCTTAATGCTGTAAAAACCTCTTTTATGGTAAGGTTTTGCGCTTTTAATCGTGATGGATTTACGGCAATTTCATATTGTTTTAGCTTTCCGCCAAAAGTGGCTACATCAGCAATTCCGGGAGTTCCCAAAAGCTGTCTTCGAATCGTCCAGTCCTGAATCGTACGAAGATCTTCCAGAGAATATTTGGTTTCATAGCCCGGCTGTGGCTTTAGCACATATTGATAAATTTCGCCTAATCCTGTAGTTGCCGGCGCCATTTCAGGAATACTGGCATTTTCTGCGATTTCTACTTTTTGCAAACGTTCTGATACTTGCTGACGTGCCCAATACACATCTGTATCATCTGCAAAAACAATAGTGACAAGCGAAAGTCCAAAACGAGAAATACTGCGGCTTTCCTTAAGTTGTGGGATATTGCTAATCGCCTGTTCTATGGGGAAAGTGATTAAACGTTCTACATCTTCTGCTCCCAGAGACGGAGCCGTTGTAATAATCTGAACCTGATTGTTGGTGATGTCAGGAACGGCATCAATTGGTAAACGGGTAACTTCAAACACGCCATAGATGATCCAAAGCAAGGTGAAGACGCCAATTACCAGTTTATTTTTAACTGAGAACTGAATGATCTTATTAAGCATAATATGATTTAATTTTTTTGAAATTATAATGTCATGATCAAAACATACAAATGCCCTGACCACAATAAAAATTTTAGAAAATTAAATTATGCTATAGGAGGTCTGAATACCGAAAATAATGCGGGATTTGAATACAAATTAGATGTATAGGGAATAATCCTAAACTCAGAAAATCCGATATTGAAAGGGATATAAAATGCAGGTTTGTCTGCAGGTACAAAAACAAGTTGAAACGAGGCACTTGAAATATGCTTAAAAGGAAGCTGCATATCGCGATCTGTATCATTATCATTTAAATCTTCTCCCCAATAATGCATCTCCAGAAAATCGATAAAACTCACGTTTTGCCTTTGCTGATGTTCATTATAATGCTCAATTAATATTGGCAATTTATAAAACTGCTGAAAGAACCCAATATTGGATACGATTAGAAAAATGAATATGTAGATAATACCTTTTCGCACTTCACAAATTTAGTCGATGTCATAAAATAATCCCTTATCCTAAGCAATATCTAAGGAAGTTTTGTCATTTTGCAGCAATAAACAAATAGAAATTTAATTTAAACCATTAATTATTATAAAATACTGAAGTCTTGTCAATTTTGAAGTTATTTTTAACAGTATTTTAATTACATTAAAGTAGTTTGTGCTTTTTTTATGCTGTTTGTATTTTTAGTGATTATTAAATAGTATAGTCGTAAAGCGAATTTAAGCCCATTTGCCCTATTTATTATTAAATAAGATTTTACTTAAAAAAAAGCCTGTGCTTCTGATAGTTACGTTATTTTTTTTTGTAAATTTATTCGCTCAAACAAATAAAACTCCATCTCTACAAGCCTTAAAAAAGACATTACCAATATTAAATCTTCTATAAAATTTACTTTTTTAATTGATAAAGGAGTCTGTTTATTCAGTAAAATTCATCTGACACTAAAAAGTAGATTTCATGACAAAAAAAAACTGTTCTGTAACATCTTTTTCTTGTGATAGGTAATAGATCTCTAATTTTAAAATCGAATTAAACAAACTAAGTAATTAAACGAAAATATTGAATTAACATCACTGTTGTTTTCAATTATTCAAAAACAGGCATAGACACCTGTAAATAAAAACTTTACACAAAGTAACTTAGCCATATAAACGCATACAACGTTGTACTATTAAAATCATATTACCCTTTTATAAATCTAACATTAACCAATTAAAAACTTAAAATTATGAGCGACATTTTTCTAGGAACAATTCTAGCTTTTGGATTTAACTTTAACCCACAAGGCTGGCTTCTTTGTAACGGACAACTTTTGTCCGTATCACAAAACAGTGCTCTTTATGCCTTAATAGGAACATACTATGGAGGTGATGGAATAAATACATTTGCTATACCTGACTTAAGAGGAAGAACTCTTATAGGTCAGGGACAAGGACCCGGTTTAAGTAACTACGTTATAGGAGAAAGAAACGGAAATGAAAACATTACATTAACAATAAATAATGTCCCGGGACACGTACACAATCTTGTGTCAGGAACAAATGCTGGCCAAGCTACTATAACTACCGGAGCTAATGCATTAAGCGGAGGAACAATAACTAATGAAACTGATAACGGTAAAAATACTTTTGCTGCAGCTGGTGATGTTCCTAGCATATATAGTGAACCAGGAGGAACATCAAATAAAATTGCCGGTCTAACCTCTACAATTAGCGGTACTACCGCTATAGCTGGAGGCAATCAACCATTTCCGATACTAAATCCTTATCTGGTTGTAAATTATTCCATAGCTACATCAGGTGTTTTTCCTTCTAGAAATTAATAAATTCAAAATGAAACAGAGGCAATAGTGCCTCTGTTTTTTTAATCTCCTTTTATGGCCAACACTATTAAAATAGGAATTCTAATTCCAAAATCACGGCAATATCCAACATTAGACAGAGACTTTATGAGAGGTTTAAAACTTAATAATCTCAATGTTAAATTTTTTGTTGAAAGTATTGGAATTGGTGCAGATGAGAAAATGATAATTGAGAAAATACAAAAATTAAATTTTCAGGAAGATGTATCTATTATCATTGGCTTTTTTGGCCATCATAACATAGCCGAAGTTTATAATTATGCTTCGAATAATGATATTTTATTGCTTGCCGCAGAAATTGGAGCAACGATGCCTTACGAAACGCAAACTTATAAAGGAGTTTACATTAATTCTTTTGGTTTAGCAGAATCGTGCTATCATTTGGGCAATTATCTAAAAACTAAAAACTATCAAAAAATTGTAAGCTCTACCTCATTCTATGATTCCGGCTATGGTATGTTATCTGCAATTGAATATGGTTTTAAAGAAAAAAATCTTTTTTCAGGACATTATATTACTCCTTTTGTACCCAGAGAAAATGAGTCTGCACATATGGATCAATTTATTAATACTCATGAACCGGATGCTGTTTTTGCTTTCTATAGTGGTTTGTATTCTGAGGAAAATGCCAATTTTGTAAACCAAAATAAAATTACTCAAAAGTATCCCTTTTATGTAACTCCATTTTTTATTAATGATACAATTTTACAAGAATATAAAAATACCCAGTACGAACTTTACGTAGTAAGTTCCTGGATGCAAAATGATACTGATACAACGAACTTTACTAATGAGTATAAAGACAAATACTCCGAGAATCCATCCTTATTTTCGATTTTAGGCTATGAAAACGGGCTAATATTAAAAAACATCCTTCTTAATACCGACAACAACCTTCAGATAAATTCTTTAATTGAAGAAATTAAAAAATTAGAAATTGCAGGTCCCAGAGGAAATATTGAATTTGATAAGGATACAAACACAACACTATTTAACCACCATATCTATCAATTAAATTTTGATTCCGCTAATAGCAATATAAACTTTAAAAAGATCCAAACATTTGTAAATGATGGGCATTTTACTAAAGCTATTACTTCATTTACAAAACCTGATCAAGTGGGTGGTTGGCAGAATGCTTATTTATGTCACTAAACTAAATTTTATGTTATGAAAAGAAAATTACTCACATTTATCGTCATTTTATGTACATTCTTTGTACAACAAAATGCAAATGCCCAAACTATTCTGGCTCCAGGTGATATAGCCTTTATTGGCTATCAAACCGGAACTGCGAATGATGGTTTTTCTTTTATTACCCTCAAAGATATGACTTTAGGAACAGTCTTATTCTTAACCGAAAAAGGATGGGGTAACGGAACTTGGGCTGGCAGTACTACTGAACCACATTTACGGTGGACAGTACCTGCTTTTACTCCTGCAGGTACAATAATATCTATTATTGAAACGGCTACAGACGATGTTTTCACGATAACAGGAACTGCTCAGTCTTCTGTCGTAATAGTACAAAGCGTTAATTTTAATTTATCTGGTGGTGACCAAATACTCGCATATCAGTCTGCTACAGGACCGGAGCCTGCATCGCCGACATTTATTGCAGCTATTCATGGAGATTATAATCTTAATGATTACGACCCATTAACCACATGGAATACTGCAGTTGGAGCAAGTGGAGGAAACGAAAGTTCCTTACCACCTGGCTTAGTTAATGGTGAAACTTGTATTTCTTTATTTCCGGCACCTGGTCCTGAATTGGCTAACAGTAAATACAATGGTACTTTAACCGGTACTGTTGCTAATTTATTACTTAGCATTAATAATCCAGCGAATTGGTTGCACAATCCAGCTGCTACTCCAACTCTTGATTTAGGAATAATTCCTACAAATTACCCTGTACCTGCAGTATCTACTGTTATTGTTGCAACAGTTACAACTACTACAGCTACAAGTGTTAAGGCTGTTTCAGCACTTATGGGTGGAAATGTAAGTCTAAATGGTGGTGACGCAATGGTACAAAAAGGAATCGTTTGGGCTACAACTGCATCTCCAACCATTGCAGATCACAAAATTCAAAATGGAACCGGAACGGGATCATTTAGTGCTACTATTACCGGACTTCCTTCTGGAACGACTATTCATTACAGAGCTTATGCTACTAACAGTGCAGGTACCAGTTATGGTGCTGAATTAACATTTAATACAGGCGCAGGTTTAAGTACAACAGCAACCCCACAAGTTAATGTCCTTTGTAACGGAGCTCCAACTGGTTCAGCCTCTGTAACTGTAACTGGTGGTACGCTAAATTATAGCTATTCCTGGTTACCGTCTGGAGGTACAGGAGCAACAGCCTCTAATCTTACAGCCGGGAATTACACGGTTACAATTACTGATGGTGAAGGAACACAAATCACCAGACCATTCTTAATAACTCAGCCACCAGTACTTGATGGAACTCCTTCAACATCTGCAGTAGCTTGTTTTGGACTACCTACTGGTGTTGCTTCCATTACTGCAAACGGAGGTGCTGGCGGATATACATATCTATGGTCTAACGGAGCAACAACATCTGGCATAAGCGGACTTGCATCCGGAACTTACAGTGTTACTATTACAGATGGTAATTTATGTACAAAAACTATTTCAAATATTAATGTAGGAGGTCCTACAACCGCTCTGACCGCAACGTCTTCTACAACTCCGGTTTCTTGTTTTAATGGTTCTAATGGTACTGCAACTGTTACTGCAGTAGGAGGAACAGGAACAAAAACCTATCTATGGTCTAACGGAGCTACAAGTACCACAGCTACAGGACTTTTGGCTGGAACTTATAATGTTACGGTTAGAGATGCTAATTTATGTAGTACAATTGTAACGGGAATAGTTGTAGAAGGACCTACAGCCGCAGTTAGCGGAACTGTTGCTACTACACCGGTTTCTTGTTTTGGAGGAAGTAATGGTAGTGCTACAGTTACTCCATCAGGAGGTGTCGGAGGATATACTTATTCATGGTCTCCATCTGGAGGAACCGGTGCAACTGCAAGCGGACTTACAGCAGGAACTTACAGCGTTACTATCACAGATAATAATGGCTGCCCATCTACTATTACCGGAATTACAGTAGACGGACCAGTAGCAGGACTATCAGGAATCGCAAGTACAACAGCTGTTAGTTGTTTTGGAGCATCTAATGGTAGTGCAACTATTACTGTATCAGGAGGAACAGGGACAAAAACCTATTTATGGTCAAATGGAGCTACTGGCGCAACAGCCTCAGGGCTTGCCACAGGAATTTACAGTGTTACAGTTACTGATGCTAATGCATGTAGCCGAACTTTCAATAATATTTCAGTAGGATCAGTAACAGCTATAAATCCTACTCCAACACAAGTAAATGTAAGTTGTAACGGTGGTGCTAATGGTTCGGCAACGGTTACTCCTATAGGAGGATCCGGAACCTATTCTTATCTTTGGACGAATGGCGCAACTACACCTACAATATCGAATTTAACGCAAGGGAATTACTCTGTAACTATTACCGATTCTTTTTCTTGTTCAGTAACACAAGCCTTTACAATTACAGAACCACCAGCATTAGTAGCTTCTCAGGACGCAGTTATTAATCCTAGTTGTAATATTGGCGGTAACGGATCTGCAACAGTTGCAGTTACAGGAGGAACTTTACCTTATACTTACTCATGGTCACCATCTGGAGGAACAGGAATTACAGCTTCCGGACTTTCAGACGGTACCTATACTGTTACAGTTACAGACGGAAAAGGCTGTACTGCAACACAATCTTTTACACTTGTAAAACCGACTTCATTAGCGGTAACTACATCTCAAAATGATATATTGTGTAATGGAGACGCGACAGGCAGTGCTAGTGTAATTGTAACGGGCGGAACGCCTGGTTACACCTATTCATGGACACCATCTGGAGGAACTGCAGCTACTGCTTCAAATTTGATAGCAGGAACTTATACTGTAACAATTACAGATAAAAATAATTGTTTTACTACAAGAATATTTATAATAACACAACCTTTAACTCCATTAACTGCTTTTCAAGGAACAACTGTCAATGTAAATTGTCATGGAGATACAACCGGATCAGCTACCGTAAATGTAACGGGCGGAACCGGTTCTTACTCGTACTCTTGGGCTCCTTCTGGTGGGACAGGAACCACAGCTTCAGGCTTATCCGCTGGAAATTACACTGCAACGATATTCGATGATAATGGATGTATGACATCTCAAAACTTTAGCATCAGTCAGCCTGCAGCAGCACTTTCTGCAACTACAGCTTCAACAGGAGTTAGCTGTTTTGGCGGATCAAATGGTACTGCAAGCGTAACGGTATCTGGAGGAACTCCTAATTATTCTTATTCATGGACACCTTCTGGAGGAACTGCAGCTTTTGCTACAGGACTTTCTGCCGGAAATTATACTTGTACAATTACAGACTCAAAAGGATGTATATTGATTCAACCTGTCACTGTTGGTAGTCCTTCTGCATTATCTCCTACAATAGCAAAAACCGATGTTTCTTGTAATGGAGGAACAAACGGAACTGCAACTGTTACTGTAAGCGGAGGAGTTGGTTCATATACCTATTTATGGTTACCTACCGGAGGTAACGCTGCAACTGCATCAGGACTTTCCCAGGGAACGTATACTGTAACTATTCAAGATGGAAATACATGTACTACTACGGCAAGTATTACAATATATGAACCTACACCTTTAATGTCGTCAATTACTAAAACAGATGTATTATGTAATGGTGGAGCAACCGGAACAGCAACTGTAGCTCCTTTGGGCGGAAATGGTAACTATACTTATGAATGGTCACCTTCGGGAGGTACTGCACCAACAGCAACCGGTCTTACAATTGGAACTTACACCTGTAAAATTACTGATGCTAAAGGTTGTTTTGTATCGAATTCAATTACTATTGGTCAACCTGCAACCTTAAGTGCTACAACAAGCCAAATAGATGCAACCTGTTTATTACCTGGACAGGCAAGTGTAACTGTTAGTGGCGGTGTAAGCCCTTATTTTTATTCATGGTCTTCGGGTCAAACAACTGCAATAATAACAGGAATAGCAGCAGGAAACTATAGTGTTATAATTACGGATGCTAATGGTTGTACAATCACTAAAAACTTTACTATTAATACAACCAATACACTCGTTGCTACCACATCACAAACAGATGTTTTTTGTAACGGTTCAGATACCGGTTCAGCTACGGTAGTGCCATCAGGTGCTCCAGGTCCTTTTACTTATGTGTGGTCGCCTTCAGGAGGTTCTGCAGATACTGCAAGCAATCTTACAGCTGGTAATTATAGTGTAACAATAACATCTTCTAATGGTTGTTCAACTGTAAAAAACTTTACTATTACTGAACCAACTGTTATTGTAGTTACTCCATCTCAAATTAATCTAACTTGCAATGGCGGAACAAACGGATCAGCTTCTGTAATTGTAACTGGCGGAACCGGAGCTTATACTTACTCTTGGTTCCCAACAGGCGGAACTGCTGCAACAGCAACGGGACTTACCGCAGGAACTTACACCGTAACTGTAAAAGATGCCAACTTATGTCAAACGACACAAACTTTTACCATAACAGAACCTGCTGCATTTACTGCTACTACTACAACAACAAACGTAAATTGTAACGGAGCAAATAATGGTGCTGCAACCGTAACTGCAACCGGAGGAACCGGAGCTTATACTTATTTATGGTCGCCTACAGGAGGATCTGCAGATACAGCAACAGGATTGTCTCCCGGTAATTATACCGTAACAATTACAGATGCAAATAACTGTAGTACAACTGAAAACGTTTCTATAACTGAACCAGCTCAATTAACTGCTGCGGTTACGCAAACGAATGTAACTTGTATTGGCTCAGCTGACGGATCTGCAACTGTTACTGCAACAGGCGGAACTGGTACTTATTCTTACGCATGGTCACCATCCGGAGGAACTGCAGCTACAGCAACAGGACTTGCTGCAGGGAATTATACGGCAACAATTACTGACGCTAACGGATGTCAAATAACAAATTCTGTTACTATAATAACAACCCCGGATGTTACGGCACCCGTTTCTGATGTAACAAATCTACCAGACATTACGAGTACTTGTTCGATTTTATCTTCTCAGATTCCAGTGCCAACAGCTACTGATAACTGTGCAGGAATTATAAATGGTACAACCACTGCCCCTTTAAACTACAATGCTGTAGGAAGCTACATCATTAAATGGAGTTATGATGACGGTCAGGGAAACATTTCGACTCAGAATCAAACAATTAATGTAATAGCATCTCCATTAAGCCAGGTAACTTTTAGTGATTCAGCCTTTACTTATGATGGAAATATTCATGAATTAAAAGTCGCAAATCTTCCTGTTGGAGCTAACGTAACATATTCTGTTACACCAACTGCAAGTAGTCAAAACGGAGCAACTAATGCTGGTGTTTATACTGTTACTGCAATCGTATCTCCCCTAGCAAGTACGCCTAATTGTTCTGCGGTTACACTTACTGCTCAACTTACGATCAATAAGGCTGCACAACAAATTACTTTTGACGCAATACCTGCAAAAATTCTTGGAGCGATCAAAGACTTCAATTTAGAAGCTACGGCCAATTCAGGCTTGCCAGTTCGTTACTCTTTTACATACACTTCTGCCCTGCCGCCTGCTAATGTTTCAGCAATTGGGTTAGTTAATATGTTAAGATCTGGTGACTTATTAATTACAGCACATCAGGATGGTAATGACAATTTTTTAGCTGCTCAGGCTGTCGATCAGCTTCTTGTTATCAAGAATAATGACATAACTATTGCGAAAATTATTATTGGAAACAAGGATTACCAAAATCCTGCCAAGGAAATCACGTATGTTATGAGTTGTGATGAAAACAACGTAAATGTTGCCATTCTAAACGAAACAAGTGCAATTATCACGCCTTCTGCCAATTTCACCATTACTACACCAAAACCGGGAATATACACTCAAAATGTAGTAGTTACTTCTCAGGATGGTACTGCAACGGCCAATTATACTTTAACTGTAGAAAAGCCATTTGGTTTTTATGACATCGTTCGTCAAAAATTCAATAACGTTCTTATTGTCAACAACAATCCGCAAACCAACGGTGGGTACGAATTTGTTTCTTACCAATGGTTTAAAAATGGACAACAAATAGGAACCGGTCAATATTATACAGCAGGAGATTCTGAGGGAAATACATTAGATCCATCAGCTGATTATAGCGCGAAAATGACGACTAAAGACGGAAAAGTCCTTGCTACATGCAGCGCTAAAATCACTACACAAAAATCAGTAGCAGCTAAGCTTTATCCTAACCCAATTCAGGCAGGAAAAGTGATTACTGTTGAGGCTGATTTTCCTAAAGAGGAACTGGCAAACATGCAAATAAGCCTGTATTCTGTTTCCGGACAATTGATAAAAACGCTGAAATCTTCATCAGTATTAACTGAAGTTCAGCTGCCAGATGCAGAAAGTAATATGTACGTAGTTGTTATTGAAACTGCCAATATCAAGAAAACACTAAAAGTAATTGTAAATAAATAAAATCTACCAGTGCTATTTAAAAACAGCACTGGCATAAAAAAAAATAAGATGAAAAAATATATACGAAACTATATAACATCCATATCAATTGTTACTCTACTTTTAGGTTGCGGTCTAAATAGTTATGGACAGGATAAAAAACAGGAATTATCAATTGCCGTTGGAGGACCATTTTCATTTCTCAAAAGCAATACTGGAGATGTAGTGCCTGGAAATGGTATAAATGCAGGAATACGATATTCCTATTATCTAAGTGAAGGTCTTAGTATTGGCATTGGTGCGGAATATCAAACCTATAAATCTGATGCAAAATATCAGTTTATTGGCGGACAATATAATGCTGTTGATGCTGAAAATGAAGCTTTCCAGTTTAGATATAAAGCAACTGGTCTAAGAGAAACACAAAAATTAGGATACGTTAATATTCCAATTGGAATTCAATTTGAAACGCCCGGAACAACAAAATTATATCTTGCAGCAGGAGCCAAAATCGGGTTTGCAACCAGTGGAACGTACGAAACCACCATGCAAAACCTTACAACAAGTGGTTATTATCCGCAATATAATGTTGAGTTATTTAATCCGGCATTTGCAGGTTTCGAAAATGTAAACAATCTAAAAACAAGTAAACAGGATTTGAACACAGACGTTTCTTATTCTGCTACTTTCGAAACCGGATTAAAACAAAATCTTGGTGACAGAAGCGCAATTTATATAGGCATTTATTTAGATTACGGATTAAATAATATCTATAAAGACAAAGAAAACAAAAATCTGGTACAATATGCGCCTGAATTACCTGTGCAACTGCAATACAACAGCATACTTGATTCTTCAGATTCAAATATAAGATTGGTTTCTTATGGATTAAAACTAAGATATGCGATTCGGTAAACATCATTAATCCTGGAACTTAAAAAACATTCTTGAATATATAAAAAGATCCATTTGCTGCGGCGAATGGATCTTTTTTTTATAACTATTTAATCTGACTCGTTGTTTTAGTCTCCTTCTTATTGTATTGGGCAATCGATTTTGATTTACGCCAATATTCGATTATCGTCTTTATAACCTGTTTAAATTTTTCGTAATTATAAGGCTTAACAAAATAACTGTGAGTAGGCAAAGAATACGGATCAATGATGAAACTCTGCTCAAACAAAGTCGTAAAAAATAAATACGGACAATTAAATATAGTCCCTACCCCATTATTATCAGGATTTGTTTCCATCACCTTATAATTCATGACATTCAATAACACAATATCAGAGAAAACCATAAAAGGTTTAATTTGATGACGAAGCATATAATTGCAAGCCGTTTCGGCAGTATTAAAATATATAATTTGGTTGGAGTAGTTAAGTTCGCTAAAAACCTCTATAAATAATTTACGGTCTTCCTGTTTATTCTCTATTACTACAATGGGTCCTTTTTTATTCATAATCAAAACCTTTAGATTCTTATTTAGTAATGTGCTCCTGTTTATGCACAAAATTCTATGTAAATATTTTAAAAATAAGAATAAATAACTTACAAAATATTCATTTCTCCTTATATAATTTTCATTTAGAGCACTTTTAACGAAGAACATTTTTCATGAAACATAAAGTGCTGAAAATTATATAATTACTAGTTTAAATTTTATAAGTATATAAAATCACTACCGCCTAATTTTGACTTAACCTTTTAGAATTCAATCAAATGAATAAAGGTTTTTTATTTATCTATTAATTTAATATTAAATATCATGAACACTTCAAATCACAAAAACAGCAGCACTACGAGTGCAAAATCAACAGATAAAAAAATGGGCACTTCAAAAAGTACAACAAAATCTGCCGATTCAAAAAAGTCTCCAACGACAAAAAAATAACTCTTTAAAATCACTGACAATATGATAACAGGAAACAACGAGAATTACGGTCGGGATGACCGTAATTTTTATCATCCGGAAGACGATATGCGTATCGAATCTGAAAAAATAGAAAATAATCTCTATGCTATTAGCCATAACAATGATGAAAGCTATGTCGATGAATATCAAAAAAACAACGACGAAGAATTTTCAGATCAGGACCAAATGCTAAATCAGGAAGAAGATCAGGAAGATTTAGATGACGATTTCTCCAACGCACTTGACAGAGACGATGACGACGAAGATTATTTTGAAGAAGAAGAAGATCTTGACGAAAGCGATTTAGACGATGATCTAACAGAAGATTATGACGAAAATGATCGTGAAATAGACAATTTTTCCACAAATAATTTAAAACAAGATGAACTCGATCAGGAATACGACATTGATCAGGATCTTGAAGAAAAAGATCCTGTAAATAGTCCACGAGAATTTTAGTTTCATACATTATTTAGAAACAAATATCCTGATCCTAAAAGTGATCCGTATAAAAATGTTTAATTATAAAATCGAAATCATGGAAAATATTTTTAATCCAAAAACCCGTGAAAATATTGGTTATGGCATAAAAGAAAAACCTGATGGAATATCAGCCAATAAAATATTATACGCAACCGCAGGTTCTTTACTTCTGGGCTTAACGCTAAAAATAGCGGGGAAACGAAAAACAGCTTCTTCAATAGGAAAATGGGCATTACCGCTTTTGGCCTTGGGAGGTTATAAAAAATTCTCAGGTTCTAATGCTTCAAAAACAGAAGAGAATGCTGAAAATGATCTTAAAGGAAATAGCTAACAAGTCATGTACTTCAAATTGCTGATTTAAAAAGAAACCAATTTGAAGTACATGATTTTTTTATTTGAACTCCTGACGAACAACTAAAAAACGCATTATGGATATCTATATTTTTTTTCAATTAATAATAGTTTCAATCGCGGCAACATCAGCCATGACATTATTTAGTTATGCAGCATCTGCAAGCTTTCGCGAACTGTACAAAGAACCTGTTTTACTCACATTTATGTTAACCAGGTTAAATATCGAATTACCAGCGAAATCAAAAGCTACACTAGCCTGGTTGCTGCACTATTTTATTGGTTTTCTGTTTGTACTGGCGTATCATTTATTATGGATAAAAAATATTTTGCCTGTTTCGTTTTTGAGTGCCTTCCTACTCGGTTTTATTAGCGGTATTATTGGTATTCTGGGCTGGATGATTATGTTTAAAATGAGCAATCATCAACCTCCTATCGATTTTAAAGGATATTATTTTCAGCTCCTTCTTGCCCATATTATTTTCGGATTAGTTGCAACCGCTACATACTCCCTTTCCTCCACTTTTTTAATCCTAACAAAAGCTTATGTCACTGTCTAAATACAATCAAAAAAGAGATTTTAAACAAACTCAGGAACCAAAAGGCAAAAGAGAAAAATCAGCTAAGGAATTGGTTTTTGTTGTGCAAAAACACGCTGCATCGCACTTGCATTATGATTTTAGATTAGAAATGGATGGCGTGCTAAAAAGTTGGGCGGTTCCTAAAGGTCCCTCTATGAATCCTGACGATAAACGCCTGGCAATGATGGTCGAAGATCATCCGTACAGCTATAAAGATTTTGAAGGAACAATTCCTGAAGGAAATTATGGTGCAGGAAATGTTATTGTTTGGGATAATGGCACGTACACCCCTGGTGAACCTTCATCAAATCCAGAAAAGACATTATTGGCAAATCTTCATAAAGGGCATTTAAGTTTTATTCTAAAAGGAAAAAAACTAAAAGGGGAATTCTCCTTGATAAAACTAAAAGGGAAACAGGAAAATGCCTGGTTACTGATAAAAAAACAAGATCCGCATGCAACGGAAAGCGATATTCTGAATAAAAATAAATCAGTGATTTCTCAGAGAGCCCTCGAAGAACTGGAAAAAAATTCAAAAAAAACAGCTGAAGCCAATAATCAAAAGAAAAGTTCAAAAAAAAGTAATCATTCAGCCCAAACACCCGCCGTTTTTATCAAACCAATGCTTGCCAATACAAAAGAAAAAGCTTTTGATGATGCTGACTGGGTTTTTGAAAATAAATATGACGGTTACAGAGCTATTTCTGTAATTAATCCTTCTGATGTACAATTATTTAGCAGAAATAGACTATCTTTTAATTCCAGTTTTAAACCCATCGCAAATGAATTACAAAAAATAGATCATATTGCAGTTTTAGATGGTGAAATTGTTGTTGAGGACGAAAATGGAAAGGCAAATTTTCAACTCCTACAAAACTACCTTAAAACCGGTTTAGGCACTTTAAAATATTACGTTTTTGATCTTCTTAATCTGGATGGAAACAGCATCACAGAACTGTCTTTGCTCGAAAGAAAAGAACTGCTGAAGATTTTATTTAATAAGTACGATTTTACCAATGTTTTTTATTCAGAACATACCATAGAAAAAGGTCTTGACCAGTTTAACCTTTCGATAAAAAATAAAGGAGAAGGTATTATTGCAAAAAAAGCCGATAGTACCTATACTCCCGATAAACGAAGCAATTACTGGCTCAAAATTAAAATCTCAAATGAAGAAGAAGCAATTATTATTGGAATCACGCAACCAAAGAAATCGAGAAAATATTTTGGAGCCATTTTACTTGGTCAATATTATGGAAAAAGACTGGAGTTCATAGGCAAATGCGGAACGGGTTTTACAGACTCTTCGCTAAAGGAATTGTATGCAAAGCTAGAACCCTATTTTGTTGATGAATCTCCGCTGAGCGAAAAAATTGGAATTAGAGATGAAATTCAATGGGTAAAACCAAAATTGGTCTGCCAGGTAAAATTCTCAGAATGGACAAATGACAAACACTTAAGACATCCTGTTTATCTGGGTTTAAGAATTGACAAGAAACCAGCAGAAGTTTTTGTACCCTCTAATATTAAATCAAATGCTACAACCAAAACGAAAGTAAAAGAAGATACAATGAAAGAAAAACCAACTCACACCACAGAAAATGATTATGACTTAAAAATTGGCAAAACGACTTTGCACCTTACCAACCAAAACAAAATATATTTTCCTGATGATGGCATAACAAAAGGCGAAATTGTACAGTATTATAATGAAGTTGCCGACTTAATATTACCTTATCTTAAAGATCGTCCGCAATCTATGAATCGTTTTCCTAACGGAATTAACGCGCCGGGATTTTATCAAAAAGATGTCGATGTGGACAAAATTCCATCTTGGCTTAAAACAAAAAAAGTATTCTCAGAATCGAATGAGGAATATTTAAATTATCTGATTTGCAACGACAAGGCAACTTTGCTATATATGGCAAACTTAGGCTGCATTGACATGAATCCGTGGAATTCTACCATAAAACATATCGAAAATCCGGATTGGCTCGTAATTGATATTGATCCTGAAAAAGACAATTTTGAAGAAGTTGTAAAAACAGCTTTAATAGTAAAAGAGGTTCTTGATGAACTTGAAACCGATTGTTATTGCAAAACATCAGGAGCTACGGGATTACATGTTTACATTCCGCTTGGAGCACAATACGATTATGATTCAATCAAAATCCTGAGCGAATTACTGGCCAGGGAAATACATTCACGTTCGCCTGAAACAACCTCGCTGGAAAGAAGTATCAAGAAAAGAAACCATAAAATTTATGTCGATTACTTGCAAAACCGACGCGGGCAAACATTGGCAGCGCCATATTCCGTAAGACCTAAACCGGGCGCAACAGTTTCGACCCCATTAGAATGGAGCGAAGTAAATTCGAAACTAAGTCCATCACAATTTACCATTAAAAATGTTCTGAACCGTTTCGAGAAAAAAGGAGATTTGTGGAAGCCTGTATTAGGAAAAGGCGCAAATATCAAAAAGATATTGCATAAACTGGAAAACAAAAGTCCGGATTAAGAAGATTTCTTCTTATCCAGACTTGCTTTTAACATTGCCATTAAATCGTCGCTTTGTTTGTGAACGACTTTTAATTTTGGCGCCGCTTGTTTTTTGCCTTTGGCTTTATTTTTAATAATCTCCAAAAGCTTAGCCGTATATTCATCTTTATAAGCGCTGATATCGAATTTTTCAGTCAGCTGATCGATTAATTTTTCAGCCATATCCATTTCTTTTGTCGCTTTTTTAGAAGCCGGCGGAAGTTTCAATTCTGAAGTATCCCTGATTTCCTGCTCAAAACGTATTCGGTTTAAAAGAATAACATTTTTATACGGTTTTAAAATCGCCAGACTTTCTTTATTTCGCAAAACAAAACTCGTTACTCCTACTTTTCCAGATGCTTCAAGTGCATCACGAAGCAAAGCATAAGCATTCATCGCCCCTTTATCAGGTTCCAGATAATAAGGCTGCTCATAATAAATGCTGTTTATTTCTTTCTCGAAAGCAAAACTCTGAATGTCAATCGTTTTGGTTTTCTCCGCATCTGCGGCTTCAAAATCAGCATCTTCCAGAATTACATATTGATCATCAATTTTATATCCCTTCACGATATTGGCATACGCAACCTCTTTTCCCGTATTTTCGTTTACCCTTTTAAACTTGATGTTTGCATGATCCTTTTCATCCAGCATATCCATATCGATACTGCTTTCCTGCACGGCAGAAAATATTCTGATGGGAATATTAATTAACCCAAAACTAATTGATCCTGTCCATATTGCTCTCATAACTCAATAATTTATAAATTTGAACTTCCCCCAACCCATTTCAGGGCTTTATTAAACGCTAGCTTTTTAAAACCACGAAATTCTCCGGTAGTATTAAAAGTAAATCCGTCGCTAAAATTCATTTCTTCAGAATCAGAAACAATCGCCACCCTATTCCAGTTTTGAAATTGTTTTAATCCAAGCACAGCATCATTCAACCACGAACTTTCAGTAAAATTCTGATTATCTGTATCCAACGCAAACAAAAAATTAATTTCATTGGATTGTTTCGATAATCCCTCAATTTCAGATAGTACAACACGTTTAAAATCAGCTGTTGTAACCTGACCAAGTGCTCTAAAAGCAATTAAATTATTCGCAGTTTCTATTTTATGTATCATAATGATTATAGTTTGAATTGTTGTTCTAATAAATTCTCTTACAGAGGATTAAAATTAATTCAAGAACGAATCAGAAATCTTACACGATTATGGGCGGAGATTACAAAACTTCAATAAGATTTTTTGGATTAATTGAAAAAAAGAAAAATCCATAATGTTATGGCGAATAAATCGGTTGCTGCAAAATAACCCATTCCTCCGGAATTTTAGAAAGAGTTCCGGAGAAACAAAACATATTACAGGGGTGGATTTTAATACATTCTTCGCAATAATAACCAAAATTATTGTCGAGCTTCTCGCGGAGATTTCTCCTGCGTCGAAATGCAATATTACATTTAAGTAATTCTTTACTAAGTAATTAAACTATATAAAAAAAATCGCATCTCTGTAAAATATTAAATTCAAAATAGAAAAGGAGAATATTTCAAAAATGAAATATTCCCCTTTTTATTATTTTAAAACTCTTAAAAATTTAAAATTTAAAAGTAACATTTGCCGTAACACGAGTTGGGTTTTGAGCCGCAAGCCTGTACGACCAGTATTTTTCATTTGTCAAATTATCTACTTTAAGACCCAATCTGTATTTGGGCTGATCATAAAAAAGTGAAGCATCTAAAACCGTATAGGACGGAATAGAAAATTTGAAACTTGTCGTATTCGTCTGGTAATATTCGCTGCCATAAATACCTCCAAAACCAAATCCCAGACCTTGCGCAGGACCATTTACGATCCTATAACTAGCCCATAAATTTGCCGTTCTTGGTGATCCTGCCGTTGTTGGCCGCAAACCCTGAACACTGGCATTACTTTTTTCATATTTACTGTCATTATAAGTATAACCCGCCACAATATTTAATCCTGAAATAGGATTCGCAATCAACTCAGCTTCAAAACCTTTACTTACCTGAGTTCCGTCCTGAATAGAAAAATTAGCATGATCAGGATCATCACGCGTGATATTTGTAACCTGAATATCATAATAACTAAGTGTTGCTGATATTTTATTCAAATCAAATTTAAAACCTCCTTCATATTGATTTGCCTGGTTTGGTTTGAACGTATTTCCGTTAAAATCAGAACCTGAAACATTGCTGAAACCATTCATATAATTACCAAAAACAGAAACTTTATCCTTTACAATTTGATATACCAATCCTACTTTTGGCGAAAATGCTGTTTGATTGTAGTTTCCGGCAATAGAATCTTTACTAGGATAATACGTTCCTTTATTTTCGTAACGATCCATACGAATACCTCCCATAACCAACAATTGGTCCGTAACATTCAAAACATCAGAAACATATGCGCTATAGGTGTTTTCATTATTAGATACAAAATTGTTGAATTTTATCTTAGGATCAAGAAACAGCGGAGCCACTTTATCCAGGTTAAAGTTGTTATAAGCGTCACCTGGTTTTTTATAATCCATTGCGGGCATATTTACAATAGCATCGTTACGTGTGGCACGCAGACTATAAAAATCTAAGCCGGCTACAACTCTATTTTTCAATTGTCCTATTTTAAAAACACCAATAAAATTCTGCTGAATATCAGTTCCGTAAAAAGGAGATTCCTGATACGTAACTTGTTGTCTCAATGTAGTTGGAGACATCATTTGTAATAACACCACATAACCATCAGATGATGATCTTGTTCTGGACAAGATAGTTTGAGACGTCCATTCGTCAGACATTTTATACTTTAACTGTACAAAAACATTATACTGTTGGCTTGTATAATTGATAGTATTATTCGCAAAAGATAATTTGTACGGAATATCAAGTGCTTCGATACTGCTTACTGTATTTTTTACAGCAAATGGCAAAAGTCTTGTTGGAGAAGTTGCCTTATACATACTAAATTCGGCATCGATCAAAAGCGTTAAACGATCATTTATTTCATAAGAAAAACTTGGAGCAAAAGAAAAATTTCTATTAAATCCCGCATCCTGAAAACTTCTTTCGCTATGAAAAGCCGTATTAATTCTCAACAAAGCCGTTTTATCTTCATTTATTGGTGTATTGATATCAGCTGTTAATCGATTAAGGTCCCAACTTGCTGCTGAATAGGATATTTCGCCTTTAAAACTGTCAAAAGGTTTTTTGGTAACACGATTAAACAATCCGCCAAAAGATGATAATGTACTTCCAAAAAGTGTAGCCGATGGCCCTTTAATAACCTCGATACGTTCTAAATTTGAAGGGTCAACTGTTGTATAAGTAAAACTACCAACACCATTTCTAACCAATTGCGGCGTAGCAAAACCTCTTGAGATAGAAGTTGTACGACCTTGATTTCTTACCTCGGCAATACCTGCTCCGGGAACATTTTTAAACGCACTATTATAATCCGTTATTACTTGTTCCTTCATTAATTCCTTGCTTACGATAATGTAAACCTGTGAATTTTCGATGTTTTTTAAAGGCATTTTCGCCACATCCATACTCTCTTTTTTCGCAAAACGATTTCCTCCTGTACGAATTACAACATCTTCAAGATTCTGTACAGACGAATTTACCCTGATATCTACGGTCGCAGATGGCGCTTGTTCTGTAATCTGAGCCGTTTCTGTAGAAGAAGCATAACCTGACATTGTAACTTCTAAAGTATAGGTTCCAAAAGGCACTTTTTTAAACTCAAAATTACCCGATGCATTAGTTACAGCACTCTTATTAATTTCAATTAATTTTACGATAACACCCTGACTTGCATTTCCGTCATTAGTTATAATTGTACCCCTTATTTGCCCGTTTGATTCCGTTTGAGCCTGAAGAAACCCTCCGCCCTCCAGTAAAAACATCATTAAGACGAAAATAAAATTTTGTATCTTTTTACCTGAAATTATTATTACACAGGAAGTTGATGCTGTTTTTGTAGCCATGTTATTGTTATTTAAACCAATTCTAAATTATGGCGCAAATGAACAATATTTTTTCTTATCTATCAACTGCAACTAGGCAATTTTTTCTAGAAAATTTCATTAAAATAAATGTCGAAATAACACTAAAACAAGTGATTAAGAATTGTATTACTTAAAGGATTTTTTTGGTAAGAAAGACATTGAGGTTTCAGGTTTCAGGTTTCAGGTTTCAGGTTTCAGGTTTCAGGTTTCAGGTTTCAGGTTTCAGGTTTCAGGTTTCAGGTTTCAGGTTTCAGGTTTCAGGTTTCAGGTTT
>NZ_JAMZNK010000167.1 GCF_027980145.1 Flavobacterium azizsancarii | reverse complement strand
TGAAGTCCAAAACTGTACGGAAACATCATGGTAAATATAGCAGGTATATGAGAGGAAAGTTGTCGTTCTTACCTGGGGAGGTCTTATAGACATAGGGGGAGTTTTTTTTTTAAGAAAAGCACTTATGGATAACAATTGCTATAAGAAGTCAGCAGAGGTCATAGTAGGTACTGTAAATGAGTACCGAAGGACTGAACTTAATTAAGTG
>NZ_JAMZNK010000166.1 GCF_027980145.1 Flavobacterium azizsancarii | reverse complement strand
ACTCACTTAATTAAGTTCAGTCCTTCGGTACTCATTTACAGTACCTACTATGACCTCTGCTGACTTCTTATAGCAATTGTTATCCATAAGTGCTTTTCTTAAAAAAAAAAACTCCCCCTATGTCTATAAGACCTCCCCAGGTAAGAACGACAACTTTCCTCTCATATACCTGCTATATTTACCATGATGTTTCCGTACAGTTTTGGACTTCA
>NZ_JAMZNK010000165.1 GCF_027980145.1 Flavobacterium azizsancarii | reverse complement strand
AATTTTCACAAAGATCAAAAAATGATTAGTGAAGATTTGGCTTTGGGTAATATTCTTCAAGAACACATAAGTAATAAAAAAGATATTGCGGTTTTTGATCGAGGAATGAAGAATAGAAAAACAATGGTTGATCTCTCTACTGATGATAAATATTTTGTAACCCGAATTTATAAATCATCTAAATATGAAGTAGAGAAAGGCAGTAAGGTCACT
>NZ_JAMZNK010000164.1 GCF_027980145.1 Flavobacterium azizsancarii | reverse complement strand
CTACTCACTTAATTAAGTTCAGTCCTTCGGTACTCATTTACAGTACCTACTATGACCTCTGCTGACTTCTTATAGCAATTGTTATCCATAAGTGCTTTTCTTAAAAAAAAACTCCCCCTATGTCTATAAGACCTCCCCAGGTAAGAACGACAACTTTCCTCTCATATACCTGCTATATTTACCATGATGTTTCCGTACAGTTTTGGACTTCAG
>NZ_JAMZNK010000163.1 GCF_027980145.1 Flavobacterium azizsancarii | reverse complement strand
ACTCACTTAATTAAGTTCAGTCCTTCGGTACTCATTTACAGTACCTACTATGACCTCTGCTGACTTCTTATAGCAATTGTTATCCATAAGTGCTTTTCTTAAAAAAAAAAAAACTCCTCCTATGTCTATAAGACCTCCCCAGGTAAGAACGACAACTTTCCTCTCATATACCTGCTATATTTACCATGATGTTTCCGTACAGTTTTGGACTTCA
>NZ_JAMZNK010000162.1 GCF_027980145.1 Flavobacterium azizsancarii | reverse complement strand
TTTCACAGCTGGTATAGAACTCAAAGATTCTTCTTTTTCTATGCGCTGTTCCAGTTCTTTGCAATAGGCTAATTCTTTTTCTAATACATTGGTGTCATTTTTCTTGGGCATCTGCTCTTTGAATTGGTCATCAAATAAATAGACCGTTTTTCGTAGCAGTTTAGATCGCTCTCTCAATACATCAATTGCTGAAAATGGATTGGATCTCGATAAAG
>NZ_JAMZNK010000161.1 GCF_027980145.1 Flavobacterium azizsancarii | reverse complement strand
ATGATCTTGCCTGAACTATTGATGTATTGGTCTGATTTTTAGATTCGCCAAAACATATTTTTAATTCCTCAGTAAACGGCAGGGTTATCTTTGAACCATCAACAGCTAAAACTCTAAAATCCTTAAATCGTTTAATATTTTCATTACTTTGGACATAATAATTATCTATAATTACTGAGGATAAATAATTAAAAACCTCAGGTTTTATCTTTTTCC
>NZ_JAMZNK010000160.1 GCF_027980145.1 Flavobacterium azizsancarii | reverse complement strand
TATCTATCTTAAAATGTATCGTAAATTAAGAACCGCCTTGGTACGGATCCGTATGCCGGGTGGTGTGGAAGGTCGCCTAGGGAATTAATCCCTAGGCTCCTATCCGATTGCCCAGCATGGGCGATAACTCTAGGGTGTAAGTCCCGAACACGCCTTTACAGTGGGAAGTGTTAGCTGAATGCAAGGGTGTCCATCGCGAGGTGGAATCTGAAGGAAGCA
>NZ_JAMZNK010000015.1 GCF_027980145.1 Flavobacterium azizsancarii | reverse complement strand
TCTTTTAGGAACGTTGTCGATACCATTAAAATCTGATGAAGCGTCTACTCTTGTAATATGATCCAGTGTAATAATCCTGGTTCCTGAATTGACGTGTGATCCCGGTTCGTTGAAACCTACGTGACCTGTACGACCAATTCCTAATAATTGAAAATCAAGACCTCCCGCATTTTTAATATTCATTTCGTAGTCGATGCAATATTGATTTAATTCCTCAATATTTACAGTTCCATCAGGAATATTAACGTTCTCCGGTTTGATATCAATATGGTTAAAAAGATGCTGGTGCATGAAATAATGATAGCTCTGATTGTTCTCTTTGGTCATTGGATAATATTCATCCAGATTAAAAGTGATTACATTGCTAAAACTTAATCCTTCTTCTTTGTGCATTCTCACTAATTCTTCATAAACTTTGATAGGAGAAGAACCTGTTGCTAAACCTAATACGCAAGATTTTCCTTTTTCTTGTTTAGATCTAATTAATTGCGCGATTTCCTGCGCTACAATTATCGAAGCTTCTGTAGAATTTCTGAAGATTTCGTTGTGGATTTTCTCAAATCTCGTCTCTTCAAATTTTCCCGCGCTTTTATAGCTGATATCAGGTTTTATTTCTAAAGCACTTTTCATGTCTTTTTTCTTTTTTTTTGTATTTACAACTTTGGTTTTTGAAATGGTATAAGCAACTCACATTGCTTATACCATTTACTAACCAAACTTAAATTCTTATAGTTCTTTGATATTTTATTCTAGAAATTCGGAGCATTCACATCCCACCAATTTCTTGTTCCTCCAGTATCAGGACCATTAAGCTTTGCAATTCCTGTTTTAAGTCCTTCAGGGTTTCCGTCTTTTTCACTAGAAACAAAAGGTATTCTTCTTACCCCAAATTCAGTAGTAACTGCACCACCACTTTGATTGTTAAGAATTGGTAATAATTTAGGATAACCCGTTCTACGATGATCTGCCCAAGCTTCCATCCCATCAGGAAAATTAGCAATCCATTTTTGAGTGATGATTTTTTGCAATTTTACTTCATTACTTGCTGCATTATCCCAGGCAACGGTAACTTTATTTACTGCTAAGCCATTATTAGATGGGGCAACCGGATCTACATAATCTTTAGCCATTTTTACATTATCAGCGATATAATCAGCAGCGCCTCCAGTAGCAAGCAAATCAAATGATGCATTAATACCTGCTTTATACAATGTTTCGGCGTCACCACCCATATTCCATCCTCTTAGCGCTCCTTCTGCTCTTAAAAAGTAAATTTCAGAAGTGTTCAGCCAAACTACTCTTTTATCGTCTCTTATTATTTTACCAAAATTTGAGAATGGCATATGTATCGTTTTATCTCCCTGATTTCCTCCGGTACGAACTCCTTTATATTCTCCAGGAACTTGATCAGATGTTGTAAAATAAACCTGCATTCTAGGATCATTGTAACCTCCCATAATAGACTCCATGTCTGCAGACATACGGCTGTCATTATATTCATAAGCAGATACCTTAAGAGGATGCTGTGATACATTTTTAGTTACTATAAAACTATCGCTTACAACTTTCATCACACCAAATTTTTGGCTAACGGCTTTTTCAGCTTCTTCTTTAGCTAATGCTGGATTAACTTTTACAATACGCATTGCTAATCTTAAACGTAATGAATTCGCATATATAACCCATTTTTTATAATCACCTTCATATGTTGAACGATCTATATTCGTAAAAGAACTTTTCTCGCCGGCATCCACTCTTTTTGTTAATTCTGCAACAGCAAAATCTAAGTCTTTAAACATTAACCCATAAGCTTCTTCCTGAGAATCGTATCCAATTGCTGCATCAGTAGTACCTAATTTTGAGTATACAATTGGCCCCCATGAATCTGCTGCTTTATGTAAAGTTTGTACTTTAATAATTGTAGCAAGAGCGTAAAACTCATCATATTTACCTTTGGATGCAGCTTCAACTTTTAAATAATTTGCCATAACCTGTGTGTAAATAGCTTCCCAGCCCCAAAGGTTCCAGTTATCAGAAAGTGCATAGGAAAGATTATTAGCTCCATCAAAACCTGGTGGGGTCGTGTAACCTCCCCAATTATTACCCGATAAGTCGATGGCTACCTGGTATTTCCAACCCGGAACATTCACCATTACATTATCAAACATGGTTGTAAAAGGACCTTTTATATAATTAAAGTCCTGTTTTAGTTCATCTTGTGTAAAAGCATCAGGATTACTGTTAATCTTTTCGAAATTATCTGTACAACCAACTAAGGCTAAAAGACCGAAACAGATTAATGATTTTTTTATATTATTTGTTTTCATGATATTTTAAATTAGAAAGTTACATTTAAATTAAGACCAATACTTCTTGTTGATGGCATACCATAAATATCAACTCCCTGTAAACCTTGACCTGTACTTAAAGCAATGTTTGGATCAAAAGGTGCATCTTTATAAATAAAGAATAAGTTTCTTGCGATTAATGATAAAGTTGCCGTATTAACAAACGGAAGTACTTTTTTGTTGAAAGTATAACCAAGTGAAACCTCTCTTAAACTTACATTTGTAGCAGAATATACATATTCAGCTGTAGCACCATTAACCCCGGCAACTGTAGTGTAATACTGCTCAGCAGGCATACTCGTTACTTTTGAACCATCAGGCCTAACTGCATCAATTGCAACACCGCCTGCGTTTCTTGCATCTCCACTTCTTTTTGAAACTCCATAAAAATCATTCATAGATTCTGTAATACTCATTACATCTCCGCCAAAACGTCCGTCGATTAAGAAGTTTGCTGTAAAAGCACCAAACTTAAATGTGTTTGACCATCCTAACATAAAATCAGGATTTGCATTACCTACTTCGCGCAATCCAGCTTCTAACGATACATTTCCTTTATCATCTAAAACAATTTCTCCTTTATCGTTTTTTACAATATGTTTACCTTCAATAACTCCAAATGGTCTTCCTTCAGTTAAAGCATATCTGTAATTGATATTATTTACAGGTGTCAACGGAATTGTACCTCCTAATTCTTCAGGAATTTCTTTAACTTTATTTCTGTTTTGAGAATAATTTACTGTAGTGTCCCAAGAAAATTTATCTCCGGCAATGATTTTTCCGGTAAGAACAACTTCAAAACCTTGATTTGCAATACTACCAGCATTAATTCCATAGTTTATGTAACCAAAAGGGTTGGTTGCAGGCGCAGCAACCTGAACATACTGATTTTTAGTTACTGAATTATAGTATGAAATCTCAAAACCTAATCTGTTATTAAACATTCTCCACTCAGTACCAAATTCGTATTCTGATTTTAATTCTGGTTTTAATGATTCACCTGGTCTTGGTCCTACTGAAGGATAAAGAATATTACCTCCCTGGATAGTTGATTTTGGAGAAGTTACAAAAGTCGAAATATCATTACCAACTTGCGCATAAGTTCCTCTCACTTTAGCAAAGTTAATCCAAGCTGGCATAGTTGTCATTTCACTCAAAAGAGCTGTAACCCCTACAGATGGATAGAAATAGGATCCAGTATCTGTATTTACCAACGTAGAAGACCAGTCGTTACGTCCTGTAACATCTAAATACAACATACTTTTATAACCAAAAGTTGCAGATGCAAATACAGATTGAACTTCTCTTGAAGAACCAGTAGACTGTAAACTTAAATTATCTAATCCGGAAGCGCTTCCAAAGTTACCTAAAGTAAACAAGTTTGCATTAACAAGCCCTCCAACAATACCAGAATCCAAAGTAGTTGCATGATTTCCTAATGTGTTATTGATACTTGCCCCAACTATGGCATTAAAACTGAAATCTTCGTTGAAGTTCGTATTGATTTTAGCGATTAAATCTCCGTAACGCTGTGTGCTTAATGTGGCAACATTAATGTATCTACCATTTATATTAGATAAGGAAATGTTTGTAGTTGCGTATATCCTTTTATCAAAATCGTTTTCAATTCTGTTATAACTATATCTTGCACCAATACTTAACCAGTTGTTTGCTTTATAGTCTAACGCTATATTTCCATTAAAGAAATTATCTTTATCAACAGATTTGTTTCTATTAATTAACCAATATGGGTTTTGAACATAAATATCAGCATTTGGCAAAGTATAAAAATTTTGTCCGTATAAATTTCGATCTGGCTGATAAGCTTCAAAATTATCTTTATAATAATTAAAGTCATTTCCTCTTTGAAACAAATATACTCCCGTAAGAGGATTTGAATAAAGTCCGTTTACAGGTCTGTTATCAATAGTTTGAGTTGTATATTTTGCATCAGCAGAAACAGTTAATTTATTATTAAAAAATTTCGCTGTCTGACGAATCCCAAAATTATTTTTCTTTAACCCGTTTCCTTCTATCACTCCTGATGCAGAAGTATTAGCATAAGATATACTTGTT
Organism: Flavobacterium azizsancarii; assembly: GCF_027980145.1. Lineage (GTDB taxonomy): Bacteria > Bacteroidota > Bacteroidia > Flavobacteriales > Flavobacteriaceae > Flavobacterium > Flavobacterium azizsancarii. Next base: position 121,243 of record NZ_JAMZNK010000015.1, on the reverse strand, counting down.
GAATTTACTTCTGTTCCTGTTGTAAACGCTAATGAAGTAATTTGTGTAACTCCCGTATTAAAAAAGTCTTTTTCAAAATCATTTGACTGCACTTTTCCTCCCCAAGATTTTTGAGCACCAGCCGTTCCATATTCATGTTGGAATTTTGGCAAAGAATGTACCGACTCAAAAGTTGTAACAGAAGAAACTGCTAAGTTAGAAGTGTTTTCTTTAGTCTTTTTAGAAGAAAGCAAGATAACACCATTTGCTCCCTGAGATCCGTATAGTACAGATGCTGCTGCACCTTTAAGTACTGTCATTCCTTCGTAATCATCAGGATTAATTAATGATACAACATCTCCACCATCACGGTTACCTCCGGCAGTACTACCAAATGAATCGTTTGGCTGATTCGAACTTCCGTTATACAAAGGAATACCATCAATAACATAAAGAGGCTGACTGTTCATGATAGAAGAGTTACCACGAATAAGTACTTTAGTAGATCCTCCAGTACCACCAGAACTTTTTGTTACGGCAACACCGGCAATTTTACCAGCAATTGTATTGATAATGTTGGCATCTTTTACACGAGTTAGTTCTTCTCCTTTAAGTTCCTGAGCAGAATAAGTTAAAGATTTTCTAGTTTTCTTAAGACCTAATGAAGTTACAACAACTTCTGTTAATGCATTAGATGCTGCAGTGATCATTTTAACATTAATTGTGGCAGCATCACCAACAACAACTCTTTGTGTTTCAAGACCTACATAAGTAAAAACTAAAGTTTGTCCTTTTTGTGCTTCAATTGTGTACAAACCATCAAAATCGGTAGTAGCACCTTTTTGACCTCCTTGTACTGCAACAGATGCCCCTGGCAATGGCATCCCCTCAGAATCTGTAATCACACCTTTGACATTTTTTACTTGTGCAAGCGAAACTTGCGCCGTAAAAACAATCATAAAGATTAAGAAAATTTTTTTCATGTTTATTTATTTTGTTAGTTATGGTGTAAATTTATTCTTAAGGGATTGTTAAAAAAAATAATTTATACAAACGACTGCAAATTTTAAACCAACGACATAAAACAATCAATAATACGTTTCACGAAAACGTTTTCAAATTACTTTATCTATCGTTTTTATCACATTTACCACTATTTTATTCATAGAATTTACTTATTTAGTAAAAATTCCCCATTTACAATAAAAACCTAATAACGTGATGTTTATATGTGAATTTAAAACTAAAGAGGCTATTTTTTTAATTATATGCAAAAAAATAATACTCATAATCTTACTGCTTTAACAAAGTATTGTATTTTCAATTTAAACGATATTCATTTTAATTTCCACATAAACCTGTTGTCTTTACTTTTAAAGTTGTAAATGTTTTATGAATAAGATCCAGTAAAGAATATTCATTGAAAGAATCCTGAGCTAATTCCCAAATCATAATACCGCCCGTATTTTCAGAAGCCAATGTTACTTTTTTGGCAATTGTAGGTCTGCCATTATAATATATCTTACCTAATTCGTCCTGATCTGCAAATTGAGTTCCTGCTTCTATAATTTGAGCATATGTAGAACTTGTAGCATCAGGATAAGTAAAATTATAACCGTAAAAAGGCACACCCAGAGTAATTTTATCACTTGGAACATTTTGAAGTTTGTGCCAAAAATCAATTCCTTCTTTTGCAAAATCAAAAGAACTATGCTGTCCGGGATTATTAGGAGTCCATGGTCCTGTGCTGTCATAAGCCATTACATTAATAAAATCGAACGCATTTAATGCTGCCGAATTTATATTTTCGAAACGGGTATTATTGGGCAAAGCTGCCGTTAATAATTTTTTATGTTCTGCAAGGCTCTTTTTTAATTCAATAATAAAACCGCTATATCCTGAGGTCACAGCGTTCCATTCCAGATCTACATCTACCCCATTCAGATCGTGCAACTCTACAAAACTTATTATGTTCTGAATTAGACCCGGCCTGTTTTCCGGTTTGTCTATCAAAAAAGACCAATTTGATGCTTGCTCTTCTGATATCACTCCACCGGCAAGCGAAATACTTATTATAATAGTAGGATTAACTGATTTGACATATTTAATAAGCGAATCAAGATCTCCGTTAAAAATTAAATTTCCATTTTTATCCGGATTTGCAAATGCGATATTAAGATGTGTCAATTTGCAAAACTGTATAGAATTCATTTTATCGAAATTCCCTGATGATAAATAACCTACGACTCTTGCAGTTTTAGTTTTTGAATTTTCAGGATCAGATTGTTTTTCAGCTGAACAGCTGTACGCTGAAAAAAGAGAACTTAGAAAAAAAAGGATGCCTAGTAAGGCTTTATTTTTTATCATAATTTTTAATTTAAACTTCTTGTTTTTAATCTTAATTAGAATGAAAATAACACCTTATTAGGCATAACTTTATATTTGAGATTTTATTTTTAGTTTACATCCCACCAAACTTTACCTAACCAATCATTCTTCCCTCCTAATCTTGCTACAGCTTCCTGATAATTTTTTTCGTTTTTTTGTAATTCATCACTTGGATAGTACAAACGTGTTGGCACAACTCCGCCTGTTCCGGAATCTGAATTTGTTATAGGCACTAAATGAGGATATCCTGTTCTTCTCCAGTTAGAGTATGCTTCGATACTATTGAATAAATAGGTGATCCAAATTTGTGTTCCAATTTGTTCTTTTTCTGTTCCTGCCACTAATGGCTTGGCATTTACATAAGCATCGATACTTGCCTGACTTGCAGGAGCCGCACCATAAATCTCTAATTGCTTCACACCTGCCTCAACCCCTTTTTTATAATAATCTGCTGCAGAACCTGAAACCCAGCCTCTATAAGCTGCTTCTGCCAATAATAATTCTGTCTCTGAATAACTTACATGCAAAAAAGGAGTTGTTCTTAATTTTAAATAAGACTGTATACCAGAGGCTGAATTTGATCCTCCGGCAAGCTCCCACCTAAATACTCCAGGTTTAACACCTTCATATAATGTTTCGCCCGGCTGTATAGGTGCCCAGGGAACGACACTACTACTTGTTTTGGGAGTAGCGATCATAGTCAATCTTGGATCTCCGTTATTTTTTAGATAGTCTATTAGCAGTGAACTAAAATGATCTCCCTGATCATTTCCTATAAAACCATAAGACAATCCGTTTCCTCTGTAATCCAATCTGGCAGGATCATCACTAAAAGGAAAATCTAAATGATGCATAATACAGTTGTCATCATTACTTTCAAAAACTCCATTCTGAAGCGCTGCTTTCGCTTGTTTTTCTGCTTCAGCAGGGTTTACTTCTGAAATTCTCATTGCCGCACGCAAACGCATCGTGTTGGCTAATTTTTTCCATTTTGAAACATCTCCTTTATAAAACAGATCTCCTTTTATCAAATCTTTCCCAGTATTTAACTGATTAAAAGCTTCATCTAATTCTTTAAAAAAAGAAGCATAGATATCTTCTTGTTTATCATATTTGGGTGTTACAATTCCTTTAGAAAAAGCTAAACCTGCTTCTGAATAAGGTACATCACCATAAATATCTGTCAAACGCTGTGCAACCATCACTTTCATAATTTTAGCAACAGCATTCATATTTACAGCCAAAGGATCTTTACTCGTTACATCAAGAATATCAACAACACTTTTCATTTCATGAGCATATACGTTTCTCCATAAAGCCACTGCATATTCCTCTGAATTATTAAATTTGCCACCGTAGTTTGTAACCCCCCAGGAACCAGAGTAATGCTGCACAAAACCTCCTGCATATATTAAATTAGTTCTGTGCTGATAGTATCCGTCTCCGGACATACACAATTGGGTAAATGTAAGCTGACCTGCCGGATTTGCAGATAATGCCACAGGATCTTTTTCCAGTTCGTCAAAGTTTTCTGTACAGCCAACTACCGTAAATACTGCAAGTATGGCTATTATATATTTGATTTTCATAATTTACTTTTTTAGAATGTAATTTTAATATTAAAGCCATACGATTTCCTTGATGGTAATGAACCATATTCAAAACCTTGTCCATTTCCTGAAGTATACATCGACTCCGGATCTATGTTTGGTAAATCTTTACTGAATGTCAATAGATTTCTTGCAAATACAGAAAGATAGATAGAATTTATTTTTGCTCCGCCAAAAACACTTTTAGGTATGGTATACCCTAAACTTACCTCTCTTAATTTCACAAAAGAAGCATCATAAATAAAAGGTGCAGGCGTATTATCTGTAACATCTCTCCAATAATCCTGAGGATCTACAGGTTTTGTGTTTTTTACATAAACAGGATTATCAGCCGTTCCTGTATTTACCACTCCATTTGCTACATAACCACCCGTAGGAACCCATTTAGTGATATCGAAATTAGGATCAGTCGCGGCAGCTTGCGTTCTTGCAGCAATATAAGCATCTCTTCCTTCTGTAGTAATATCTAATAATCCTCTTGCTGCAGCAACAGAGTTTGTCATAGAATACACATCCATACCAAATTTCATATCCAATAAAAACTGAAGCGTGATTCCTTTATAAGAAAATCTATTGGTTAAACCAGCAGCCCAATCCGGAAGTCCTTTTCCTAAAGCAACCTTATTATCTGTGTAAACAGGCATACCATTTGCCCCTACAATCATTTCTCCCGAAGCTGTTCTTTGAAAATCTTTCCCAATAATGGTTCCAAATTGTCCGCCAACTTGTGCTACAATTGCGGCATTAGCCCAACGCGCCTCAGAAATAGTATAAGTACTGATATCCGGATGCAAAGAAAGAATTGAGTTTTTATTCTTAGAAAAATTCAAATCAATTCCCCATTCAAAATTCTTAGTTTTAATTGGAGTACCTGATAAAAATATCTCAATACCTTCGTTACGTAATTCTCCCGCATTTACTGAAAGAAATTCATATCCTGATGTTGCAGAAGAGGCTAAATCAAGTGTCTGATCAGATGTATCCTCACGATATACCGTAATATCTGCTTTTAATCTGTTTTTAAAGAAAGCCGTTTCTAAACCAAACTCAATTCCTTTTTTTGTCTGAAAAGTCAAGTTCGCATTTGGAGCCGATGTATTCTTAACATTTACCACACTCTGTCCGTCATAAGAAGAGTAAGTTGTGTAGTTTAATGAATTTTTATAAGCTCCCGGAGCATTAGAAACTTTTGCCCATGAAGCTCTTAATTTTCCATAAGAAAAAGCATCACTCTTAATATTAAATGCATCTGAGAATACGAAACCTAATGAGGCTCCCGGATAAAAAGCATCTTTATTAATAACACTGAACCAGTCATTTCTTCCTGTAAACTCAGCATATAAATAACCTTTGTAATCCAACTTTGCAGAACCGTAAACTGAATTTGTTCTTGTTCTTGTTTCTATTGGTGCATTTATTGTCTGAGTTGAAAAATTACTAATATATTCTGTTCCCGGCTGAATAATATTGGTTCCCTGACTAGAATTTTCTGATCTCCTGAAATCCCTTCTTGTTGCTCCTAAAATTCCTGAAAAAGTCAAATCAGTAGCTAATTTGATTGCATTAAAGCTGGCGATGATATCAGTATTCATTTCAGAAACCGTAATATCATTTAATCCAAGATAACCAGTATCTCTTCCTGGCCATGTATTGCCCGGAACCATGAAATCTTTAGAATCAAAAACATAAGTATCCAAACCGGTTCTAAAAGTCAGTCCAACCCATTTTTCAAGTTGATAGGTTCCTGCAACATTCCCTGTAAAACGATTTTTCTTAGAGGAATTGTGATTCGCATCTACCGTTAAATAAGGATTCAATTGATAAATATTGTTATTCCACTTATAGATTTCTGCAGTCTCCGGATTTCCATAATTTTTCAACCACGCCTGATCAATATTTGGTGCCAGACCACTTAAGGAATAACCAACATTGTTAGGAGAATCACCTAAGCCAGGTCGATTATTTGTTGTTTCCATCATGTAATTTACATTAGCATCTAAAGTAAATTTCTCTGATTTTAAAGTAGCGTTTAAAGTCGCATTATTTCTTTCTAATCCTGAATTTGGAATAACGTCATCATTTTTCATGTTATTAAATCCAAAACGAAGAAATGCGTTTTCACTTCCTCCAGAAAGTGCAATTCCGTTTGTTGTTGTAACACCGGTTCTGAAAAAATCCTGAATATTATTATCCACTTTAGCATAAGGACGCATAGAACCATCAAATATTTTTACCTGTTCTCCTACATGATTAGAAAATTTAGGTCCCCATGCACTAGTCGTATATCCGTAAATTTCACTAGGTGCCTTTAAAGGATCCGGCAAAATTCCGCGGCCTCCAGTACCATATTCATCTTGAAAATCATCATACTTTGCATTTACACGATCAAAACTAACACCGCTGGTCAGTTCTACTTGCAATTTTCCTTTGCTTCCTTTTTTAGTCGTAATTAGTATTACCCCGTTTAAAGCTCTCGAACCGTACAAAGCTGATGCAGCTGCACCTTTTAATACAGTCAGACTCTCAATATCATTCGGGTTAATGCTCGAAAGACCGTCACCGTTATCTCTTCCGTCAAACCATTTACTGGCTGCGGCATTGTCATTATTCAAACCTGAGTTATCAATTGGCACTCCATCTACAATATAAAGCGGCTGGTTACTCTCGCCTATACTAGAAATACCTCTAATAATAACTCTGGCACTCCCTCCTACTCCTGTCGAAGGCATCGAAACATCAACTCCGGCAATTTTACCTGAAAGCGACGATGCTACATTTGTTGTAATCACTTTATTAAGCTGATCTCCTTTAATATCCTGAACCGCATAACCCAGTTCTTTCTTCTGTCTCTTAATACCTAACGCAGTCACTACAACTTCATTTAGGTTTTGTGTATCTTCTGCCAATACAACATTTACTGTAGTTGATTCGCCTACAGTGGCAGTCTTGGTTTTAATACCGATATACGAAAACACAAGAACATCTCCTGCAGATGCTTGTATCGTATATTTTCCGTCATAATCAGATTGGGCGGTTGTTTTCCCTCCTTGAATTACAATACTTACTCCTGGCAGCGGCAATCCGTTTTGATCGCTCACTAAACCTTTGATTGTTTTTACTTGGGCAAGCGTGAGCTGCGCAGTAAACACAAACATAAAGATTAACATAATTTGTTTCATTTTAACATGGTTTTGTTGGTTAAGCGATAAATCTATTGTTAAAATTAACATAAATAAAACATTTTAAACAAACAGCACAAAACCTTAAACCAACGACACAAAACAATCAATAATACGTTTTACGAAAACGATATCCCAAATAGATAATATAAATTTTACCTTTTTTTATAAAATTTTATTCAAAAGAATTGCGTTTTACCCAGTAATTGTTTAAAGTTGCACAATATTTATAAGTAAAAGAATACCTAATAACAAATTGCAAAAGTAAAGTTGACTGAAATCCAAAAATTAAAATTTGACATTAAGCTTAAAAACCACGTTTGGTTTTGGGGCAGCTATTTCACTCTTAACTTTTTACGATGGGGAGCTTACTTTAATGATTATCCTTACTCCTTCAAATCAAACCTGATTGAGTTCTCTTTGCATATCCCACTTGTCTATTTTAATCTTTTTGTTTTAGTACCACGTTATGTATTAAAGCAGAAATATATTACATATACAATTTCGCTGATCATAAGTTTATTTTGCATCTATTTACTAAAAACAGCTCTTACCTATTATATTATATCAGAAAACATCTGGCCTGAGGCGAATAGAGAATATCATCCTTTCGAAATCAACCATATTGTTGCCGTTTGCATTGGCGAATTGTACGTTCTTGCCATGGCATCATCCGTTTACCTTACACTAACGTGGTTAAGAGAGAGAGAAAGAAACAGATCTTTGAGAGAAAATCAGTTTAAAATCAAACTAAAGTATCTTGAAAATCAAATCCAGCCGCATTTCTTTTTCAACACCCTAAACAATCTCTATGCATTGTCATTAGAATCTTCTGATAAGGTTCCGGATGTAATTATAAAACTATCAAATTTGATGGAATATGTTTTATATGATGTAAAAGGAACCAAATTTGTTCCATTAATTAAAGAAATTGATTATATTCAAAATTATATCGAAATTGAGAAGTTACGCTTTGATAATGTAGAAGTTACAGTAAACTTAGAATCTAATATCGATGACATTATAGTACCTCCTCTAATATTCATTTCATTGGTCGAAAATGCCTTTAAACACGGGAGTATAAACAACAATAACTTAAAAATTAAAATCAATTGTAAGATTATCGATAATAAAATATTGGATTTTGAAATCTTAAATAATTTTGTAAATTCACAAAATTTAAATACCAAAGGCGGAATTGGCTTAGTAAATACCAAAAAAAGATTAAAATTAATTTACAAAAACGATTTCAGTTTAAAAAATACCACTAAATTAAACTACTATATAATCCGTTTGCAAATACCTATTAATAATGAAGATTAAATGCGTGTTGATTGATGATGAGCCATTAGCGATCAAAGTCCTGCAAAATTATTTTACAAATTTTACAGATTTTGAGGTAATTGGTACATTCAATAATTCTTTAGAAGCGCTTGATTTTATAAACAGTACTGCTGTGGATGCCGTGTTTCTGGACATTAATATGCCTATGATGACAGGTTTTGAACTTATTAGCTTAATAGAAAACAAAACAAAAGTCATTATTACCACTGCCTTCAGGGAGTTTGCAGCAGAAAGCTATGATCTTGATGTTCTGGATTATTTAGTAAAACCAATTCCATTACCGCGTTTTATAAAATGTATCAATAAAATCACTACTGAATACAATGTAAAAAACAATATCAAGGTTGAAACCACAAAAGGCGATTCTCATATTTTTATCAAAGTCGATAAAAAAATGATGAAAATTAACATTGAAGAAATCCTATTTGTTGAGGGCATGAAGGAATATATAAAAGTTGTCACGCCTGATAAAACTTACATTACCCATAAATCATTAACATCTTTGTCTGAAGAATTACCTGCAGATCGCTTTTTACGCATTCATAAATCGTATGTAATTGCGCTAAATAAGGTAAAATCTATCGAAGGAAACCGTATTCAGATACAATCTTACACCATTCCTATTGGCAGAAATTACAGTAAAGAGGTAAAAAATAAAATTCTTGAATAAACTTTAACTTTTAAATTCATTTTCTAAGTCGGTAAAAATTAACACTTTGTTGAAAAAATGACGTCGTTCGTTTAAATTTAACATTATTTGTGCCTTTTTATTTTTTTTTGATATACTTAACAAATATATTTACGGTCTTCAAAAAACAATAAAATAAAAAATTAACCTCTTAAATTATGAGTTCAGAAAATGTTCAAACCAAATGGGGACAGTTTATCTCGTTGATAATTGTTTTCTTCTTTTGGGGTTTTGTTGGTTCTGCCAATGATATCCTGATTCCGGTATTCAAAAAAGTTTTTACTTTATCTCAAGTACAATCACAATTAGTAGCCTGGGCATTTTACGCCGCATACTTCGTAGGGTCTGTGATTTTCTTTTTAGTATCTACAAAAGTAGATGTTTTACAAAAATTTGGATACAAAAAAACCCTTTCTGCTGGTTTACTTCTTTCAGCAGTTGGATCATTCTTATTTATTCCTGCCGCAACAATGGAAAGCTTTCCATTCTTCTTAACAGCTTTATTTACTGTAGGTTTAGGATTTTCAATCCAGCAAATTGTAGCGAATCCACTTGCAATTAAAATGGGAAGCCCTCAAACAGGAGCTCACCGTTTGACTTTAGCAGGAGGTATTAATTCTTTTGGAACAACAATTGGAGCTATTTTATTAGGAATTGCTTTGTTTGGAATGGGAGATAACAAAAACACATCACTTTCATTAGAAGATATCAAACTACCTTTTATTATCCTTGGACTTGCTTTTATCGCAGTTGCCATTTTCATGAACTTCTCTAAAATCGAAGATCCTGCAAAAGAAGAGGAAGAAGTAGTGAAGGTAGCTCACGAAAAATTCAAAATATCTGACTACCCTCAACTATACCTAGGAATGTTAGGAATCTTCATTTACGTTGGAACTGAAGTTACAATTATCAGTAACTTACCCGCTTTATTGCATACCGCTGAATTTGGTAATGTTTTAGAAGATGCCATAGCGCCATTTATTGCCCTTTATTGGGGAAGCTTAATGATAGGCCGTTGGAATGGTGGTGCAAACGTTTTCAATACTTCTAACTTAGTAAACACAGCATTAAAATTCATTGTACCGGCAGTAGCTTTTGGAGTTATTATTGGAGCTAACATTTTTGCTGCTCACGATGTTTCTGCATTCTATATTTATCCACTTTGGATTTTATTGTTTATTGCCGTAAGTTTTGTAGGTGGTAAAAATGCCGGAAAAACGTTAATGCTTTTCGGAATATCAGGATTATTAATGATGGTTGCAGGATTGGTTTGGCCAGATCCTTCAATTGCTAAATTCTTCTTTATCTCCGGAGGTTTATTCTTATCTATCATGTGGCCGTCGATCTTCGATTTAGCGATTGCAGGTTTAGGAAAAAATACAGGAAAAGCATCTTCATTTTTGATTATGATGATTCTTGGAGGAGGAGTTATTCCTTTGATTCAAGGTAGTATTTGCGACTTTGATCTTACCAGTCCAGGAGGAATCTTCGGAATCACATGGACACATTTCTCTTATGTTATTCCACTTCTTGGATTTGCTTATTTAGGATTTTACGGTTTCTATTGCCCAAAAATTTTAAAAAGACAAGGAATTGATCATAACATTCAAAGCGAAGGCGGAGGTCACTAAGCCAAAATATAAAAACAAAAAAAATCCCAAATCCCAATTTTACATATTGGAATTTGGGATTTTTTTATTTGCAACTTTATCTTTTCCTAAACCCTACCGGTTTTTAAAACCTGTAGGGTTCCTATACGTCAAATCAAAACCTTTGAACCTTTATACCTTTGCATCTTTGAGCCTCTACTTAGCATTTATAACATTTTCCAGATTCTTCTTGAATACTGCTTTATTTTGCGCTGACAACGTATAAACAACATCTTTATCAGCATGTACTATCACTTTGTCTATATTAGCTTCTAAAAGAGCTTTTGGGTCTTTTATTTTCAAAGTGCAGGCACCATCGAAAAAACCATCATCTTCGATAATTTTTTTCGCCTCGATAATAGTTCCGTCATTTAAAACTGCTGAAATTGTCATCGTCTTATTCAGTGTATTAGAGTAAAACCCATCCATGACCAATAATAATCGATATGAATTTTTCAATTCAGGCCCTTTAAACTCATGGCGTGTAATGTTATACCGCAAACCTTTTGCCAGCGTTTGAAATTGCACAGAACAATCCAGTTCAAAACTGGCCACATCACCTGCTTCATTAACCTGTTTTACAATTTTAGCAACCTGAGCATTAGCCACCATATTTCCAATCAAAAAAACGAAAATCAAAATACTTTTTTTCATATACATTTCTTTTTGAGACATATAAATGTAAAAAAAAATCGCCACCTTATTTAAAAGATGACGATTTTTAAATTTTAAATACCTGAGTATTACTTATTTCCTTTTTCGAAATCAGCTACAAATTGAGCCAATCCAATATCAGTTAATGGGTGTTTCAACAACCCGTAAATTGCAGAAAGAGGTCCCGTCATAACATCAGCACCAATTTTAGCACAATTTACAATATGCATTGTATGACGCACAGAAGCAGCTAAAATTTGAGTTTCATAACCATAGTTATCATAAATCAATCTAATTTCTTCGATCAAATTCAAACCATCAGTTGATATATCATCTAAACGACCAATAAAAGGAGAAACATAAGTAGCTCCTGCTTTTGCAGCCAATAAAGCCTGACCAGCAGAAAATACTAATGTAACGTTTGTCTTAATTCCTTTATCAGAGAAATATTTTGCAGCCATTACACCTTCTTTAGTCATAGGCAATTTAACTACGATCTGATCATGCAATTCAGCCAATTCTTCACCTTCTTTGATCATTCCATCATAATCAAGCGCATTAACTTCAGCACTAACATCTCCTTCAACAAGATTGCAAATATCAACATAGTGCTTTAAAATGTTGTTTTTTCCGGTAATTCCTTCTTTTGCCATCAATGACGGGTTAGTTGTTACACCATCTAAAACACCTAAAGCCTGTGCTTCTTTAATCTGAGCTAAATTAGCTGTGTCAATAAAAAATTTCATAATTATATCTATTTAATTGTGTTCCTCTTTTGGGCGTGTCCCTCCGGCTAAGGCTTTCGGCTTTATCTTTTGTTCCGTTTCACTTCACAAAAGGATACCACCTCCATCCCTCACGCAAAATTCCGTGCAAAATTACAATTTATAATTTCCATAAAATAAAAAACTAAAGAAAAATTCTGAATATCAAGATTCAACCACACTATTTCTATAAGATCAAACTAATTTTATTTTTTGTACTTTTAAACAATAAAATTCCCAATAAAAAAGTGCTAGAAGATAACTTCAAACAAGATATAATCAATATCGAGAACATTACAATTGTTCCTAATCTACTTAATGTTATTTGCCAAACTACCGGAATGGGTTTTGCAGCAGTAGCAAGAGTAACAGAGGATCGATGGATTACTTGCAGCGTACAGGACAATGTTAATTTTGGTTTAAAACCAGGAGACGAATTAAAAATAAAAACAACGATTTGTAACGAAATCAGACAAAATCCTAAACCTGTAATAATCGATAATGTAAGCAAAGATCCTGATTATCACGATCACCATACTCCGGCAATGTACAAATTACAAAGCTATATTTCTGTACCAATAATACGTCAGGATGGAAGCTTTTTTGGAACATTATGTGCAATTGACCCAAAACCAAACAGCCTAAAAGAATTCAAAATTAGCGAAATGTTTAATTTATTTGCTGAGCTTATTTCGTTTCACCTTACAGCAGTAGAACAGTCAGCAGAAAACAAACTAATTCTAAAAGAAAAAACACATCTTCTTGAAAAAACAGTCGATGAAAAAAAAGGCATTGAAAAAAAGCTAATCCAAAAGAATATTTCATTAGAAAAAATGAACAGCGAGCTCGAAGCTTTCAACTACATTTCAAGTCACGATTTACAAGAGCCTCTAAGAAAAATTCAGCTATTTACAGATACAATTGAGCGCGAAGAAGCCTGTAATTTATCAGAAAAAGGGAAAGCAGCATTTCACAAAATCAAGTCTTCAGCTTTTAGGATGCAAAATTTAATCAATGATCTTTTGATTTATTCTAAAACAAAATTTGATGATAGAAAGTTCGAACTAAAAGACTTAAATGTTATCGCTAAAGATGTTATTGAAGATCTTACAAATGAGTTTGAAAATAAAAATGTAACTTTTGATATACAAGAATTAGGAAAACTCTCTGTAATAGAATTTCAATTCAGGCAATTACTTTATAACCTAATCAATAATTCATTAAAATTTGCAAGTCCGGACCGCAATTTAATCATCACGGTATCAGCAAAAATTACAAACGGTGAATTAGAAAAACTTTCACCGCTTACCAAATATTATAAAATAACCATTGCAGACAACGGTATTGGATTTGATCCGTCGTACAGCGATAAAATATTTGGACTTTTCCAGGCTCTACACACAAAACCCCTGAAAAGTACCGGAATTGGGCTCACAATAGTAAAACGAATTGTAGAAAATCACAACGGATTTATCAAGGCTGAAGGGATCCTGAATCAAGGAGCAAAATTCGAGATCTTTATTCCAGTAGAATAGATTCGAATTTTGCTCTCAGATTGTATTGTTACAATTTATAATGATTCATTAACATCTTTTCATATACTTTATCAGGAAGAGCACGTTTTAAGACAATCGAAAACTTTTGCATGAAAGCCCCCACTTTATAATGCACGTTTGGCTTTTTTTGCTGCATGATCTTATAAATAAATTCAGCCATTTCAGTAGGATTACTTCCCGCATCGACATGCTTATTCATTGTTGCAAGCGTTTCTCCATATACTTTTTCGTAGGCAGAACCTTTTACAACCGGCGCGTGATAACGTCCTGATGCAATATTTGTTGCAAAATCTCCAGGCGCCACATTCGTAATTTCGATTCCAAATGACTTTACTTCCATACGCAAAGCTTCTGTAATCAATTCCAAAGCTCCTTTTGATGCAGAGTAAACACTGCGATATGGCAATCCCATATAAGCAGCAATCGAAGTAATATTAATAATCAAACCAGATTTCTGCTCACGCAGTTGTGGCAAAACAGCCTTCATTACTTCAATAGGTCCAAAAAAATTAGTCTCGAAATTATTTTTAATTTCTTCCATCGGAATTTCTTCCAAAGGTCCGGTAATTCCAACACCTGCATTATTAATCACCACATCTAATCGACCTGAATTTGCAATAATTTTATTTACGGCCAACTTTATCGATTCGGCATTGCGAACATCCAAAGCAACCAACGGGAAAATTGAATTGAGTACTTTCTCAGGATTTCTGCTTGTTCCGTATACTATGAAACCTTTTTTATGTAAAAATTCTCCAATTGATTTTCCAATCCCAGAAGATCCTCCGGTTATTAAAACGACTTTGCTCATTGCAAGTTAGATGTTAAATGTTATTAGGTAAAAAATTAATGTTTTTTTTATTGCGGTCAAATATACAAAACAATGACTATTTTTTTAAACGATAAACTACGGCCTTATTAATGATCAAGCCAATATTTAAATTCAAGTTTTGATTCTAATTCTTTTATCATTGTTGAATCCTTTACTTCTTTAGAAAAATCAACACTAATCTTATCAGGATCTATTGTTGAATATTGTACTACGAAATATTTATTTAATTTAAATGTAGAACTATCAGGACAAGCACCTGCTCTATTTCGGTATAATTTATCATTTACATAATATTTTACATACGCATCACTAGTTTTTCCTGTTGGCCTACATAAAGTATATCTACAAATAGTCTCACCAGGATATTCTCTGATTTCTTTTTTATAATTTTTTCCTTTAACAACAAGATAAATCAATCCAAAAAATAAAAAGACAAAAAATAGTTTCGAAAATTTTTCTTTCATTAATTAAAGAATTTCAGGCGTAAACGAATAATACATTATAATCTTAGAACTAATTTGTTTATAAACATTTTCCAGATACGTTCCCAGGGTTAAAACCTCGGGCTAAGACTGAAATACAACAAAAATATAGAAATTAGAGCTCTATCTTCTCACATTTCACTAATAACACTTCAAATTCAAAACATCCAAAAATAAAAAAATCCTCCATAAGGAAGACTACTTTTCAATTAATTATAAAAAAAAATCCCGAAAGATCGGGAATAAAAAAAAATGGCAAGCGACCTACATCGCACCGCTCAACCACGTACCCTTGCTATGTTCCCATCCTGGGGGAGTCTGCAGGAGCTGGTCGTGTAGGACTTGCCGGTGCAAATATACAATCTTTTTATATTTTTGCAAGACCTTTGTTGCTATAAAAATATCGTCGTATATTGGCTTATTCAAATTTTTAACTATGAAAAAATATAACTTCCTAACTGTCATTTTATTAGGAATCACATTAATTGGATGTGGAGATAAAAATAAAGCTGAAAATTCTTTATTTAATATTGATGATTCTGCTTTTCCGGCTCATTTTACACAACAAGAATCAATTTCTATTGGAATTTTGAACCCAAATTCGAAAGAAATCGACAGCATTGCATACTTTGTCAACGACAAAAAAGTGGGAAGCACAAAAGGTGCTCAAAAATTTAATTTCGCATTAAAAGATCAAAAATTAGGATATCAATACTTAAAAGCTTCAGTTTATTTTGGATCTGCTTCTTCTGATGCAACCAAAAGAATCGAATTAGTTTCTAATATTGAAGCTAAACCTTTAAAATATAAAATAGTCAATACTTACCCTCACGATAAAAAATCTTTTACTGAAGGTTTAGAGTTCTATAAGGATACTTTGTATGAAAGCACAGGACAAGAAGGCGCTTCTTACTTAAGAAAATACGATTATAAAACAGGAAAAATCTACAAACAAATTGATCTTGACAAAAAATATTTTGGTGAAGGAATTACTTTTATCAACGGAAAATTGTTTCAGTTGACGTGGCAAAACAAAACCGGTTTCATTTATGATGCAAACACATTAAAATTAGAAAAAACATTTGCTTACGATAA
This sequence comes from Flavobacterium azizsancarii, assembly GCF_027980145.1. Lineage (GTDB taxonomy): Bacteria > Bacteroidota > Bacteroidia > Flavobacteriales > Flavobacteriaceae > Flavobacterium > Flavobacterium azizsancarii. The sequence continues at coordinate 105,023 of NZ_JAMZNK010000015.1, read as the reverse complement.
AGACATTGAAGGCTGGGGAATGACAAATGATGGAAAATACATCTATCAGACTGATAAAACAGAGAAAATCTGGAAAATGGATCCGGCAACTCAAAAAATGGTAGATTATATCAATGTATACTCAGGAACGTCAAAAATTAAAGCAATCAATGAATTAGAATGGATTAACGGAAAGATTTACACCAATGTTTGGTTTAAAGATGCGATTGCAGTTGTAAATCCAACATCCGGAGCGGTTGAAGGAATTCTGGACATGTCAGGTTTACGCAAATTGATGCCGGATGTAACCAAAGATGATGTTTTAAACGGTATTGCTTACAATCCTAAAACAAAAACAATCTTTGTAACAGGAAAAAACTGGAGTAAAATGTTCGAAATAACAGTTTCAGAATAAAAGTTAAAAGGAAATATTCAATTTTTTTTAATTTCAAATTCCAATATTAAACACGAATTTCACAGATTTCACGGATTAGCTCGTGATAATTTGTGAAATTTGTGTTTTAATCTAATAGCTAAATATCAAAAAAGTCTTTTCTCTAATACAACTAAATTCATATAATGATTACTCTCATCAAAAACATAAAAGAATTACTTCAGGTTCGTGAAACTTCTGTCCCTAAAGTTTCAGGGGCCGAAATGGCAGTTCTTCCTTCTATAAAAAATGCATTTTTAATTATAAAAGACAATCTTATCATAGATTTTGGTTCTATGGGAAATCTTCCGGAAATCAAAGCTGACAAAGTTATTGATGCAACAGGAAGAATTGTTTTGCCTTCATGGTGCGACAGTCATACACATATTGTATATGCAGGAAATCGCGAACAGGAATTTGTAGACAGAATCAACGGATTCTCTTATGAAGAAATTGCTAATCGCGGCGGCGGAATTTTAAATTCAGCCAAGAAACTCAACGAAACTTCTGAAGAAGAAATTTATGAGCAATCAAGACTACGCTTAGAAGAAGTCATGCATTTAGGAACCGGAGCTGTCGAAATAAAGTCCGGTTACGGCTTAACAATTGAAGGCGAACTAAAAATGCTGCGTGTTATTAAAAAATTATCTAAAAATTATCCAATTTCAATAAAAGCTACCTTTTTAGGCGCTCATGCTTTTCCGCTTCATTACAAAGACAATAAAGCAGGTTATATCGAAGAAATCATCACTAAAATGCTGCCGGAAATTGCTCAAAACAAATTAGCAGATTACATTGATGTGTTTTGCGAGACTGGTTATTTTTCTGTTGAAGAAACTGAAAAAATAATGGAAGCCGGAATTAAATTCGGCTTAGAACCAAAAATCCATGTAAATCAGTTTAATTCTATTGGAGGAATACAGGCCGGAATTAAATTTAAAGCCCTTTCTGTCGATCATCTCGAAATTATGACACGAGAAGATATCAACGCTTTAAAAAACACAGAAACAATGCCTGTAGCATTACCATCATGTTCTTATTTTTTAAGTATTCCGTACACGCCAGCCAGAGAAATGATAAAAGCAGGCTTACCAATTGCTTTGGCTACAGATTTTAATCCAGGTTCTACTCCGTCCGGAAATATGAATTTTGTAGTGGCAACAGCTTGTATCAAAATGAAAATGACTCCTGAAGAAGCCATTAATGCTGCAACAATAAATGGCGCTTATGCTATGGGAATCTCTGAAACCCACGGAAGCATCACTAAAGGAAAAAAAGCCAATTTAATCCTTACGAAACCTATTTCGTCTTATTATCAGATTCCATATGCTTTTGGCAGTAATCTCATCGAAAGCGTTTTTCTTGAAGGCGAAATCTTAATGTAAAAGACTTTTCAAACAGATTCTAAAAGCAATTAAAGAGATCATCTAATTCCATAAAAAAAGGTCTGCGAAAACTTCGCAGACCTTTAATATTTTAGTGGTATTATTATTCTAAAATACTAGTTTTTACCTTAAGTTAAAACTAGTTTTAGAAACTAATTCATCATTATCAAAAACATTGATAAAATAAGTTCCTTTAGCAAAATCTTTACCTGGTAAATCTTCACTAACATTCACTGTTTTGTTTTCATACTTAACAGTAGTTTTAAAACTATAAGTTAAAGTATTATCACCAAAATTTTCTGTTTTTTTATCTCCTAAAACATTATTTTTAGCATCGATAACTTGTACATAATACGTTTTATCACCTGATTTTGCAATTTGGTTTTCAGCAACAGTAAAACTAATCTTCAAAATATCTGCACGGCTTGCTTTATCAGTTTCAATTTGTTTTCCAGAACTTCTAAGTTTGTAAGCAGAAGTTTTTGTGTTCAAAATTGATAATTTAGCCCCTTTTTCAACAGTTTTTGCTAATTCTTCGTTTTGACCAACTAATACTTCATTGTACTTTTTAGATTCTCCTAAAACTACGATTGTACTATCTCTTTGAGTTGTTAAAACACCATTTTGTTTTTTCAATTCATCATTTTCAGCAACCAGAGTTTTCATTTTACCTTGCATTGCCTGAACCTGAGATCTAAATTTAGATACATCTCCTTTTGATTTATTCAAATCATCCATTAGAGCTACTACTTTATCTCTTTCCTGAATTAATTCATCAGACATAGAAGTATTTTCAGCGATTGCAGCATCATAAGTTGTTTTTAACTCTTGCAGATCTTTCATAACAGATTCTTTCTCTGTTAGAGTTGTTGTAAGTTCAGTTTTTGTAACATCTGAATCAGACGATAATTTAAAAATATACACTAAGCTACCAATCAGTAGGACTGCTAAAACTGCGATTACCGCTTTTAGACTTGAGTTGTTGTTCTTTGGGTTTTCCATATTTAAAATAATTTTCTTTAAAACAAATTTAAGAATTAATATAAGGTTATAACGTAAGTTACTACAATTATATTATTTTTGGAAAATAAAATTTTTTCATGGAGAAATTAATTCCTTTTACTATTAATGATTTAGCAAAAGTCACAAATCATCGCAGTGGTGAAATAAAGTTCGGAGAAAAGATGATTATCATTCCGAAAGGAGTTGATAAAATTAATTTTCTGAAAGAAAGCGAAGCCAAATATGTGCTTTTGGGAATCCCCGAAGATATTGGTGTGCGCGCCAATTACGGAAGGCCCGGAGCAGCATCCGCATGGGAAAGCGCTATAAAAAGTATTGCGAACATCCAGCACAATCGCTTTGCTAAAGGCAGTCAGATTATTGTTTTAGGACAAATTAATGTCACCCAGGAAATGCGTGATGTCGAAAATCTTGATTTCAATGATATTGACGATCGCTCAAAATTGAGCCAGCTTGTTGAAAAAATCGACAAGGAGGTCTCGCATATTATTTTTAATATCGTAAAAGCAGGAAAAATCCCGATCATCATTGGCGGAGGTCACAATAATGCTTACGGAAATATAAAAGGTTCTGCTCTGGCCAAAGGAAAACCAATCAATGCTATTAATTTTGATGCCCATTCAGATTTTAGGATCCTTGAAGGCCGTCATAGCGGAAACGGGTTTTCATATGCGTATGAAGAAGGTTTCTTAAAAAAATATTTCATTTTTGGCTTACATGAAAACTATACTTCAAAAAGTGTTTTGGATATCATCAAAAAACTGGAAGACAGGGTTCGATACAATACTTACGACAGTGTAAATATTCGCAAAGAAAAAGACTTTAACAGAGAAATGGCTTTAGCATTAGAATTTATCAAAACAGATTCTTTTGGTATAGAAATAGATCTGGATGCAATTCCCAATATTGCCAGTAGCGCCATGACAATCAGCGGATTTTCAGTTGAAGAATTACGCCAGTTTATTTCCTTTTTCGGACAACACAGAAACGCGACTTATTTGCATATTTGCGAAGGAGCACCCGATTTGGCAGATTCTCCTAACAATAATTTAATTGGTAAATTGATTGGTTACTTAATCACTGACTTTATAAAAGCAAACAACGAAAAAGAAAAATTGCCATGAAGGTCAACCGGCTTAAAACCTCATATTTTCCAAATAATAGAAGATTCAAATAAACGATTGGTCGAATAAACCTATCTTTGCACAGAATTTTAGTACTTAAAACTAGAATCTTAATACCTAAGATATGTTATTCGAAGATTTATCACTTTCAAAAAGTATACAAAAAGCCGTATTTGAAGAAGGCTACCTTAACCCTACTCCTATTCAGGAACAATCTATCCCGATTGTTTTGGCAGGAAGGGATTTAATTGGTTGCGCACAAACCGGTACAGGAAAAACTGCAGCATTTGCAATCCCAATCATACATCAATTACACCGAATTGTAGGCTCAACAAAAAAAGCTAAAGTAATTCGTGCTCTTATAGTTACTCCAACACGTGAATTAGCGGTTCAGATTGGACAAAGTTTTGATACTTATGCCAAATATACTAACCTGACTCAATTGACGATTTTTGGTGGGGTTTCGCAAAATCCACAGGTAGATGCGTTAAAAAATGGAGTTGATATTCTGGTTGCAACACCAGGAAGATTATTAGACTTACAAAAACAAGGTTTTCTTGATTTAGATCATTTACACACTTTAGTTTTAGACGAAGCAGATCAAATGCTGGACATGGGTTTTATAAACGATGTAAAAAAGATCGTAAAACTAACACCTAAAAACCGTCAGACTTTATTGTTTTCTGCAACAATGCCAATTGCAATTCGCGAATTAGCCGAAATGTTTTTGCAGGATCCTGCAAAAGTCGAAGTTTCTCCGGTTTCATCAACAGCAGAAAACGTTGAACAGCGTGTTTATTTTGTTGAAAAAACAGAAAAGAGAAATTTATTATACCATTTAATAAAAAACGAAGATTTATCGAATGTTTTGGTTTTCTCAAGAACAAAACACGGAGCTGATAATGTTGTAAAAGCACTGAGAAAAAATAATATCGCAGCCGAAGCAATTCACGGCGATAAATCTCAAAATGCAAGACAACGTGTTCTTGATGCTTTCAAAAATAAAGAAGTTGGTGTTCTGGTTGCTACAGATATTGCTGCCCGTGGTATTGACATTGATCAATTACCATTTGTAATCAATTTTGACTTACCAAACATTCCTGAAACTTACGTACACAGAATTGGACGTACAGGACGTGCCGGAAACGGAGGAATTGCAATTTCGTTTTGTAGTAAAGATGAACACGGATATTGGAAAGACATTCAAAAACTTATAAAAGTGGATGTTAAAACCATTACTGATCATCCGTATCAATGGCATGCAGGAAGTCCTGAAGCAGTGGCAGAGAAACCTAAAAATTCAAACCGAAGCAGTGGAGCACATAAATCCAGAAAGTCAGACGCTTCTAAGCAAAATAAAAAACGCTGGTATTAGTATTAGCATACTATTATTGTAAATAGTTCTGAACACGAATTTCACAAATTAGCACAAAGTTTAATAGTTAAAATTAGTTTGAAAAATTAATTTAACGAAAGAATTAGTGGCAATGAATGAAATTCGTGTTTATTTGTTTATACTCAACTCGTTTTTCGCCTCATTTATTAAATAGCTTATAATTTTAAACAATTTAATAGGTTCAAATGGCTTAATAATAATATCATTGATTCCAGACGAAATTGCTTCATCAGTAATTTCATCCTTGTCAAAAGCTGTCAGAGCTACAATAGGCGTTCTTATCCCTTTTAAACGAATTCTTTTAGTAGTTTCAAAACCATTCATCAAAGGCATATTAATATCCATTAAAATAAGATCAAAATCTTCTTTTTCTAATATATCCAAAGCGCCAAAACCATCGTCAACTACTTTACAGATATAATTATTTTTTTCGATGATCTTCTTTGTTACCAATTGATTTATGAGATTATCCTCTACAATTAAAATTCTATAAACTTCATGTGATGTTAAATCAACTTCGATTTCATCAATAATATTTTTTGTTCTCTGAGGATCATATTCAAAAGGAATAACAAACAAAAACGAGGTTCCTTCGCCAACATTACTTTCAAGACTTATTGTACTGCCAAAAAGCCCTAACAATCTTTTTACAATACTCAGGCCTAAACCAGTTCCCTGATAATCCTCGTCATTTCTGCCAACCTGAACAAATTTCTCAAAAATTTTCCCCTGATCTACAATTGCAATCCCAACGCCATTATCTTTTATAAGAAAATCAAGAAAATAGATCTTTCCCTCTACCTTCTGCAGCTTTACAATAATCTCAACTTCTCCATCTTTGGTAAACTTTAATGCATTACTCACTAAATTCATAAGAATTTGTGCAAGCCGCAACTTATCCCCAATTAAATATTCCGGAATCTCAGGATCTATAGTGATTGAAATCTTATTATTATTTTTTTGAGATAAAAAAGAAAGAGAATTTTTGATCATTGTAATTTCATCTGAAATATTAAATGTCAAATTTTCCAATACCACTTTATTCTCTTCAATTTTATTAATCTGGAGAATATCATTTACTAATGACAATAAATAACGCGCTGAAAATTTCAGGGAACTCAAATGCTGGCTTCGGGATAATTCTTTATGTTCTTCAAGCAACATATTAGTAATACCAACAACACCATACAAAGGAGTGCGCAATTCATGGCTTATAGTCGAAATAAACTGAGTTTTGAGCAAAGAGGCTTCTTCTGCAATTTCTTTTGCCTGAAGGAGCTCTAAATTATGTTTTTTCTTGAATTTTATATTTTTTACTAAAGTGATAATTAAAAAGAGAAGAATAAGGGAAATCAGAATAAACAGAACAACTATTATTCTTGATTTTTTAAGACTTTGGTATTGTGAATCTTTTTCATTTTCTATTTTATCTATCTGTCTTTTATATTCATCCAGTTCAAGACTAAAACCGGCACTCGAAGCTTTCTTGAGTTTTTCCTGATTGTACAATTCATCAGTAATTTTATCATATAAAGCGAGGTTTTCATAAGCTTCTTTGTGCCTTTCGTTTTTATTCAAAAACTTCGAATATTCTAAATGAGCGAATGCCAGATCTGATTTCTCTTCACTGTTTTTTCCGGCCCTTATTGCTTTCTTAAAAAAATCATTTGCTGATACATTTTCATTTTTATGACTCATGTACATCCCGTTAAGCATATTAACTACAATACCAGTAGATCTGTCACCGTATTTTTGGATATTATTGCCTACAAATTTCAAATAAGGATATCCTTCTTCGTATTTACCAATATCAAAATAGGCCCAGGCTATATTTACATTTGTAAAATAAACCTGGCTCATGTCATTAATTTTTAAACCGTAAGCAATTGATTTTTTATAGTAACTGATGCCTTTATCAAATTGTTTTTTTTCGAAACAATATATATTCCCTAAATTATTATAAAGACTGTATTTTATAGAATCGTTGTTTGTTTTATTAGCATAAAACAAACCTTTATTATAGAAGAAAATTGCTTTATCAAACTCTGATAATTCACTGTAATTACCAGCAATAATTTTGTATGATTTTGCTATTAAATAATTATTCTTGGCTGCTGTAGCATAATTTAGTGCTACTCTGGAAGTAATTAATGATTTTTCGAAATTGGCTTTCTTATAATCATTCCATGCTTTTTTTACAAGTGCTGTGATTTTCTCATCTGACATGCTTTCAGATTGCGCACTTGCCGAATTGGCGAAACAATTCAGGAGTAAAAACATCAATAAAAAATTCCGCATTTGGGGCATCAATCGGCTAATTTTATCAAATATACACTTAAAAATAAAAAAAAGCTGTATTTCATTAAAAAATACAGCTTTTCTTTATTTGCTTGCTTATTACTTAATATTTCGATATGTTTTTATTTAAAAAACATCGAATATCTTATATATTATCTGAAATAACATCCTGTCCATCCGGAATGTCATCCATATCATTATCATTTTCCCATTGCCCAACAACAGAAGTTGCCAATGCATTCCCTAATACGTTTGTAGCACTCCTGAACATATCACAAAAGTGATCTATTGGCAAAATCAGGGCAATTCCTTCTACAGGAATTTTAAACATTCCACAAGTAGCCGCTACAACTACCAAACTTGCTCTTGGTACTCCGGCAATTCCTTTACTGGTTAACATTAAAACCAGAAGCATAACCATTTGAGTTCCCAAATCTAAATGCACACCATAAAACTGAGCAATAAAAATACTTGCAAAGGTCATGTACATCATACTTCCGTCAAGATTAAATGAATATCCCAGCGGTAACATAAAAGATACAATTTTATTTTTTACACCAAAATCTTCTAATTCTTCTGTTAATTTTGGAAAAACAGCTTCACTGCTCGTTGTTCCAAAAGCAATTGCTACAGGTCCAACAATACGGCGTAACAACTCTGTCATTCTTCCTTTCAGGAAAATATAACCTACCAGAATTAAAACTACCCAAAGCGTACTTATTCCAATTAAAAACGATCCGAAAAATTTAAAATAGGTAATCAATAACTCTTCTGCATCCCGTATTGCAAATACTCCGGCAATTGCTCCAAAAACTCCAATTGGAGCGAAGTTCATCACATAATTTACCATTTTTAAAACGATATGCGATATTTTATCAAAAGCATTAATAACCGGCTTCACAGTACTTCCTAACGAAGCTGCAGCCAATCCAAAAAATATTGCGAATATAACGATCTGCAAAATCTCATTAGTCGCCATTGCCTCAAAAATACTTTTAGGAACAATGTGTTCAATAAAATTTTCAAAAGACAATATTTTTGTTTTAGCAGTTACCTCAGATGCAGCCGCCATATCTACATGATCTAATTTCAGACCAACTCCCGGCTGTAAGATATTTACATAAAACAATCCTATTAATAATGATATAAAAGAAGCTGTGAAAAACCATCCAAGAGCCTTTCCTCCAATTCTTCCTACTGTTTTTAAATCTCCAAGTTTAGCAATCCCCACAACTAAAGTTGTAAATACTAAAGGAGAAATAATCATTTGTACCAATCGGATAAAAATGGTGGCAAGCATTTTTATTTTATCACTAAATGATTGCGCTGCCTCGGCCGAAATCGAGTTGTGCAATATAATTCCTAAAGTTGCCCCAAGAACCATTGCAATTATAATTTGGCCCGTTAACCCTGAAAGAAATGATTTTTTTTTGGTTTCTTTTACTTGCATTAATTTATTTATTTAGAATTAAAATACCAAGACCCTCACTGTCTTAATTTTTATTAATATGTTTTGTTGATCAAATAAAAATCAGCCAAAACAATTGCGGCCATTGCCTCTACAATAGGCACTGCACGCGGAACAACACACGGATCATGACGGCCTTTTCCGGTCATTGGTGTGATATTACCTTTATTATCTAATGAATCCTGAGTTTGCATAATAGTCGCAACAGGTTTAAAAGCTACTCTAAAGTAGATATCCATACCGTTACTGATTCCTCCCTGAATTCCTCCGGAAAGATTTGTTTTTGTAGTTCCGTCAGGATTGTATAAATCATTATGTTCACTTCCTTTCATTTCAGAACCAGAAAATCCGCTTCCGTATTCAAAACCTTTTACAGCATTTATAGAAAGCATTGCTTTTCCCAGCTCAGCATGTAATTTATCAAAAACAGGTTCGCCTAAACCAACCGGAACATTTTGAATCACGCATGAAACTATTCCACCAACAGTATCTCCCTGTTTACGGATATCACGAATGTATTCCTCCATAATGGCTGCTGATTTTTCATCAGGACAACGAACAGGATTACTTTCTATTTTAGAAAAATCCAAATCCTGATATGGCGTATCTAAATGAATTGGCCCTACAGATGAAACATAAGCATTGATTTTAATTTCAGGTAACATTTGCTTTGCAATTGCACCGGCTACTACTCTGCTTGCTGTTTCTCTCGCTGAGCTTCTTCCGCCACCGCGATAATCACGAAAACCATATTTTTGGTCGTACACATAATCAGCATGACTTGGTCTGTAATTATCTTTTATATGAGAGTAATCATCAGATTTCTGATTGGTGTTCGGGATAATAAAACCTATTGGCGTTCCAGTAGTTTTACCTTCAAAAATTCCGGATAAAAACTGAACTGCATCCGGTTCTTTTCTTTGTGTTACAATTGCTGATTGTCCTGGTTTTCTTCGGGACATTTCAACTTCAATTGCTTCTAAATCAATTTCAATTCCTGATGGACAACCATCGATAATTCCGCCCAAAGCTTCACCATGAGATTCTCCAAATGTTGTAACCTTATATAGGGTGCCGTAGCTATTTCCTGCCATTGTAATTTGTTTTGAGCAAATGTAAGTTTTATGAATTAAATTAAAAAATTTAAAATTAGTATTATTAAGTAAAGGTTAAGTAGTTTAAAAATTACAATTTAATAAAATTGTCGCCAAATTGGTAACCTTTTGATAAAATATAGCTCGCCAGAGTTTCTTTTATTTGTTAAACTTCAAAAAAAGAAAAATTGAAAAAACGAAATGTCGAACTGGTCATTCTCTCAGATGTCCATTTGGGAACTTACGGAAGTCACGCTAAAGAACTAAACAACTATCTATCAAGCATTAAACCCAAAACATTAGTCCTGAACGGGGATATTATTGATGCCTGGCAATTTAGAAAATCATACTTCCCAAAAGCACATTTAAGGGTCATTCAAAGAATAATTGGTATGGCTTCCAAGGGTACAAAAGTGTATTATATCACTGGAAATCACGATGAAATTCTTCGAAAATTTAGCGACATGAACATGGGAAATTTTGCTTTGGTCGATAAATTAGTTTTGGAATTAGACGATAAAAAAGCCTGGATTTTTCACGGAGATGTATTCGACGCGTCTGTACAGCACTCTAAATGGATTGCAAAATTGGGCGGATTGGGTTACGATTACTTAATTTTAAGCAATCGATTTGCGAACTGGTGTTTGGCAAAAATTGGGCGTGAACCTTATTCTTTTTCTAAAAAGATTAAAGCAAGCGTTAAAAAAGCAGTCAAATTTATATCAGACTTTGAAACTACTGCCACAGATTTAGCCATCGAGAAAAAATACGATTATGTGATTTGCGGACATATACATGAACCAAAAATTGTAACAAAAGAGAACAAACACGGCTCTACTTTATATCTAAATTCCGGCGATTGGGTAGAAAACCTGACAGCACTGGAATACCATAAAAAACGATGGAAATTATACTCTTACGCTGAAAGTAACTTTACTGAAGAAGAAAACCTTTTTGAAATGGAGGATATTTTAAGTTCTCAGTTAATTTCTTCTATATTAAAAAACAACATCTAAAATTAAAACTGCATTACAGATAAAAAGCTACTTCCTATACTCCTGGTTAGTTTCAAAAATGTGAATTATATAACAATTTTCAAAAATAGTATACGTTTGAAAATTATACGACACAGTACATTTGAAAAAAATTAATAACCATTTTTATGAAAAGAATCATTTTATCTGCCCTTATGCTATTAGGTCTAGCGTTTACGGCTCAATCGCAAGAAATTTCGAAACACGCTTTAGGGATTCGTCTGGGAGACAATAACGGATTTGGGGGAGAGATATCATATCAATTAGGATTAAACCAAAAAAACAGACTGGAATTTGATTTAGGCTGGAGAAACAGCAGTGATGTTGACGCGATTAAAGGTGTTGCTCTTTACCAATGGGTTTGGAACATCGATGGCGGATTTAACTGGTATGCTGGTGTTGGTGGTGGTATCGCTGCTTGGGATCACGATTATTATAACAACAATTTTAAATATAATGACAGCGGAACTTATGTATTCGCAGCCGGAGATATTGGTATAGAATATAGATTTAGCGAAGCTCCTATTACATTATCACTAGATGCAAGACCGGAAATTGGATCAGGATATTATGATGATGACAACTTTGGATTCGATGTAGGATTGGGTGTTAAATTCAGATTCTAAATAAAAAATAATTATAAAAAGAAATCCTGTCGTTTTTAAGCGACAGGATTTCTTTTTTGTTTTCAATCTTGAGAGAAATCGAAGTATTGATTAAGAATGCATTTTAACGCAAAGTGCGCAAAGTTTTTTATATGCTCGATTTTATAAAAAGTAAAGTGCGCAAAGCTTTGTGTCGAAACAGCTTTGCGAACTTTGTGTTTTCTAAGTGTATTATTATAAAAATCTTAGCGCACTTTGCGGTTAAATTCTCAATCTAACCTAAAAAAAGTGCTTATTTAATGATAATCTCTTTTTTAGAATGTATTTTTACTACCGTATAAGGATATGTTATTACCTGCATAACCATAGCATCCGGAGCAGGATTTAGTTCTTTTACTGTAATGATAATATTTTTATCTGTTTCCTCTACTTTTTCAACCTCAATCGAGTAACCTCCGGTATTCTTTTCCCCCATATTCAAAACAACATAGTTCGAATTGCTAATGTCATCATGTTTCATTTTTTCGGCCAGATGAGGATCAGTTTCTAACATTTTGATTTCGTTTGGTTCAGTCAAAATTTCAAAAAACTTGATATTTCCGCCACCGTCAGATTGTTCCGTTAAAACTTCATATAAAGATTTCGAACCCGAATCTGATGTTTTTTTTACTCCACACGACATCAAAACAAAAACCAATAAAACCGTAAGTACTTTTTTCATTTGTATTTATTTTAATAATCTAGCTTTTATAATCATCGATAGCTCTTTGATACAAAGCTTCGTATTTAGGCAATATGTTTTTGATGTCGAATTTTTTAGCAACCTCTAATGCATTTTCTTTAAACTGATTTAAGACTGCATCATCTTTAAGGATTTTAATTGCATTTGCAGCCATTTCATCCACGTTACCAACATCACTCAAATAACCTGAAAAGCCATCGAAATTAACTTCCGGCAAACCTCCGGAATTACTCGAAATAACAGGAACTCCGCAAGCCATTGCTTCTAAAGCCGCCAAACCAAAACTTTCAGTTTCTGACGGAAGTAAAAACAAATCGGTCATGCATAAAATCTTATCAATTTCATTACTGTTTCCAAAGAAAATTACTTTATCATAAATTCCCAGTTCCATACAAAGAACTTCTGCTTTCTCTTTTTCAGGACCATCCCCAACCATCATAAGTTTAGACGGAATCTCTTTCTGGATATTATAAAAAATCTTAATAATATCCGGAATACGTTTTACTTTTCTAAAGTTACTGATGTGGGTAATGATACGTTCATTTTCCTTCGCCATCACATAACGATGACAAGGTGCCTGAGGATCTTTTGCCATTTTATCCAACTCAATAAAATTCGGGATTACGCGTATTTTATTTTTGATCTTAAACAACTTCAAGGTATCGTCTTTCAAACTCTGGGAAACAGAGGTCACATAATCTGATTTATTGATACTAAAAGTCACTGCAGGTTTATAAAAAGGATGATTTCCTACCAATGTAATATCCGTTCCGTGAAGCGTTGTAATCATTGGAAGATTAATTCCCTCGTTCTTCAGCATTTGCTTCGCCATATAACCGGCATACGCATGCGGAATAGCATAATGCACGTGCAAAACCTCAATTTTATACAATTTTACCATATCTACCAATTTGCTTGACAAAGCCAACTCGTAAGGCTGATAATGAAAAAGAGGATATTCAGGAACGTTTACTTCGTGATAATGAACATTAGGATTCAAAAGTGCCAGCCTAACCGGCTGACTATAAGTAATAAAATGGATTTCGTGTCCGCGTCTGGCTAATTCAAGGCCTAGTTCTGTAGCAACTACACCACTACCACCAAATGTCGGATAACAAACTATTGCTATTTTCATGTATTAAATTTAATACTACGAAAGTACTCAAAAATAGCTTTTAATCGAAGTTTTAGATTGTTAGATTTTTGTGAAGATTAGATTTATCAGAGTATTAGATTATTAGACTAACTTAGAATCTTAGACTATCTTAGACATCAGATTACTTAATTTCTAATTCATCGAAAACCAAATAAAAGGCTCAATATTTTAACCAAACTCAAAACTCATATTCATGCTTATTTTCAGGAGCAGAAAAATTAATTTCCAAAAGAACCTTATGTCCCGCTGTCCGCTATATCTTTTCCTTGCTGGCAGCAGCAAGAAAAAGGATATCACTTCCATCGGGGCTAGATAAGAACTCTAGTTTTCATAAGAACTTCAATCCTAAACCCGACAGGTTTTAAAAACCTGTCGGGTTTGTTACGATCTTCCTTTGTCAGAGTTTAAAACCAAGAACGTAAGGAATTTTAAACTTTTTTTGCAAAGATTAATACGTATTTCGCGTAAAACAACCACAATCTTTCATTTCGACGAAGGACAAATCACACTAGAAACTCCGTACAGAAAGATCAATCTTTGTCGAATATTGGATGTGATTTACTGCGTCTGTTCGCTATCGCTCGGGACTCTTCCGTCGAAATGACAAAAAACACACAGATCCGCTTTAAACATAAGCTTTCGACAAAGCTCCTTACGCTCTTGGTTTTAAACTTTGACAAAGGTTTCTACACAAAACGCACGAAACCCGACAGGTTTTAAAAACCTGTCGGGTTTGTTGTGATGGCGGCAATCATGCCTTTTCTATATTATATAAATTCCTCTTAGAAAAACCTGCTATGCCAACTATCGGCAGCAGGAACTTCCCAAGACTCATTGTATTCTTCGATATTGTTCACCAGATTATTAAAAACAATCGTATTCTCAGATACTGATTTATCTTTAACCATTTTCTTGAAATCAATTAAAGGTTTGTGTGCGATATGTTCACCTAGTTTAAAAGTCACGTTCATTTTATCTAACAAATCAACGTTGTACTTTTTCTCTAAACTCTGGATAAATTCTACTGAGCTATCAATAGAACATCCTGTAGCCGCCTGCACATCCTGATTGACAGCCAAAATAATGAATCGGTTGTATTTCAGTTCATACGAAGCTTCTAAACTTGTTCCGTGAGCTGCCCAACCTTCAACAAAAGCTTTCAGGTCAATTTCTATTTCAGAAAATTCTTCCTCAGAAAATTTTCTGTTTGATTGATAAATCCAAATTTTGGACTCACCTGGTAAATCTTCAAAAGGTATATACATTTTTACTTTTGTTTTTCTTGTTTGTTTTTCTTGTTTCAGGTTTCAGGTTTCAAAACTTAAAACCTTAGCATCTTAGTAACTTAGAACCTTTTATAAATCTTGCGCATTAGCAATTAACTCAGCAATGTCCATCACTTTCACTTGCCCTTCTTTCTCCTGGTGCTTGATACCATCTGTTAACATTGTATTACAGAACGGACAACCTGCTGCAATAATATCCGGTTGTACTTCAAGAGCGTCTTCTGTACGTAATACGTTTACTTCTTTGTTTCCTGGTTCAGCATCTTTAAACATTTGCGCTCCACCGGCTCCACAACAAAGTCCGTTTGCTTTTGAGCGTTTCATTTCGACTAATTCAACATCCAGTTTTTCGATTAAATCTCTTGGCGCTTCATAAATCTTATTGGCTCTTCCTAAATAACAAGAATCATGAAAAGTAATACGTTTTCCTTTAAACTGACCACCTTCGATGGTTAATCTTCCATCATCCAGTAATGACTTTAAAAACTCTGTATGATGAACTACCTCATACTGACCACCTAATTCAGGATATTCATTTTTTAAAGTATTAAAACAATGCGGACAAGCCGTAACAATTTTTTTAGCTTCATAAGCATTCAAAACCTCGATATTCATCATGGCCTGCATCTGAAACAAAAATTCATTTCCGGCACGTTTTGCAGGATCTCCGGTACAACTCTCTTCTGTACCAAGAACTGCAAAAGAAACATTTGCGCGATTTAAAATTCGCACAAATGCTTTTGTAATTTTTTTTGCTCTATCATCAAAACTTCCCGCACAACCTACCCAAAACAAAACTTCTGGTTGTTTTCCTTCGGCCAGCATTTCTGCCATTGTTGGTACTACTAAACTTTCTGACATGTCTCTTTATTATTAAATCGGTTAATTGTTCATTTGGTTAATCGCTCTCTTGAAAAACCTTTTCCATAACATTAAAAACCGAACTTTTTATTTTTTACAATCGAATAAACGGTTAAATAAATAACTTTTTAAACTATTTTAATTCTCATTTTTCCAATTCAATCTGTCCTGCTGATTGTATTGCCAAGGCGCTCCATTGTTTTCGATATTCGTCATCATCGCATTTAACGGCATTGGAGCAGCACTTTGTTCCATAACCAGATAACGGCGCATATCCATAATAATAGACAACGGGCTAATATTTACGGGACATTCTTCTACACATGCATTACATGATGTACAAGCCCACAATTCTTCGGGAGTAATATAATCGTTTAATAATGTTTTGTTATCCGGAACAAAAACACCTTTATTAGCATCTATATTCTTTCCTACTTCTTGTAAACGATCTCTTGTATCCATCATAATTTTACGAGGAGACAATTTTTTACCGGTTTGATTGGCAGGACATGACGATGTACAACGACCACATTCTGTACAAGTATAAGCGTTTAATAGCTGAACCCAGTTTAAATCCTGAACATCACTGGCTCCAAATTTACTTGGCACAGCATTTTCATCTGCCGGAGCAGCAGCAAACGGATCGGCATTTGGATCCATCATTAATTTTACTTCTTTTGTAACCGATGCTAAATTATCAAACTGTCCTTCCGGATTTAAGTTTGCAAAATAGGTATTTGGAAAAGCCAAAAGAATGTGCAAGTGTTTTGAGAAGTACAAATAGTTCATAAAAACTAAAATACCTGCAATATGCAACCACCAAAAAACCTCAAACAACAATCCAACCAATTCATTTGACAATCCGTTAAACATTGGTGCAATAAATTGACTTATTGGAAAACTTCCTGCTTTATGAAAATGCGAAAATCCTCCGGGAACATTTTGCAGATGTAAATCTGAAGCATTCATCAATAAAAACAAAAGCATCAAAACTGTTTCGAAGTACAGAATGTAATTGGCATCACTTTTAGGAAATCCGTTTAAATCAGGATTAATAAAACGTTTTAACCTGATCACATTTCTTCTGATCCAGAAAACTACAACAGCAAAAATTACAAGTAGTGCCAATATCTCAAAAGAAGCAATCAAAATATCATAAACGACTCCTAAATAAGGAGCAAAAATTCTATGGGTTCCAAATAATCCATCAATAATAATTTCGATTAACTCGATATTAATGATTATAAAACCTACGTATACAAAAATATGAAGTATTCCGGCTACAGGGCGTCTCACCATTTTTGACTGCCCAAGAGCAATCAAAGCCATGTTTTTCCAACGTGCTTTAGAATTATCTTTTCGATTTACATCTACTCCTAAATTGATGTTTCGGATGATTTTTTTTACGCTCGATGCAAAAAAACCGAAACCAATTATAAGGAGGATAGCGAATAAAATATTATCTAAATAACTCATCTAATTATTTTTTAGTAGTTGAATCTGCTTCTTCTGCCGGTGCCACATATGGCTTATTTTTCTTTCCAAAAAGAGAAACATTTACGTAACGAGTTGGGTACAAACGAACGTCTTGCAATAACAGCTCTAACTCTTTTGAAGTTTTAGCAAGATTATTATACAAAGCATCATCATTTAATAATTTACCTGCAGTACCTTTTCCTGAGTTTAAGTTACTCATAATACCATCTACTTTAGCTAAAGTCTGGTTTAGGTTTCTAACTGTTTTTCCTAAATCGGCTTTGCTTAAAGAATCAGATATCTTATTGAAGTTACTTGACATTTTATTAAAGTTTGTCACTACTCCATTAATCTGACCTTTATTTGTATCCAAGATAGAATTAAGAGTTCCGGAAGCTCTGTGAAACTGCTCCATAGTCTGACTTAATTCTCCTAATGATTTTTTCAGGTCTTCTTGTCCTTTTTTATCCAGAACATTATTTAATCCGGAAACAAGTGTATTGATATTAAGCAGCATTAAATCTAATTTTTGCTGAATAGGCTCAATTTTACCTCCTAACGATTCTGTTAAGCCAAGCTCAACAACAGACTCAAGTGTCTGACCATCTACAGCAGGATCTTTATCCGCAAGATTAGGCATAATCTTTATTTGTTTTCCGCCAATTAAACTTGGAGAATATAAAGCTGCTTTACTTGTTTTAGAAATTGGAAAATCTGTTTTTAACTGAAGTTCAACTAATAACTTACCGGTTACTTCATTGATTTTGATTTTACTTACTTTACCTATTGTAAGACCATTTATAGTAACGGGTGCTGATGCTGACAAATCTTCAACATTATCATATTCTACATATAATGTCTGGTAATTTGTAAAAAGGTCTTTGCCTTTTAAAAAACTATAGCCCCAAATAAATAATAAAATCGACGCGATGACTAAAATAGCCGTTTTAATTTCTCTTGTTAGTTTCAAAATTCTTAGTGTTTTGTACAAAATTAATATAAATATTCGAACAAAAGGCTATTATTTAATCGCCTCTTGAATACTGATTTTTTCTCCG
The DNA here is from genome assembly GCF_027980145.1 of Flavobacterium azizsancarii. Taxonomy (GTDB): domain Bacteria; phylum Bacteroidota; class Bacteroidia; order Flavobacteriales; family Flavobacteriaceae; genus Flavobacterium; species Flavobacterium azizsancarii. The sequence continues at coordinate 86,605 of NZ_JAMZNK010000015.1, read as the reverse complement.
TCTTTATTTGCAATTAAAAAAGCAGCTCCATATCCTTTATCTTTAGCTTCTTCCAAATATTTTTTGGCAGTTGCATAATCCGAAGTTTCCTGATAGAAATATTTATAAATATTGTTTTCATACAACATTGTTACATTTTTCAGGCCTTTGAAGTTTTTAGGTTCCAGTGGTGTTTTTTTAATGCTGGCAATAAGCTGTACTTTAAAGAAAACTCCTTTTGGGGCATTCTTGGCAACTGCAGCACTTTCGACAATTTTATTTTTTACGGGGGTCGAAGTATCTTTTACCGGTCTCGCATCTATAGATTCGTTAGATCCGTTACCAAAGTACTCTCTTTTATAACTAATAATTGCTTCGGCAACGGCTTTTGCAATATCATTTTGTCCTTCTTCTGAATTTAGAATATTTCCTTCTGTAGGATTAGAAATAAATCCGGTTTCTACTAAAACTCTTGGCATATAAGCTTTATGAAGTACCATAAATGGCGCTTGTTTCACTCCGCCTTGTCTTAATTTTTTTCCCAGTTTTTCAAAATTATCTTCGATTTTACTTGCTAAAGAAATACTATTGTCTAAATATTCTTCTTGCATCATAGTAATTCCAATCATAGATTCAGGCGAATTAGGATCGTAACCTTCATATTTACGTTTATAATCTTTCTCAAGGGTAATTACGGAGTTCTCTTTTTTCGCCGCTTCAAGATTCGATGCCACTTTACTTAAACCCATTACATAAGTCTCAGTTCCGTCAGCAGCAGTATTTTTATTTGCATTACAGTGAATAGAAACAAAAATATTAGAATTGGCTCTGTTGGCAATATTCGCTCTTTCGACCAAATCGATAAAAACATCGGTTTTGCGGGTATAAATAACATTAACATTTGGGGTCGACTCTAAAATCTTTCCCACTTTTAGAACAATAGCCAAAGCAATATTTTTTTCGATCCGTCCGCTATAAACAGCGCCAAAGTCATGATCTCCATGCCCGGCATCAAGTGTTACCTTAAAAACATTTGATTGGCTGAATGCACAAAAAGACGATATCATTAGAAAAAAAGTAAATATTACTTTAATTTTGTTAAATATATTCATAAATCTAAAAGTTAATTTTAATAAAACGTAACTGCTATAATTTTTACAATTGATTATTTTTGACAAAAAATTATATGTAAGTTTGACATGTCAAAAAACAAGCCATAATTTTACAAAAATAGCATTTAAACCTTTGCATACAAACTTATTTAATATCGTTTTATTATCATTTTTCCTAACATTAGGATGTGGTAATTTATATTCGCAAGAGATAAAAAACAAAAAAAAAGCATTACCAGCTGTAAAACAAACAGATAAACCCAAAACTGTTGTTACAGATGTTGCTCCGCCAATTGTCGTTGACACCATAAAATTGGATACGGTAAAAACTAAAAAGAACTTTCTTGATGCTGTTACCAAGTACAAAGCAAAGGATTATGCCAAGTATGATAAGAAGGCTAAGACGCTTACTTTATACAACGAAGCAGAATTATACTACAAAGATGTCGAATTAAAATCTGGAATTATCGTTTTAAATCTGGAAAAAGATGAAGTTTATGCCGGACGTATAAAAGATTCTGCCGGAGTTTTGACGCAATATCCAAATTTTAAACAAGGCGCGAGTGAAGTTCAGCCTGATTCTATCCGATTTAATTTTAAAACAAAAAAAGCTTTAATTTATAATTCAAGGACTGAACAGGGAGAATTTAAAATAAAGGCTGCGATAACGAAAAAGGAAAATGACTCTGTTTATTTTCTAAAAGGGGCGCGTTTTACAACTTCAAAGGATATTGACAATCCTGAATATTATTTCCAGACGAGCAAAGTAAAATTTATTCCGGGTAAAAAAGTAATCACAGGTTTAACCAACATGGTTATTGCAGATGTACCAACTCCTCTTGCCCTGCCTTTTGCCTATTTTCCAATGAGTCAGGAAAAAAGTGTTTCCGGTATTATCATACCTAGTTATAATGACTCTAACACGAGAGGTTTTTCATTGCAGAATATGGGGTATTATTTTGCTTTGAGCGAGAATTACGATTTAACTGTTCTGGGAGATTATTATACGAATGGTAGTTATGCCATGCGCTTTGAATCCGCATATGCAGAAAGATATAAATACAGAGGAAATATAAACGTTCGTTTTGAAAATTTGATCAACAGTGAGCGTGGTTATCCTGATTACAGCAAACAATCTATTTATAATATCCAGTGGTCACATTCTAAAGACACTAAGTCGAATCCTAATTCAAGTTTTTCTGCTTCTGTGAATATGGGTAGTAGTAAATATTTTAAGCGATCTATTAATCAGGCGAACATTGGGTCTAATCTAAATAATACTTTAAGTTCATCTATTTCCTATAATAAAACTTTTAATACAATACCGCAAGCCCGTATCTCATTAACGGCAACGCACCAACAAAACACTCAAACAGAAGAGATCCTGATGACATTACCGGCTTTACAAGCAAGTGTTGATCGTGTATATCCGTTTGTTGGAAAAGACGGTGTTAAAAAAGGATTTATAAAAAACATCAACTTACAATATAACTTAAGTGGTAAAAACAATTTTAAAACAACAGATTCATTGTTTTTCAAACCACAAATGTTCAGAGATGCTCAAATAGGAATGCAACACAGTATTCCGATTAGTACAAACTTTAAAGTATTTAAATATTTTAGTGCAGGAGCATCGACTAACTATCAGGAAACATGGGTAACCAAAACTATTGATAAAAATTACGACAATTCTCAGGGTAAAGTCGTAGACAATGTTGTTAATGGATTTGATGCCTACAGAACTTATAATTTCAGCACCAACCTGGGAACTACAATTTACGGTACTTTCAATTTTGGAGAAGATAAAAGAATTCAGTCTATTCGTCACGTCATGCGTCCGACTGTAACTTATGCTTACACACCAAGTTTCGACCAGTATTACAACAATTATACTGTTGATGCTTCAGGAAAAATCTCTACATATTCAAGATTCGATGGTGGTATTTTTGGAGCTCCGGGTAAAAGCAACTCAAACATTGTATCATTTGCTTTAAGCAACACGTTTGAGGCAAAAGTAAGAGACAGAGACAGCACAAAGACGGAACCTAAGAAAATTATGCTGTTGAACAATTTAAACTTCAGTACAAGTTATAATTTTAATGCTGACGGAAAAGAAACTTTAGCCTGGCAACCTGTTCTTGTAAGCGGTGGAACTCAGTTTTTTGATAATAAAATGAATGTCAATTTTGGGGCAACACTGGATCCTTACGCTATAGATAATGGCGGAAAAAGAATTAGTACTTACAACATCGATAATGGCGGAAGTTTGTTCAGAATGACTAGTGCAAACGTGACTTTAAATTATTCTTTCTCGAATAAGGGAACCGGAAAAGATCAGGATAACAAACAAAGTGAGCGGAATGGTGGTCGAAAGGATGATTTGTTTGGAACAAATACGGACTTGAATGACAGTCGAAACAGCCAGTTTGCAAATGAAAAGGATGATGATACAGATGTTATAACGGAGTTTTTTAACTCTAAGATTCCTTGGGATATGACAATGGCGTATTCCTTAACGTATTCAAATGTAAACAGGGAAAATAAAATCACAGGAAACTCTATTATGATATCTGCCAATATGGATATTACCCCAAAATGGAAGGGCGGAATTTCAACTGGTTATGATTTAGTACAAAAGGGTGTTACTTTTACCCAATTTCGTTTTGAGCGAGATTTATTAAGCTGGAGAATGGCTTTTAACTGGAGTCCTCTGGGTGTAAACGCCAACTGGAATTTCTTTATCGGAATCAAATCGGGAATGCTTAGTGATATTAAATGGAATAAACGCAGTACGTCTAATCGCTAATATCTCTCTTTTAAACATACACTATTCTTGTATTCGATTATCAAAAAAATTAAGTTTAGAGATTTAATCTTAATTTCATTATTTTAAATCACAATTCTTTATTTGAGAATTTTAAAACTATTATTATGAAAAAAATCATTTTTACAGACAAAGCTCCAGCACCAATTGGCCCATACAACCAAGCTGTTTTATCAGGAAATACACTTTATGCTTCTGGTCAGATTGCAATAAATCCTGCCTCAGGAGAAATTATTACTGATAATATCAATGATGAAACAACACAGGTAATGCAAAATATTGCTGCGATTCTGGAAGCTGCAAATATGACTTTCGAGAACGTTGTTAAAGCAACTATCTTCATTATGGATATGAATAATTTTGCTGCTATAAACGCCATATATGGTTCTTATTTTGACGAAAAAACGGCTCCTGCACGTGAAACGGTTCAAGTAGCCTGCTTGCCTAAAAATGTAAATGTAGAAATTTCTATAATTGCAGTGCAATAGCATTTAATAACAATTGTGCCGTTGCTTCGTTTGTTGCCAGCGGCACATTATGTACATCGCAAACCCAGAGCAGCATATTTATATCTACTTCATGAGCATGGTTTGTCAGTGGGTCTTTAAAAAAGAAAACGATTTTAATTTTGCCTTCTGCTACTCTGGAAGCAATCTGAGCATCTCCGCCCATCGAACAAGGAAGCATCTTTTTTACCTTAAATCCTGATTTCTCCGCATTTCTTCCCAGTAATCCTGTTGCAATAAGTTTTATTTTATCGTGTTGCAGTGTAACTTCGTTTTTTATTAAAAAATGAATCATATCTGCTTTCTTATTATCATGGGCAATTATCGCAATTAACGTCTTTCTTTTCATGATTTAACAATAAATATAGTACCAAATTTACGTCTAAAAAGCGAACAAACTCACAATAAGACCATGAATATCAAATATTTAAATAAACCACAATAAAAAACAGCAATACTATTATTATGGCGAATTTAAGGCATAAAAAAAACCGTTTCAGTAACGAAACGGTTTTTGAATATATTTAAATAATGTAAATTCTATAATTGCAAAGCGACAGCATTTAGTAACAACTGGGCAGAAGCTTCATTTGTAGCTAATGGTACATTATGTACATCGCAAACACGAATAAGCATATTAATATCGACTTCATGGGCATGGCTCGCCAGAGGGTCTTTAAAAAAGAATACCATCTCTGTTTTACCTTCGGCTACACGCGCAGCAATTTGCGCATCACCTCCCATTGGTCCTGAAAGCATTCTTTTTACCTTAAATCCAGCGTTTACAGCTTTACTTCCGGTAGTTCCTGTTGCGATCAGCTTAATATTTTCCTGAAGAAGAAGAGTTTTGTTTTTATTCAAAAACTGAACCATATCTGCTTTCTTACCATCGTGAGCTATAATAGCAATTTCCATATTTTACTTTTATTATTGATTAGCAACATGATAAGCTATTAAACCATCAATAGGTCTTCTTAAAACATTTCCTAATTGAAGCTCATATTTATCAAATATTTCCTGTAATTCGTCTTTCAGATAAAAAGCAATTGAACCTACAAAATGAACTGGAACTTCTTTGCAGTTATCATATTGTTTGATGTAGTTTTTTACGAAAGATTTCATTCCTTTGAAAATAATTTTTCTACAAAACTCTGTGTCTTTATGTTTGATTAAAAACTTTGCAAAGGTTGCTAAATAAGCATTTGGATTTGGCTCTTTGTATAATTTATTCTTGATATAATCAGGATCTAAATCATACTCTTTTTCAAATTCAACCGCCAATTCTTTAGGCATTTTATTGAAATAATATTTTCTTATTAATTCTTTTCCAAAAACATTTCCACTACAATCATCCATAGCAATATACCCTAATGATTGTACTTTTTGATGCAATACTTTTCCATCAAAATAACTGCAATTAGAACCTGTACCCAAGATACTCACAATTGCTGCTTCTCCTTTTGGAGTAGTGGCATAAACTGCTGCATAAGTATCTTCATGAACTTCTACAATAGCATTCACGAAATATTCCTGGAATATTTGCGAAAGTTCTGTTTTCATTCTGTCAGTTCCACAACCTGCTCCGTAAAAGAACAAATGTGTGGCATTTTTTTTATTTTGTAATATATCGAAACGGTCATTTAATCTTTCGATAATTTCAGGACCGTCAAGAATTTCAGGATTTAACCCTAAAGTTTGTGTGGTGAATAATACTTTTCCATTATCATCAATTGCAATCCAATCGGCTTTAGTAGATCCACTATCAACTATTAATTTCATTTTATTTAGTTTTTGGATTAGGTTTTCTTTAGCTAAATAAAAAGTGTGTTTTTTACATTAATTAAAGAAGTAACAAAATATGAAAAATCCCGTTACTTTGAGATAACGGGACTTTACAAAAATATATAATATTATTTTAAACCTGCGATATGTACAGATAAATCAATTAATTTACTAGAGTACCCGTATTCATTATCGTACCAAGATACTAATTTGAAGAAAGTTGAATTTAAACCGATACCTGCTGTAGCATCAACGATTGAAGTTCTTTTATCAGAGATAAAATCCTGAGATACTACTGCATCTTCAGTATATCCTAAAATACCTTTTAATTCATTTTCAGAAGCTTTCTTTAAAACAGCCATAATTTCTTCGTAAGAAGTTTCTTTAGCTACTTTTACAGTTAAATCTACTACAGAAACGTCAGCAGTAGGAACACGGAAAGACATTCCAGTTAATTTTCCATTCAAAGCAGGAATTACTTTTCCAACCGCTTTTGCAGCTCCTGTAGAAGATGGGATGATGTTGATGCTAGCAGCACGTCCACCTCTCCAGTCTTTTCTAGAAGGACCATCAGCTGTCATTTGAGTTGAAGTTGTTGCGTGAACAGTTGTCATTAAACCTTCAACAATTTCGAAATTATCGTGAATAACTTTAGCTAAAGGAGCTAAACAGTTTGTAGTACATGAAGCATTAGAAACAACAAGATCAGTTGCTTTTGCGCTTTCGTGGTTTACACCCATTACAAACATTGGAGCATCTGCAGACGGAGCAGAAATAATTACTTTTTTAGCACCACCTTTAATGTGCTCATTTGCAGTTTCGATAGTTGTGAAGATACCAGTACATTCTGCAACTACATCAACATCAACTTCGTTCCATTTTAAGTCAGCTGGATTTCTTTCTGCAGTAATACGGATATTTCTTCCGTTTACGAAAAGTTTTCCTTCTTTTACTTCTACAGTTCCGTTGAAACGACCGTGAACTGAATCATATTTTAATAAATAAGCTAGGTGATCAACATCTAATAAGTCGTTGATTGCTACTACTTCTACATTATCTCTATTGAAAGTTTCTCTAAAAACGATTCTTCCGATACGTCCAAATCCGTTTATTCCTAATTTTACTTTTGACATTTTTCTTAATTTTTGCTTTTGTTTTTATTACACTACTTTAAAGTCTAATTTCCTCACAATAAACTTCTTTCCTTTTTAAACTTTTATTTTATGTTGACATGATATCAGATACTCTCAACAATTCTCTATCAATTTCAGACTTTCCTTTGATAGCTTGTTCAAGAGGTGTCAGGGCAACTTTATCTGCCTGAAGACCTACCATATAATTTGACTTACCTTCTATTAAAGATTCTACTGCTTTTACACCTAAACGGCTTGCCAGAACACGATCGAAACAAGATGGAGAACCACCACGCTGCATGTGTCCTAAAACAGATACCCTAACATCATACTCAGGTAAATTAGCCTCAACGTAATCTTTTAATTCGAATACATTTTTACCAATTTTATCTCCCTCAGCAATAACAACTATACTTGATGATTTTCCTGAAGCTTTACTTTTTTGAAGTGAATCAAGTAATCTCTCGAGACCTAAATCTTCTTCAGGAATAAGAATTTCCTCTGCACCTGCACCAATACCAGCATTAAGAGCAATGTGTCCGGCATCTCTACCCATAACCTCTACAAAAAACAGACGGTTGTGTGAACTTGCGGTATCTCTAATTTTATCGATACAATCTACCACTGTATTCAAGGCTGTATCATAACCTAAAGTATGACTTGTACCAAAAATATCATTATCGATTGTACCCGGGATTCCCATTACTGGAAAACCATATTCTGAATTAAAAATTAATCCTCCGGTAAAACTTCCGTCACCTCCTATTACGACCAAAGCATCTACTCCGGCTTTCACAAGATTCTCGTGCGCTTTTTTTCTACCTTCCGGGGTTCTAAACTCAACTGAACGAGCTGATTTCAGGATCGTTCCACCTTTGTTTACAATATTATTTACGCTTCGGGGTCCCATTTCTTTGAAATCTCCTTCGATCATTCCCTGATACCCTCTATAAATTCCTATGCATTCTATATTATGATAAGCACATGTTCGAACAACTGATCGTATTGCGGCATTCATTCCAGGTGAGTCTCCTCCCGATGTCAGAACCCCAACTTTTTTTATTGTTTTTGGCATTATTTAAGTATTAAAGTGTAAAATTAGCAAACATTCACCACTTTCTAGGCGATGTTTATCATTAATTAATAAAATTTGTTAAATTCAAACGTTTTCGTTAATAAGTTTTTCAATAGCAAAAAATTCATTTAAAATAATAAAAGCCACTTATTTTAATTAAATCTTTAAAATTAACAATACATAAATGAAGTGTTATAAAATTTTAAGCATTTTGCCATTCTCAAAAAATAAATGAGCCTCTAAATTTAGCATAAAAAAAACCATTTGCCTTAGCAAATGGTTTCTTTTATGAATATTTTAAACAAATCCTTTTAAAAATCGTTATCAGGAATCAAACCCTCGTTATTATTTTGTGGCGGCGGCTTTTTCTCTTCTTCTTTTTTATCCGGTTTCTTTTTGTTTTTTTCTGCGTCTTTTTTATTAGAGAACTTTACTAAATCAGGATTTAAATACGAGTCCTGCAAATCGTCTGAAGAACTTTTTATGGCTCTTTCTAGTTTATGGTTTTTAAACAATTTGTTGACCAGCTCGCTAAAAGTATCAAAGTCGACTTCGTACGAAATACCAACTCCCTGAGTATATCCAATTCCCTGACCTATATAATTAATATCATTCTCTTTATTAAACAAACGAAGGTTCATTGTTCCGTCCTCATTAACCCTATACAGTATTTCGATATCTCCAACAATAGCAGATTCGTTAACACCACCTATCGGAACTCCTAATTTTCCGTTTATTGTAATTCTTTCGTTTACCTGAGAGGTTATATTGGCAACAAACTGACCATCTGCCTCCTGCCCTAATCTTTTATCGGCAGAAATATAATTTAAATCGATATTGACTTTATCATTATCTGATTTTATAATTCCTCCTAACAAACTGGATGCAGTTTCTGTCAACGTTCCGGACAAATCGCCCTGACTAAAACCATCTGTACTCATGAATGAACCTGTAGATAATAAATATAATGCCTGTGTCTGGCGAATATCTTTGTCATCTAACTTGTATTGTATCTCTGACTTAAGAACATTACTTACGGACGGGAACTGAATATCAAAATTAGGCTCAGGGCTTGTTAAATCTCCTCGTAAACCAATTACAACTTCTACCGGTACTTTTTTATTAAACGATGAAGTATTATCTAACAGTACAGCCGGATTTGCTGATGTTTTATAAACTGCTTCCAGATTTAACTGAGCTTTCATAGGGTTTCCTTCCCATATGATAGATCCTCCTTTTTTAACTGAGAATTTTTTATCTATTAAACCGCCGTATTTAAAATTATATGTTCCTTCGTATGCCTGGAAATCTCCCCACATATTAAACTTACCTAATGTATTGATTTTAAACAATAATGATCCGTATCCTTTTCCTTTCATACCGTGACCTGAATTACGATCTAAAATTACTTCGACCTCTGCATCCGGCGTAATATCAAAATCAAACTCGAGTTCAAGACCATTATAATTTCTTGTTTTTTCGATTATTCCATTGGCGAGGTTGTATTTTTCTTTTGGAGTTACAAAATGTATCCAACTGCTCTCTCCAACGCTTTGTGCATTGTTAATAGGTATTTTTACTTCTGTACCTTTCTCAGATTTAGCATCTACTTTTATAAATAAACTTTCTGTTGGACCTTTTATACTTGCTGTACCGTTTATAAATGCAGTACCAAAATAGGCTGCATCTTCACTATCTTTTGTATCAAGTGCCAGTAATCGTTTTGATGTAATGGTCAAATCCAGTTTCCAGTCTCCAAAATTATGATGCTCAATACTTCCGTTCAATAATCCCTTAGTACCGTATTTGGTATCTGTTAACTGATTATTCCTGAACAAGAACTTTTCATCTGTTAAATCAATAACCGTTCGGTCGCTCAATTCGTAATCTGTATTAAGGTACGGCACTGTCATTCCGGCTTTTTCTACATAAAGCCTTCCGTTTATTTCCGGTTTTTTAAGATTACCAACTACTGCGGCATTTCCGGAAACAGAACCTCTGACATTAGACAATACATCGCCGCCAACTGTGCCTAAAGTTGCCAGATTAAATCCTTCGAGTTTTAGATTTAAATCTAAAAATGTCTCTTTATTTTCGATTGCAAAAGTTCCGCTTGCCCTAAACGACTCTGTAAAACCATTTTGTATGGACGAATTTATCGTAAACTTTTTAAAATTCTCATCTCCGGAGATATCAAATTTCAAAGTTCCTAAATCTACTTTATTCAAATTAAGATGATCTATAGAAATCGCAGCAGTAGGCTGATAGACGTTCTTATTTTGCTTATAATTTATATTTCCGTTCAGATTACCATTAAAAACAAATTTAGAATTTAATGGTGTAATTTTATTTATATCGACATCTTCAAAATTCAGTACAAGATCCTTATAATCGTTTCCTTTTATAACACCGTTCAAATCAATTTTCTGATTTTCATGGGATAAAATAATATTATCAATTGTAAAGTTTTTAAAATACTGATCAAAAACAATCTGATTGTCTTTTTCCTCGTTTTCGTTCAAATACCATAAATAGTCTTTGAACTTCATTTCTGATTTCTTGATCCCAACAATGTTGTTCTTGTTCTTATCGATAGTATGATACAAATCCAGATTATAATAATCCTCTCCTTTTTCTCCACCTTTAAACTCAGACCGAACAAACAGTGTATCTTTTGAGGTAACATTTATCAAACTAAAATCACGCACTTTATAATAAGGTGTTTTTATACTGTCTAACTCAACGTAAGCATTATAAAGCGTGTTTTTATTATCAATATTAATTCGGATATTATCGAATGTGTTTTTTGCTGCTGTAATTTTCTGGGACTTAAACCTGAATTTAAACTCTCCTAAATCAGCGTCAATTTTTCCGCGCACTACCGTAGATGAATCAATATTAATTTCCGGATAAAGCATTTCTACCACTTTATCATAAACATGAAAATTGAAACGTAAAAACTGGCCCTTCTTGACTTTATAAGGCTTGTAATTGGTATAAAGACTTCCTACAGAATTCATTACGAGCTTATCTAATTGCCCAAACTGAAATTTACCTACTATTTCTCCTTGTACAACATCATTTGAACTAATGGTGATTGTACGTAATTTATCGGCATCGAAATTTGAGTTTACTGTAATTTCATCAAAAGCATACGTAGCCTTTGGATTCTGAAAAACAGCATCTTTGATCGAAACAGTTCCCTGAAGATTTTCTATAGAATTTCCTGTAACTTCAACAACAGCATCTCCTCTAAAATGCGCAATAGAATCATTTAAAAACTTTAATTTTCGCAAATCGGCATTTTCAACATTAATATGAAAATCATACCTGCTTTCGCGTTTGCTTAAATCTACCAAACCATCAAATGTCAAACTTAAATTAGGATCATTTACAGCAACCTGTCCTTTATAGTATGGTAATTTAAAGTTTCCGTTTATAACAATATTGTTATAGGTATATTTATTATAATCTAGTTTTGATATATCTCCTTTTATAATCGTGTTGAGATATTTCTCTGTAAAACCAACACCATCAATATCCAGATTTAAAGTCGTTTTACCAATATCTTTTCGATTCAGTAAGGCGCCAACATTAAAGTTATCCAAAATTATATTTCCGGTATAAGAGGCTTTATCTATAAAATCGATATTATTCATATGCAATTTAGCCTGCCCGTTACCCAGATCCGTAATCATCTTAAAATCGGCTTCCAGAGCTGTTGTCGAGACTTTTGCTTTTCCAACAATATTAAATCTGCCTACTCTCTGCATTTCTTTCGGAAGTTTTTTACCCAAAATACCAGGCAATATCACTACCAAATTATCGTAACTGGAGATTAATCTGTCAAACTTTCCATCCATAGAAAACTTCTGGGTTTTACTTCCCAAAAGATTTTTGAAATTAATTGTTCCGTTGATCTTCGAACCATTTGTATCACTTAAATTAAGTTGTTTTAAATTAAGATCATTTAAAGTTCCTTTTATTTTTGTTTTAATTCTAAAATGCTGGTTTTTACCTAATCCATCATAAAAATAACGAATATCGTTTGAAGCTATCGAAGCAGAATCAAGCGCTACATTAAACTTTACTTTATCAGTAAAATCAAGAAAATCTTCTACTTTATAATTCAGGATAGCTTGTCCGTAAATCCAGGATCTTTTGGTCTTAATGGCTAAGTCGTCAACTTTAATTTGTTTTTTGGTATAACTGAATTTACCCGCAAAATTGGACACATACAAACCGCGATGATCTAAAAAAGAGAATCTGTGAATGGTTGTATTTACATCCGGACCGTATAATTTAAAGTCACTGATATAGGCGTTTAGCTTTTTGAAATCAAGAAATCTTGGGGTATTTTTGTTTTCATCAATAACAGAAAAAGCTCCTTTAGAAATATAAGCGTTTCTGGCTGTAAGCAAAAAGTGTTTGTCAGATTTTGTTTTCTTTCCGGTTTCAAACAATTTAATAAATTTATTAATATTGTTTTCGTCCTCGTTTTTATAGGTTTTCAAATTAAAAATCATACCTGTCAAACGAAGATCCCCAAAAAGCAAATCTCCTTCTAACAATCTCTGGATGCTTAAAATATCAGTTGTAATGATATCAGAGTAGATCAACGTTTTCTTGTGATGATCTAAAATGAGTACTTTCTTGAGTTTTACACCACCAAAAATATTGATCGCTACTTTATCGACACTAATATTGGTTTTAAAATCTGTATTAAGGGATTCTGTAATATAATGTGCAATTTTTGTCTGCACAACCGGCAAAGCCAGAATGATAGCGAGTGCCAACAAAAGTAAAATCAACCCAATTAGGGTTCGTGATATTATTTTCTTTACTTTTTTGATAGCTGCTTTTATTTTAGTTTTCTTTTAAATTTATTTTGAACAGGCAAAGAACGACTGTTTTTGATAAAAATTCTTTAATTTTGGCTTCTCTTATAACAAAAGAAAATCAAATATTTGATTTGTCAAATATAATTCAAAATTCGTGCCTTTATATGCAAAATTCAGAGGTTTTTATTCTTGCCATCGAAAGTTCATGCGATGATACTGCCGCCGCAGTTTTACATAACGACAAAGTACTCTCAAATGTTGTGGCAAATCAGTTAATACACACTCAATATGGTGGTGTAGTTCCAGAATTAGCCTCGAGAGCGCATCAACAAAACATTGTTCCTGTAATAGATGCTGCACTTCGTAAGGCAAATGTACAAAAAGATCAATTAACAGCCATTGCCTTTACACAAGGTCCCGGCTTAATGGGTTCTTTGCTTGTTGGAAGTTCTTTTAGCAAATCATTATCACTTGCCCTAAAAATTCCGTTAATTGCTGTCAACCATATGCATGCCCATATTTTAGCCCATTTTATAGACGAAGAAGGCTTTGACAAACCTGAATTTCCTTTTTTAGCTTTAACAATTAGTGGCGGACATACTCAAATTGTAAAAGTAAATGGCTTTTTTGACATGGAGATTATTGGCGAAACTACTGATGATGCCGTTGGAGAAGCGTTTGACAAGAGTGCAAAAATCCTGGGACTTCCCTATCCAGGCGGACCATTGATTGATAAATATGCTCAATTGGGAAACCCGAAAGCGTTTGCATTTACTAAACCAAAAGTTCCCGGACTGAACTTTAGTTTCTCCGGATTGAAAACGGCGATTTTATATTTTATCCAGAAGAAAAAGCTGGAAAACCCAAATTTTATCGAAGAAAACCTGAATGACATTTGCGCTTCTATTCAATATACGATTATCGAAATTTTGATGGATAAATTGAAATTAGCGGTAAAAGAAACAGGAATCACGCAAATTGCCATTGGCGGAGGAGTTTCGGCAAATTCAGGAATCAGAACAAGATTAAAAGAAACAGAAGGAAAATACGGATGGAAAACCTTTATCCCAAAATTCGAATACACAACCGATAACGCTGCAATGATAGGAATTGTAGGATATCAAAAATATTTATCAAGTCGTTTCGAAACTTCAGCAGTAGTTTCGAAAGCGCGAATTCAATTTTAATTATGCAATTATTTTACAATCCTGACATCGATGAATCAACTGAAAGTTTTTCTTTTGATAAAGAAGAAAGCCGACATATTATAAAGGTTTTACGAAAGAGAGATTCAGACATTTTACATGTTACAAACGGTTTGGGTTTGTTGTTCGAAACTGAAATTACATTGGCATCTGACAATAAATGTATTGTCAATGTACTCTCTATTAAGAAAGCTGACGAACCAAAATTTCGCTTGCATTTGGCCGTTGCACCGACCAAAATGAACGATCGTTTTGAATGGTTTCTGGAAAAAGCTACTGAAATTGGAATTCAGGAAATTACTCCAATTATTTGTGATCGTTCTGAGCGAAAGGTAATTAACCAGGACCGTTTTGAAAAGATTATTTTATCTGCGATGAAACAGTCTAACGAAACTTATTTGCCTAAATTAAATCAAGCGATTTCGTTTAAGGAATTTGTTAAGCAACAAAATGAAGGTTTACAATTGATCGCACATTGTGAAGAGACAGATAAAAAAACATTGAAAGAAATCCTGAAACCTAATGAGAGTGTGACTATGCTGATTGGTCCTGAAGGTGATTTTTCTGAAAAAGAAATTGCACTGGCTTTAGAAAACAATTATCAGCCTGTTTCTTTAGGGAATACCCGTTTAAGAACTGAAACTGCTGCAATTGTAGCATGTCACAGTGTGGTATTTTTTAATGAAAGTTCGAATTAAAGACAATTATTAAAGTAAGATGTCATTTCGACGAAGGAGAAATCGCACTAGAAACTCTACAAAGAAAGTCGTCAATCTTTGTCGAATCCCGCGTGCGATTTCTCCTTCGTCGAAATGACAAAAAAATATATTTATATGAAAAGAATATTTTACTTATTGTTACTTGTTTCAGTTTCTTCCTTTTCACAAGAAATTGCTTTGCTAAAGTATAGCGGAGGTGGTGACTGGTATGCAAATCCTACTTCATTGCCTAACCTGATCAAGTTTTGTAATGCCAATATCAATACCAGAATAAAAGCAAAACCATCGACTGTTGAACCCAGTAATCCTGATTTGCTTTCGTATCCTTTTGTGCATATGACAGGACATGGTAATGTTGTTTTTAGTGACGCTGACGTTAGCAACCTTAGAAATTATCTTAATGGCGGCGGATTTCTTCATATTGATGATAATTACGGAATGGACCAATATATTCGAAAAGAAATAAAAAAAATATTCCCCAATAATAATTTGATCGAAATTCCGGCAAATCATCCCATATTTCAAAAACCATATCCTTTTCCTAACGGATTGCCCAAAATTCATGAACATGACGGGACACGTGCGCAGGCTTTTGGTATTTTTGTAGAAAACAAATTAGTACTCTTATATACCTACGAATGCGATTTAGGCGATGGCTGGGAAGATGCCGAAGTTCATAATGATCCTCTCGCTGTTAGGGAAAAAGCCCTGAAAATGGGCGCCAATATTATCAATTATATCTTTACCAACTAAAATCAAAACAGTGCAGCTTACTCACGAAGAAAATCAGTTTGAAAGAAAAACATTTCCGATAACATTGGTTTGTGACCATATTTATTTTCAGCAGAATATTGGATCGCTTTTTAGAATCAGCGAAGCATTTGGCGTCGAAAACATCATTTTTTTAGGAAAAGATATTCCGCTCACTCCCAGAAAAATCAATAAAACCTCAAGAAGTACGCATCTTCATGTACCTCACTCTATAATCGAAAAAACAACTGATCTTGTTGATTATTTACTTCAGAATAACTTTGAAATTATCGCTTTGGAAATTGCGAGCAATAGCAAACCTCTAAAAGAAGTTGTAATTCCTGACAATCAAAAAATTGCACTTTTGATAGGAAGTGAAATTGATGGAATTTCTGATGAACTTTTAAAAATTTCGAACCAAATTGTCCACATTAATATGTTCGGAAATAACTCAAGTATGAATGTTGTACAAGCAGCAAGCATTGCTTTGTACGAATTTACTTCTTAATAATTTTGTCTTTATTTTTGTAAGAACTAGACTATATAAGGGATTGTAAAAATTCTGACAAATAATGTATTGTAAAAATTTTGCTACAATATATTTTTGTTATAAAATTGCGATATAAATACCATATTTTAATTTTTTATAACAAAAACCCAAATTATTATGAAAAAAGTTCTTATTACCGCATTTACAGCATTCGTGCTGTTTTCTTGTCAAAATGACTCAACAGAATCATCAGATTCAAATGTTAGTGCTATTGCCCAACGTGGCTGTGCGACTCAGGAAGTTTTTGAAGCTCAACTAAAAGCTGATCCTACCTTAGCCATTAGAATGAATGAAATCGAAGCTTTTACCAGTAAAAGTATCCTGACTAATCGTCTTGTAAATGGTAAAATTGAAATTCCGGTAGTGGTTAATGTTTTATACAGAACTGCTGCAGAAAACATTTCGGATGCGCAAATTCAATCTCAAATCGATGTTTTAAACAAAGATTTCAATGCCTTAAATTCAGATTACAATAGTGTTCCTGCTCTATTTTCTGGCGTAAAGGCGAATGTAGGAATTACATTTGTTCTGGATCAGATTATTAGAAAATCTACGACCAAAACTTCCTGGGGAACAAATGATGCTGTCAAGAAAGTGGCACAAGGTGGTTTAGCACCAACTTCACCAACAACAAAACTTAACTTATGGGCTTGTACCATTGGTGGCGGAATTTTGGGTTATGCTCAATTTCCCGGAGGCGCAGCGGCTACAGACGGAGTTGTAATTGATTCTAAGTATCTTGGTCTGGCCGGTTCAGGCAGTGCTCCTTATAACTTAGGAAGAACTGCTACGCACGAAGTAGGTCACTGGATGAATCTACGTCATATCTGGGGAGACGCAAATTGCGGAAGCGATTTAGTAAGTGATACTCCAACTCATAATACAGCAAATTACGGTGTTCCTGCTTATCCTCACTACAGTACTTGCACAGGAACTCCTGTAGAAATGACTATGAACTACATGGATTATGTTGATGATAATGCAATGTATATGTTCTCTCAGGGACAAAAAACCAGAATATCTGCAATATTCGTTACAGGTGGTCCTAGAGCCGCTTTTGGAATCTAAAAAAAACAGATTAAAATAATATGCTGAAAAGCGGGATGATATCATCTCGCTTTTTTTTGTTTAAGCCCCTGTTTTAAAAGCTTTTTTCCTATATTTATATCCTAAAATCGAATCATGATAACATCAAAAATCATTTCTAACGGAATATTAAGAGCTTTAGCAACAATAATTGTCATTCTAAGCATTCTATATTTTCTGTATGAAATACAAACTGTAATTGTTTACTTGTGTATCTCATTGCTATTGTGCCTTATTGCCAATCCTTTGATACAATTTTTAAAGCATAAATTAAAATTTAGCAACTCCTTGGCGGCTATCACTGCCCTTGTTATTTTTATATTGTCAATAGTAGGCTTTATATTATTATTTGTGCCTTTAATTATTACGCAGGCTAATAATTTATCTTTACTGGACACGCATAGTTTGCAGCAGCAATTTATTGAAACAGAAAAAAGCATCGAAGCTTATTTCAATATCCAGCACATGGATTTGAATAAGGTCCTGAAAGATTCTAAAATAACATCAATAATCGATTTTACTTATTTTACAGGTTTTCTAAATTCAATTTTAGGATTTATGGCAAATATGGGAATGGGTTTGGTATCTGTATTCTTTATCACATTTTTCTTTATTAAAGATCAGGATGCTTTTAAGGTGAGTGCCAGAAAAATTCTTCCTGATACAAACGAGGATAAGATTTTAAATTCTATTACTAAGATTAATCACTTTTTAACACGCTATTTTATTGGTTTGCTACTTCAGTTAACGGTTGTATTCATTTTGTACTTAATTGTTTTAATGATTTTTGGAAATCAAAATGCTTTTGTTATTGCTTTTTTATGTGCCATCTTGAATATTATTCCGTACATAGGACCAATCATAGGAACTACTTTAGCGGGAATTTTAACAATGATTAGTATGATAGGAAGCGATTTTCAAACAGAAATTCTACCCAGAACAATTTATGTTATCATAGGCTTTTTAGTCGTTCAGGCAATTGATAATAATGTGAGTCAGCCTATAATTTCATCAAAAAGTGTAAATTCGCACCCGTTAGAAATATTTCTGGTTACTTTGATTAGTGGAATTACTTTTGGAATCGTTGGGATGATTATTGCCATTCCTGTTTTTACGATGGTGAAGGTAATTTTGAAAGAATTTTTTCCTAACAACAAAATTGTCTCCGTATTAACCGAAAGAATCTAACAGTGAACACTTCTATTTTGCACCCTAATATTCAGGAATTTATAACTCTAAGTAGTGGTGCTTCGATTGCAAAATTAGCCCTTCAGAAAAATCCGTTTCCTGAAATTGACTGGATTTTAATTTTAAATCAGATAGAAGCGAAATCTAAAGCCAAAGATAAATTACCTACCTGGTATCTGACTGAAAATATTATTTACCCAACTAAGGTTTCTGTTGAACAAACCTCATCTGAAAAAACAGCGGCTTATAAGGCTTCTTTAATTTCAGGTGAAAGTTTAATAGATCTCACGGGAGGTTTTGGCGTCGATGATTTTTATTTCTCTAAAAGATTCAAGAGTATAGCACATTGCGAAATCAACGAGGATTTATCTGCTATTGTAGAGCATAATTTCGAACAGCTTAAAGTTAACAATTGTACGTTTTATGCCAATGATTCTACAAATGTATTAAATGAACTAAACCAGAAATGGGACTGGATGTATATTGATCCTTCGCGCAGAAATGATGCAAAGGGCAAAGTTTTTATGCTTAAAGATTGTTTGCCGAACGTTCCGGAATTGTTGGATTTTTATTTTGAAAAAACAGATTCAATTTTAATAAAAACGGCTCCGTTATTAGATCTCTCGGCTGGTTTATCTGAACTTAAATTCGTTAAAAACATTCATATTATTGCACTTGAGAATGAAGTAAAAGAATTGCTCTTTGAAATTCATAACCACTACTCGGGCAAAATCACGATCAAGACTGCTAATATTTTAAAGGATAAAATAGAAAATTTTGAATTTTCTTTAGGTGACGAAACTGTATTTGCTCATTATCATTTGCCTCAAAAATATGTCTATGAGCCTAATGCCGCTATTATGAAATCCGGTGGTTTTGATGAAGTAAGTGTTATTTTTAATATCAATAAACTTCATAAACACTCTCATTTATATACTTCAGATGATTTAATTGATTTTCCGGGACGTACTTTTCAAATCGAAAAAGTGATTCCGTACAGCAAAAACGAAATGAAAACTACGCTCTCTAATCAGCAAGCGAATATCACAACACGAAATTTTCCGGACACGGTGGAAAACATCCGCAAGAAGTGGAAAATAAAAAATGGGGGAAATTTGTATTGTTTTTTTACAACTGATAAAAATGATAGCAAAATAGTTTTAATTTGCAGAAAAATTACTTAAATATGAAACAACTAATTACACTAACCTTTTTCTTCTTAACCATTACGGCATTTGCTCAAAAACCATGTGAATACAGTACAAATGTAAACGACTCTATTGGCAGCTATAAAGTAACTAACGAATACCTTATCAGCGAAAAATATTTTGGGGGAACATTTGATTATATCTTCTTTTCGCTGGCACAAACAGATGGTTTGCCAACACTAAATTTACAGCTTATCCAGAAAAGCAAAGATTTTATAAAAGCAAATTGCTTTGATAAAAACTCTAAAGTTTTTCTACAATTAGAAAACGGAAAAATAGTGACGTTAATTCATATCGACAGGGAAAATTGCGGTACGCTTATTCACGACGACAAAGGTTTTGATAATCGTATCAATACCGGAATTTTTATGTTTAAAAAAGAAAATTATGAAGAGTTAAAAAAATCTCCTGTTTCAATCATGCGAATCAAATACCTGACGACTACAGAAGATTATATTGTAAAAAGAGAATTAACTTCTGAGCTAAACGCAAAGGTTTATCACCCCAATACTTACTTTATGGAGAATATGAGATGTGTTGAATAATTAATCACATTTCCATTTCTGATTTGAAACTTTATCATTCAAACCTGCTTTTAAATTATAATGCCACCATTCTGAATCAAAAGAATTGAAACCGTTTTTTATCATTACCGTTTTAAGATATTTTCTATTTGCTTTTACAGATACAGGTAGTTTAGTATAATTATGGCTCGCCTGAATACCAAAGAAATCAAAATCGGTTCCCATTTCAAGTTCAATCCCATAAGCATTTACAACAGTAATATCTACGGCTCCTCCTCTATTGTGAATGGAGCCTTTTTTAGGATCTGCAACATACTTGGGGTTGGATACGATCTCCCACATTTTTTTTTGAATAGACAAAGGTCGGTAACAATCGAAAAGTTTTATTTTGCATCCCTGTTTCATAAATTCTTTGTTTGCTGCAATTAAGGCCTTAACTGTCTTGTAACGCAACAGGCATTCTGCACAATCATAGACTTTTGCTTTTAGAAAATTATCTTCGGTTGCATACTTCATATCGTAGATAAAATCGTTGCTATACTCTTTTAAATTCACAAAAGTTGTATCTGCAATTTCCTGTGTCGTTTCACTTGAATATGCTTCGTTTTGAGCTTTTACAGATACTCCAAACAAAATAAATCCTAAGAATAATAAAAGCTGAAGTTTTGAAGATGTGCTTATTTTCATTGCAAAAATGTATAGTTTAATGTAAATATAAAGATAAAAGTGCTGAACAGAAAAACCTGACTCGCACAAATACGGCTGTTATTAAGCATAAAGCGAATTTTAAGTATGCTGTTGTTCTCTAAAAAAAGCTCCACTTTTTATTAGTCTTTGTACTTTAAACGATGGTCTTTAATTATTTTTTGGCTTTTCAGTTTTATATTTTTAGATAATTGTTTCCAATTCTCATCGTATTCAACTCTATAAACATCGTCTTCATTTCCGGAAGGATAATAAGCTGTTGCTTTTGACTTTGTAAAACTCTGATTGCCTGACTTACCAGGAATGGTATAAATAATCTGCTTAAAAGGTTTTGCATCTAATCCATCACTATCTCCCATATACGATAAATAAAATTCAGGCTTTCCGTCTTTGTCTTCGTCACTGATGGTACAGTTTTCATAATTGAATTCCGGCCAGTACACTACATTACCAAAATCCTGAAATTTAGCTTTTTCAAGTATTCCTCCATGATCGTGCAACAATACAAAAGCATACAAATTATGCTCGCTATAAATTATAGTATCCTGAGGTTTTCCTGTCATATCGCTATGTTTCCAGGTTCCCTCTTCGTGATTCCATTTTTTTGTTTTAAAATTGTAGACCTCGCCAACGCCTCCGTTTTTATAATCAATGGTACGACTGAGTTTATTTATTTTCTTTTTAAAAACGAATTCAAAATGACCATATTCACTTTCGCAACGTACAATCATGCTCGTTTTTCCATATAATTTACTCTCATAGTTAAATTCAGCATCCGGAACAGCTTTCCTGTATTTAATTGAATCTTTTGGATAATAACGCTGTACCAGCAGAGATTTTGTTTGCGCTATTGTAAAATTTATAAAAAATAGTAACGCAATACTAAAAAGGTAATTTGAGATTAATTTCATTCTTTTCAATTCTGATTTTTCAAATTAATAACCACGGCTTTATTAAAGTTCGAAATTAGTTTATTCTAGAAAAATGCAACTACAAGAGTTGGTCTTTTTTATACCAGTTTAGGATATTTATTCTATGGCTTTGAAAAAATTAATTAAAGCTGCAATGGCCAAACCAATTATTATAATCCAATGTTTTAAAGCACCCGCAAATGTAAATGATTTAGAATCCCTACTTTCATTTCTCGCTTTTAACCACCATTTATGCAATTTAAAAAACCCAAATGACGTCAGGCTAAATAAAATAGCATATAATAAATTATAATTCATTTTTTTATTATTTCGTTTTCCTTAAGACACGCTACAGCTGTAGAATAAAAATTAATTCCTTACCGCTTTTAAATACGAAAATGAAAGCAACTCCGGTTTCAATTTTTTGTAATCGACAGCTAAATCATCTTTTAAAGTACTAAAATTCATTTTCTGCTTTTGAGTAGTTCCCTTTTTTACATCTTCAAAAAACGCTAATCCATTGATATCGCTGTTTTCAGTATAATCAGCCGAAATATTTAAATCCTGCAAATTATACTTCGAGTTATTTTTTAGAATTATATAGCCGTCTTTGTAGGTATAACTAACACCATTAACCGTTTCCTTCATAAATTTATTAGACGGCTGTGAAAATTTTTGAGCATACGCTTGTGACATTCCAAACGCAATAAATGCAACCAGAGATAAGATAATTTTCATAAGAATATATTTTAGAATTAGATAATCCTAATTCTTTTTTAGAATTGAGATAAGTCATTATTGACAACGCAAAATTAGGAATTAAGTTAAAATTCAAGACCTGCTAAAATTTAAATATCTCGCCTAATCATAACTTAAATTCGTCTCCCTATCCATTATACAACTAAGGACTAGAAAACGAACTAGAATCCTCAAACAATACCTAGTTATTTTATGCTATATAGTTACTTCAATTCCCTTTTTTTCTAATTCTTCTACCATTTCATTTATCTGTTTTTTATACCACCCATCAAGAAGACCGCCGATACTAATTATGCTTTTATTATCCTTTTTTTTGTAAATCCTAAATTTCATGCTTAATGAACTTGCTCCTTCAAATTCATTTTTATACGTAAATTTCAAATCAGTGTATTTATATGATTCAGTATGTTCTTTAAAAAAGTATTTATTAAAAATTAATTCGATATGTTCTTTTTTAACATTTATAGCTTTTAAATTCTTAAGAAAAGAAAGAATTAAATTTGGAAGAATAATAGTTATACACCATAAGGGTATGGCGTTAGCATATGTCAAATTACCACCAATAGCTATTAATAGGATTAAAAAATGAGAGACTAAAATTCTATATAATAAATATTTTTTATTTCTTTTAAACATCATGTCATTTATTATTTTTTTAAGATTGTCATAAGTTGAAACTCCACTATTCACAGTGCAAAAGGTAATCTAAAGTCAAATTCCATTGTATAAAACATTTTTCCCTTGATATAATTCATTAAAAGAATTTACCGTACTATTATAGTTACCTAAAAAATTAGGCGAAGTAATACTTCCTGCAGCCCAAACTGAAGCAACATCAATACGGTATTGCTTAAACCATTCATAAACAGATTATCATCATCCCAGACTTGAGAAGGTCTGAAAACAACACAAAACTATCAGAAAATTGTTTTTTAACAATCAACTCATTCCCATAATATTTACCCACATAATCAACGTATATTTATTCACTTCGTTCTTCATTTCCTCTAGACCATCTTTTAATCTAGAAGTCCAAATAATTGTTTGATAAATCTTTTCTACTGCTTTAGCAGGATTATTAGAATATTCAGAAAAAGAAATTTTTATTACGTCATTTATCTAAACGTTGAGCTTATGAAATTTTAGATACTAAAAAATAAAAATATTATTACTGTTTTTTTTATTATGTCCTTATTTAATTGTGTTAATATATTTTTGCAGTAATAAATAATCAGCATTGTTTAAATTTTGCAAAACTAGTTTATAATGTGGATCTAATATATTTTTTGGCATAACTTCAATAACCAACTCTAAATTTGTATAATTACCAATGGAATTTATGTAGAACATTCCTAGCTCTGCTACCTCTTTCTTTATAATATAAAAAGGACCTTCATAAATTCTTAAATAATTACAGAAGTACATATATACTATATCATTATCGAAGAAAAATCGAACAAAAGATATTTGATTATTACGTTCTATAAAACCATTAGTCTTATAAAAACTTACTTTAATTTTTTTTGTATTAGGTAACAAAGTTACATCTTTAATATTCTTAGGATTTGGTAATTTTATAGCTGCCCAATATCCTAAAAAAGGCAGAGAAAAGAGAAGAATATTTTTAACAATATTAACTAATTCTTTATTAAAACTAATTTCCCATAAATCTAGTGAGCCCAATATAAAAACTAAAATAAATACAACTAAAATACAATATAATGCAGGGCGATTTGCCTGCTTTGATAACTTTATCATCTTTTGATTCTTTTAACCATTTTTTCTTATTATCAATAGGCAACGACAAAGAAATCTTCACGTCCAAACACCTAGCCCCATAATAGCTAAGATTCGTCTCAGGATCCACCTCTTCTTTCCCATTAAACAAATAAGGCTCGAATGAACTAGAATGCTCCTCAAATAAAACCAAGTGCGATGTAGTCACCTGTTGGCCAATATTTCTGTTTCGAGTTGTAATATACGAAGTACTTTTAAATTCTAAGGTTATTCGTTCTTCAAAAAAACCTCGCCAATTGGCGAGGTTTCTATCTTTTGTGGCATTTGGTAATGGTCTTTCCAAAAATACCATTTTATAATTGATTAAATTTGTTCTACTTTATATACTCCATTTCTTCTCTTGAAAAACCAGCTTTTAAAATAGCAGTAGTATCTGTAATCTCTTTTGAATAATTCCCTCTAACTATTTCTGGTGAATCTAACAAATATCGGAATTCATAAAATTTCCCAATGTCTTTAGCTGATATTTTTTTATCTAACGCACTTTCAAAAGAATTATATTTCTTGTTCAATATAATATACGAGATGAATACTGTAGAAGATTTGGGAAATCTTACAATACTGTCAATTCTACCAATTGTCGTTTCTCCATCTACTTTTAATTTATTTTCGTATTGATAACTTCGTAGCTGACCATACAATACAAAAATAAAGAATGCTAATAAAATTAATAACGGAATAATGTTTTTCTTTTTTTATCATAATTAATCTAATGCTTTTGGCGCAGTATTTGCTCCTACTCCAATAATTGTTTTAAAATATTCTTTTACCATTTGATCGGCAAAACCTGTACCTGAAAGATAATTATCAGACGCTTTTCCGAAGCGATTACATAAGATTGCTGCACCAACTTGAGTAGCCCATCTACTATCAAAAGAATATTGTTTTTGCGGTCCCTCATTTTTAATAATATTATTGGGATTCATAACCGTACCAACCTCCAAAGAATACATTTAAAACTATGTACCCTACATAAATTATTACCACTATTAAAATGGGCAATAAAAAAATATTTTTTCTTAAACTTTTCATTATGTTTATTTTAGTTCTTCAATTGGTCCTACTACAACAGTCTTAATAGGAGTTTTTTTAGCTACAATTGGATTACTTTTTAAATCTGAATTAATATTTTTTACAAATTGATTAAAACTATTAAAATATTGATTTGGTATTAACATATACATACCATAGCTACTTGCATCGAAAAAATCTAAATGTTTATCCCAAAATTGGGAATCTTTTTTTGATTGAATGTTAAGTCAATTTGCTACAACAGCTTCTATTGCTTCTTGTGGAACATCTATACATGAAGATCTAAATAAGTTATAATCTGGTAATCCAGCTTGTTTTTTAGCTGCTGCATATGCAAGTCCATCCTCAAAAGAATTCGTCACAACTTTGATCGCCCTATCAAATAAGGGCTAGAAAACGAACTGGAATGCTCCTCAAACAATACCTCTCCAAAGGCAATGTACTCCAAGTGTTGGCTAATACTTCCGTTTCGGGTAGTAATATACGAAGTACTTTTAAATTATAAGGTTATTCTTTTTTAAACGATCAAAAAACCTTTTATGATAATCTAAAACACATAAAACCACACATTTCTTGGAGGTTTATTTTTTTTATTCATTGTCGATTTTCTTTGTCAAGACAGAAAGAATTTTTACATTATCGTGGTTAATATTCCTTAATCTCGTACACATCACTTTCACTTATAAACTCTTCTATTAAAAAACGTACACGCTCTAAAGAATGAGAGTCATTACTACTATAAAGCCTAATAATTCTATCACTATCAATATTTTTCAAGCACTTCTCAGGATGTTTTTTATGAACAAAATTACTAAATGATTCAAAAAAATCAATAACTATTGAATCACTTTTACCAATTGAATATCCTTTAAAAAAAACAAAGAAAGATTCTACATTTTGAATTGAAAACATCGCCGGTCTTTTTGCAACAAGTTGAACTAAATCGATATTTTCTGTTTTTAAATTACTTTCCATTTTATAAATGTGTTAAAAAATTAATCTATTTTTTAGCACTATCGTATAATTCCCGTCCAGAAACGAATCTACGTGCTTTTGTATCATATTTCCCTAAAACCAATTATATAATCCCCTTTTGGAACCCCAATGCCTTGTCTAGTATTAAGTTCTTGTCGTTAAAAACTCCTTTATTATGCTGACCATCAAAATAAGGGAGCACGAAATACATTACCCTTTATTTTCATTAATTAATTTTGTGACAATATCTTCATCAATAGATTTATTTTCTGTTATTAATTTAAATATTTTTAAAATTACATTTAATTTGAAAGAGTCTCCAGACGCATTAAAAATATTATCGATAATACTATAGCCTATCCAATCATTTTCGGAGAATTCATACACTTTCCAATTTTCATTGTTAACTTCTGTATTTGTGAAATTAAAGTTAATCTCAACATTCCAACCTGGATTGTCAAGAGTTTCTATTTTTATACCTTGATGATGTTCCCATTCACCATCACAATTTTCCGTATACCAATTTTGAATCCAATTTATCATGTTTTAAAAGTTTAATTTGCAGGTATATCTTGACCTTGTACTGCTGGTCTAACATTTCCATTTTGTTGAATATGGGGAGTTTCTACCCTAGCACCTGTCTTTTTATTTACATGAGCTGCTCTCGAATAATCAACTCTTTTTTCTGTTTTAAAACATACTCCCTTACTGTTTTCCTTCGGATTTTTAGAGTCTACCGCGTAAGTTGTATTTCCATTATTATTTATTACTGTATGATCTCACCTACTGCTTCGTAATCAGCAGTGCTATTATTAGATCCTCTTCCACCTCCAGATGTATTTTCAGTTTGCATTAAATCAACTCCTAACTTTTTAAGAGCTGCTAAATTTTTGACTAAGTTAATTGCAGCAGTTGTTCCCATGCCTGCACCATATCCTGCAGTCACAGCTCCTCCTGTAGAAATCACTACTGCTCCCGGATTATTAAAGGAAAAAACATAAGCGCCAACATGAGGATATTTCTCCGACATCCTATCAACACCATACCAGATATTGCTCCAATCGTCATAATACCTAGCCCCATAATAACTAAGATTTGTCTCGCGATGAAGTTTCTTTCCATTAAATAAATAAGGCGAACTAAACGAACTGGAATGCTCCTCAAACAATACCTCACCAAAGGCGATGTACTCCATGTGTTGGCTAATACTTCTGTTTCTCGTTGTAAGATACGAAGCGTTTCCTAAAACATAAGATCATTCTTATAAAAAAAACACAGATATAATTGTTTTTTTGATTTTGTAAATAATTTAAAAGCTTCACAAAATTGTGAGGCTTTCTTTTATTCTAATCATTATAGATTTCTGTAATATACTAATCATTAAAGAAGACCTCAGTCAGATACAGCTACATCCCAACTTTAATCGTAAAACACTCATCATCAGAATATATTAAAGACATATGAGTTTTAAAATTTCTTTTTGTGTTGTTTATTATAGAATCCTGAAAATCTTTTATATTGGAATGAATTCCATAATATTGAACTAAAATAAATCCTTTTCTAAGGACTAAACTATCATTATAAAATTTTAAATATCTAGAATACTCTTTTCACATAGTCTTCAGCTTTTATTTTTTTGCAAGTTCCTGATAAAGCAAAATTTAAAATATATTTGCCTTTTTTAAAACGCATTTGATAAGCACTACAATCTTCTGAAATATTTTTTTCTGTTAATATATAAGGATCTGGCCTTCCAATTTCTTCATCTTTATTTTTGCATGATAGAAATAAAAAAAGAGCTATAATAATTATTGTATATCTTATATATACAAGATATATGTGTTTTTATAGTGAGGTATTTTTTACTTTCAAATCTCATGATCGATATGCTAATAATAATCTTTTTTTTGAAATACTTATCACATGACCCACAATTTTAAGTTATAGATTTATAAAAAAACCTCACAGCAATGTGAGGTTGTCATTTTTATTCTACTCTTTGTAGATTCTCTTTGCTAATGCAAAGTCAATCAGCAAAACCTCTAATAAATTATCAGCTTTTCGTATAACCCCTAAAACATTTTACAAAATTGTTCTCAAAGTAAGCAAAAACTATTGGTAATAAAATTTCACCTATCAAACCTTCAATCCGTACTTCTACTAATAATACTTAGTATAGATAAATTACCAATTTATAATTCAACTATTAGACGTGAATTGTCAGGAAAAACTATTACTGCCTGATTATTTTTTTTATATACTTCTTCAATGCCGCCAAAATCTGATTTTCCTATTAACTCTTTTTTATAATTCAATAAATTAAATTTAAAAACATCAAAATTAGAATCCTGGAAAAAAATATTATTATCAATTAAATACATTTGACCTCCACTTATATCATCTGACGAAGTAAATTTGCCCACAACTTTATCTGTCCTCGTTTTAAAATCAAATTCATTGAGTTTCTTATCATAGGTATAAAAAAATACTTTATTATTTTTTATAAGCGGCTTTAACCTCTCTTCAAACAATAATTGTTTTTTAAAAACTACTATTCCTGTTTCTTTTTCTACTAAATATGCTCCGCCATTTTCATATGAATTATTAAAACCTAAAAATATGTAATCTTCATAAAGTAATGATGTATAAATTCCATCTTCTAGTTTTTTACTCCATAATACTTTACCGTTGGAAATATCAAATGAAGATATAGAGTTACAATTCCAATTTGAGATGTAAAAATTATTGTTGTCAACAATAACTGGGTAAGGAGATAAGTCTGGACTATGGCAATCATCTTTATTTCGTAAAATATTATACAAAACTTCACCATGTTCACTATTAAAAACCATAAAACCATAATTTTTAATATTAATTAAAATTGTTTTTTCATTTAATTTGATGATAGCCTTTACAATATTTGGGGTTTTCTGTTTCCATAAAACCTTTTTAGTTTTTAGATCCCAACAACAAATAACATCGTTTGATTCTGAAAAAAATATCTTATCATTAAAAATTAAAGGCTTATAACCAAAACTATTAGAGAGATTTTTTTCTAAAACTTTTTCATCATTCAAATCTTTAACAACCAATATGGTATCCTCCGCAACATAACAAATATAATTGTCAACTTTATTAAAATTAGAAATAGTTGTTTTAGTATCCAATTGGAAAAATTTATAGAATAATAATAGTAATACTACCATGATAAAAATTGTTATATAATATCTCATAATTTAAAAATTAAAATGCTGTGAATCTTACTGCTCCTCCATTTTTAATTAAAGGATTACAACCGCCTAAACTTCCACACTTTTTATAATAAGGTACAGCTTTTTTCATACCGTGATCATACCTTTCTTTCCAATTCATTAGATTTCCTTCAAATTGTAATTCTGGGGTATTACCGAAAATTACTCCCAATGAAAATAATCCTTCTTGTTTTGCCATATCAGAAAGCGTACCTAAAGTAGCTTTACTTTGTCTTTTATAAATCGGGTCCACCACATCACGCTGTTCATGAGTTAAAGTGGCTCTATCCCAATTGATTGCATCATTACCTTTAAGAGCTGGCCCATCAATCAAATCCCTTAAATTATCAAACACATCTTCAAAAATTGCTTTATTACCATCTTGAGCAAATTTTAATTCATCACTAGAAAGTTTCCAACTAATCAAAACATTTTCAGTAATAGACATTTGTTGCGCTATAATATATGCCGCACCTGCCCATACTGTTTCAAATCCTTTAGATTCGGTTTCTGATTGAAACCATCCATAAAAATCCGTCCTTTGAGAAATTGTTTTATATTCTTTATATCCATCATTTTGTTTCAAATTATACTTATTGGCACTTTTCCAAACATCAGTATTTTTTAATCGATCCTTTCGTAACCAATCACCTTTTCCGAGCTTACCTGTATAATCATCATCATACTCTTTTCTGCCATCTGGGTCTACTAAATTAACAGGATTGTTAAAACAATATCTGTACGGAGTCCAATTTGGGGTTGATTCTGCTAGTGGATCTACACTCAACCAAAGCGAGGTCTTCATATCCAAATACCTAGCGCCGTAATAACTCAGATTCGTCTCACGATCCAACTCTTTCCCATTAAACAAATAAGGACTAGAAAACGAACTGGAATGCTCCTCAAATAAAACCTCTCCAAAGGCAATATACTCGACATGCTGGCTAATACTTCCGTTTTTTGCTGTAATATACGAAGTACTTCCCAAATGATCAGGGTGAAAATAAAAAATATCCTTCTCTGGTAAACCAATTCCTGTAAATCCTTCTCCAGGTTTTATGGTTGTAGGTTCTACAGGGGGACCAAATTGTACCGGTGGTCCCGGCACATCGCCCGGAGCATTAAAAATCGGATTTCTTGGCCAACCTTCCGGTGGTTCCTGATTTTCTTCAACAGGTTTTATTACTTCACTTGGGTACGGATTACCTGTAAACTCTGGTGTGGCATAAATACCCTGTTGCGTTGGCGGTCCCGGAGGTACGCCTAAACTTTTTACATACATATCTAATGCCTTCTGCTGTTCGGCTGTTAGTTTACTATAATTGATTCCTCCCGCTGTTAATTTTAGAGGTTGTGCAAAAGTTCCGTTTCCTAACTTGCTCACGATACGTCCTGCGCCGTCAAAATAATGTTTGGTAAATTTTCCTTTACTTATTACGAAATAAGGAGATATATAACCTGTATAATCATCCGTATGCACAATGGTTGCCGCAGTTTCTCCGTTAATCGCTACGTTTTGAGAATCTCCTGAGCTTTTTATTATTCTTTCTCCCGCTGCGTCGTATGTATATTGGTGAATTCTTCCGTTATCGTTAATACCTGACAAACGGTTTTCTTCGTCCCAGGTCATTTTTCTGAAACTTAGCCCCCCAGCCCCCGAAGGGGGAGTTTCTTCGTAATACGTAGGATTACCGTTGCCATCATACACATATTGTCGCGGTTCTGTCTTTCCTGCTTCAACAATTTTGCTTGGTGCGTTAGGATGTAATTCGTTATCATAATTATAATCTAACACATAGCCTTTTTGTTCGTTGTTTATCGTATGCACTAAATTTTTAGTCGTGATATTGTGCATCTTGTTATAACTCATATTCAGCTCATAACTTGCCTTTGTAAACTCGCCCTGATAGGTTGCTTTTGCTGATTTTAATCGATAAAAATCATCGTATTGGTATTCGTGAGCCGAAGTCCCGCCCAGTGTATTGTTTACAACTGGCGCACTATTTTTGATCCCTAAAACATTACCTACCAGATCATAACTATACGAGTTATTCATGACTTGTCTCGCAGCACTTTTTACCTGCAATTGCTGTAATCTGCGCATTACAGGATCATAGGTATAATTGGTTTCTGTACCGTTACCGTACTTTAAATATTTGCGCTGTTCGAATTCGTCATAACTCAGTTGTTTGATGTAATCGTAGGTGTGGCTTTCTTTCTTCCCCTGCATGCTTTGTAGATTCCCTGCACGGTTATAGGTATAGTTTACTACCTCTCCATCCGGATAGGTCATTTTCTGGATCCTGTTCCAGGTATCATATTCGTATTGCGAAATATAGGTTTGAATATCAGTTGGAGTGATACGAAGTGTACGAATTTCTTTTTCTACTTCGCCTAATTTTCCGTAGAAAAATTCCTGTCCGCCACTGGCATCCTGTAAAAACCATAGCCTTCCTCGACGTGATGCGGTTCCGTCGGCTTTACCATAATTATACTGCACATTATTCTGCGGATTTTTAGGGTATTTAATGGTTTCTAAACGGTTGTAATTATAAATATATTCTATCGCTCCTCCATTTGAAACTGTATTTTTAATATCCTGTGTAATACGGCTTATTAAGTTCCCTGCTAAATCATACTGCATTGTTATAGTTCCTGCATCAGGATGGGTAAACTCAACACGTCTGCCTAGCCAATCGTAACTACTTTTGGTGATATGATCCATAACATCGGTTACTTTAATCATTTCTCCTAATGCATTAGTTTCAAACTTAGTCATCAAATCATTTTGCATACTTAATAAACTCTGACCTTTTGCATCTGTATAGGTTTGGCTTGTTCTATTTAAGGCATCAGTTTTTGTAGCATGCAATACTGTTAGACCATCATAATTTTCTAAGGCAAAAGCCATTGTATTTTTACTTCCGTCCGGCAATGTTACTTTTACTGCACGGCTCACTTCGTCATATTCAGTTCTAGTTGGCGTTATATCTGATATTTCGGTGCTAAAATTATTATCAATTGTTGTGGTTGTGGTTGGATAATAACTTACTATTTGTCTACCTAATCCATCATAAATAATTTTTCCGGAAACAATTTGCGCTTCCTGATCTGCACTTCCTGCTGCTGTAAACAAACTGGCCGTTTTCTTTACCTGCAAAGCTCTTCCTAATCCATCAGCATATGTAAAAGTTTCAATATTCTTATCAAGTTCCGGATCGTAATTTTTGGTTTTAGCATACGGTACCTTGGCTTCCGGGAAATATTCATACGCGATTGTATATGGTTTTCCGGAGGCAATTTCGTAGGGTGCTCTTATAGTTGCAATACGACCTATTCTGTCTAGTGTATAAAGTGTAATTTGATCATTACGATCGGTTGTTTTTATAGGTATACCAAAACGATAATTGTATTCCATTTTGTTTTGGTATCCAAATGCATCTTTGATCTCTGTCATGAACTGATGATTCTCCGGATCATACGTATAATCCAATGTCATACGCTGTGCTTTGTGATTGGCAGGGCCTGTTATTTTCTGCAGATTCCCATAAGTATCATAGGCTAAATCTGTAATTGCAATTTTATCTGCCGCGCTGTAATTTTTTACCTGAATAACTTCAGCTGTTGTGGTGTTGATGGTTGTGGTTCTTTTACGGCGTAAACCTTCGCTAGTAAACACTTCTAACTGTTTTGGTATTCCGCCATAGTAAGGCGTGCTGCTTTCATAATAACTAATTTTTGCTGTTACTTTTTTAGCTGCGCTACCGTTTCCTAAATCCTCGTATTGTGTGATATTTCCGTTGGCATCATAGGTGTTAAATCTATTGGTTTCGAGATAATCGCTTCCGCCTTCGTATACTTTTTGATTGGCGTGAATCATTCCCACAAAAATACGTTTAGCATCACATGATGGTAAATTCAACTCTGAAACAGCAACACTTGCCTGTGTCACTACATCTGTAAAACTATATTCGTTTTCACCTTCCTGACGCATTTTGTTGTTTTTATCTAACGTATAACTTCTTTTTAAAAGATTTTTACGGAAATAATCCTGGTTGTAAAATTCCTGAACAGTAGTTAAGAAAACTGAATTATCGGCAGCATCAATTTGCTCTTCAATTACTTTTCCGAAACCGTAAAATTCTCTTTCTCGACGATCATGATATCCGCCCTCATATCTAAATTTTGCTAATGAGTGATCAATCCCATCACCCACGTGACCGTCAAAAACATCAACGGATTGTAAAACCCATTTGGCCGAAGGATTTTCGTAGCTTGGTTTTACTAATTCGTAATCTACCACATAGCTGTTACCTGCGCCATTGGTTACTCCTTTCAGTTTATTGGTTCTCTTAATATTGGATAGGCGAACTACCAAATGATCTTCATCATCAGAAAGTACGTAATCCAGGTTTCCGTCACCATCCATATCGTTAAAAGTAGCTTCGGTACGAGAAGTACTGAAACCTGCAGAAGCACCCAGACTAGGGGTAATTCTAATCAAGAAAATAGGAATATCATAACTAAAACCTGTACTAAGTCCGTAATTCGTACTATTATTTTCATTCATTCTTGAATACTTAGGATACTCAACTGGTGCCATAAAACTATCACCCATATTTAAAGCGACCATCATTTTACCACCACTATAAATCACTTTATCGGTAAGTCCGTCTGAATTAACGTCAAGCATTAAAGTCTTTGAATTATCAGTTCCTTTTCCAAAATTGAATCCACCAGTAAATGAACCTGATTTGTATGACATTCCGCTAGAAGGACTTATGGCCCAATTCTCAGAATAACCCGTTGCAATACCATCAAAATTCCATTTTTCTTCGGCTAAAAATCCATAACCTGAATTTAAAGCTACTTCTCCAGTTTTCTTGATTCTGTCAGCAAGTCCGTCGCCATTGATATCAATATACATATACTGAGACTCATCTTCATTGGTTCCCATATTACCGGATAATGACATAGTTGCCGAAATACCTATTGATTCCTGTACAGATCTAAGCTCATTTACCATTGAGCAATTACTATCTGAAACAGCTACCATTTTCTGAACCGTTTTTGTAAAACCATGAGAATAACTTCCATCAGAACTAATACCATCTGATTTACTCTCTCCATGACTGTAATTGTAAATTTCGGCTTTTTGATTACTTATTCCTCCTATCGGAGAAGTAAACTGTACCTCTTTTCCACGAACATAATCAGGAAAACGGTCACCGTTAAAATCAGCCATAGTCTGAGTAACATAACTTTTTCCTGTTCCTTTACTTCCTCCCGGTCCAAGTGGTCCTACTTTTAGTCCGGCAGAATAACTGGTACTTTCGTTCTCACTTAAGATGTTTAATGCCATAGTTCCTCCACCGTCTAGACTTGGCAGACTTGCATCAAAATAAGAGGCAATATCATCTTCTCCGAGACGCGAAGTTCCCATAAATCTGCTGTCGATAAAAGTGGTTTCTTCCAGACCAGTCATATTATTTTTAGAATATATGCTCTGCATAGCTACAAAGTAGACTTTTGCAATATCATAACCCTGCTGCTCAGTTTCTGATTGGTTTTCAGGATCTAAATTTGGCTCTGCATTATAAGCATCAGATGTTTTTAATTGCGACACCGCTACTACATCAGAAGCAAAAGTTCCTGTATTATTAATAACAAATCCGCCCCATTCTCTGTGCCCTAATCCTAACTGTAATTCTTCAGCAAAAAATGGCGAATAAACAGCGTATCTATTTGTATCTGCAGACCAGATTGCAGCAAAATCACCAAGTACATTTAAATAAACTGGCATTTGGAAAAGAGCAGCACAATATTGAGTTATTTCATTACTTTCCAACTCCGGAACGCTAATTTCCAAATCAATTGGTAATCCGTTTATAACTTTTGAAAAATCTGCTACCGGCTCTAAAATTGTCAAATCTTCCTGTAAAACGGCATTTACCATTTTATAATATTTTCTGGCTACTAACTGGTTATTTTGCTTTGCCGTAATGGTTACATTGCCATTTAATTTTGCTTTAAGAGGATTAAATCCAGGGATTAAATCAAGATCAGTAGCTGCTAAATTAAGGGATAGAATTCCATCAATAGTAGCAACTTTTTTCTCAATAAGATAATTTCCCAGTCGTTTTTTATAACGTTGCAAATACACATCTATTTTCTTATTTTCAGATACAGCAGGTGCCACAGCTGGCATATTTATCGAAGGATTAAAAGTAATGGTGTTCCAATTTACATTTGTCTGACTTTCTAAAACAAAACGAATCTGCGAAGTTGCATTGTTATTTAATACTCCAATGCTACTCATATTAAAATTAACAGCTTGATTTGCTTTAAACTGCTTTTCAAATAGTACTGTTTCAACTGCTCCGGTATCCAGATTTTTTCTAAATATTCGAAGGGTTACATGATCTGATGTAATAGGTTTTACAAAAGTTCCCGCAAAAGAAATTGTACCGGCTGAAACTAATAAGCCCGAATTTGTACTGCTTACAAAGTCTTTTTCGGCATCATAATTTTTCAGTGAATATAAGTTGGCATCTACAGCATCATCATCTATTGGCAATAAACTGCCTGTATTGTCATTTACTGTGATATACGAAATCTTTGGACTCCACAAAACCTGATCAAAACTTCCATCCATCACAGAACTTACCCTGAAAAACAGCTTCTCACCTTTTGTTACGGTAATTACATCTTCTTTAGTTTTACTATTATAATCTTTTGCGTCAATAGCTTGTTTCCATACTAAACTATTTCCTTGTTGAAAAAACAATTGCACACCATCGGCTTTATCTTTTCCATCATTGGTTAGATATTCCGTTCTTTCTTTTGATAAATCTTTTTGTAATTCATAGGTATGAGAAACTTTGATCTGTCCGGTTACTGGTGCTTGCCACATACGAACCACATCATGCAGCGGATTTTTAATCTGCATCTCCTCGAAAGTCATTGCAGGTGTCGGAAAACTCAGACTAAGTTCTCCATCTCCCGAAACTGGTGAAGGTGTACCTGTACTGCTAGTTTTAAAAGTTGGAATTCCATTAACTAAACGGTTGTAATAAACCTGCCCGTTATTGGCAAAGTCAACTAATCCGTCACCGTTAAAGTCCATAAAATAACTTTTGGTTTTGCTATTTGTATATTGCTTATCAAAACCAACACTGGCACTAACTTTTGAATATCCTATAACTAAATCTACTCCCCAATTAAAAGTTTTACTGGATGAGTTTCCTATATTATTTAATGAGATTTCCTGAATTTCACCAAAACCATTAATTCCCTGGTTCGAAAGATTTTTTCGGTAATAAACATTATCTCCTTTTCTAAATACTTTGTCCGGAAGCTGATCACCATCTAAATCTTCCAGGGTAACAATAGTTTCAGATGATCCCCAACTGTTTCCTCCGTGCGCCCCTACAGTATTTTGCTTAAAATTTCCAGAATCGGCAGATAATCCAACTCCAATTCGATAATTAACCCCGGCTGATTTACCGTTCGAACTATTGCCCAGCGTATGTTTACCGGAAATATCTATATTAGGCAAGATATTATTTTTTAAGTGGTCATCCGGCACACTCCAATTCTGTTCTGGTCCAAAAGGATTATATTTCCCCGAAGCATCACGAATATCATCGAAATAATTCAGCGTATTAGTATAAAACAATTTAGACTCTGAGTCGTATTCTGAAATCGATTCAAGCAATGTTTTCTTAAAAGCGCCTTCTTTATACTTCAGTTCATAGCTACGTACCATATCGCTTTTGTAGCGGACTTCGATTTTTCGCAATAACTGATTGTTCAGTTGCTTGAAACCTAATCTTGCCGAAACTTGTACATCAGGACGATTGGCTTCGCCTAAATCTCCGTTTTTTACAAAAGTTACGTTGTAGTTTCCTTTTGTACTGCCAAATCCTGTATAATATACTTTTTTAAGATAGAGCTCGCCGTCTTTTTTATCGTATTCGTATTCAACTGTATTTCCTTTTAGATCAACCTGAAGACAAAGTGCCCAATGCCCAATATTTCCGGATGCATCCTGCAATATTCCTCCACTCGAAAGTCCTGAAGCAGTTCCTCCATAATAACTGGCAACTCCGCTTTTGTCCCTTACAATCCAATAATAATTTTTAGGGGATGATCCTTTACGGATAATTTGCTGAAAAGCACCTTCGCGTCTTGGGTAAAATTGTTTGTCTGTTGTTCTGCCTACCCATTCGGTTCTGTGTGAGTTCGGGATTAATTGTTCTCCGGCAATCGCATAAGTCTCTGTTTCATTGGCAGCATCGTATCTTGGTGCTCCCCAACGGGTTTCGATGCTTACTGCCGGTGCTGAAATATCCCAGCCCATACCTGCCCAGCTATGTCCGCCATCGCTGTCATATTGCAGGTTAAATGAAGGCTGCATCCCTCCTCTTCCGTTTGGAATCACAATAGAAAATCCGGTACTTGCCGTTCCTCTGCCATTTGCCGAAGGTGGTGCGATTGACTGAATTCCAACTAACGGACTTGCCGCTTTTAGATCCTTGATGCTTGTTGGTGTATAACCGGAAGTTTCCGGAGATTCCGGCATTTTGATGATTCCGGCAATAAAATCAGTAAAATGGGTGGTTTTTGCCTTGATGATTCCTTGTTTAATATCTAATGAATCTTTGGTCACTTCCTGCCACAATCTTTTGTTTTCATCAAAATAAAATACATTGATATCTTTCTCTGTATAACCTTCGGGAATTGTTTTTTTGTCGTACGGTAATGATAAAGTCACTGCTTTATCGAAGACGGTTCCGTGTGGCAATAATCTGAATCCTGCATTTGCTCCTGTTACATTGACCATTGCAGCGTTTAATGGTGCAATATCAATTTTTCGTAAAGCACTTACGGAGACCGAAACATCATTTTTTAAAGCTCCAACCGGAAAAACAGCAAGAAAATCTTTGTACGCTAATTTATTTTCGGTTTGAAAATGAATTATTTTTGTGATTCTTTCTTTTGCATTTTCTAAAGGTCTGAAACTATCTACTTTTAAAAACTGATTTACCTCTAAATGCTCATTTATAAGTACTCCTGTTGTCGTTTCTTTGCTTACAAGAATAGTTTTTCCTGCAGTTGAGCTTTCTAAAACCAATTCGAATTCCGGCTGATTGAGATCAATCGAAATTCCGCCAATACTCATCTTTTTTATCTGGGATGGAAAATTAGTACCTTTTATGTAAAGCTTATTGCCTGACTGTAATAAAGTAAAATGATTAGAAGGAATGGCAGATTTATAAACAATTCTAACATTTTTAATTCGGTATGAATTCGAAATTCCCTCGGGAGCGGTAAATAATAAAACATTATCTCCTTCTCGCAATGATTTTTCTGAAAGCAGCTCGGATTGTTTGTTCCAGTTTTTATTCTGGGATAAAAATTGTCCTCCAATACTAGGCTCATTGTTTAAACTTCTTGAAATCGATGCTGCCTGATCGTAACCATACAATTCATATTCTAAATAGGCACTTTCGTCATTTGA
Source organism: Flavobacterium azizsancarii (assembly GCF_027980145.1). Lineage (GTDB taxonomy): Bacteria > Bacteroidota > Bacteroidia > Flavobacteriales > Flavobacteriaceae > Flavobacterium > Flavobacterium azizsancarii. Next base: position 47,170 of record NZ_JAMZNK010000015.1, on the reverse strand, counting down.
TGGTAAAACATCTACCTTGAGATGAAAGACGTTATCATAAGCATCATCAACATCAGATTCATCCATTACACCAATAATTCCTTCGGAAATATCTGCACTAAATGACTTTGTGTTTTTATTTTCGTTTTTAAGAACTGTAATAGAGTCTGATTTTGAGACAGTCAGTTCCTTTTCTGGAGTAGTTTGAGTAAATAAAGAAACGATCTTGTATGGGCCAAAATTGGCTGCAAACAAAAACGAACCTATTAAAAAAACCAGTATTATAATTTTATTTTTCATAAAGCGGGGTAATCGATTATGGACAATCCATCTATTTCTTCAATTCTTTCAATCTCTAATTCGTGTAATCTATTGACAAACAGACCTGAATTACTTCACAATAACTTTGAAAGTTTTAGTTCCAAAATCTGAATTTACTGTTACCAAATACATTCCGGCAGCATTTTTTATAGCATCTTCATACAAATAAGTTTCTATCTGCGTGAATTGTTTTTGTTTCACCAGTGCTCCTGTGGGACTATAAATTGTGATGGTTGCATTGGTCTTTTTGGGAAATTGCATTGCTACCGAAAAACGACCGTCTATGGTAGGATTTGGATATAAAATCAATACGCTTGAATCTGTTATTTCTTTTCCGTCAGAGGTAACTGCAATCTTAGTGGCTGTTTTACATTCCTGACCATTTAATAGTCGAAGTTCATAAATACCGGGCTGATCGATTAGTATTTTAGGATTGTTATCTATAAAATCACCTTCATAAAACCATTGGTATTCATAATTACCTTTTGGCAAACCGGCACTTGCATCAAGTGTCAGGGCGTTTCCATCTTTTAACAGATAATCAGATTTCAGATTTGGAAATGTTCCTTGTTTATCTGCTATAAAAACAGTTTCTGAGTACAAATTCCCTTTTCCGTCACGAACGATATAATCATAAGTTCCTGATGAAAGCTGTAATCCTGTCGTACTTTTTGCTGCCTGGTTCCATTGTTTTACTACAACATCACTTCCTTCTTTTTTTACGGTAACAGTAAACGGTGCTTCACCGCCTTCTATGCTATAGTTTAAACCTCCTGATCCTATAACTCCACAAGTGGCTTCGGTAATCCAGACTCTGCTAAACATCTCGGGGGCTACTTTCAGCGTAAATTTGGCTTTGCCAGATTTTTGTTTGTCCCAATTGAAATCATTCAGCGCCAATTTTTCTGTACTCGAAGTACTTGCCAGACGAATGTATTCGGAATCTTTTTCGTCATATGTTCCTTTGCCTGAGTAATCGACTAATAACCAGTAATAGGTGTCTTTGGGTAAAGTCCCTTTGATAAAATTTGGATTAAAACTCCAGTCCAGACTCAAATCCGCAGGATTTGCAAAATCCAATTGCCACTCTCTTGCAATCCCGATTGGCTCGCCTTGTTCTTGTTTTTTTACCAGAAGATTTTTTCCGTTATCGCTCCAGAATGCAAAAAAATTATCCGGAATTATATTCGATTTACTTTTTAATCCAATGGTCAAAAATCCTTCTTCTGCCATATTACTGCTTTTGGGCTGCAATAATCCGCTGGCATCATCACGGCCAATTCCGGTAATCGAATTTTCGAATCCTTTATGCTGATTGATGTCCCAAATGGTCTGTCCTTTACTGTTCAGGTAATTTTTATTATCAAACTGCGAAAGCGAAATACCATATTTAACGGCTAAATAACTTGCTACTTTTTGGGTTTCAAAACCTGACAATACTCTGTTGTACACCAGAATTTCGCTTATGCTTCCTTTAAATTCTTCGGGTGGTAATTTTTCAAGTTTGGACTTTTGCCCTATCGTTAATGAAGATAACTTTGCAAGACTATCGGTAACATTCTGCTGAAAAAAATGAATGTTGGCTTTATGCGGTTTTATTTTTTCCTGATACGATTGATAGGAATATTTTTTTAGATCGACCAAACGTTTATTGGTCGCTACAGAAAGTGTTTTTTTAGGATCGTTTATTGTCCATAAAAATTGCTCTTTTAAACTGTCTTTTACTTTATAAACCATAAACAAAGTTTGCTTTCTTTTACTTTCTGTCCCCAGAGGTAAAATCAACGAATCTTGTTTGGTATCAAAAACAATACTCGGATTAAAATTAAAAATAGCTCCATTATGTTTTCGGTCTGATATTTTTGCTTCCTTTTTTGTGAGGTTTTCCCAATAATAAGCATCACCACTGCTTCTGGATTTAATCCAAAACTGTGGTTCTTCTACTAATCCCGGCACTGCTTTTTGCTGAGAAAAGATCGCATTGGTCATTAATAAAGCTATAAAAACAGGTATACAAAAAATCTTTTTACACATAATTTCCTAAGTTTAAGGATGGGGGCGATGATTAGAAATTAGCTAAATCATCAAAGTCAAAAGAATAACCAATTATCAATGAAATACTATTGATTTTGTTTTTGTTCTCGCTATAACGATGTCCGTTTTCCTCTGTTGCCAGCGCATCTGTAAGTCCTAAGGTATAACGCGCTCCTATAGAAAGTTTTGAATTGAACTCGTATCCTGCAGAAAGCATTCCATAAAAATAATTTTTACCGGTTAAGGACTCTTTCAGTACTTTTTGCACATTGGCATCGGGTTCGAAATAAGCTCCTGAGTTGCCAAAAATCTCCTGACTATTAGAACTGTATTTAATATTATCACTGGCAATATTAAAACCTACATACGGACCAACTCCTAAATAAAAACCTTCAACAGGATAATATTTAAACTGTGCCCCAACATTTAGATAGCTATAGCCAAAAGTCATTTTGTATTTAAGTCCTTTTATGTCTTCATAATTTAAATCTGTTCCCTGTCCTGAATATGAAATCTCTGTTTGTATACTCACTTTGGCATACGGATATTTCCAGTTGATTACCAGACCTGCCGTTGCTCCAAACTTACCTTCTTCGGCTAGCGTATATCCTTCATAAATTCCTTTTGGAACAATGACATCGGGAAGATTAGACATTTTAGAATAAATTCCGCCGGCAAAAAGACCATAGGTAATCTCTCTGTCACCTTGTGCAAACAACGATTTTGTGCTTACTAATAGAAGAAGCAAAATAATTTTTTTCATTTTTTTTATTGAAATTACCATTGATGAAAACTATAGCCTAAAGAAAAACATACAACACTGCTTTTGTTTTGATTTTCGATAAACTGAAAGGAGGAAGAATTACTTTTTACTACATCTTTTACACCCAGGTAGTAACGTAAATCAAAATGGATACTTTTATGCAGTTCGTAACCTACGGCAAAACATAATGAGAAATCATCTGTACCATCAAGACCGTCTTTATAAAATTGTCTTGTGGCTACATCATACATTCCTCCGGCTTCGTTGGATTTATAGGTTACATTATTGGCAGATAAACTGATTCCGTAGAAAGCTCCAAAACCTAAATTCAAACCTTCGTATGGGTATACTTTGTACAAAGCTCCAATTTGCAGATAAGCATAATGCAAACCAAGCTCAAATTCTTTGCCTGTTGCATCATGATAATTTACTGTTTCGCCTGATTGTCTGAATAAAATTTCAGGTTGTATGGCAACCCGGGTATCATAAAGTTTGAAGTTTAAGAAAAAACCGCCTTCTAATCCGTAAGCACCTTTGCTTTCCATCACGCTATTGTCGAAAGTATTGTCTCTTCCTTTAATGCTTTCCGGCAAATTGCTTATTTTAGAAAATAGCCCGCCAAACTTGAGCCCGTAAGTAATATTGGTTTCATTTTGTGCATAAACTGCACCGCTAAAAAAACAACAAAATATTAATAAGTGTAATAGTACTTTCATCCAAAAAAATTTTGGCGAATATATGTATTAATTTCCAATTTACACTACCTGTGAAATCGATGAAATACAAATTAACACGATGAAATACATAATATAGGTATTTTGAAAAGAAAGTTTATAATTTTATGTTTTTTGGCAAAAAAGTTAATTTTACTAAAAAAAGATAGTTTTTAAAAGTGAAAAATTAACAAAAAAAAATCCTTTCACATATTGAAAGGATTTAAATCTTACTAATGATATTACTGAATAAAAAAGTATATCACGCTTTATTTTTTTATCTAAAAAATACCCATGTTCTCAGGTTTAATAGTAAAGCCAATACGTACCATACTCCTGTGTTCCTGATAATCGATCAAACTTTCTGTATACCCAACAAACCATTGAAGGGTGAGATAATAATTTTCGTTTTTGTATGGTCTCCAGTTTACTTGTGTCTGCAGGGATCCATATTTAATAACGCCGCTTCCTTTTCTAAAAAGAACATCTGCGCTCCATCGTCCGGGTTGTATCTGATATGTTGCACTTGCTTCTCCATATCCTACATATTGAGTGAGATATGGATTATCTTCTTTATCGACTATAGGAATCCAACCTCTAAGCCCAACAACCCATCGTGGAGAAATTTGCGATTTTAATGAAAAGGCAAGCATATTCCAGGTTCTGGAATAAATAGAATCTCTTCCGTTCGACTCGTGTTCTAAGGAGACGGTCCCGTAGGTGAGCCTTCCTCCTTTTAAATAAAACGGACGAACGAGGGCTACTCCAGGATTAAAATTAATCTCTGAAAATGGTTTTGAGCTTGCATAAATATCCCAAAAGGCTTTTTGAGTGTACATTAAATACGGAAAAAAACCACCCCATAAAGGTTTTGAATTCAGCCTTAACTTAAAACTTACCTGATATTTTACATCGGCTGTATTGCGGGTAATAGCAGTATTGATTGGTACTCCTGTTAGAAAATAATTGTCTTTGTGCACCGAGAAACTTGGCTCTTTGAGCAGCGAATCTGCCGCACGAAAATTTTTCGAATCTTCTACAATTTGTGAATTTGTTTTAACGGAAAACAAAATGAGAAACGCTAACAGGTATTTTAAATACATTCTTACAGTTTAAATTGAAGCTTATTTTTAGTTCTTTACTAAGGTAAGGTGTATGGGTATATTTTATTAACTCAAAAAACATAAGTGTTAGCTCATTAACGTAAACCTATTGATTCTAATTAACTCAAGTAGGTTAGTTAATCTGTGTTGTCCCTACGGCAATGTCATTAAGGTAAGAGATTTTTCAATGCAGATTAACTATTTCTGTATCATTAACTCTATCAGAATCCGCAATCTTTTCATCTCAACAAAGAGACCCGAGCTATAGCGAACAGGCGAAGCAAATCAAACAAGAAACGCGACAAAGATTGACGAATAGCTGAACGGAAATAATAGTGTGATCTCTCCTTCGTCGAGATGACAAACTTTGTGTTTAAACTTTGCGGAGAATGGATTAAAATCCATCCCTACAATATATTTTGTTCCTCCGGAACTCTTTCTAAAATTTCATAGTAATGGGTTCTTTTGCAGCAACGGATTTTAATCCGTTGAAAAAAACAAAAGATTTGGTTATAACAATCTACTACATTACCAACAAAAAAATATCTTTATAATTATTTGATTTTCAATTTCAAAATATTCACAGAATAAGCAGGTAATCTCAATTGTGCTTTCTCTCCTTTCAATTTGTATTCGCTTTCTTTTGGGCTTATTTTTTTAGGGTCAGCAAATGTATTTTCATCTTCTAAATTTGGACTTGTCAATGTTATTAAATTTCCTGTAGACTCCAATTTACTTCCCTTTACATCAATGATAATATCCTGCACCACTGCTGCTGTGTTTACTACTTTTATGATCACTTCTTTGGTTTTAGTGTCTTTTACCGCAGAGGCATATAAGTTGTTTTGCCCTGTTAATGTTTTTCTGTCTTGGGTAATCGTTAATAAATCTGTTCCTTTATTGAGCGAAAACAACTTTTGCACATAATAATTGGCAGAGCCATAGGTTTCGAGATTATTGAACCAAATCATGTCCGGTGTCCATTGCCAGGCATCTTCATGCGCCATTAGCGGTGCATAAGAAGTTAAAGTAACGACCTCAGCATTTCGCTCTAATCCCGTCATAAAAGCAGCTTCAGAAAAAGCACATTCCCAATTATTCCTGTTATTGGGATTTGCACCTGAAACACTTTGTGCAGCATATTCGCCAGCAAATATTTTTGGTCCTTTTCTGTCGTATTGATCATAACGGGCCGCATTTTCTCTAAACCATTGGGGACTTTTATAATAATGCTCGTCTATGAGTTCTGCATCCAGTTTTTTAAGTTCCTGCATTGCGTAATCAAAATGTTCTCCATCCGGAGACGGACCGCTTCCTGAGACGATAATTATTTTTGGATATTTTGCTTTTATCGCTTTTTCAAAAACTTTGTATCTTTCAATATAATCGGATCCCCATTGTTCATTTCCAACACCAATATATTTTAGATTGAATGGTTTTGGATGTCCCATATCAGCACGCAATTTCCCCCATGGCGTATCAACTGTTCCATTCGCAAATTCAATCAAATCTAAAGCATCCTGTATATAAGGATCTAATTCTTCTATAGGTGCCAATTCTCCTGTATTGTATTGGCACGCCATTCCGCAGCTTAAAATAGGCAATGGTTCTGCGCCAATATCTTCAGAAAGCTGAAAATATTCATAAAATCCCAATCCAAAACTTTGAAAATAATCCGGCGTCTGTTTGTGTCCAAATTCGACATTCCAGCGGTTCATCATCGTTTTTCTGTTCTCTACTTCTCCTACTGATTTTTTCCATTGATAACGATCTGCCAGCGTCCTTCCTTCTACGATACAGCCACCAGGAAAACGTAAAAATCCCGGTTTCATATCATACAAAAGCTGAACAATATCTTTGCGCAAACCATTTTTTCTGTTTTTCCAGGTGTCTTCCGGAAACAACGAAACCATATCTAAATCGATGGTTCCAGTACCTTCAAAAGTTATTTTCAATTTGGCTTTTGCCTCGGTTTGAGCAGCAGTAAATTGTACGGTATAATTTTTCCATTCTTTTGATGACGGAATTATAACAGTTTCGCCCAACACTTTTTGCTCTTTATCAATAAACTGAATAATTATTTTTTTGATAGTTCCATCAGGATTAGCTGCCTTTAGGGAAAGATTGTATTTGGCGTCTTTCTTAATTCCCATTCCTCTAAATCCTTCATTGATGATAGCATATCCTTTATCGTCATTGATAAGAATACGGCAAAAGTTGGGATTGGTTTTATTTTCTGATACGTTAACAGGTGTTGCTGCACCGGAGTGCATATTCATAGAAGACCTTTTGGTATTGGGCTGCTCCCATCCCATTAATGGTTTATCAAACTCAAAAGAGCGGTTTTTAATCATTTCGGCATACAACCCTCCATCAGCGGCAAAATTGATGTCTTCAAAAAATAAACCAAACATTGTAGGTTGTATTTTGGCAACGGTCTTCGCAATATCAACTTCTAATGTTGTCTTTTGGGCATTTACATAAATATTGCTTAACAACAGCGTGCAAAGGACCAATTTTATAATAGTATTGTTCTTCATTTTATTATTTTGAATTGAATCTATTGAAATTAATTTTAACATATCGAAACATAGGCTATTGTAAACTTAAAAAAAGTATTTCACTTAGCTAATAATACACATATCTGGCTATTTGAAAAAAACGAGTTTATTTTTTACTCTTTTTTACCGCTTCTAACTTCTCAGGAAATGCTGATTGCCCTTCGAGATTATTAATGATTAACGCATCTACATTTTTACTTTCGACTGCATAAGTAAAATAATCCGGTTTATTTTTTCCCCATTCTACGGAACAGTTCTGCATTTTTATTTTTTCTGCCGAATCAAAATAAAAACCGGCGGTGCTTCCTTTTACAAAACCTTCTAAATCAGACGGACGACGATCATAAATACCGCCTTGATGCGGGGTTGTTTTATCAATAAAAACGCTGACATTATCAAACACAATATTTTTTATTTTGTCTTTTGATTCTGCACTTACATATACTCCATTTTCTCCTGTGCATTGAATATTGCTAAAATAGATGTTTTTTATTTCACCCACTTTTCCCTCAACAGCATCTTTTGGAAAACGCCAGTTTGCATCTTTATGATTTCCTTTTGCCCTGCGATATGCCGTAATATAGATAGGTTCTGCTTTTCCCCACCAGGTATCTGTGGTTAATTTTGCTTCGATAATTATATTCGAAAATAAAATGTCGCTTACGGTTCCTTCATCTCGATTTTGAATTCCTAATGCACGATTGCTGTTTTTAATGATGCAATTATTGAACACAACCTGTCTGATCGCATCCATATTTTCTGAACCAATTTTGATCGCACAGCTGCTGCTGGTCATAGTACAATTGGTAACGGTTATGTTTTCGCAAGCGCCAAATTCTTCAAATTCACGTCTGTTTTTCAGACAGATGCAATCATCGCCACTTTCGATATAACAATCGCTGATACGCACATTCTTGCAATGATCTAAATCGATACCATCGCTATTGCGGACTTTCAGACTATTGAGTAATGTAATACCACTAATGACAACATCATTACAGCCTACAAGGTGAATCGTCCAATAAGCAGAATTACCGATATGAACATCTCTAATCCTGATATTTTTTCCGCCAATAATAGTCAGCACATGCGGTCTTGGATCTAAGACTGTAAAAGGTTTCAAAACATAAGAATCTTCGAGTTCCTCTCCCATAAAAGAAATCCCGTTTCCGTCTATTTCTCCCGTTCCGCTAATGCTGAAATTTTCTACATTTTCGCCACCAATCCAGATGGTTCCTTCTCCGGGATTACTGCGAAATGCACTTTTGGTATATAGTTTTTCATCCGGACTTGCCAATAATTTAGCGCCTGCTTCCAGATGAACATTAATCCCTGATTTTACATTAATTGGTCCTGCCAAAAAAGTAAATGGTGCGGGTATTAATACTCTTCCACCTGTTTTACTACAGGCATCTATTGCTTTTTGAATTGCCGCCGCATCATTGGTTTTTCCATCTCCTTTGGCTCCGTATTTTTTTATATTATAGACCTTTTGTGCTGAAGCGGTCAAGGAAAGACAAAAAAGTATTATAGCGATTATAAGTTTCTTTATCATTTTATTTTTTTATTAAAAGATTGCTTTAAAACGAACGCATGGACATCAGTCTAAAATAAACACGTATTTTACTAATTGTCACTAATTACTTTATGAAATTAATTTCACAAAGTAGGTTAACGTAATTGAAATTTGCGCGAATTAGTCGAAGCAAATCCATGTTTATAATTGATTCATACTATTCGTGTCTACACGGCAGACTCTAAAATTACTTTGTGAGTTTTGGTAATTAAATTTATTTTGATGGCAAGACAAACGTATTTTGTTCGGGTTCTATTTTTCTTTTTAAAGCCGCAGCATCCAGATTATCAGAGCGAACATCCTTAAAAATAATTTGATTCGTTTTGTCCGAAGGCACATTTACATCCCTCATAACAAGTCCGTTTACATCATCAAAAACAAAAGCCGGACGGAAATCTTCTTTTTCGAGAGTCACTTTTATATTTTTCATTACGATTCCGTTTACGTGTCGAACATAAAATCCCCATGAAGGCAATTCTCCAAACATGGTAAATTCCGGATACCCTTTTATATTTTCCAATACATCTTTTAATCGGGTCAAAGGCAGATACGCCATTCCTTTTGAAGCTCTTCCGGGATATGTAATTTCGATATTTTCGAGAGTTACATTTTCGATAGGATATCCCGGGATTCCGGCAATCGAAGAAGGGAATGGATTATGGAAATAATCTACTTCGGGTCCGCGTAAATCATAATCGATATCCGGGCGTCCGAAAGGAATTTGGGCTTTTACGTTTTTTATCGAAACATTTTTAATATAACCCGGTTTGTCTCCGTTTCTATGGCCTAACCTGATCAATATCGCATTTCCTGTATTTACGGCAGTAATATTCGAAACGGTAATGTTCTCAATTTCGGCACCATCAACAGATTCTATAGCAATGGCCGACCTGAAAGTATCAAAAACCTGAATGTTTTCTATTGTTACATTTTTGAAACTCCCATACGAACCTGTTCCAAATTTAACGGCATTGGCACTCGATCTGATCGTGCAGTTGGCGATATAAATGTTATTGTTCTGCAATCCCGGAGAATCTGATTTCAGACAAATTCCATCATCAGCAGAATTGACGTCACAATTTGTAATTCTTACGTTCTCACATCCGTCAATATCAATTCCGTCATTGTTCCAATACGCTCTGCTGTCAACTTTTATTCCATCGACCACGATATTACTGCTTTGCTCAAAACACTGTACCCAACCTGAACTGTTTTTTAGTGTAATAAGTTTCATTGTGATAGAATCGCATTTTACGAAAGAAACCAATTTTCCTCTTCCGTCTCCGGGACGCAGTCTTCTGTAATTATAACTGGCATCTATTTTTACTCCTGTATGGTGCAGACTGTCCACTGCCAGAGCCAGTTCCCTGCCCTGTCCATCAATAATTCCTTTTCCTGTAACAGCAATATTTTTTGCCGTATGAGCCAGAACCAAAGCTCGTACTCCTTCTAATTTTGGATAATCATTAGGGTCTGTACTTCCTAACAAAATTGCGCCTTCTTCAAAAAATAATTCGACATTACTTTTTATTATGATGCTGCCTGATAAAAATTTTCCTTTTGAAAAAACAACTCTTCCTCCTTTATTTTTATTAGCCGCATCAATCGCTTTTTGAATTGCTTTTGTATTTAATGTCTTTCCATCGGCAACAGCTCCAAAAGCAGTTACTAAATAGTCTTTTCTTTTTCCGGCATGCATTTCAACATTAAAACTGAGCTGTAAAAGAAAAAGTAAAACGATACAACTTCTGAAAATCTTATTATTATTATTCATAATGCTTTGTTATTTAATAAACGCTTTGAGACGTATTACATAAAAATTTTATTAAACACACAGAAATATATAATTTAAGTATAAATATGAATACAAAAAGAAATATATTTCTTCTAAACAGCTCATTTTATGTATTTTAAACAATTGAAATACCTTTTTTAAGTCTACAAAAAATCTATGTTTCTATGTGTTGAAAACAGGTTAATTATTAATTTAAAATTACCAAAAGACGGTATATAATGCTATTAATACACCGCTGATAATAAATGATCCAATAATAAACTCTGAGGAAACCCTGAACATTGATTTATCAATTTCGATTTTTAATGTTTCCTGTTGTTCTTTAGTTTCAGGGTTTAATAGGCTAATTGCAACCATTATCAATACGATTAAAAAAAACGAGATGGTCATTCTGTCTAAAAAAGGATAATCCGGAAAAGCACCATTTGTCCATACCGGCAGGAATTTTAATACTGCTGCTAAAGGTACGGTCAGCAATGCCCCCGCAAGTCCGGCTGAAGGCGTTGTTTTCTTCCAGAACATTCCCAATAAAAAAATAGCCAAAACTCCCGGCGAAAAGAAACCAACATACTCTTGTATGAATTGATAAGCCTGATCTAATGATTTTAATGCCGGAGCAACAATTGCAGCAATAAACATGGCGATTATCACGACCCATCTTCCGGTAAGGACTAATTTTCTTTCTGAAGCATTTTTATTGAAATACTTTTTATAAATATCTAAAGAAAAAATCGTCGAAATACTATTTGCTTTTCCTGCTAACGAAGCTACGATTGCTGCGGTTAATGCGGCTAGGGCAACTCCTTTTAATCCCGCCGGTAATAAATTCATTAAAGTTGGATAAGCCTGATCCGGTTTTAAAACTCCTGCGGCATCTACCATTTCTTTTTGAAACATACCGTTTTGATGCATTACATACATAGCAATCCCCGGCAAAACAGCTATAATAGGCACTAATAATTTCAAAAAAGCAGCAAATAAAATTCCTTTACGGGCTGTTTTTAAATCGGCTCCCAAGGCGCGCTGAACAATATACTGATTACAGCCCCAATAGGCCAGATTATTGATTAGCATACCTCCTACAAGTACAGAGATTCCAGGAAGTTCAGCATAATGAGGGTTTGATTTGTCAAGGATCATATGCAGGTGTCCCGGTGCTTCTTCTTTTAGAACCATGAGCCCTTTCAGGATATCTTTTCCAAAACCAAACTGCTCTGACAATAAGGTCAGGGACAAATAAGTGGTTACCAAACCTCCCATAATCAATACGATAACCTGAAACATATCTGTATATCCTATGACTTTCATTCCTCCTAGTGTAACGATTATAGAGAATAAACTTAATCCGATAACACAAAATTGAAAGCTGACGGGTGCGATTGATGAGATGGCCAAAGCACCTAAATAAATGATCGAGGTAAGATTTACAAATACATAAATCAACAGCCAGATTATGGCCATAATGGTACTCACTGTATCGCTATATCTTTTTGCCAAAAATTGCGGCATCGTAAATATCTTATTTTTAAGATAAACGGGTAAGATGAATATCGCGACAACGATTAATGTGGCAGCCGCCATCCATTCATAAGACGCAATCGCCAGCCCAATCGCAAAACCGGAACCGCTCATTCCTATAAAATGTTCAGCCGAAATATTAGAAGCAATCAGGGAGGCACCAATTGCCCACCAGGTAAGAGAACCTTCGGCAAGGAAATATTCGTTAGAACTCGTTGTTGCATTTTTCTTGCTTCGGTAAATATACATTCCGTAACTCGAGACCAGTACGAAATAGATAAAGAAAACAATGTAATCTGCGGTTTGTAATGCATTCATAATGGTGTGGTTATTTTTGGTTAGTCAGTAAAGTGCATTCTAAAATGTGTATGTTTTTAAACAAGTGCAAAGCTTAAAATAAGTCAGTCTTCCTATTATTCTTAACCCCCTCTTTTCTCTTTATTCTTTCCTCTCTTTCTATAATCTATTCTCTTCATTCTATTCTCATCATTCTATTCTCATTATTCTATACTCTTCATTCTATACTCTTTCCTCTCAAACTTTCAAAAACCATCTCCTCTTATACAAAAAATAAAGCAAAACAAGCTGCACTACTGTTACGGACAAAGCTGTAAAAACGGGTTGCCAAAGGAGAGGAAAGAACTTGATGATTCCTCCAAATACAAAATCGGCTGTATATTTAAAATCTACCAAGCCTTCTGCTGCTATATAAATCAAAATCGAATTTGAACCGATTAACAGTAAAGGGAATGCCCATTTATGAAATCCCAAAATATCAATTGTCAGATAGAAAAAAGTAAAAAACAAAATACTAAATCCACCTACAAAACATACAAAAGAGCTTGTCCATAAATGTTTATTAATCGGGAAATCATAATCCCAAATAATTCCTATTAGGATCAAAACAATTGCCGAAGCAACCATGACAGTTAATTTATTCTTTCGTGAAAAGTAGTTATCCGTCTTTAAAAATGTGCCTGAAAAAACACCCAACAAAGCCGTCGCAATTGCTGGTATTGTCGAAAACAAACCTTCAGGATCATATACTGTGCTGTGCAATCTTCCCGGCAAAAACAAACGATCAATATAGCCTTCTAAGGAACCTTCTTTGGTCAAAATACCTGCTCCAAAATCAGGAACAGGAATAAATTTCATTGTCAGATAATATCCTGCCAGAATACCTGTAAACCATATCAGTTGTTTTTTTAAATCAAAATTCAAATAGATCATACCTGCAAAAAACCAGGCAAGTCCAATGCGCCCCAATACACTGGCAAAACGGGTTTGATCAAACCCGTCAAAACGCAATAAGCCGTTGACAACAAATCCTAAAAACAATAATATAGAAGTTCGTTTTAGCATCGATCTGTATATTTTCTGTTTTTCTTTTGTTGGCAGTTCTCTTGGCGTTTTTACACCTGCCAGATTCATTTTCTTTTCGAAAGAATACGGCATAGAAACCCCGGCAACAAATAAAAAGATGGGAAAGATCATATCATAAAACGTAATCCCATTCCACTCTGCGTGGTGCAATTGCGACGACATCCAGATAAAAACGGGAATTGGTACAGCCTTCGCCAGCGCGTGCATGATATGTTCTCCGCTCATAATCCAAAACATAACAAACCCTCTCAGAGCATCCAGAGAAACCAATCTTTCACTTGCAATAGTTTTATTCATATTGTACTTATTTAAAAGCATATTTATCCTGTTGAGCCTCTTTTGTGAGATCAAAATTTTATAATTATTTCCTTTTATGGTATAGATGATGCATCAATACAATTCGCTAAAAAAGCAATTGTATGACTACAGAAATTTGAAAATTAAAAGCAGCAACAGGTACTTTACTGCTTTTAATTGTCCTTTATTACTTTGGTTCTATTGGCTTTATGACAAAGCCGTAACTGTATTCATTTTGTTTTAGTAAATACTGTTCGTGTGGATATTCGCCCCAACTGTTGTCTCCACCTAAACCCCGTTGTGCCAGATCAACACAAACAACAACTTCATTTCTTGGTGTAATATCACTTGAATGCATGTTCTTTTTTGTTAGTCCCGCATCAAAATCACTTGGATAATTATTCAAAGTACTCATTCCTAAAGGCTGTAATCCTTTTATTTCTAAACCTTTTCCGTTTTGATTTGAAAGTTTGAACCAACGGATATCTGTTTTATATCCGTTTTCCTGAGGACGAGTATAAGGAACATATTGATCGGCCACTTTACTTGTATAAATTCCTTTCAGTGACGAATCATTTCTATCTGAATAATTTTCCCAAGGTCCTCTTCCGTAATAATCCAGATTTTCGAGCGTATTTTTAAGAACGAAAATCATCCCGAAACGTGGCATATCCGGCACCGGATTAATTCCTTTTTTATAAGAAGGAACTATTTCTAAAGCGCCGTCACTACCCAAAGAATATTTGATCGTATAATCAGAAGCAATATCGTTAAGCTTCATTTTTGCACTAACATATTTTTTTCCGTTTTCTTCAATCATCTGAATATTTTCTAAACTGCTGTTTTTTCCGGCTGTTCGCCACACATTCGCTTTTACATTCATCTTATTTCCGTAATCATTATCTGTTGGAGCTCTCCAGAAATTAGGTTCCGGATATTGTTTAAAATATTCCTCTCCATTGAAACTATAATACGAAATCAAACCTGTCGCCTTGCTGATCTTCACAATAACATTGGTTGTACTCAAGATAAATTCATTTTTCTCCTCCTGAACTTTTGATGAAGAAGCGGTTGTTTTTTCAAAATAATTATCCCCATCCAAAACAAATTGTTCTTTAGCAATTGCAAAATTTTGAGGCAAAACTTCTGAACCAATTTTAGTATAAGCAAAAACATTAAGTAAATATTCTACTCCTTGTTTTGACTGCAATTTTGGTAAATTAAGTTTAAATTGTTTTTTTGATTTCGGATCTAAAGCGACATCAATTGTGCCCTCTTTTATAACGTTTCCGTTTTCTAAAACCTGATATTTAAAATTGTACTGATTCAGATTCGTAAATCCAAAATCGTTTATGATATCGATTACTCCATTCTTGATATCAACGGCTTCAAACAAAATATCCTGATATACTTTTTTTACTTCAAATGCTCCGGGATGCGGTGTTCGATCCGGCCAGACTAATCCGTTATGGCAAAAATTCTCGTCGTTGGTGTAATTCTGACTTCCCATATCTCCTCCATAAGACCAGTAATTACGTCCCGCTTCATCTTTTACCAGAAATCCCTGATCTACCCAATCCCAAATAAATCCGCCCTGCATGTTTTTACTGCTTCGAATAATATCCCAGTATTCCTGAAAATTACCGTTGCTGTTTCCCATGGCATGCGAGTACTCGCACATAATAAACGGACGGGTAACTTCTTTGCGTGCCGCATATTCTTTCATGTAGGCAATTGTTGGGTACATGGGACACACAATATCTGTGTTTTCATTTTCTCTTGCCTGCTCGAACTGTACCAAACGGGTGTTATCTCTCTTTTTGATCCATTTATAAGCTTCATGAAAAACGGGTCCGTTGGCACATTCGTTTCCTAAAGACCAAAGTATTACCGATGGTGCATTTTTGTCTCTTTCTACCAGACTGTAAATTCGGTCTAAATGTGCTTCTCGCCATTCCGGAAGATAAGCAGGATGTGTTTTGGGATTCATAAAACTTTGTCCCTCTACTCCCATTCCATGACTTTCAATATTGGCTTCGTCTACTAAAAACAAACCGTATTTATTACACAATTTTACCCAAAGGATATTGTTTGGATAATGACTACAGCGTACTGAATTGATATTCAACTGTTTCATCAGCTTAATATCTTTCATCATCGTGGCTTCATCCTGATAATGTCCTGTTACAGGATTATGCTCATGAATATTCACGCCGTGCACCATCAATCTTACACCGTTTACCAGTAATTGCCCTCCTTTTAGTTCTACTTTTCTAAAACCTATTTGAGTAGCTACTGTTTCGATTATATCTCCTTTTTCATCTTTTAAGGTTAACAGTAATGTGTATAAATTAGGCGTTTCACTGCTCCATAATTTGGGGTTTGATACCTTTTGCCCAAAATTGACTGTTTGAATTGTATTGCCTTCAAAATTTACTTTTACATCTTTAACAAATATATTTTTACCGGAAGCATCTACCAGTTTTGCTTCTAATTGTTGATTGTTTACGGCTTTTGACGTCAGATTTTTTAGAGTAACTTCTACATTTAAGCTTCCGTTTTTATACTTAGCATCTAAATCAGGTTTCGCAAAAAAATCAGCAATTCTGGTATCATTTGTACTATATAAATAAACATCTCTGTCTATGCCGGAAAGTCTCCAGAAATCCTGATCCTCGAGATAAGATCCATCGCTCCATCTGTACACTTCAACAGCCAGGCTATTATTTCCGGTTTTTAGGTATTTCGTAATATCAAATTCTGCCGGACTTTTTGTGTTTTCCGTATACCCTACTTTTTCTCCGTTTACCCAAATGTACATTGCTGATGTTCCTGCTTCAAAATGAAGATAAACATGGCGATTTTTCCAGTTTTCCGGTACTACAAAATCTTTTTTATAAGAACCAACCGGATTATCTGAATGATTTATAAATGGCGGGTTCCTCTCAAAAGGATACGTAATATTGGTGTAAATGGGCACTCCATAACCGTTTAATTCCCAGTTTGAAGGCACTTGCAATTCTTTCCAGTGTAAAGTACTGTAATCTTGCTTATAAAAATCTTTTGGACGCTGATCGGGTGTTGGCGACCAGGAGAATTTCCATTTTCCATTCAATGAAAAATACCACGGCGAATTACTGTACTGATCCATTATTGCAGACTTTTCATCTGCATAAGGAAGAAATGCCGCTCGTGCCGGTTCTCTGTTGATTTGAAATACTTCCGGGTTTTCCCAATCGTTTCTCTCTTTTTTATCCTGCCCAAAAACTGTCGTTCCGTAAATTACAAACAGGCTTAATAAAAGTATTGTGGTTTTGATTTTCTGCATTTATTACTGGTTTAGGTATCTTTAGATTGAAAGATTTATAAAATTCAAAAAATAAGCAATCTTGGTTTAAAACTTCATTTTCTCCGGCAAATATTTAGCGACTAATTCTTTATAATACGGCAATAATGCTTTTACATCTGGTTTTACGGGTGCCTTTGTATATAAATCGTAAGGATTGAATTTGCGTACCCAGTCAAACATTTCTACATCTTTCTCATTCATCAAATGGGCATAGGCATTTTCTTTGTGCTGTGAATAAAACGAGTGATAACGAATCATATATAAGGCAGGATCCGGCAGATAATCTTTCATAATCTGATACAGATATTCATCGTGTCCCCAGCTCATTTTTACTTTATCAAGTCCGCAATTTTCAGCATAAACACCAAATTTAGTATTAAATCTTTCATCTGTAAAATCTGGATTTTCTGAAAAAAATTCAGGGTATACAATTTTATCCGAGTAAGAACAACCTACCGGAAATGTATCGCCAACAACTGCCCATTGAGGTTCGCCAAACAAACATAAAATCTTTCCTAAATCATGTATAAAACCGGTCAGTACAAACCAATCCGGATGACCATCTGCCCTGATAGCTTCAGAAGTTTGTAAAAGGTGTTGCGTCTGGTCTAAATCAATATCAGGATCACTGTCGTCTACAAGTGTATTTAGAAAATCAACGGCTTCCCAAATCGACATTTCTTTTTTATTAAACTGTAAAAATTCAGCTTCTTTACTGCATACAAAATCGTAAGTCTGATAGGTATGATTTATTCTGTAAAATTCCTTAACGGTTTCTACTCTCTCTGAATCGACATAATTTCTAAACTCGTCTTTTTCTTTTACGGGTTCAGAAGGATCCGGATATCGTACTAACAAATCGTCTTCCCATTCATCCAGATTATGCAACGGATTATTACTGTCTAGTGGCTTTTTCATAAGATCTAAAATTAAATGTTACCTGACAAAAATAGCCTTATCATTAGAGAACAAAATGGACTAATACATCAAAAACATGGATAGATTTTAAATTTATGTGATTTTTTTAATAACAAAACATTAAGTAACCAATTCTTTTTCAAACACATAAAGATCTCCTGTTGATTTAGGGCTAATTATCAAATAAATAATTGCCATCTATCTCAGCTGAGAAATATAATTTAAATAAAACCTGAATATTGGGACAACAAAGCTGTTGTTTTTTGGCTAAAGCCAATTTATCTTTCATACTAATTTACCTCCAGCTAAAGCAGGAGGCAATTCAAAGAGAATTATCAATTATCAAAATAAAATGGATCGATTTTGACACGAATTTCACGAATTTTCACGAATTAAATTTGTCATAATGGTAAAATTCAGAATAATTACAATTCGCAAAAATTCGTGAAATTCGTGGCTAAAAACACCTAACCAAGACGCACTGCTGTGCGCCTCTACGATCAAAAATGTGAATATCTCGCAACAAATCATAAAAATACATAACAATTAAAATTCGCGAAGATTCGTGAAATTCGTGGCTAAAAAAAACACATAACCAAGACGCACTGCTGTGCGCCTCTACGGTATAAAAATTTCAAAATTTACTTCAATTAAATTCATCCAATTCGTGGCAAAAAAATAATTGAAACATTCTTTTTCCTAATCAAATCGCTCTTTGTATTTTTTGAATAAAGTATTCATTACCAGAAGCACAACTCCAACTCCTAATAAAACCAAGGCTCTGA
The DNA here is from genome assembly GCF_027980145.1 of Flavobacterium azizsancarii. Classification (GTDB taxonomy): domain Bacteria; phylum Bacteroidota; class Bacteroidia; order Flavobacteriales; family Flavobacteriaceae; genus Flavobacterium; species Flavobacterium azizsancarii. The sequence continues at coordinate 28,075 of NZ_JAMZNK010000015.1, read as the reverse complement.
TTAGGAAATCTGCATTTGATAAATCGAAAAACATAAGTCGGATTACGCAAACACCTACTAAAGAAAGTGACACGTAACGGAAGTATTTCTCTTTAAGGATAATTCCGAGTATCAGTAATCCTAAAGATTCTAAAATCCAGAAGAATGTCAAGATTCCTTTGTCGAATGAGAGATATAAAAATAAACCAATGCTAAATGTAGCAGGATAAATTATAATACTGTTTCTGAACTGAAAATCTTCAATATACTTATAGATGATAAAAACGTATAATGCCAAAAGGGCAAATATGATCAGATAAACAAATTCAAATTTAGATTCGTAATACGTGAAACTAATAAAAGCCAAATGGAAATTTGCCAGTAAATAATACACGATACTGATTTCTTTTTTATCTCCAATTTTTTTATAATAAAGCCCCAGGTTTATTATAGCGGTTGTCGCCCAAAATACAGGAAGCCACTTGTGTTCTAACTGTGAGAACATAATGATCGAAAGCCAAATATTTATGACAATTTGATAATCTATTTTTAATGATTTTATAAACTCTTTTTTGTTCATCAGCAGTACTAAAACAACCAATAAAACAATACTGGAAAGTTGTAAAACCCAAGCTAACCACGTAAAATCATTTAGTTCTTTGATGCTGTAAAAAACAGATGTCATAATAGACAAAAGCCCAATAAGTATGACCGATTCCGGGACTAATTCTATTTTTTCATATAATATAAGACCAAAATTCAGGATGGCTAAAAGCATAAATAGTGGCGCTAAATAAACTACTTCTACCTGAATAAATAATAAAGCGATTACCCAAAGGTTTTGAATAATAGGTAAAAATGCAATAAACATTTTACCATCTTCTTTTTGGCTTTTTATTTGCAGGTAACTATAGCCCACAGATAATAAAACAGTAATTGCCTGTATCGCATATAAAATATTTTTGCTCACCGTATTTGCTTCGAAAGCAGCTAAATAAAGGCTTAGAAATATCCCTCCAATTAAAAGCACAAAAGAATAAATATTATAACGTTTAAATCTGTAAATTTTTTGAAAAAGCCAAAAAGTAACTAATGCCAGACCTCCTAAATAAACAGGAATATAATCGAGCGAAATACAGGTAAATCCAAAAACCAGGGCGTTAAAAAGAATGAATTCAGAATTGATGACATTGAAATTTCCCCAGCCGGAAACAACAGCATTCGATTTGTTCCTGATTTTATCTGCAAATAATATATATATTTCAATTATTGATAGTCCAATGGCAATGAATCCAATTTCAGTATTGCTCAAAAATCGGGTATTATAGGCAAATAACGCGCTTCCAAATACCGAGAAAGCAAGACAAAAACCGTACAGCAAGATCTGGTTGTCCGTCGTAAGTGTTTTACGTTTGAACTGAATCCATAAAAACTCATGATTGAGTAAAGCGATAGCAAACCATCCAAAAATCTGGATAATAGTATAAGGCGCTAAATATTTATATGAAAGCGAAATTAATAATAGATTGATACCAATGATTCCGATAGTTTTGACAATCGAATCATCATTATACAATAATTTTACAAACCAGTTTAACGTTACTATAGTTACAATCCCTAAAGCAAAGACAATATCCAAATTAGATTTTGGCTCTGTGAGCGTTAACATTAATCCTGTGCCAATGGTGATGACTAAAAAAGTAAATCGTCCAAAATCGAATGTGTTTGTCTTGAATCTGAATCGTAAAAGACACCACAATAAAGCAATAAATAAAAGCGGGTAATAAAACGAAATTTCGATGGTATGGTACCAGCTTATAAAAAGCAATATGGAGAAAAATACGGAGAAAACCCCGTTTAAACTCAAATCTTTCTTGAAGAAGAAAACATCAATTTCAAGATATTCTTTTTTTACAGCACAAAAAACAGGAACCAGTAATGTTGCAAATGTCATAAAAATGACCGCTGCAAAAGAGTTCGTAATATGGATTTGCTCAAAAGACGGATTAATGTACAAAAGGAAAAAAACTAAGGCCACCAAACAGAAAACATGATTGATCGCTAAAAATATTTTATGCAATAAAATTTCTTTGCTTTTATAAACAACAAACAAACAAGCGATCACCAAAAGGTACAATCCGCAAACGATAATATCATAGCCTACCATCCAATCGTTCAGCATTATGATGCTTAAAGCAAAGAGTATAAACGAAACCATTCCGTCTAAATGATACAACCAGATAATCTTTTTCTTTCTGGCAAAAAGGGTTGCACAAAGACAAAGAACCGCGGCTGTAAATAGAACGAAAATTTTGATTTTGCTTCCGGTAGAATGCAATATCAAACCTAAAGCAAATAAAACCCAGTTAACAAGGTGCGTTATAAAAGCGATTCGGTCAAAACGAGTATTAGCATAAATACTGCGGTATTGCATGTACATACAACTTACTGAAACCAAAACAATACCAAGTATGGCAAAGATGTTTTCAGACGAACTTAAAACACTGGTTCCTTGTGTAAACCAAATGTCAAATATTATAAAGGCAGAAATAACAATCAATAAATGATATTCCCATTTTTCTTTATAAGATAAAATTATTCCTGCTGTTGCCGTTAATGAAGCCAATAAAAATGTAATTAATAATTTTTCAGGAATTACACATAAAATCAGAAAACTCAGTATCACGTGAAGGGATAAAAAAGTTTGCTGTTTTATGATGTAACCAATATATAAATTGATCCCAATTCCAATCCCGATGAGCGAATATGCGAGCGGAATATTATCTATAAAAGCAAGCGCCGGAATTTGTGAGGCACCAAAACAACCAAACAAAAACAAACTTGCTCCGGCACTGCGAAGCCAAAGTCCTGTCTTAAACCATTTTTCTTTTTTCTGCAGGAAATAATACGACCCCGCTAAAATTCCGGCATAAAGCCACAGAATCAAAATCCTGAACATTGGCGAGACTTTCATGGCAGTATAAATACTCAGGTAGCCAATCCCTAAAACCATAATGGCTGTTCCTAAAATTCCGGTCCAGTTTTCGGCAAATTGCTGCTCCAGTTTCTTGATTAAAATAGAGAAAGCGCTTTCTACATAAACTTCTTCCTCGTATTTCTGAGGTTCCGGCTGTTCTTCGATCTCATATAATTGCTGAGGACGAGTTTCTTGTATTTCAATATTTTCTACTGATTCCGGTGTTTTTATTTCCGCTATACTTTCTTTATTATCATTGATATAAATGGTTGGATTCTCGAAGCTCAACGCCAGTTTTTCGAGAGCTTCTTCATTGCCTGCATTTCTCTCATTTTGAACAGAATCCTCAACAATATTGAAATTATCAGGAATGATCGGAGGAAGAACTTCCTGTATTTGTTCAGGAATTTTTCCAATTTCCTCGATTTTTGATGCTATACTTTCGGCAACAAAATCAGGTTGTGTTATTTGTTTTTTGATTTCTTCCATCTCTTTTTTCAAAGAGTTGAAATCATCTTTATTTTTTCTACAGAGAGAATCTAAGTATTCGTTTTCCTTTTTTAGATTGGAAAAATTATTAAATAAGATCGCAATACAGGCAATTAATGCCAAAAGAATAAAATTCTCCATAGTTTAAATTTAGAATCGGCTAATGTAAGAATTATACTTTTAAATCAATTTTAAAAAATAAGTTTCTCATTTTATGCTCAATTTTTTGCGTTTACTGTTAAAATTCGGATATAATGTATTGAACACCATAATAGTTTACCAAGAATCGAACGAATTATCACGAATTTGATTATTGCAAATAATGTATTTAGGTTCGCCACGAATTACACGAATTTGATTTCTGTTAATTCGTGTAATTTGTGGCAAAAAACCGCTAGCATAAGACGCACTGCTGTGCGCCTCTACGGTATAAAATGTGCTCAGAATATATTGAACGTACTATTAGGTTCGCCACGAATTACACTAATTATCATGATTTGTGTTAATTTGTGAAATTTGTGGCTAAAAAATCGCTAGCCAAAGACGCACTGCTGTGCGCCTCTACGGTATAAAATGTGCTCAGAATATATTGAACGTACTATTAGGTTCACCACGAATTACACTAATTATCACGAATTAATTTGTGCAAATTCGTGTAATTTGTGGCTGAAAAACCGCTAGCACAAGACGCACTGCTGTGCGCCTCTACGGTATAAAATGTGCTCAAAATATATTGAACTCAATTTTAAATCTGCCACGAATTACACGAATTAACACGAATTAATTCGTGATAATTCGTGCGATTCATGGCAAAAAATCATAGATTGACCATTAATTAATCAATTTACTAGGCGGAAAACCAAACTGTTTTTTGAAACATCTGCTGAAATACAAAGGATCATTAAATCCTACTAAATTGGTGACTTCAGAAACATTGTATTTTTTGGTTTTTAGAAGCTCTGCAGCTTTCTTCAAACGTATTGTCCTGATAAATTCATTTGGTGCCAAATCCGTCAGTTCCTTAATTTTCCGGTATAATTTAGAAGAGCTTACACCTAATTTATCGCATAAAAAATCTGTCGACAGATCGACTTCACTCAAATTATCATTGATTAGCGTTGTGATTTTACTCATAAATTCCTCATCAATTGGCGAATGCGTCAATAAACTTATTTTACTTTCGACTTCTCCGGAGAATTTTACTTTGAGTTCTAATCTTGATTTGATAATATTTTCAATGACTGTTTTTAGCAACAAAGGTTCAAAAGGTTTTACCAGATAACCATCAGCGCCCATATCATATCCTCTTACTTTATCTACATTTTCTGCCAATGCAGTTAATAAAACAACAGGAATATGACTGATAAATTCATCGTTTTTTAGTTCTTTACAAAATTCTAATCCGCTCATAACCGGCATCATGACATCTGCAACACATAAAATAGGTTTTATTTGTCGGCAGATTTTCAGGCCTTCTTCTCCATTTTCGGCATCATAAACTTTATAATAATCAGAGAGATAATCGACCAGATACTTTCGAAGTTCAATGTTGTCTTCTATAACAAGTATTTTTTCTTTTAGCTCTGTGTTCTGAATAATCTTTTTTGCTGCTTTTTCAGGAATAAGCATGCTGAGATTATCATTTTTCAAAGCATATTCAAATACTTCTTTACTGTCGTAAGATTCCCGATCTATTGGAAGCTCGACTCTAAAAGTACTTCCCTTTCCCGGTGTACTTTCTACAGCTATACTACCCTTATGAAGTGCTACTAAAGATTTTACTAACGATAAACCAATTCCTGATCCTGTATTATTGGCTTTACTATTTGATGCCTGATAAAATCTTTTGAATATTTTTTCCTGACTTTTTAGAGGAATTCCAATACCATCATCGCTTACTTCTATTATCAATACGCTTTCAATGCCGGATTTTAGCCTTAGGCATAAATCTACATTTCCGTATTTATTAGTGAATTTTAAGGCATTAGATAACAGATTATAAAGAATCTTATCGTATTTATCGTTATCGATCCAGCCGTTGATACTTTCAATATCAGAAATAAAATTTAATTTAATTTTCTTATTGTAGGCCATTTCTTTATACGAATCAAAGATGTTTTTTGAATAGGCCAGAATATCTGTTTTCGAAACTTTAAGTTTTAATTCGCCTGACTGTGCTTTTCTAAAATCAAGTACCTGATTTACGAGATTTAAAAGTCTGCTGGCATTTTGATAAATCAGGTTGTACCTGCTTTTTTCATATTCGGTTGCATTACTGTTATTTTCATCCAATAATTGTTTGGCAGGGCCTAAAATAAGCGTTAGCGGAGTTCTTAACTCATGCGAAATGTTGGTAAAGAATCGTAGTTTTTCATTGTTGAGCTTAACATCGTGTTCTCTGTTTACTTTTTCAGTCAGCAATTCTTGTTTTAACCGGATGCGGTGTTTGATCTCTCTTCTGATAAAATAAAAAATACAGGAAAGTGCCAAAATAAAGAGCACAAACGAAGTTGGCGTTAACCAAAAAGGCGGCAAAATCTTTATTTGATAGGATACCACTTTGCTCCAGTGCCCGTCACTATTACTCGATTTTATTTTGAATACGTATTTGCCGGGATAAAGATTGGTATATTGAACAATTCTGGAGTTACTATTGGCTGTAACCCAATGTTTATCAAAACCTTCAAGCATATACTGAAACTTATTCAGCTTTTCATTTGCAAATGAAGGCGTTGAAAACTGAAGTGAAAAATTTCGGTTTTTGTAGTTCAGTTCTACTTCTTTACCATAGTTTAAATCTTTCAGAAGCGGAATCTGTCCATTGATTTCCATGTCCGGAAACACTTCTTCATTCTGAATTTTAAATTCGGTAATAACCGGTTCCGGTGACCATTTATTTCTTTTCATTGTATGGGGCGAAAAGGAAATAATACCATTTTTGCCTCCTAAATAAATAGTGGAATTATTGAAATTAAAAAAACCACCTGAGCTAAAAACATCTAATCTGTTACCACTATTGACATGATAAATATTGATGTCTTTCAGATCTGATTTGACCCAGGCAATGCTATTGTTATTGATGTTTAGCCATAAATTTCCGTTTACATCAGAAACCATATCAGTAATCCACTTTCCTGAAAGCTCTTTAAAATTGGTAATTGTTACGAAACTGTTCTTTTTAGCATCATAGAGACATAATCCAAAACGGGTCGAAGCCCAAATTCTTCCTTTGTTGTCGATAATAACATCGCTTACATTGTCTTCGTGCGGTAAAGCGTTTTCTTTTTTAGAAAGTGTTTTATACGTTTCTATTTTACCTGATGGGTAATTGTATCGTACAACGCCTGTTTCTGTGGCGAACCAGACATTATTTTTGCTGTCTTTTTCTATTGCATTAATCTGGAAACCGGGTAGTAATTTTCCTTTGTCTGCCAGAACTTCTAAGGTTTTAGTATTTAATATAATCGCACCTTCGCCAAAAGACCCTACCATAAGAGACTGCTCACTGATTTTGTTGAATGCAAATACGGGGGATGTATCAAAGCCAACGCTAATTTCTGTTGATGAATTAGTACTATAATTATAAACCAGTACATTACCATCCCAGAGACCACAATAAAAAATCCTGCCATCATCTGAGTAAATACTGGCAATATCTTTTGCTTTATTGTGGAGCGGTACAAACCCTTTGGCACTCGAAATAAAGAGTCCGTTATGACTTGTTACCACAATTACTTTCTCATCATAGGTTTTAGAAAAACCACGTATACGAGGTGCCTGATTGCCAATAAAACGCGATATATCTTTGTTGAGTGTAAACTGATTTTCGTATGGATCGTATTTATCTAATCCGTCTTCTGTCCCAATCCATAATACTCCCGAAGCATCAAAATACAATGCCGAAACTAAATTATCTACTATCGAGGTATCATCTGATAATACGGAATAATACCATTTATAATCACTGGTTTTAATATCTTCTAACTGCTTACAAACTAATAATCCACCTAAAGTTCCTACCCAATATTTACCATCCGGTGCCTGGGCAACAGACAAAAAGTACGGACCTAAACTGCCTCGGATTTCTTTGTTTTCGATGTATAAATTTATAAACTGATCGTTCTTTTTATCTAATTTATACAAACCTTCGCGAGTTCCTATAAAGATATCGGACTTGGCGTCTTCGTATATAAAATTGATATACGGATTTTTGACATTCGAATTAGGAACTGAGAGTGCATAATTATTTATTTTTACAATTGCTCCTTTGCTGTCTAAGGTTATTTTTGCAACTGATCCTTTCTCATAACTTCCAATCCAGATATTGCCTTTTTTGTCTTCAAAGATTTCTTTTACGTAGTCAAAACCTTTTATCGGAATTTTTTCGAATCTATTTTCTTTTAGGAAAAACATATAAACTCCTTTGGTTTTGGTTCCTACCCAGACTCTTTTAAATTTATCAACATGAACGGAACGAATCTCTTCTTCGGGCAGACTGTTTGGATTATTTTTTTGTTTTAAGAAAGTTACAAAAACCTGTGTATCCATTTTAAAAAGGGTGAGTCCTTTTCTGGTGCCTATCCACAAATGATTCGATGCTTCATCGAGTTCTAATGCCGTAATATCGTCGTTGTTTAATTTGTTTGTGCCTGATGCGGCACTCATATAATTTTTGAACTGATAACCATCAAAACGATTCAATCCTGAAAATGTTCCAAACCATAAAAACCCTTTTTTATCCTGCACAATATGTCTCACAGAATTATGAGATAAACCATTGTTGTCATTATAATGCGTGAATTTTATATTCTGCGAATTAGAATAAAAAAATGCAATCAGACAAAACAGTAGGATATAAGGATTCGGTTTCATGAAATGGATTATAACTGCAATATACTCTTTTAGGCTAAATTATTATTATATTTTTAAGGAGTTATTCGCGAAATTTTACTGGTTTTTAAGTTAATTTCAAAATGATCCGCAGGCTGGCCTTTCATTGTTTTCAAAAATATTCCTGACCACAAAACCCACTTTTGATCTTTTGATTTTTCTAACTCTTTGCAGACCATTTCATATTGTTTTAATCTGCTGGTTCCTATCTCGCGAAGGGCGAGTTCATCTGCATTTTTTAATCTGTAGAAATCGAATATCATATCAAAACCATTCCAAGATTCAAAATCTTGAAAGGTTAAGGAATTCGATTTTAATGTTGCAGCAACTTCTGTGTTATTTTTATTGAAAAGCAGTAACTCTTTTCCGGAAAGATCCTGAATTGATTTTAAAAATGCAGTCGGAAAATCTTCGGGCAAAAACCTGAGACGTACTAATTCTTTCAAATGCCATTGGGTAAAATCTTTATAATCTTTGGCATTCAAAACTTCTTTATTCCAAATTGCGGGGCTTTTTATATTTTGCAAATGGGCGTATTCTTGTTTATAGAAAGGGAATAAACTATTGAATTTTGGAACAGAACCTACCACTACCGTTTCTACCTCAACATTGGTCTGAGAATCAATGGTCAGTATTTTATACGCCGGCATATAAGCGGCCAAAGATGGCGTTTGAATATTAAATAAAGTATTGCCTTTAGCTGTTGTTTGTACTCCTGTATCGTTGATGTGCATGTGTCCGCCAAAATGAATCTGAATGCCTGCATCTGCAAATTGTTCTGCTACCTCTTGATTGGGAACTCTTGACAACTGCATTTTGTCAGCACCAAAAAGTAATTTTAATTCGGGCGAGGCACCATTATTAAAATCAACCATAGGATAATGACTAAAAGCAATTAATATTTTACCTCTTTGTCTGGCTTCTGCCGAAACCTCTCTTACCCAATTGATTAAGTGATTTTTATAAATAAGAACATTATTATAACCAATACTGGCTCCGGAAAAATCATTGGGATTATCTGCTAAACCTGATAATTTTTTATTGGGAACATAGGCATTGGCATCTATCGCCAAAAGCCAGACGCCTTTTACGGGTTCAACCAAATAACTGGCATCGGGAAGCGATAAATTGGTGTTTTTTATGGTATATGTTCTCTTTTCTAAAACAGATTCTGCTGCAGCTTTATCAAAATTATAACCTTCATACGCATAGGTTGAAAATGGTGTCTCCCAATACAAATCTTTCTTTTGTGGAAAAAATCCAAAAGAAGCCATTTCGTTCAATGTCTCTTTATATCCCCAGTTTTTTATATCGGCGGTGATAATGGGTTCTAATTGATTGTCTTGTTTTTTGAAATTGGTTTTAGAACTGCTTATAATTTGTTCCTGACCGTCTTTGCCCAGAAAATCGGTTTTTACGGCTTCTTGCGCAAAAGGTTTTACAGCATCATGATTTCCTGTGGTTACAAAAAAAGACATGCCTTTTTCTCGTGAATATTGATCCAGTATTTTTCTCAATCCGCGAACATGAACCGGTTGTCCGTCATCGCTAAAATCACCAGGAAGAACAACTAGTTTAATGCCTCTTTTTGAGATGTCATTTAATGCTTCTAAAAAAGCAAAGTAATTTTCATTAAAAATTCGGGTCGAATGCAATTGCGAACTCATTGTTCTTATATTGGCATACTCCCCGGTTACAGGATTTTTGATTCCCTGATACTCATTGTCTTCAAATTTTGCAAAAATATCCTGTAAATGAGCATCGGCAATAAAGGCTATTTGTACAATGTCTTTTTTTTCTGCCTGTTTTGATTTACAGGCATATAAAGAAAGTAATAGCATTAATATTCCCGATACTCTTAACATGTGATATTATTTTAAAACTCAGGAACTATCAGCCTATTTTATATAAGCTTCTAATTTATCCAAAGTATTGATTTCTTGTTCTCTGGCACTTGCCGATATAATTTTTGTTTCTAAAGATTTGGTTGGTTTCGAGATTAATAAATACTGTGTTCCATCATCTGTACTTTTTTCATAATCTTTAGGATTGTATATTATAGCAGCACCTATAGGTACAATTTCTGCAGCAACATCTTCAGGATGTTTTCCCCAGACTGCGATGTAATTAGTTCCTCTTTTTGTTTCAAAATCTTTGAAATAATTTACTCCTGTAGCAAATTGTACTTTTTCTCCGGTCAAACTAACAGCTTCTACTTTTGCATCTCTTTTTCCTGAAGTAACCGTAACACGAACTAAAATATCAACTTTTTTTCCTTTGTAAGGAACTCCTCTTGAAATCATTTCCATCCAAGAAGTTGTATCTGTTTTCCCTACACGTGCCAAACGATTCGTAACAGGATTCAACGGTACTAGTTTTTCGCCGTCCCAAAGTTTTACACCTCCTAAACCTACAGTTGATGCTACTTTGTAATAATCAGCTCCCCATCCTTCTTTTTGCTGTTCCGGAGTTGGATACCATTGTGCTTTTTTTAATTCTAAACCCGGTTTTGCTTTAGAATAAACGTCTATGGCAACTTTATCACTAAAATAAATACGCAATGCCATCCACTCATTTTCAATTGCGGGCCCGTGATGCCCAATTGTTTTATATAAATCTCCCGATTCTGAACCTATGTCAGTCAGGTATGTTATTTTTTCAGATTTCATATACAAACTGGTGTCTGTATTATTTTGTGCAAAGCAAATTGAGCCAAACAACAAAGCAGTGATAAATGATAATTTCATGATTTTTATTTTATATATTTAATTTTTGTGAAATTAAACTAAGATTTCAACAATACCCAAAGATTTTATTATTAAAATAGATTCATTTTGTGATGAAATGGTGTAAATCCTGTTATATAAATACGTTTTCCACTAGTTCTAAGGGTTCCCTGATGATAGGTATATTCTTCACTATCTAAATTTTCTACGTTTAAATGTTCACATTTTCCCGGACCAAATTGTATTGTATCTCCCGCCATAACAATTTCTCCAATGCCGGATTTAAGGAAATAGTTATTTTTTTCCTCTGTTATGTCTCCCTTAATTGTAGTTTCTTCATTAAAACACATTTCAATAGTCACTTCGACATTTGGCGGGCCCTCTACTTTAAAATCTAAACTTAATGCTCCGTTGTTTTCAGTAATTTCGATTGTTGTGATTTGCTTTTTTACATTGCTTTTTATTCTCGAATCAAAATCCATTTTATTCCAGAACCTACCGTCCAGCGATTCAGATAATTTATAATCTCCATCTGCTTTGCGAAATTCCGGGGCAAGAGGCTGATAATAATCTGCTTCTTTGATTTCTTTCAAAATGTACTTATTCCCTTCTTTTACAATACCGTTGCTGCTGAAATATCCCATTCTAAAAAATGACGTAGACAATCGCATGTATTTTAGTATTGAATTTCCTTTTCGATACATTAGAAAATTAGGATTTGAAGATCTTCCTGATACAATCTGAACGGGCTGGTCGTTGCCCCCAAATAGTGTTACAGAAGTTTTTCCGCGTCTGATTCTTGCCAGATTAGAGATTTCAAAAAACTTTTCAAAATCATCATCAACCTTCCCATTCACAGCAATTTGTTTCTGAAGCGCTGCATTTTCCATAAAAAAAGCCAACGAGTCTGATAAGATATCATTTGTAAATTCCGGCAGATTTTCGATCGCATTTACCATATAAGCAAATATTGGATTACGACTATGAATTGCCATATAGCGATACTGCAAATAAAACCTAGTGACTTTTAAGGACATGAACTGATCTTGTCTTTTGGAATCAACCGTCACTAAATCGCCGTTGGGTTCTGTATAATAAAAATAAGTGATTAGGTTCTTGTGTACTATTTCTAATAATTCCGGTCTGTTGAGTTCTCTTGACATTGTAATCAAAGCTTTGTCAATAACCGCCGAGTAAACACCACTTCGCTCAGAATAATGTCCGTCTTTATTGATATAAATGCCTTCGGCCAGCCATTGATCAATTCTTTTGATATATCTCGCATCGGGATAAAGGGAATTAATACTGGATAAAGCGGCACAAATAACCCATCTGTGATTTGGAGTATGAACACCGCCCGTTGTCATAGCTTCGCCGGCATTTAAAATAAACTTTTTTAATTTATCTCTTAATTCTGTCAGATCAATTTGTTTTTCTCTCTTTAGCAAGGCTGCTGCAGGACAAATATATTCTAAGATAAAAGCCGTATCAGGAGGTGATTGCCTGTTTCCTCCGGCGTCTAATGTGCCATCTGCATATTGTGATTTCAATAAAACGCCGGTTGCACGATTTAACTTTTCAGACACAAGTCCGGATTTATAATATTCAGATCCGGGATTTAATAGTGACGCTGTCATCACGGTTATTGAATTTGCTACCAAACGAAAATTACTGACTCTGATATTTGGGTCAGCCGGTTTTTCGTTTAATATAGCCCGAACCTTCGCATCATTATTGAAAATGAGCTTTTTCATTAATTGAATATCTTCTTTATCTGTATTACGATCGAAAAATATATCATTGGCAAAAACAACATCACTAACCAATGCTCCCGCTAATGTGAGGCCTGATAATCTAATAAATTCTCCACGGCTGATTTGTTTCATGTATTATTTATTGTTTTTTAAGTTTCGAATTATCTTTTTATGCAATGAAAATTTAGGAAAACAGATATATCAAATCGAAATATTTCACCCCGATGGGGTTCTTGAATATTGATTCATTATTTTTTCTATAAATATGTCATCCCGATGGGATTTAAAAATCTCAATTTCATTTCATTAAAACTATAAATGTGTCGTTCCGCTGGGATTTATCAATTATTATCACATTTTTATATCAAGCTCCGGAGGAGCGATATATTTATAGCAAATCAAATCCTGTACACAGAATAAAGCTCCAGATGAGCGATATCTTTATAACAAAATCAGAATCCCGCACACAGAATAAAGCTCCAGAGGAGCGACATATTTATAACAAATCAGAATCCATGCGCAACATAAAGCTCCAGAGGAGCGACATATTATACCTGCAATTAATATCACATTCATAAAACCAAAATCATCACAACGACATAGCAAATTCTAATATTTCACCCCGATGGGGTTCTTTCATATTGATTCATTATTTTTTCTATAAATATGTCATTCCGCTGGAATTGAAAAAAAAAATAAATTTCAATTAATTAAAACCTATAAATCTGTCGTCCCGCCGGGACTTAATCAATTAATATTATCTGCTATTTTCACTAATGTGAAATTTATTCCTAATGGGTTTTTAATTATTTTACAGATCAACGGAAATTCGGGATTTTTCACAATCCACATTTCAGTTTCATCAACCTGTGCTACGACGTGTAAAGTATCCAGTAGTTTACCTTCTATGTCAATATTGTTATTCACTGAATTTTCGTCTAACACATAGGTTGTATTATTGTAGATGAATTTGTTGTTTTTTAGCAAATCCTGATAAGCAGATTGCGAGATCATAAAAAATGTCTCTGTTGGTCTCAGGTTCAAAACCGGTGCGTATTCTCCCTGATTAAAACTGAGGGCATTACCGTTTTTCAATGCTTCCGGCAATGTTACAATACTGCTTTTTACACCTCTGGTATCTAAATCGAAAATTAGCTTATCACTGATTATTCTGGATGTAAGTGTCAAAGTTCTCGTTTGCCTGTGAAGTTTACATATATAGCTTAATTCTGTATTGTTCTTAAGGGTTGGAATGTATTTTTGCGCTGTTCCTATCTGATGCATGGCACACACAAGAAGGATTAAAATTGTGTTTTTCATCTTGTGCTTCTTTATTTTGTTGGTGGTAAAATTGCAGTTCCCCAAGCGGAAGGTTTTGAATCCATTTCGAGAACCAATTCGCCGCCTTTGGCAACATCATCGTGTAAAATCCAGGCTTTGCTGTAGTGCTTTCCGTTTAGTAAAGCTGATTTTATATATCGGTTTTTATCACTCATTTTTTTTGCCGAGATTTTAAAATACTTCCCATTTTCTAACTGCAGCGTTGTTTCCTTAATCAGTGGTGTATTCAATAAATAATACGGCTGACCTGCATTAGGATACAATCCCATCATATGAAATGCCAGCCAGGAAGACATCGCTCCTGAATCATCATTACCGGGCAAGCCTTCATGTGAGCTATTGAAATTATCCTTGATAATGGTTCTGATTCTGTCACTGCTTAAATAAGGTTTCCCGATCCAGTGGTACAAACACGGGGTTAAAAATGATGGTTCGTTTGCTACGTTATACAATTTGGTATCAAAAAAAGTATCAAGTCTTTTTTGAAAAGCTGCTTCTCCTCCGGATTTACGAACGAGTTCGGGAACATCATGCGGAATACTTAATGAATATTCCCAGGAATTGCCTTCGTAAAAAAAGACGCACCAATGGCACACGTACCAAGGCGATTCAATGATAACTGGGGTATATTTGAATGTTGGCTTTTGAATTTTCGATTCTCCAAAAACAATATCGTCCAGCCATTTCCCTGAAGCATCTTTTGGCATGATAAAACCTGTTGATCCGTTATTTACATAATCTGAGCGCCAAAGATTTTGCCAGTTGTCGGCTTGTTTTATGTATTGATTGTAGAGATCCGTATGGTTCAGTCCTTTGGCAATTGTTGCAATATTATAATCATTATAGGAGTAATCAATAGTTCGGTTTCCTGCTCGATCTGTACCGTAGGGCACATAACCAAATTTCAGATAATCTAATAATCCGCCCCTGCCTTCTTTTTCCTCATTTCCTCCGGGTGGTACTGTGGCATCTTTAAGCATGGCCTGCAAAGCCAGTTCATAATCTATACCTTTTAGATTTTTTACAAAAGCATCGGCTAAAACGACCTCTGCATTCGAACCGCCTTGTGTACGGCCATTATCATTTCCGCTGCGGCCTTCGGGCAGATAACCTTCGCGTTTGTAAATGTTTAGCATGGCATTGACAATTTCGACCTGACGTTTGGAATCTATTAGTGTAATCAAAGGGCTGGAACTTCTAAAAGTGTCCCAAATACAATAAAAATCATCGTAATAAGGCTCATCGTTTGTCCACAATGGATTCTCTCCTGTTCTGTCTGTCGGCATTATCATGGTGTGATACAAACCTGTATAAAACATTTTTCTGTATTCTTCAGATGTATCTGCCGAAAGCTGGATACGGCCTAACAATTGTTCCCATTTATTTTCTAAGCTCGCTAAAACTGTATTAAAATTCCAATGCGGAATTTCTACTTCGATATTGTTTTTTGCTTTTAATTCGCTTAAAAAAGAAATTCCGATTTTTACATTTAATTCTTGTTTTACTTCGTTACCAAAAGAAAATAATGCTGCTGTTTTTTTTCCTGAATCAAATTGAGCAGATTGATTGTTGTAAAATTTCCCGTCTTTCCAGGTTACATACTTTGCAATTGGCTGATCAAAAACTGCCCAAAAATAAACGGTATAGGCACGGCCATTATTCCATCCGCCGCGAATTCTGCTATAACCGCGAACTTCTGTATCGGAGACGATTTCTATTTGAGAACCTACAAATTGCTGCGCTTCCCTTCCGTCCGATTTTGATTCTTCTCCTAAGAAAAAGCCCGGATCAATCTTTACATTTTTAGCTGTGTTTTTAGGATAGGTAATTCGATAAAAGGCAACTTTCTCTGCTGTTGTTATTTCTGTTTTGATATTATTTTCTTTGAAAACGGTTTCATAATATCCCAGCTTTACAATTTCTTCTGCTCTGTAAGATGTTTGATCTAACTTATCTAAAGCACCTGAAAAAGGCATGATTTGAATGTTTCCATACTTTGGCCCGCCACCGGTACCGCTTACATGAACCTGACTGAATCCTGTTACTTCTTTTGGCAACGGAAGCCAGCCGCTATTTGGACTAACTGTGCAATCCGGACTTGGTTTCACCATTCCGTACGGGCATGATGGACCAATAAAAACCCTGCCAACTCCTTCTGATCCTATCATGGGATCTACATAATTGTGAAGCTGCTTTTGGGCATTTATTTCGTGGGTACAGCATAATGCTATTCCTAGAAAAGTTATGATTTTAATAGATAATTTCATTTGCTTTATCTGATATTTCTTTTTTAATAAACAGTTCTTTTTTTCACACTAAGAATCTATGTTTCTATGTCTGAAAAATTAATCACCCAACTAATTTATTTAGTGTTTTGGTGTCTCGGACATTTCTAAATTTAATTCTCCTCCGTCTGTAATGGCTGAATGAGAAATACTGAAATTTTGTACCGGAATATTGTTGTATTTTATTTCCTTGATATAAATGTTTTCCGGACTGTTATTATTGGCATTAATAACAAACTTTTTGCCTTTATAATAATTTGGATTTAATTGAATCGACACTTTATTAAATATTGGACTTCCTATCTGGTACTCGGGATTTACCTCTGTACCTCCATTCATTTGAAACAAACCAATTTTAAGCAACACATTCAGGCTTCCCATTAATCCCTGATCTTCATCTCCGTTATAACCTGTAGCCGGAGATAAACCACTAAAAGTTTCTTTTACTACATTTCTTGTCCAATACTGTGTTAAGTCAGGTCTCCCTAATAAATTAAAAATAAAGGAGGTTTGTATCGAAGGCTGATTTCCAAAATTGATCGGAATACGGCTGAATTCGGGATGTAATTCGGCATCGTGTGAAGTACCGGAAGTAAATTTTAATTTTTGAGAAGCTTGAAATTGACTGTTTAATTTTTCTGCCGCTTTTTCTTTTCCGCCCATCAATGCTACTAAACCGTTGATATCATGAGGTACAAACCAGGTCGATTGTGCGCCATTAGATTCTATAAAACCATTTTCATATTTATAGGGATCAAAATTTTCAAGCCATTTTCCGTTAACATCTTTTGGACGCATCCATCCGATTGTTGTATCAAAAACATTTTGATAATTTTTAGCTCTTGCCATAAAATAATTATAGTCATCATCATGCTTTAATTTCTTCGCCAATTGTGCTAATGTCCAGTCTTGATAAGCATATTCCAGTGTTTGGCTCGCACCATCCTGATGACTTCCAAATTCACCTTCAGGAATGGGATAAGGAACAAAACCATTATCGATATAATATTTTAATCCACCGCCAATGTCCGTCGTATGTTCATAGCCCGCTTTTCCCATAATACCGTTGAGCATATGGTTTTTTTTGAGTGCGGTATAGATATTTCCTAAATCTTCTGTTATAATTCCTTTTTGAATAGCACTTACAATAAATGGTGTCGTAGAAGCCCCGGTCATGACAAATGTATCATTACCTCCGGATGGACCACGCGGAATCATTCCGCCATCTTTATAATATTGCATTAAGGACTGAACAAATTCACCCATAATTTCTGGATAAGCAAGACCCCAAAGCGTATTTATTGTCCATTGTGCTCCCCAAAATGAGTCTGAATTGTATTGATTAAATTTAGGTTTTCCTTGTTTATCTAAAGGCAATTGTCCTATTCTGAATTTGTCTCCTGTATTATCAGGATAAGCGCCATTTGCATCACTAATCATTTTTCTACCCTGCAAAGCATGCCACAGATCTGTATAAAATCGTCTTTGATCTGTTGTAGTTCCGCCTTCTACTTCAATTCTGCCCAGCAAATTATTCCATTCGTTTTTTGAATCTGTAACTACCTGATCAAAATTCCAATGTGGTAATTCCTGCTGTATATTATTTGATGCATTTTTTACTGATGTATAGGAAATCCCTACTTTCATTAATACCGTTTTATCCGCTTTGTCTAAATTTATTAAATAATTATTTGTCTTGTTATCGTGTTCGATCGAAGTAATAGGTGTATTCAGTTTAATTTTAAAAAATACGGTTAAGGGTTTCGGACGTCTAAAATTGGTACTCAATACTAATGATCCGGAAAGTTCATCATCACTATTTTTCTGCAATATTCCGTTTGTATTATCGCAAGGTCCCAAGATTGTATTGAGATTAAAAAGAATTGCTTTTTGCTCTTTCTCTGGAAATGTATAACGATGAAAACCTACTCTTTTTGTACTGGTCAGTTCCGCTGTAATTTGATATTTATCTAATAGTACGGAATGATAACCCGGAGTTATTTTTTCGGTTTCATGACTGAATTTAGAATAAAAACTGGTAAAAATGTCTTTTTTACTGGCTGTGGAAATAGTTACAGGCATTACGGAAACGCCGGACATTTGCCATTCATGAATATGACTAAAACCTTTTATTGTGTCTGTTGTATACTTGTAGCCGCCTCCCCAATCGCCATTGATTTCTGTATCGGGACTTAAGTTTACCATACCAAACGGACGGCTTGCAGAGGAAAAGAAAAACCATCTTGAATTTTCGGTATCCAGCTGAGGATAGACCATATCTACTAATGGTTTCTTTTTTGCAACAGCATTTTTTTCTGTTTTACATGACACTAAAAAAACAAGAAAGAGACTTATTCCTATACGTCCTATTTTATAAATTTTATCCAATTTCATTTATTCTGATTGTATTGATAGGGACTACGCTTTTATTTGTGGGGAATTGTGTAAAGTGTATTCGGTAATTGTTGCCATGATTTTCTGAATTTTGAAAATGCGGTATTAAAAACCAACACTGGCAATCTGGCTTTTTAATAAAAAAGGAGAAGGAATTTTAATCCTCTTCTCCTTTTTATAAAGTTGCAATCTGTTTTAACTCGCTGATTGTGATTAATTTTAACACATAGAAACATAGTTTTAAATTCTCAAAAAAGGCGTTTCACTTATTTTTAATGCACGGAACTATGTGCAAGAAATGTTTCTTATTGCCTTCTTTTTTACTTTAGAATCTATGTTTCTGTGTATTTAACTTTTTAATAATTACACTCAACGGTTATTCAATTTACTTTTAGAAATAGCCTAATATCCGGCATTCTGTGTCAGGGCGGGATTTAAAACCAAAGCATTGGTTGGAATTGGGAATGTACGACGATAGGTATCTGAGTTTGTTTTGAATCCCCATGATCCTTCATATTTCCCAAAGCGGATCATATCGTTTCTATGCCATGCTTCCTGCGCAAATTCGCGACTTCTTTCCTGATAAAGTTCTTCCAGAGTAACACCGCTCCATGCTGCAGAAGTAGTTCTGTTTGAACGAACCATATTGACCAATGCCAATGGTGTTTGTCCTAAAGTTGCGGCACCTCCGCGAAGAATTGCTTCTGCTTTCATCAGGATAACATCTGAATAGCGTAAAAACGGTACATCGTTATTTTGATTACGGCTTGTTGACGTTGCATCAGGATAAAACTTAATATTTCTATACCCCATGTTCCAGGCAATTTCATCATTTCCGCAGTCAAATAAAGCAGCATTCTGGCGCAGTACAATATCCGGCGTTAAATTTACCTGATACGTATAGGCCGCACTACCATCTGATCCTGTATAAAACTGGTCGTAACCTTTCTTTGTAGTGCTTACCATTACAGGCGTAACACCATCATTCATGAATTGTAATCCGGTTAACCATTGTTTGTTACGAATATCAGTAACATCGTTGAAATAGGCATAAAATGATGGAATTGTACTTCTTGGTGCACTTGGTGTAAAAGGAATTCCAAACTTTGCTCTTTCAGAACGGGGCACATCATAACGGGCATGATACATTTGACCATTATATCCTACCGTTACTGCTGAAGCGTCATAAGGAACAGCAAAAATAAACTCTTTCATTTGCGGTCCGTTTGCAGGATAAAACATCTGAAGATAAGTGCTTCTTGGCTCAATCGCATACAATCCGGAATTAATAACGCCATCGCAAGCTGCAATACAATCATCATAACGTGCTGTTCCGGTATAAACTTCAGCATTCAGATACAATTTTGCAAGCAATGCATTGGCAGTTTGCTTATTTGGTCTTCCGTAAGTGGTAACTCCTGCAACAGGATTTAAGTTAGGAAGTGCTTTTTTTAATTCTCTTTCGATAAAATTAAAAACGTCTTTTCGATCTGATTTCGCGTGAGCAGTAAAATCTCCGTAAACGGTATCCAAAGGCACATTTCCGTAGCTGTCCATCATCATATAATAAGAGATGGCACGCATGGTTTTTAGTTCTGAAATCATAGTTGCTTTATCAGCACCTGTCGGCATTGTTTTATCTAAAATTGAAATCGCCTGATTGGCTGTTCCAATCACTTTTGACGACCAATCCCAAAGACTTGAAACCCAGCCATTGTCCGGTGTCCAATTGTGGTAATGCAACATACTGTAGTTCTGATTATCGAACCAGTTCCCTCCTCTTGCCGGCATAATTGATTCATCTGTGCTCAATGATTGCGTGAACCACCATGCAAAGGAATACTCGCCGCGAAAAGCAGTATATACCGGACCTGCGGTCTGAATATATTGTGTTGGATTCTGAGGAAAAACTTCTGGTGTAAGCTGCGTTGTAATGGGCACATCAAGGTCGTCGCAAGACCATAATAAACCAACCATAAGTATTGGAAGTCCTATATGTTTTAATATATTTTTCATGTTTTTTAGAATTTAATTTTTAGAATATCACGTTTAAACCAAACAAGAATGTTCTGGTTTTTGGATAGAAGTTATTTGAATCTACACCCGGAGCTGTTCCTCCTTGTTCTACTTCCGGATCAATTCCTGTATATTTAGTAATTATAAATAAATTATTTACTGTTTCGTAAATACGGATTTTCTTGATGTATTTACCCACTTTACCAAAATCATATCCTAAAGTTAAATTATCTAATCGAAGGTAACTTCCGTCTTCTATAAAGCGCGTTGAATACTTATAGGCATTTAAATCATTTGGCGATTCATTTTGCGCATCAACAAGAATATTCGTTGTCATTGCAGTACTTGGCCTGAATAAATCGGCACGGGTTGCGTTGAAAATTTTGTTTCCAAATACTCCGCGGAAAAAGATATTCAAATCAAATTTCTTGTAAGTGAAATTATTATCCCATCCCAATAAAAATTTAGGCTGCGCACTTCCTGCATAATGATAATCTGTACCAATGGCAGGATTGGTTGTTAAGCTGCCGTCTCTGGCAACATATTGGGAAACACCATTGGCATTTTTTCCTGCGTACTGAAGCGTAAAGAATTGCCCCAATGGTTTTCCTTCCTTAAAAATTTGTAACGTGCTTCCTGTCTGACCACCTCCATCTGGCTGTACTCTGCGTATTGAATCTCCTCCAACAAATAATGGGTTCTTCAATTTTGTAATCTCATTTTTATTTGTTGAACCATTTATAGTTGTTGACCAGCTGAAATTTTTAGTTTTAATGGCATTAATACTCAAAGACCCTTCAATACCACGATTCGACATATTACCACCGTTGGCTACAATTGTTCCTACAGGCACTAATACGGGATTTACAGCATAATTAAAAATCATATCTGTTGTTTTCTTTTCGTACACATCAACAGAACCTGATACTCTCCCTTTTAATATCGTAAAATCAAGACCAAGATTTGCGGTTGCTGTTTTTTCCCATTTCAAGTCGGGATTCGCTGCCTGGTTTGGTCCGTAAGCTCCAATTTGTTGTCCGTTATAATAGAATGTTCCAAGACTTCCAGAAATAAATTGAGCGGTATAGGCATTAAATCCGGAAGAGTTACCGGTTTGTCCCCAGCTTCCGCGAAGTTTCAAATCGCTAAAAACATTCTGACCTTTCATAAATCTTTCTTTATCAATTCTCCATGCACCACCTACTGAAGGAAAGTACCCCCATTGATTATTGGTTCCAAATACTGAACCTCCATCTCTTCTGATGGTTCCCTGCAGAAGGTATTTGTCTTTGTAATTGTAATTTAAACGTCCAAATTGAGAAATCAAACGTCTTTTTTGATACGCTTTACTGTCTCCAAAATTTACAACATAACCGTTTACAGAAGTATAATTGCTTAAAGCAAGGTTATTATAACTCACATTATCTACAGGAAAATTAGTTGCTGATGCCTGAAATCCGTCTCCAAGAACATCTTCCTGCCATGAATAACCAATGACTGCCTTGATTTTATGATCGCCAAAAGTTTTGTCCCAATTCAAAAAACTCTCTACAATTGTATTACTGTTTTGGTAAGAATTTCTCATTGCTGATCCGTTTACACCAAAATTCACTAATTGTTTAACCTGAGGCGGATCTGGATTATTGTAAAAAGCAGAGCTATTGTATTGCTGATAATAACTGTCATAAAACTCTCCGTGTAATGAATTTAATTGTTGGTAGGATAAATTTAGATTATACGAAAATCCATAAGGAAGTTTTAATTCTGCTGTAAGGCTCCCCACAAAATTATTTGTTTTCGTATCATCATCTCCGTGTTCAATTAAAGCAACAGGATTGAAATAACTGGTTTGAACGAAATTTTCGAAAAATGATCCGTCCGCATTTCTAATTGGTGATACCGGAAGATGGCTTACAGATTGTTGCAGCGCTGTATTACGCTGAGGAACATTGGTATATTTCGTATTAGAGTTCGTTACATTCAAACCAATTTTCAGGTTATCATCAAAAGCAAATTGCTCTACCGCTAAACGTGCAATAATTCTGGAGAAATCACTGCTCAAAAGAACTCCTTCTTTGTTTACTGCCGTTACACTTGCAAAATAATTACCATGCTCACCACCTCCGCTTAAAGAAAGGTTATGACTGCTTGACTGTGCTCCTGAACTTCTAAGAATTGCTTTTTGCCAATCTGTATTTGCTCCCTTATCATTTTCAGGCGTAAAATTTAAATTATTTTTTGATGTAAATGCTCTCAATTGATTCGCATCCATCATATTAAGTTGATTGGAAACATTCTCAACACCAAAATAATTGCTGTACGTAATCTGGCTTCTGTCTTTACTTCCTTTTTTAGTCGTTACCATGATTACTCCATTTGCAGCACGGTTACCATAAATGGCAGTAGCGGCAGCATCTTTTAAAACATCAATACTAACAATATCTTCTGATGCGATAACAGAAATATCAACACCAGGAATACCATCTACCACATAAAAAGGTCCCTGAGAGCCATTTAATGTTGAGACTCCACGCAAAACTACCGAAGATTGTTTTGTTGGATCGCCACTTGTTGAAACATTAAGTCCCGACACTTTTCCTTGCAGCATTTGACCCACATCACTAATTACTCCTCTGTTTAACTGATCTCCTTTTATAGAAGCGACAGATGTAGTTAGATTTTTACGCGATCCTTTTCCATACCCAACCACTACAACTTGTTCTAAATTAGTTGAGCCGGAATTTAATTTGATCGTGTAATTTGTTTTTGAACCATCTAGTTTGAGACGTTGTTCATCGAATCCTATAAAAGAAATAATCAATGTGGCATTTTTGTTTGAAACAGTCATTTTAAATTTCCCGTCAAAATCTGTCACAATGTTATTCGAAGTACCAATTTCGAGCACATTGGCTGCTGGTAATGGCATACTCTTCTCATCCAGAACCACACCTGATATTTCAGTTTTTTGTGCCCATGAATTAATTGAGAAGCCCAGAAAAAAGGCTAGTAATAAAAGCTTAAGTTTTTCCATATTATTATTTGGTTAATTGGTTAAATAGTAAGGCGAAAATAGTATTAATGAATTCTTAACAAATGGACAGGTTATTCACAAACATGGATTTTTTTAGTAAACACAGCAGGAATAAGGGGTTCAGCGATTTATTTTTTTGTGCATCAGAATTAAAAACAAAAATATCCTGACAAAAAAAGTACTGACTTAATTCAGATCATCTGCTTAATTATCCTTATTGGTCTGCATTTATCCCTGTTAACGATGCTTGTACATTGCAGCACTTTCACTCCATTTTACTTCCCAGTTTTTTATTGATGCTCTTACATTCGATTCATCAAATGAAGTATTATTGATTTCTGACTCTCTTAATGCCAGCAAAAACATTTTCCATCTTGGCCAGTAAAATTCTGCATACATACCACGCCATGATCGGGAAGCATAATCATTTAGATGTCCTTCTCCTCCCCAAAGTGTAATTATTGTTTTTGCATTTTTCACATATAGTTTTGATTCTTCAGTATTGCTTCCGTAATCCCACGCAGATTGCAGCCAATGGTTTAAATCATTCAATGGCTGTCCCGAAAGCATATTATCTATACGTAAAGCCTGATTCTCTATTTCCTTAAATAATTCATCTCCTTTTGGCACGTCTTTACGTTCATAAGCTTTTACACATTCTATCAATAAATCATCTATACAAAGCGAAAAGTAATGTCTGGAAACATCTATTAAATCATAAGTATAAAGGCTGTTTTTATTGAAGTTTTCACTTTCTTTCTTCAAAATATCCAAAGCTTCTTTTAGCTTTTGTTTATCTCCCGGATTTCCTTTGAATTCTGTTATTTCCAGAGTTGGTCTTTTAAAAAATAAATACGCTCCGGCCCTATCATCCCACCAGCGCGTTTCCCAATACTTGGTACTGTATACTGATTCCAGCAATAACTGCCAGGATTGAAAAACAGTATCCGAAATATTTTTTCCGTATCGTGCTTTCAAATATTTTTTTAGCCAGTCCGCTATTGGTTCCTTACCTTGCGTCCAGGGCAGATCGTAGATGTACTCGTAAACTATCGAGTTATTGTTTAAGCCCTCAGGCATTACTCCATATCCTACAACATTTCCTTTGTTTGGATTTTTAAGTAAACTGGTCAATTCATTTTTATAGAAATTCAGATCCCCATACACAGGATTAGATCCTCCGTAATTGTGCACATATCCATACGTCCATTGTTTTCCGTAAAAAGCCTCCTGATTTTCCCAAACTTTATACCGGTCATTAGCATAATCCTGAATTATCATTCTGTCGTTTGGTACTTTGCTTAAAAAAGCACTGGTAGCTTCTTTAGTCCAAAATTCTTTATTATCACCAAAAAGCCAGCCCTGCATCACCCATACTGCTCCGGGAGAAGCTTCATTAATAGTTTCGAATATTGTTTTTCCGTAATCTGAAAGCTCGTCATATTTGTGTTCTTCAGAAACAGGCGGCGTTATTTCGTTGAAAGAATCAGCCAGATAAAAATCAGAATGTCCGTATAGTTTAGTATAGATTTCGATAAAGCGTTTTCCTATTTCTTTAAACAAAGGATCTTTGGAATCTAATAAATAGGTACTCGCAAAACCTCCACCGGACCAGGATTTCAGTTCACTTATTTTTGATTCGGGATGTTGCTCTGCAAATGCTTTTGGTACATAACCACTAAAAGCAGGCACTACGGGATACATCCCCAGAGCTCTCATTTTTTGCAAGATCTGTTTTTGAAGCGTGCTTTTCTTCTTAATCCATTCCTGAGGCAATGGTCCTTCAAGACTATTTATATTCCCCATTCTCTGCCAGGGCAAAAAAGCAGGTCCGGTAAAATGCGCTGCTAATTGACTGTCTGTTACCCCATATTCTTTCCATAATTCCTGCCAGACTGCTTCTTGCCCTTCCATTGCTGTAGGCAGATTAATGCCGTGAAATGCCATCCAGTCTATTTCTTGTTCCCAGCGTTTCCAATCCCACCAAGGAGTAGTGTAACCAAATGTACAGGCGTTTAGATATTCCCGGTATTCAAACGGAGTCGATTCTTTTTTTGAATACTTGGGCCAGCTTGTAGGCAAATCGACTCTGTTTCCTTCCCAACTGACGATAACTGCTCCAATATCCCTTAGAAAATTATATGCTGCATAACAAAGAGCAGTATTAGACGTTCCCTGAATTTTTACCTTATTGCCTTTGGTTGTTATTTCAAACCAATCTGATTGATTCTTATTTTCGATAATTGTAAAATCAAATTCACTCGCTCTTTTACCAATAAGTCTTTCTAGTACAGCTTTTGAACTTTTCGTGTTTTCGATATTTTGACTGTACACATCGGGTACTAAAAAAAATAGCATTACAAAAAAAGGAATTACAAATTTTAAGGAGTTATTGATTCTGACTTTCCAACATTCTATTTTCATATGGTATTATATTTATCTAATTAATGTCTACTATTTATTCTGAAATTGATACAAAAAATAGGGAGACATAATCTCCCTATTAAAACAAAATCAAATTTTCAACCCAATATTCTTATGAAACATTACTACATGAAACTTTTTGAATTGTTTCCCGACATCATTAATAAATGAAATACTGAATTGAAGATAAAAGTATAGAGAATGAATTTCTCAGTCATGGACACATCATTCAAAACTATAGACATATCCTGTATGAATGCTAAAATCTTAAAACAGCTATAAATATTAAATCCCACTTTTAAAGTATTGTAAATATGATCCCTGATTTTTTACTTGAAAAGAAATACAAATTTGAAGTTTTCAGCTGATTGATTTTAAAACCGCAAGTTTTTGTAAACCAAAAATCTACATGGAATAGGGTTGTTTTTTATTTCGTATACGCCATTATGAAACGGAAAAAATTAAAATTATAATTTGTATTTTCGTTTAACTGAAAATTTACTGCTTTAAATCACTCTAACTTTTACCACTAAAAAGTTAGTTGATAATGTATAACACCCAAACAAAACGAACATGAAACTATTGAAAATATTTGCCGGATCAATTATAGTATCATTTCTTGTTTCTTCCTGCTCTACTGTTTTAAAGAGTACAAAAATTAATTATCTAACAAGTAACTATTGTCAGCCAACCATTCAGTATGATTATTCTCAACTCGAAACTCCAAAAAATAAAATACAAAAACAGGATAGCATTTTAAATGCCCATTTATCCAAACATGATCTCTTAGTCAGCCAGGCTATTGGTATTGAAACTTATTTAGCAGAATACCTGCAAGTAAAAAAAGATACTTTAAAAAGATTGGTCCTAAAACAAAAAATCACTGATCGCCTCATGCTTACAACTATAGAAATAAATGCATTGGCATCAGAACTAGATTGTAATGGCGAACGCATCAATAAATTAGCAGACTATATTGATGACATCAACAATAAAAAAACTAGAAATCTAACAGTAGCTTCTGTGACTTTAGGTGCATTAACAACTGTGGCCACTGTTTTAATAAAAAATAATAATGCCGGTAATATAGTGGGTGTAACAGGCGGATTATTAAGTGCGGGATTAGGAGCATTAACTATTTCTCCAAAAGGTAAAAAAATCGAACTAAGGCTTCAAAGGAATCTACTGGGGAATATTTGGTACAATGATAATACAAACGAAGCATATCCTAACTCTATATGGACTCTTATAAACGAAAAACAATTTAGCAATTCCGGAGAAAATGACCTGCAGGAAAGTATCAAAAACCGATGGACACAATATAATTTTGATGGTAAAATAGATTCTAAAACACAAAAACTCTTTTTTGATGATGGCGGAATCTACACCGCAGACGATTTACACTCAAGAGCGAATATGCTAAATGAACTACAGGCTACTATTCGTTCTCTTGAACAGGATTTAAAAAGCTTAGCAGTGAGACTTAATAGTTTTTAGAATGTTAATTCGATTGAGCGGATTTTAGCGAATGTACAAGGACAAGCCAACTAAAGATTTTCGAGAGCTTAACTTATATCTGGTTTACCGCAAAAGGATATCTTCTTATTCAGATTGTCTAATCTTTTTTGCCTAAACTACAAAGCATTATAAAACATTATCCCAGTATTTTGTAAAACAAAAAACCCTGTTTCGCTAGAAACAGGGTTTTCAAAAGAAAGGCGACGACATACTCTCCCACATAACTGCAGTACCATCTGCGCAGGCGGGCT
>NZ_JAMZNK010000159.1 GCF_027980145.1 Flavobacterium azizsancarii | reverse complement strand
GGAAATGAAAAAGATACTAAAATCAGATCTACTTATTCTGGATGACTTTGGCTTACAACCATTCGATAACCAATCCCGGGAAGCATTATTGGACATTGTTGACCAAAGGTAGATATTCCGACGAAAGTACCCCACGATTCCGCGACAATGGTCGCCACTTATTCCGACGCAAAGTACGCCAGTCAAATCGTCCTTTATCATCACTTAGTAAAGATGATA
>NZ_JAMZNK010000158.1 GCF_027980145.1 Flavobacterium azizsancarii | reverse complement strand
TGTAATATTTCCTGGGTTGATGGTCCAATTCCCTGATGGTAAACCATTCAAGACAACACTTCCGGTAGCAACTGTACAGGTTGGATGTGTTATGATTCCAACTGTTGGCGCAGATGGTGTCGCAGGTTGTGCATTGAACACAACATTACCTGATGCAGCAGAAATACAGCCTACAGCATTTGTTACTGTAAAGGTATATGTAGTTCCTGCCGTTAATCCT
>NZ_JAMZNK010000157.1 GCF_027980145.1 Flavobacterium azizsancarii | reverse complement strand
TTGCGTCGGAATAAGTGGCGACCTTTGCAGCGGAATCGTGGCGTACTTTGAAGCGGAATGGGTGGTGTACTTTGTAGCGGAATCGTGGCGACCTTTGCAGCGGAATATCCACCAAAGGTACAATCAAGCATCAATAATACTGTCTTCTCAAATACCTGTATCTGCATGGCATGATATAATTGGGAACTCGACAATTGCTGACGCAGTCCTAGATCGTATTG
>NZ_JAMZNK010000156.1 GCF_027980145.1 Flavobacterium azizsancarii | reverse complement strand
AAAATTTCCCTGAGTATCTTCTATCGTTTCTTTAAGAAGATTTAGCTTTTCTTTCACAGCTGGTATAGAACTCAAAGATTCTTCTTTTTCTATGCGCTGTTCCAGTTCTTTACAATAGGCTAATTCTTTTTCTAATACATTGGTGTCATTTTTCTTGGGCATATGCTCTTTGAATTGGTCATCAAATAAATAGACCGTTTTTCGTAGCAGTTTAGATCGCT
>NZ_JAMZNK010000155.1 GCF_027980145.1 Flavobacterium azizsancarii | reverse complement strand
ATGAGAAAAGCAAATTTTTAAACTGAACAAACTTTTTTGTATTATTGTAATCTCTTTCAAAGTGGCACCATTTCAACCGAAATGGGTGGCACGGTCCGACCGAAATACCCATTTTAGCTGTTGATGGTTCAAAGATAACCCTGCCGTTTACTGAGGAATTAAAAATATGTTTTGGCGAATCTAAAAATCAGACCAATACATCAATAGTTCAGGCAAGATCAT
>NZ_JAMZNK010000154.1 GCF_027980145.1 Flavobacterium azizsancarii | reverse complement strand
AGATGCAACATCACTTTGCGAGAGTGCATTAAGACTGGAAGTTGCGGTAATAGTAACTGATCCGGGAACACCAAGTTTGGTAACTGCAGGAACACAGAATTTCTGTCAGTCAACTTTGCCAACTTTTGCAAGTATTCAGTTAAACGAATCTAATATCGTTTGGTATACTGCTTTAACTGGCGGAACATTGATTCCAAGTACAACAGCTTTGACAAGTGGTACT
>NZ_JAMZNK010000153.1 GCF_027980145.1 Flavobacterium azizsancarii | reverse complement strand
GATGTTACATTTGCACCCCGCAAAACAACGGAAGTTCATTGATAGATTGGTTAGGAAATGAGAAGAAAAGGAAATGAAAATTTCCAAAAAAAAACTTCAAAATTTACTTGCTAGTTGAAAATAAATTTTCTACTTTTGCACCCGCTTTGAGAAACAAGCGAAACACAAAATTAAGAAGACACGTTCGTAGACATATTGAATTGACAGCCGTTTTAACAGAGAT
>NZ_JAMZNK010000152.1 GCF_027980145.1 Flavobacterium azizsancarii | reverse complement strand
AAGCCTGCCGCTAGCGTTCATCCTGAGCCAGGATCAAACTCTTCATCGTATATTGTTGACCTAATCACTTAGATCGTATTGTTATTCGAATCAGTCTCTATCGGTTCTTTTAAATCTCTCGATTATCTTACTCTTTATTCTTTTGTTTTAACATCTCTGTTAAAACGGCTGTCAATTCAATATGTCTACGAACGTGTCTTCTTATTTTTGTGTTTCGCTTGTT
>NZ_JAMZNK010000151.1 GCF_027980145.1 Flavobacterium azizsancarii | reverse complement strand
AGCGATCTAAACTGCTACGAAAAACGGTCTATTTATTTGATGACCAATTCAAAGAGCATATGCCCAAGAAAAATGACACCAATGTATTAGAAAAAGAATTAGCCTATTGTAGAGAACTGGAACAGCGCATAGAAAAAGAAGAATCTTTGAGTTCTATACCAGCTGTGAAAGAAAAGCTAAATCTTCTTAAAGAAACGATAGAAGATACTCAGGGAAATTTTAT
>NZ_JAMZNK010000150.1 GCF_027980145.1 Flavobacterium azizsancarii | reverse complement strand
AGGCGACCTTCCACACCACCCGGCATACGGATCCGTACCAAGGCGGTTCTTAATTTACGATACATTTTAAGATAGATACCTAACCTAAAGTACTTCCGTGAGGTTGTTTTCGGTTATCCCAATAAAGGTCTGCACTCCTTGGTAGCTGTCGGATTCCGTCCTATCCTTCCCAAGGTAGTTATCAAATTACTTGATATTTTCTGCATTCGTGCCTTCATAGGTA
>NZ_JAMZNK010000014.1 GCF_027980145.1 Flavobacterium azizsancarii | reverse complement strand
TAAAAAGCCTTATGATTACACCCAAAAGATACAAAAAAAAGAGTAGAAAACTTTTAGCTTCTACTCCTTTAATTAACAATTATTCCTGAAAAGGACTTTTTCAGTGCCCTCGACCACACTCTTCGGCTTTTAATTATAATGGAATTTTTTGAATCTCTTCCAGAATCAATTCTGCTGTAGCATCAATTGCTTTTTCAACGATATTTTCCGGTTTCCCTTTAAAGTTAAAACGTCTCGCTATTTCTTTATTGGGCAAAATAATATGAACGAAGATCGTACCTACAGGTTTACTTGCTGTTTCACTTCCGCCGGGAGTTGTTAATCCGGTTAAGGCAACACATATTTCCGATGGAACATATCGATGAAAATTCTGTGCCATTAACTTGGTAACCATAGCTGATTCTGCAGTATGTTTTTTAATGGTTCCGTGCGGAATCAGCAGTAAATCTTCTTTCATAGAATGATGATAACAAACCATTCCTCCTATTAAAATTTTACCTGAATTTATAACGGTCGAAAACTCATAACTTAATCTTCCTGCAGAGGCACTTTCGACAAAAGTTATAGTCAGTTTTTTTTCTATCAAAGCCTGGCAACATTCAATTACCTTTTCAGAAGCCATATTATTATATATTAAATTACTTGATTTTATTCTCCTGTTTCGCTATGTGGCGCATCTACAGGTTTGGATTGTGAAGATCCTTTTTGTCGTAAAAATATTGATAACACAATGATTGCAAAAATTGACAGAAACTCGCTTTGCCAGTTTTGAAAAGATTCGAACCAAAAACGGGATTGTCCTAAATAATCCGCTAAAGAAACTTGCGGATCTCCTTTTAAAACATTCATTGTATTTTCATCTTTAAAACTTCCGTAAAAATGAAGAAAAAAAGAAACGATAAACAGCAGGAATAAACTTATGGTGAGCGAATTTTTATAAAGAGATAACAAAATTCCGCCTTTTTTTACTGGCCATGGCGCATCTTTTCGCTGTGGAGAAGGTTCGCGATCAACTTCTTCCTCCCCATCAAAACCTTTAGATTCTGATGATCCCTTTTGCCTTAAAAAAATAGTTAGCCAAACTAACAAACCCATTTGCAAAAACTCACTTTCCCAATTCTCAAAAGTAGCTTCAAAGAAATGTCCGGTGGTCAGATAATTACTCAATGTAATTGCATGACCACCGTTTTCTATAAGCTCTTTATTATATTCTTCGATACCAAAATAAATCTGACCTAAAAATGCTCCTATAAAAAGTAACAAAAACACAATCGAAAGACTGTTTTGATATATAAATTTTTTCATTTTTTGCTTATTAGAAAATACATTTCAAAATTTATTATTGTTTAATAATTGCTTCACGTTCCCAGAAACGGTGTCTTCCCATTGCTTTTATAAAAGAAGTTGCCAAAGCCTTATCGCCTGTTTTTTCGCTGGTTAAAATTCCCGCATCTTTATGCAAATCATCTTTTAGAGGAAGTACCTGAACTCCCTGACCCTCGGCAGCAATAAACTTGCAGTGATGGTAAGAATCTTTTATAAACTCAGCTACTTCTTTCTTGTTTTTAAGAGTCAGAATTCCTTTTCCGGCAGGAATAAACACAGCATCAAATAATACTGAAGCTGCAATAAGATAACTTTGATCTACTGGAATTTCTAAACCTTCTTCTGAAACGATTGTCCCCAGATGCGGTGCAATAATTACGGCTTTTGCTCCGGCTTCTTTCAACGCCGCTTTCATCGTTTTTATCGAATTGGCATTTACACCTTCGGCACATAAAAAAGCAACTTGTCTGGTGGCAATTGTATTAGATATCGTTGGGTTTTTCAACATACTTAAAGCATCTGAATTCTCAATGGATTGTTTTATTTCTTTAGGTTCTTGTTTTCCCTCATCATCTGCTCCTACTCCGTGATTAATTGGTTTTTCTGGCGTTGCCGGTACATTTAATCCTAATGCTTTGCCGACTTTTGCAGCCAGATTTTTATCAATTTGAGATAACAATCCTAACATACGCGTTCTAATTGCAATAGTTTCTACTTTGCCTAATTCAAAAGACAAGGCATCTCCAATATGATTTTGTTCAATTGACGTTTGGCTGTTATAAAAAAGTTTTGCCTGACTGAAATGATCAGAGAAACTTTCGCTTCTTTCGCGGATTTTATGAGCATCGATTCGCTCATTAAAACTGCTAAAACCACCCTCGTCTATTTTTGCCTGAAACGGACACCCGCCTCCTAATGAATTTGGATGATAACTTACACGTCCGGTTGGAATTTCCTGGCGCATATGACCGTCCCGCTGATTATTATGCATTGGTGCAACGGTACGGTTGATTGGGATTTCATGAAAATTAGGACTTCCTAATCGTGATAATTGTGTATCTGTGTAGGAAAACAATCGCCCTTGTAATAACGGATCATTTGAGAAATCGATTCCGGGAACAACATGTCCGGGATGAAAGGCAACCTGTTCTGTCTCTGCAAAGAAATTATCCGGATTTTTGTTGAGCACCATTTTACCAATGATTTGTACCGGAACTAATTCTTCAGGAATTAATTTGGTTGGGTCCAAAAGATCAAATTCAAATTTATGTTCGTCAGCTTCCGGGATAATCTGCACTCCTAATTCCCATTCAGGAAAATTTCCGCCATCGATTGCTTCCCATAAATCCTGCTTGTGAAAATCAGAATTTTTACCCGATATTTTTTGTGCTTCGTCCCAAGCTACACCATGAGTTCCTAATTTAGGTTTCCAATGAAATTTCACAAAATGAGATTCATTGTTTTTATTGATAAATCTAAAAGTATGAACTCCAAAACCTTCCATCATTCTTAAACTTCTCGGGATCGCTCTGTCGCTCATCACCCACATAATCATGTGCATAGACTCTGGCATTAGCGAAATAAAATCCCAAAAAGTATCGTGTGCAGATGCTGCTTGTGGCATTTCATGATGTGGTTCCGGTTTTACGGCATGTATTAAATCGGGAAATTTCATGGCATCCTGAATAAAAAACACCGGCATATTATTCCCTACTAAATCATAGTTTCCTTCCTGCGTATAAAATTTAACCGAAAATCCACGTACATCACGCGCTAAATCTGTCGAACCTCTTGAACCTGCAACAGTAGAAAAACGTACAAAAACTGGCGTTTTGATACTTTTATTATTTAGGAATTCTGCTTTAGTATATTTTTCCATAGATTCATACAATTCAAAATATCCATGAGCCGCAGAACCTCTCGCATGAACGATTCTTTCCGGAATGCGTTCGTGGTCAAAATGGGTTATTTTCTCTCTTAAAATAAAATCTTCTAATAGCGAAGGTCCTCTTTCGCCAGCTTTAAGGGAATTATTATTGTCATTAATTTTTACTCCCTGATTTGTCGTCATGAATTGATTGTCGGCATTTGATTTATTAAATTCTAAATCTCTTTGCTTTTCATCCGCATGATCCTGACTTGGTTTTTTTGAATTTTTCATGTTAAAAGTTGTTTGTTTTTTTTTAAATAAATTTTAAAAACAGCTTTTTTTAAATCTCTCTTTAATGTCGTTAATAAGCGATTATAAGATGGACAAGCTCTAAATAAGTAAGACAAATTTAGTTTACTATACAACCAAGTATTTACATGATTATGGACAAAATTTACATTTTTTAAATATTTGGTAATCAACAACTAAACAATAATACCTTATTAAAAGTAAATTTCTATTTAGGTAAAAAACAGACTCTCTCTATCACAAAACAATTATAGTAATAAGTCTAAACATTACATTATAAAATACTGTTAACTATATAATTAGATTTTATTTTTATGTAATATGTTTTTTACGTTTGTGAAGTAGATTTGTAGTATAACAACAATTAAAAAATTAAATATCATGAATGCAAAAGACCAAAAAAACAGCAGCACTGAAACATCAGGTGCTAAGTCGATGGATAAAAAAATAGACAAAAAGGAAACCTCTCCAAAAAGAGAAGTGCAACACAATCCTAAAGACGATAAAAAACCGTCGACTACAAAAAAGTAATTAATTCTAAAGTATATAAATATGGAAAATGGAAGCAACCAAAATTACGGTAGAGAAAATCGTGATTTTAATCAGGACTTAGATACTCTTATCGACAAAGAGAATAACTATCAGGATAAGAAATATGAAAATCATGACGAATATATAGATGATGTTAATCATCAGACTAACGATTATAATCGAAATGAAAACAATCCCGGCGAAGAACCAATTCTTAATGGCGAAGATCAAATTACAAACGATCAGGATCCGGAAGATTTAGACGATTCGCTGGAGAAAGATGGTGATCTTGATGATGATGATTCAGATGAAGATGATGACGATTTAGATCTGGATGAAGTTTCACACGATCCATTTCCGAGCACTAATCCGGAAAATTTCTAGACATTATGACATATTTTAGTTAGAGAACCGTTAAGGATTTGAACTTAACGGTTATTTTTTGTAAATTAGAATTTGATATGGAATTCTATAATAAAAAAGTATAACTATATAATGGTAATGGATTGAATTGCAGTAATTTTAATTTTTATAATTTGAATAAATTAAAATCGACTTAGAAAATGCTTTTTTATCATGGAGATCACAATTCAAATCATCTGGTTATTTGTTCTGGCTATTCCGATAGCCTGCATTAGTTGGACTGTAACGCATGAAGAAATTTTTAAGGAACCTCGTGAATGGTGCATAAAACATTCGAAAAACGACAGGACTCTTTTGTCCAGAAAGGTTTTTTATCTTTTTACGTGCGAATATTGTTTTAGTCATTATGTCACAATTGCTTTTTTGATCTTTTGTAATTATAAACTTTTACTAAATGATTGGCGTGGCTACATTCTGGCAGGATTTTCGCTTGTTTTTATAGCGAACGTCTATATGAGTCTTTTTGCTTTGCTAAGACAGGCTATTAAAAAAGAAAAAGTCGAAATTGAAAAAATTGAAAACGAAACTGATGGCGAAAAGCTATCTACATAAAAAGTATAACTAAATAAATTGAAAACTCATGGAAAATTTAAATTTTATAGATCCATTATTACACGGAATAACGCCTGAAAAAACAAGCAACGCAATACCAAACCTTTCTGCGAAACAATTAGTTTGTGCCGGAGTAAGCTCATTATTAATAGGTGCAGTTCTAAAAAAAGTTGGACAAAATAATGCTGCTGCTGTTATTGGCGGTCTTGCATTGCCATTATTAGCTTCAGCATGTTACAAACAATTTACTAAAGTTGCAAAAGCAAAAAGAGAAATTAATGACAGTAGTGGTATTGAATATAATCACTAATCTTTGTTGAAACTCTATACTAATGAATAAAAGAAATATTTGTTGGCCACCAATTCACGAATTATGCTACATCATCAGCTATAAAGATTCGCGAATTCGTGGCCTATTTTTTTGATCTGAATAGAAGGATAATTTCCTAAACTGACGAAAAAAAAGGCTGCCTTTTTCCGGCAACCTTTAGAATCGTAAAAAAATATCCTGACTATTTTTTAATTGGATTTTTTATGGTATCCAAGTGAACAGGATTTGCTGTAGGATCTGATACTATTTTTGTTGTATTGGATTGTTGTTTTTTACCGGTTCCTACTTTTTGTGCCGTACTTTTTTTAGAAGCTCCAGGATTTTTTACAGTATCTAAACGTACAGGATTAGCGGTTGGATCAGATACTATTTTTGTCGTATTTGCTTCTTGTTTCTTTCCGGTTCCCACTTTATGCGAACTATTTTTCTTAGCAACTACTTTACTTTTTACTGTATCAATACGAATAGGATTCGCAGTGGGATCTGATACTATTTTTGTAGTGCTCTTTTTTTGTGACGTTTGCTGCGCCATTGCCGTTCCTGAAAACAAGATCATTGCAAAGGCTAAAAGTAAATTTTTCATAATGTTGATTTTTTTAATTAAAATGGGGTAATATATAAACCAATCTCAATTTAAAGCCGACATCTGAATTAAGTTACTTCAATCAAAATCAATCTATAAGCGCATACCAAACTAACAGGATTATTTGACCTGTATATTTCCTTCGGCCCAATTGAGGGCTTTATTAAAATCTAGCTTTTTAAAACCTTTAAATTCTCCAGGAACTACATAACTAAATCCGTTTGTGAAAGTAATTATCTCATCAGAATCTGTAACTATTGCTGCCCTATTCCATTTTCCCAGATGTTTTAATCCTAACAAAGCATCTTCTAACCATGCGCCAGCGGTAAAATTCTTAATGTCTGTATCGAGCACCAGCAAAAAGTTGATTTCATTGGTTTGTTTTACTAAATGTTCTACAGCCGGAACAACGGCAGATAGAAAATCTTCTTTAGTTACTTCTGCTAATGCTCTAAAAGCTACAATATTGTCTGTTGTATCAATTTGATGTATCATTTTATTTTATTTTTGAATTGTGTTATGTATACTTTTTACTCTCTGTAATTTTCACTTCAGAATATGAGAATTACTCTCAAATTTAGTTATAGAATGCCTTTCGACTCTTATAATATCTCATTCAATTTTTACATTATAACTATCTAAGCATCAATACAAAATGAAACAAAAAAAAAAAAAAAACACAAAAGACAAAGCTGGCAATTATGATTGTTAAGAATAATTTTTTCGTTTTACATTTTAACCACAATATTGTCTTTCCGAGCGAAGGAAAAATCACAAAGCTGAAGATAATGATTTTTAAGTACTACTATTTCTTCATAAAAAAAACCTGTCTCTTTCGAAACAGGCTCTTTGTAAAAAAAAAATAAACTAACACAAAACTTTAATTGTAACCTTGATTTTGTTTGAAAAACTTTTGATCGATAACCGTTTGTGGAATTGGAAATACTCTTCTAAAGGGTTGAGAAGCAGATTTTGCAGTTCCTGGTAAATCAAATTTTCCAAAACGTATACTTTGTGGTCTTCTTTGTAATTCCCAGTACAATTCGAAACCTAATTCTTTATACAATTGCTGTGAGTCTAATGAAGTAAGTGCTTTTCCTGTAGCGCTTCCGAATAATGATTCTCTTTTTCTGCTTGTACGCAGTTTATTAAGATCGATCATAGCAAGACCACCGTTTCCTTTTCTAAAATAGGCCTCAGCTCTCATGGCATAAATTCCTCCTAAACGGAACAACGGAATGTCGACATTACTGTTACCATTTCCTCCTTCAGGATCAAATTCATATTTAAAAACACGAGCTCCCTGATTGATTTCGTTTTGAGCAAATACAGATTTAGTTGGATCTGCAAATGTCAATGATGGCGTAAAATTCATTCTTGTACCCGTACTTTTTTCCATAACTAATGGAGAAACTTTGATACGGTTACCTATCATTTCAAGAGATCCTGAAGGCAATAATATTGGTCCGTATTGAAGTCCGGCCTGAATTCCTCTATTAAAATGGAACCAAGGCAGTGCCGGGCTGCTTTTAGGTATAATGTCTGTTGCAGGAACACTTACATCTGTGCCATCATTCATAAACCAAGTACCATCAGCATATTGATAATGCTGCTCGAATCTTGGATCATCGTGATTACCGTCCCAGGTTGCGTAAAATTCAGGAGTTGTACAGGCAGCATTTGTCCCTCTGTTTGCAGCAGATGTTCTCTGGTTACGCTCCATACACACATAAGCAAAACTGTTAGAACCGTTACGGATATAATCTATTTTTTGAGAAATTGCGAAAATAAGTTCTTTACCATTATCGTTGTCTCTTGCAAAGTTTTTGAAAAAATCACTTTCTAAACTATATTTTCCTGAATCGATTAGTAGTGATGTATAATAAATAACACGATCCATATCTGTTCCTGTGCTTCCGGTAACAGCCGGTTCATTAAAATTGAAACTGGATGCAGCATTATAACGGTCTTTAAAAACAGCACGATTTAGATACATTGTGCTTAAAAAAGCATAAGCCGCTTGTTTGGTAAATCTTCCGTGGTGTGTTCTTTGTGTACCAATATCAGCCAAGTTTGGTATTAAAGCTTCAACATCCGTAATTAATTTGTCGATCTCAGTCTCTGCTTTCAAAATTTGCAAAGGCGCATCTACATTCAACGGATCTCTGGATGGAGCTTGTCCGTACAAATCTAATGTCGTGTATGTATAATAAGCTAAAAGCGCTTTTGATTCAGCCAAAAATAATGCCTTTTCAGGAAAAGTACTTTCTTGTGCAGACTTAATTGCAGTTAAAGAACGAGTAATTCCGTTTGTCAATAAATTCCAGTTATCCACTATGATCGCATTACTTGAAGTCCATGTAAATTCATGCATGTCCCTCCATTTTCCACCATCTCCCCAGTCGCTTCCGCGAGTTGGTAAAATAGCTTCATCTGTAGTATATTCCTGCATGGCAAAAATAGCGCCGTGATCTACAAAAGTTCCGTCTCCAAGTCTGTCATAAGCCGCAGCAAGGGCACCGGCAGGATCTGTAGCGTCAGTTCCCAGTTTTTCATCCAACACAACTTCATTAAGATCTGTACAGCTGTTTAAGAGAAAAATAAAAGAGAATATTGTTATGATTTTTATGCTGAAAAATGTTTTTGTCTTCATTATTTATAATTTTAAAGTTGCTCCGAAACTGAACGTTCTGGAAGTTGGGTAACTAGCGTAATCAATACCAATAGATTGGTTTCCTCCACTTGATTTTGGGCTGTTGATTAATGGGTCGTAACCTGTATAGTTTGTAATTGTAATTAAGTTTTGGCCTGTAATATAAAGAGTCAATCCATTTAACCAGTTCACTCCTTTTAGATCAAAATTATAACCAATACGCGCTGTATTCAATCTGATAAAATCTGATTTCTCTAAGAATAATGTCGATAAAATTGGCGAGTTTGCTGCATTTGCTCCAGACTCATAATAACCTGTAGCTACATTTCGGTCAGATGCCAAGTTATTTATGTTTAATGCATTAAGTCCTGTATTATTCAACAAATAACCTCCTGTTTGACCAATAATAGAGAATGAGAATGTAAAGTTCTTGTATCTCATATCGCTATTGAAACCATAATAAAAAGTTGGCAATGCTCCTTCGATAATAATTCTGTCGCTGTTGTCGATTTTACCATCTCCGTTTTGATCTTTAAAAATATTTCCGCCTTTACTGTCAAAACCAATATGCTCTAACAAATAAAACGAACCTGCCGCATAACCACTTTTGTAAATGTTAGCATTTACTCCGGATTGTCCGGGCCCTGAAATCGTTCCTGTTAAGATTTCTGAAACCGGCAAATCTTCGATTTTATTTTTTAATGTTGCACCGTTCATATCGATGTTCCAGCTAAAGTTTTTAGTATCTACTAACTTTGAGCCTAACATAAACTCAAAACCTTTGTTCACAATTTTTCCATCGATATTCGTCCATACAGTCGTTGTAGGTTTCAAAGGACTTGACGGAACGTTTAAGATCGCATCTGTAGTTGTTTTGTTGAAATAATCAAGAGTTCCGTACAACTTATCACCCCATAAATTAAAATCTAAACCTAAATTGTATTGTGTAACTACTTCCCATTTTAAATCAGGATTTGCTGTTCTGGTTACAGAAACTCCGTTTACAAGATTCAAATCATCATATAAATAATATCCATCCGGACCTGATAAGGAATAACTTGCTTTAGTAAGTTTGTTCTGAACTTCTTGATTTCCAGTCTGTCCCCAACTTGCTCTTAACTTTAAGTTGTTTATTGCAGCTACATTTTCTAAGAAACTTTCTCTGGAAATATTCCATCCTAACGCAGCTGATGGGAAGTAACCGTATTTGTTATTATCACCAAAACGAGTCGAACCATCTGCTCTCATCGAAGCTGTAAGAAGGTATTTATTGTTGAATGTATAGTTGATTCTTCCAAAATAAGATTGTAACTCATTTTCCTGAGCATATCCGGTAGTTCCAGACTGTATTCCAGCAAAACCAGGATTAATAGATGGCTTAATGCCAGCTCCCTGCGCAGCGATTCCGTCAATACTGAAACTTGTACCTGATCTTTCAAATTTTTGATAAGAGAAACCTCCCAAAACTTCAAATTTCTGTTTATCCAAAGCCAGATTATACGTTAAATAGTGCTCGATCAGAGAGTTCTTAGAATCTAAATTATTCTGAACGTATTTTCCTTTTGGATTTAAATCGGTTACGTTTGGATAAATTGTTGTGTTTCTTTCAGCCGTAGAACGATCGATACCAATGTTTAGTTTATATTCTAATCCGTCAACAATTCTTAACGAAGCCTCAAGATTTCCTAAAACTCTCAACGTACGTGTTTGGTCCTCATAGATGCTTAATAAATAAGCAGGATTATAATGCGCATTCATGTTAAAGTTGGTAAACTTTCCGTTAGCATCATAAACTGATCGTGTTGGGTTTGCCATTAAAGTATGTACAATCAACTGACCGTTTGAACCACCGTCATCACTAGTAGGAACACCATCATCTTTGGTTTCACTAGCCGTAAGATTTACTTTTACTTTCAAACGTTTGTTATCAAGAAAAGATTCGGCAGCATTAATTCTACCCGACATACGTTTGAAATTACTATTTCGGATAATACCTTCCTGATCCATTTGAGCCACAGAAGCATAATAATTTCCTGACTCTGTTTGCTTAGAGAAAGACAGTGCGTTGTTTTTTGTAACTGCCGTTCTGTAAATTACGTCCTGCCAATCAGTGTTTCCGCCATGATCAAAAGCAGGTTCTTTAATAGCGCCTCTATATTGACTTGCACTTAAAACATCCAGTTTATTAGCTACAGTCGAAAGTCCTGTATAGGTATCAAATGTCAAAGTTCCCTCGCCTTTAGATCCTTTTTTAGTCGTTACCAAAACAACTCCGTTAGATCCTCTTGCACCGTAAATTGCTGCTGCAGACGCATCTTTAAGAACGGTAATCGATTCGATATCACTGCTGTTCAAAAAGTTCAAAGGATTTTTTGCAGATGAAGATCCAAAACCAACATTACTTCCTGAAGGGCTCACATCATCATTTGCCAACGGAACACCATCTACAACAAACAAAGGTGTGCTTCCGCTTCTGATCGATCCAACTCCACGAATCGTAACGTTTACTCCTGCTCCCGGTTCTCCACTTGTACTTACTACACGAACTCCGGCCACTTTTCCCTGTAATAAATTATCAGGCGAAATGGTAACTCCTTGCTTAAAATTTGCTGCTTCAAGTTGTGTAACAGCTCCAGTAACATCTTTTTTAGATTGCTTACCATAACCTACAACCAAAACCTCATTTAGTTCCGCCGTATTTGGCTCTAACTGAATGGTCATAAAACCTTTTTGAATTGAAACTGTCTTTGTTTTATAACCTACATACGAAACCTCGATTGTTTTTCCTTCGCCAACCGTAATTTCAAATATTCCGTCGAAATCAGAAACAACTGAATTAGAAGAACTAGTTTCCATAACGTTGGCACCAGGAATTGGCACTTTATTTTCGTCAACAATTTTTCCCTTTATCTTGATTCTTTCAACTGCATTATTAACAATTGTTTTAAGGGCTATTGTTTTTTGAATTAAAACTAATTTGCCATTTATATTATAATTGAAATTAGCTTTTTTAGAAAGATCACTTAAAATTAAAGCAATAGATTCATTTGTGTAATTTACTGTGTAAGTGGCATTATCAGCAATAATAGCCTGTCCGTAACTGAATTTATAATCCGTTTGGGCGCTCAGTTTTGAAAAAATAGAAACAAGTGTTGCTTTTTCTATTTTATTTTTTACATTTGATTCTTCAGGGAAATTAGTTTTACTGTAACCACTTTGCACGGCCAGTAACGCTAGTACTAAAAAGACGATTCTCCTTAGATTTAAATAGGTAAGTTTAAAATACATGATTTAAGTTATTGGTTTTTTTACGATACTTAATTATAAATGGCAGTTGTTCTCAGCAACTGCTTTTTTTGTTTTTAATTTACTTTTACTATTTCGCCATAAACTTTGAATTTTAGGTTTGTGATGTAATTAATTTGTTCTAAAACATTCTCTAATGATGCGTCCTTCTTGATGAACACCGTTAACGGCGTTGCTAATACATGTTCATTATTGTACTGAAATGAAACTCCGTATTTATATTGTAAAATCGTGATAACTTGCTTTAATGTAGTTTGATTCAGCGTCACATCTGTATTGTACCAATTGACCAAAAATGATTTATCAGCCATTTGCTTACTTAGTTTTTGTGCTGTAAACAAAGCTTCTTCATTTGGAACTACATCGACACTTTGCCCTTTTCCTGAAACATTGACTTTTCCGGTTACAACTATAACCTCGCATTTTGATTTTGAAAGCTGAATGTGAAATGAAGTTCCCACCACTCTCGTTTTGATTTCGCCGGAACTAATTATAAAAGGATGCTTTTTGTCTTTGGCAACTTCAAAAAATGCATTTCCTTTTAGTAGTGAAACTTTTCTTTCTCCGCCTTGAAATTTTTCAGGATACTGAAATAATGAATTTGCTGCCAGATAAATTTTCGAGCCGTCACTTAATTCGATAGATTTGGGGATATCTGACGTTTTAAATGATAATTGCTTTTCGGCCGTAACGTTTGGCTTATAGAAAATTCCTAAACCAACAAGAAAAAGAATGCTGGCAGCTGCCATATATTTCACATAAGGATTGAAGCTTTTCTTCTTCCCTATTCTAAGTTGAATATTTTCATATATGTTTTGAGAAACCTGATTCGAATTTCCCATCGAAGTTTCATCCCAATCTGAATTTTGATATTCGTTTAAAGCAAAACTATTCAGTAAATTTTCTTCTGCTTCAGATGTTTTGTTTCGACTGCTTTTATCGACAAGATATTCTAAACTATGCTTGATTCTTTTTATCATAATACTTCTTATTACAAGTAAGTACCAGAAATGTAAAATCGTACTATCGGGAAATATTATGAAACCGTTAACACAAAGTTATCTTAAAAATTTTGATGTAAAATAATGAATGGAGCAAGCCAGGCAAGGTCTTTCAGGCCTTCTCGCAATTGCTTTAAGGCCGAAGAAATTTGATTTTTAACAGTTTGTTTCGAAATTCCAAGTTCCTCAGCAATCTGATCAATTGACATATCCTGAAATTTGTACATCAGTAAAACTTCTTTTCGTTTCTCCGGAAGCTGATCTAATAAGGAATAAAGCACATCCATTAATTCAGGATCAATCGAACTGATATTATCAATAATATAATCTTCGAATTTATCTTCCAGAATCGTCTTATCGAACCTGTTATTTTGGTAATGTTTGAAGACCTGGTTTTTTACTGCTCTGAACAAGTAAGGTTCGATGGCATTAATATTCAAATCGTCTTTTCGTTCCCATAAATCAATAAAGACATCCTGAACAATGTTCTGCGCCAAGTCTTTATCCTGAGTCATCGTATACGAAAAGGCATTGAGCTTTTTCCAGTAATCAGTATACGTTTTTTCAAAAATTTCAGGGTTTTTCATAGCTTATTTTGGAACTGTTTGGTGATGTAAAATAATAAAATGTTATACCAAACTTTTTTGTCTGAAGGTTATCTTTAAATTAAATAAAGAATTATTTTGATGTAGAAATACTACTATTTTCGGGCAATGATCACAATCAGGTTGCGATTTCTTGCTTTTTTAATAACATAAAAATCAAACACAACTCCTAATTTAGTTTCCGCTAAAATACCGTTTGGATATAAGTATAAAACATAACACGAATTGCACTATTTGTCACTAATTCGTTCCTGAAATTAATTTCACAAACAAGGTTTACCTGTTCAAATTCGTGCAATTCGTGTTCAGATTTTATAATGCTTCCGTCCACATGGTGACTAAAAAGGTAATTTTCTTATGGTGCGTCCACAGTATTAATAAAAATTACACTCTCAAAATCATGAAACAAATTCTGTTTACCTTATTTATTGCCGGCACAATACATTGCAACAGTCAGATACAAAATGACCATCTAAAAATCAATCAACTGCAAGTAATCGGATCCCATAATAGTTACCGCCAGAATATCGAACCGGATCTCTACAATCTCATTCAGGCAAAAGATACTTCGCGTTCACTAAAGGGGTTGCAATACACCCATATTCCGCTTACAGAACAATTGAATAAAGGTTTA
Organism: Flavobacterium azizsancarii; assembly: GCF_027980145.1. Lineage (GTDB taxonomy): Bacteria > Bacteroidota > Bacteroidia > Flavobacteriales > Flavobacteriaceae > Flavobacterium > Flavobacterium azizsancarii. The sequence goes on along the minus strand of NZ_JAMZNK010000014.1, from coordinate 111,568 downwards.
AGAAATCTTGAAATTGATGTTCAGGGAGATACAAAAGGCGGAAGATATGCACATCCAAAGGGATTGGACATTGCAAAATCTGACGAACCTTATGATCCAAATGGAGAGATGAAAAAACCTGGTTTTAAAGTTTTTCATATGATCGATATTGATTTTAGAACTTCATCTTACACTTTACAAAGTTGTCTTGCAGAATTAAAAAAATGGTCTGACGCAAACCCTGATCACATTCCGATTTTTATTACGCTGGAACCAAAAGATGATGATAGTTATTTAGGTACAAAAGCCGAGAAATTTACGCCTCAATTGTTCGATGCTTTAGACAAAGAACTTCGTAAAGGTTTAGGGAATAAACTAATCACGCCGGATATGGTTCGTGGAAAATACAAAACCTTAGAAGAAGCTGTTTTAAACAATAATTGGCCAACATTGAAAAAAGCAAAAGGTAAATTTTTATTTATCTTGGATAATAATGGAGAAAAAAGAGATTTGTATGCCCTGAATCATCCTTCCTTAAAAGGACGTGCTGTTTTTATCAATGCTGATCCCGGAAAACCCGAAGCAGCCACTTTATTCCGCAACAACTCTGAAGATCCTGAAATCACAAACTTGGTTAAAAAAGGATACATCATAAGAACCCGTGCAGATTCTGATACTAAAGAAGCTCGCGCCAATGATTACAAACATTTTGAAGCTGCTAAAAAATCCGGCGCTCAGGTAATTACAACAGATTATTATTTGCCAAGTACTCTTTTTAATTCTCCTTACCAGATAAAATACGATGATGGCAGTTATGTGAGAGTTAATCCTGTGAATGGAGTTGAATAAGTTTTCAGTCTCAGTCCCAGTTTTCAGGTTGGGATGAATAAAATTTAACCGCAAGGTACGCAAAGATTTTTTATCTCATTTTAATGCATAGAAAACGCAAAGTTCGCAAAGCTGATCGTTAATATAGCTTTGCGAACTTTGCGTTTTTAATAGATAAATCCGTTTAAATCCGCGTTTTCGCTTTAGCGAATCCGTATCATTCGCGTACTTCATAACCACAATCCCTTTCCGATCTCAAAGCAAAGCGAACCAAATCAAATCTTAGCGAACTTTGCGCAAAATCTTAACGCCCTTTGCGGTAAAATCTACGCCTACCTTAAACTCATTTCAAACTTGAAACCTGAAACAAAATAAACCTGAAACTATTTTTCACTCTTAATCTCCCCCGTTTTCAAATTTACACTAAAATGATCCGCCGGAACTTCGTGCATGAATTTATTGAAGATGATCAGAAACAACCGCATTTGGTTTTGCAATTCATTTTCTTTTGATGCATCCTCCCTATGATTCTCGAAATATAACTGAGATAAGACTTTATATTGTTTCGCTCTTGCGGTTCCAACATCGACCAAAGCCAATTCATCGGCGCTTCTGAAACGGTAAAAATCGACCAGAAGATCATAACCTGTCCAATTGAAATCTTGCTTTTTCAGATCGTTTTTAGCTAGAAATTGATCGGCTTTACTTTCTGCTTCCGTCCATTCTTTTTTAAAATTTTCTTTATTTTTTAAGATAACATCAAAATCTTTATCGGATTGAATATTTGCCAGAACCAACAAATCTTTTCCGGAAACATTCAGGATAAAATTCTTAAAACCTACAGGCCAATCATCTTTCAGAAAACGCAATCGAACCAACTCCTTCAAATGAAAATTAGTAAAATCGTGATAATTTTTAGTTTTCAAAATATCAATATTCCAAATATCTTTTGTGTTCTGACTTTCTAAGAATTGATACTCCGTTTTGTACAAATCAAAAAGTTCATCGTATCTCGGCACCTCATCAATTGTAATAGTCTGAATATCTACCAGATTATCTTTTTTGATCGTCAATAATTTATATGCGGGAATATAGGCTGCCAAAGAAGGCGTTTGAATATTTACTAAAGTATTTCCTTTTGCTGTGGTACGAACTCCTGTATCATTAATATGCATGTGCCCGCCAAAGTGAATCTTTAATCCCGCATCTGCAAAAACCTGTGCTACTTCTTCGACCGGAACGCGGTTCAATTGCCATTTGTTTGGCCCAAGTAATTCTTTTATTTCCGTAGAAGCGTCATCATTAAAATCAATCATCGGAAAATGACTGAAAGCGATCAATGTTTTACCTTGCATTTTGGCTTGCGCCGAAATTTCTTCTACCCATTTTATTAGGTGTTTTTTATTCGAAAGTACATTATTATATCCTGTACTCGCTTCAGCGTAACTTTTAGAATCTTTTGGATCTCCATCATTTTTCTTCGGAATATAAACATTGCCATCAATTGCCATTAACCAAAGTCCTTCGACTGGTTCAACCACATAACTCACATCCGGAACTTCAAATCCAGGTGCCACACTATAAACTCTATTGGATAATAAAGCAGCTTTCGACGCTTTTTCGAAACTATAATTCTCAGCAGTATACGTAGAAAATGGTGTTGCCCAGAATTTGCATTTTTTATTTGGATAAAAACCAAAATTTTTCAAATTGTCTGTAATTCCCAAATAACCCATTTTAGCAATATCGGCGGTCACAACAACGGGCTGTTCGATGGTTAAATTAGGCGTATATAAACCGTCTTTGCTATAAATGGGCTGACTTTTTCCGTCTTTGCCTAAAAAATCTTCTTTACCGGATTCTTGTGCAAAAGGTCCAACGGGATCGTGATTTCCTGTCGTGATGAAAAACTCGATATTGTATTTTTTTCTATATTGATCTAAGATTTTCTCTAATCCTTTTACATGTATTGGCTGACCATCATCTGTATAATCTCCGGGAAGTGCCACGTATTTTATCTTTCGTCTGGCGATATCTTCTAAAGCGGCTATAAATGCAAAATAATTCTCATTGAAGATTCGGGTCGAATGCAATTGAGAAGCCATCGTTCTCATCAAAACATATTTACCTGTGTTTGGATTCAAAATACCTTTATAATCATTATCTGAAAAGGTTCCGAATAAATCCTGTAAATGAACATCGGATAAAAAAGCAACTTGCGTTCCATCGAGATTTCTTTGTTTTTGTGCGGAAATAGTAATATTCAACAAAATAAAAAACAGAAGGGTTAAAGAAGTTTTATAAGGAGAAGTAATTTTTAAAGTCATAGCTCAGCTTTTGCAAATGGGATTTCTAAACATCAAAGAATCTGCAATTTTAGGAATTAAAAGCTGAAATACCTTTATCGTAGTGTTACGGAATGATAATATTTATGGCAATAAGGGAAATTTAATCGGTAAGTTTATTTAAACGCGAAGTCGATTTAACCGCAAGGTTCGCTAATTTTTTTTATTAAGTAGCTGTAATAAAGGAAAAGTTCGCAAAGCTTTGTATTCAACCAGCTTTGCGAACTTTTTGTTTATGAACATAATGTAGTATAAAAAACTTTACGAACCTTGCGGTTAAATTATACTCAAACTATTTTTTAATAAAACGTCTCACGGTTTTAATTCCGTCTTTCTCTACTAAAACCAAGTAAATTCCGCTTTTTAAACCCGAAACATCCACACTATTATTATTCACCGTTTGTGATGAAACCGTAGCGCCTCCTTCAGAATTAATAATGTTTACGTTTGCTCCGGAGACTTCTATACTAAAGAAAAGTGCTTCTTGTGTTGGGTTTGGATAAACATTCAAATTTGCAATTCCTTCAGCTGATAATTCTGGAGAAGCTGACTTTGCTGCCAAAGCTGTTCCTGATTTTGTGATTCGGAACCAGTTGATATTAACTCCTGAACTTTGTATAAATATTCCAAAATTATACGTTCCCGCATTTACATTTACGGTTTGAGATACCGTTTGCCAATTTTGCCAACCTCCCGTATTCGGAATATTTACAGTACCTAACTGAATCGTTCCTGCATTTAGATCTGATGAGATTCTGGCACCATTTACGGCACTTGCCACTCTATATTCGATTACATAAGAACCTGAAGTCGGAAAATTGACATTTGAATATGCCATCCAGTCACCTGTATCTGCGTAACCTACATTTAATCCTCCACCAGTATCTGTTGTTGGTTCACTTTGAATACCACTCATCGAAGAATAGTTTTCTGCTTGTATTAAAGTTCCCGTACCTGTTGGCGGCTGACTTCCTGTAATTACCTGGTTTACGGCTGTTAATAATGATTTAGCGCCAACAGCATCTTGTGATAATTCCCAAATCATAACTCCTCCTGCGTTCTGAATTGCAAAAGTTGTTTTTTGTTTGATCGTTGGAATCCCGTTATAATAAATCGTGTTTCCTACCTGATCCAGATTTTCTGCTCCCGGATATTGCGCTACGATATTAGCATAAGAAATTCCCTGATTGGCAGAAGCTCCAAAACCATATCCGTAAAACGGAAGTCCAATGATTGCTTTATTTGCCGGCAATCCTCTTCCGGTCCAGTAATTAAACTGATTTACGGCCATACTATATGGGGAATGTTGTCCCGGACTTCCGGGAGCCCAGGGACCTGTTGCATCATATGCCATAATATTAATCCAGTCGAAAGCAGCAAAAGTAGAAGACGGTACATTTGCACCACCATATCCTTCTGAAAGTGCTGCTGTAATTTGTTTTCCATTCGCGTGTAATTTGGCTGCAAGTGCTATCACAAATGCTCCGTAATCACTATTAATTGCAGGTCCTTCGAGATCCATGTCGACACCATCAAAATTATGGGCAACTACGTAATCGTATATTTTTTGGATAAAAGCCGTTCTGTTGGCGCTTTTAATCAGATTGAAATAATTGTCACGAATTGCTCCTCCTTCAGAAACTGATCCTCCACCAAGAGAAACAAAAACTTTTACGTTCTGTGAATGTGCCGCATTGATAATCGTATTAGATCCGGAATTAAAAGACAGATATCCGTTTGCATCAGGATTTTCGAAAGCAATATTTATATGGGTTAATTTGCTGTACTGAACACTACTCGAAAATGCATTGAGATCTACCCAATTGGGAATATAAGCAATCACTTTCTTCTGGGCCATTGACAAATTGAAAATTCCCAATACTAAAATGATCATCCACTTTAGTGGCATTGTTTTGTAATTGTCTTTCATAGGTTTTCGTTTAAAAGTTAATAAAAATTGTAATTAATTGGAAAAAGAAAAGACTCAAGATGATAAATTCCAATTTTTTTAAATTCCAAATTCTAATTTTTTAAAACTTCAGATTTGTAACTTCAACAAGTAAAGTCATAATTGGAATTTAGAGTTCGAAATTTGGAATTTACCATCCTGAGTCTTTTACTTCATTTAAAACTATTTCTTGATAAAACGTTTCACTGTTTTTTGACCGTTTTTTTCAAAAACTATCAAATAAACACCTCGTCTCAAATACGAAACATCTAAACTGTTATTATTTACTTTTTTCCCTGAAAATACAGTACCAGTCTGAGAATCTACAATGCTTACATTTCCTCCCGATACATCAGTTGTGATGTAAAGTGTATTTTCTACCGGACTTGGATATATAGTTAAAGCCGTAGCAGTTGTTTCTTCTTCGGCTAAAGGAGCTGAAGCCATTTTAGCTGTTAAACCAGCACCCGCTTTTGTGATTTTTATCCAGTTGATGTTCATTCCGGTATTCTGAATGTAAATTCCAAAGTTGTACGTTCCTGCATTTACGTTTACTGTTTGAGATACTGTTTGCCAGTTTTGCCATCCTCCGGTATTTGGAATATCAACACTACCTAAAACAATAGTTCCTCCGTTTAAATCAGATGATAATTTACCGCCTGTGACAGCACTTGCTACACGATATTCTATTAAGTAAGAACCTGTTGATGGGAAATTGATATTATTATACGCCAGCCAATCGCCTGTATCAGTATAGGCTACGTTAGAACCGCCTCCTGTATCTGTTGTAGCTTCCACCTGAATACCGCTCATGGAAGAATAATCTTCTGCCTGAATTAAAACCGAAGTCTGCGAACTTGTAGCCGGAACCAGTTTCCATTGTCCACAAGTTTGATTGTTGTTGTCCCATTGTTGTACAACAGCTCCGGAAGCTGTACTTGCTGCTGCAACCTCAACAATTCTACCGCTGTGTCTGGCGACAATTTTATAAAATCCATCGCCTGTAGCAACCAATACAAATTGTTGGTTGGTGGTTGCATTGTACGGATATTGCTCGACACGCGCACCATTGGCTTTATTAAAATTATTTACATCTAAAGATTGTCCGCTATGATTGGCTATAATTTTATACAAACCATCGCCTAAATGTGTGAAGGTAAATTTCTGATTGTTGCCTGAATTCAGAGCGCCCTGATTAATAGCCGCACCATTCGATAAATTAGCGTTCCAGACATCCATGTACAGATTACTGTTTCTGTTTTGAAGATAAAAAGTCTGATTCCCTAAAGTAGCCGTTCCGTTTGCGATTATACGAACAGAAGTTACTTTATCATTCCAGGTGGTATTCAAACAAGCATTATCAGAATTAATTACGGTTGAAGCTCCTGTAAAATTATCATCCTGATACAAAATCGCCTGAAATCCCTGAGTGACTTTAAGTGAAGAAATATCATCATTTAAAACTCCCAAAGAATTTAAACGCGCCAGATTATAGTCTCCAATAGTCAATCCGCCTGAAAATCCGGTATAATTACAATCTTTATAAACCGTAATAACGTCTGTCGTAGCAGGAACTGATGGTACTGAACCTGCGTATCCTCCATAAGTCGCAATTACTTTAGTAGGTTGCGTTGTATGAAGCGACGGCGACTGATCTGCCACATCATCATAAGCAAATCCGTAGGCGAGATTATCAACACTTATTCCCGGTAAATGCCAGAATTTAGAATAATGATTGGTTGGATTCACCTGATAAAATTTCGATGCATCGTACCAGTTTTGTTGTCCCGGATTTGGAGTTGCCGTATTAACAACATGACGGTTAATGGCAGCTGTTAATTGTGCCTGAATTACAAGATCTAAATCTCCATCGACCAATCTTCTGTCCAGAACACCTTTTCCTTCAAGCGCTTCCTGAGTCGAAGGTCTATTTTGAACTCTTCCTGTACGACCAACAAAACCACCTGATTGTCCTACCATTTCCAATTGTTCTCCAATAACCCTTCCTTTGAAAACACCTGCGTCTCCGGCATAAAATATTAAATCTTCATTTTTATATTTGTTCCAAATGGCATCAATATAAGATTTTAGATAATTGGCCTGAGCTCCAACGCTCGTTCCGCCACTACCATCTGCAAAAGCAGGAGTTTTTGATGGTGCCGTAATTTCTCCTGTTGCATCATTTACACAACCCTGAAATTCCGCTGGAACATTGGCTTTGAAAGCCGCCACAATATCTGCGTGTTTTTTTAATTCCCCCACACGTTTCTGGTAGCCATTCGCTCCAAATAATTCTAATCCCATTGGGTATTTATACGAATCGACTCTCGAAGGATTTCCAAAAAAACCGTATTGATTGTTCGTCAATTCGATTATTTCATATAAAATTCCCTGATTTGGATCTGTTGCATTGAGCGGATTTGGTGATGTATATCCAGAAGGTGCGCCGCTTGCACCAAAAAAGTAGAAATACAATTGCTGCCCTTTGGCAATAAAAACCCTACAGCCTGCAATTTGCGGCAGCGTAAAAGTCTTGTTGGGAATTTCGCTTAATTTAGTAAAACAATTGGCATATTTTGAGTTTTGTCCCGGTCCGGTATTTCCCCCAATTGTAGGTCCTGTAACTGTATTATAAGAAGCACTCATTGGCAAAACCTGACTTGTTTTGGCATTTACCCAAACGTGGTTTCCAGTATTGTAATCAATCCCCACTATGGCGACATACAATTCGTTATCATTAAATGTTGAAGTATTGCTAATGGTAAATGGTATAGGTCCCTGCCCATACATAAAGTGGCTGAGCAATGCCAGAAGCAGTGCAGTAAAAAATCTTTTTTGTAATTTAAAGTTTCTCATTGTTTAAAATTGTTTGGGTTAATAAACTTGTTTTTAATTCATTAGTAAGAAATGAGAAAATATTAAGTGATAACTCGTAGCGTATAATTAAGAAAATATATTTAAACACATAGAAACATAGATTCTATGGATCAAAAAAAGTATACAAACAGGAAAAACATTTCTTTTGCATAGATACTGATGCATTTTTTTTATAAAATGAAATACTTTTTTTAGTAAACAAAATTTATGTTTCTATGTGCTAAAAAGAATTATACCTAACGGGTTACTTTATAAAAAGTTGGGTGTAACTATTAAGGATCATTACACCCAACCGGAAATTTTAGTTTATTGCTTAATCAATTTTTTAGACCAGCTTTTTTGATCTGATTTAAAGTTTAGGATGTAAATTCCTTTTCTAAGTTTACTCACATCTATAAATTCTCCTTTAGTATCAGAATTCAGTTTTTTCTCTATTTTCAATGTTCCTGAATCATCATAAATGGTTACGACTTTATTGTCTAATTGTTCAGGTATTGCCAATTGAACATAGTTGTTTGCCGGATTAGGATACATCGCAAAAGCAGTAGTTGTTGCTTCTGTTTCCTCGGTAGCAACCGCAGCCATTTTGGCTGTAGAAGCAGATCCGTAAGCTTCGATCTCGAATAAAGAATATCCGTATGGAGCCAAAGCTTTTGCTGTACATAAAATTCTAATGTATCTTCCTGTTCCGCTTAGAGTCAAATCATCTGTTCCTCCGTCGCTTGCCGTTTGTGTATTTACGGTTTTGCTTTCGGTAAAATTCAAATCAGATGAAATTTGTACTTTGTATTGGGTTGCAAAAGCAGCTTCCCATTTCAGCACCACACGATTGATATTGTAGTTACTTCCTAAATCAACATAAATCCATTCGCTGGCATTTACAAAACCACTTGCCCATCTTGTTCCGGCATCTCCGTCTGTGGCTTTCGCCGAAGAAAAAGTAGCATTCTCCTCTGTAGAAGCTACAGTTGGTTTTGCTAAAGCTAAATTGACATTGCTCGTTGGAGGTGTAATATTGCGAACAATAACATCGCTGAAAACTCCCGTTGCCAAAGTTCCGTTTGCATGAGACGTTACCGCCATTCCCACATAAATAGTACTTGCCATAGCAATTGTTCTTGGTGTACCAATTGGTGTCCAGGTTGTTCCGTTATCTGATGAATAAGACGTAAATACATTTCCTGCTCTTGTTACACGAAGCCATTTTGGCGTTGTTCCTGTAGCGCTCTGAGCCGTTGTGATTCCTGAAATCGCATCTCTGGATAGAAATTCTACCCCAGCTGCGGCCGTAATATCAGTCATCGCATGTTTAGAAGTTGGTGTAAGGGTTTCACGGAACATTACTCCGGCTTTAGCATAAGTGTTTGTATTCGTTAATGAATTTACTTTGGCAATAATTTCAGCATCACCCGTAATAGGTTGGTTCACAAATTGGAATTGATCACTTGATTCCCAGATATCTGTTCCTGATCCTTTAATGGTGAAAGTTCCGCTAGCATGAGTTGCTGCTCCCGCTGGCGTTACAGCACCTAAATCATTACTAACCCACGGCGCCGGTAAAGTAGCAGGAGGATTTTCTGTAGAAACTAAATTTATCGCTCTGATATTATCAAAATAATACGTGTTTCCTGAATTGGTTCCCGGTTCAAACAAGAACACAAAACGGTTGACTTCAGTATCTAATGTTGAAGCATCAGGTGCACTTGCATAAGTAAAAGTAATCGTATGCCACGTATTGCTTTGTTTTACAACTCCCTGATAAATACTATGTCTCCCCACTGGATAATTTGAAGGAACCGAAGCACTGCTTTCTGCCTGCCATGAAATTACAGATCCCACAGGAGCAGAGGTGTAAACATCCATAGCGAATTTTTTCGTTCCGCTTTTAAAATCTCCAATATTGCTTAAAGTTGTATTGAATGAAAAATTATCATACAACTCTGTCGCTTTTCTAACATATTTTCCAACGTTCGAAGATGTATTAATTCCGCTCGCACTTGGATTTGGCGTATTTGCTGTATAAGTTCCAATGGCATCTCTGAATGTGATATTATGAATGGTTTGATAATCTTCGTAAACTACTCCGGGCGTGAAAGTATCCGGTAATTTGGTTGAACCAATTCTGATATTATCAAAATAATAGGTATCGTTTGTGTATGAACCTGAATTGGCTAAGATCACCATTTGGTTTACCGCAAGATTAGATGTTCCTTCATCAGGACTTGAATTGTAATAGAAAGTCAGGGTTTCCCACTGATTCTGTTTGGTTGTGATAGCAACATAATTACTATTTCTTCCTGTGGGGAAATTAGCCGGAAGCGATGTTGCACTATTCTCTAAATTCAGACTTACAACCGTACCAATTGGCGCTGTAGTATAAAGATCAATCATGATTTTATTGGTCTGATTTTTCAGTAAACCTGCGTCTTCGATATTGCCTTGTGTATTAAAGAAAAGTACATCATATTGTTCTGTAACATTACGAACATACTTCGCCACATTTGCAGACGAGTTTACCGAATTTGCTCCAGGATTCGCTACAACAGAATATACACCGGTTGTTGTTCCTTTGATAATTTTATTGATACCATCATAATTCTGAAGAACATCTGTCGCAATAATTGCTTTTTCAGGAGCGGCTTTTGTAAGCAGATTATCAAAATAATAGGTAGTGCCGGTATTTGAATTGGATTCAAAAAGAAATACTACATTATTGATTGACAATGCACTTGTATTGGCATCTATTACTTTTTCGAATTCAAATTCAATCGTTTCCCATTTGTTCTGAACCGTTGTCGTGGCTTTGTAACCGCTATGTCTTCCTGAAGGGAAATTAGTTGCTGTAGTTACCAGACTATTCTCGAGTTGCATCGAGATTTTTGTACCAACCGGCGCCGAAGTATAGATATCAAAAGAAAGTTTTTTTCTGCCATAAACGTAATCATTGGCATTGCTAATTACTACATTTTTGATATTCAGAACATCATACAATTCAGAGGCGTTACGAACATATTTCCCTACCAAAGCAGATGTATTGATTCCCGTAGCTGATGGATTTGCAACGGCTTCTGTCAAGACTCCTGTTTTAAGTCCGTACACCACATTTCTATTGGATTGAAAATCTTCGTAGATTCTTTCTACCGGTAAAGGCACTTCTGTAATTACCGCAAGTTTATAGGTATTACCGGCACATCCAGAAACTGTTGTCGCTACCGAAACATCTCCTCCTGTAGTTCCCCAATTTACCGTAATAGTGTTTGTTCCCTGTCCTGAAGTAATTGTGGCTCCGGCAGGAACTGTCCAGTTATACGTAGCTCCGGCAATTGTATTGATAGAATACGTTTTACCAGTTTGGTTTTGGTATACTTTTGCATTTCCTAATACTCCATAAGTAAAACTACCGCTGTAAACGCGAACATAATCTACTTGTAATTTTGCAGGAAAGTCAGCTGGAATTGGTTCTACCCCTGCTCCATTTACACTTGTATAAGGCGTTCCGCCACTACCAACGGCAAGATTTAAAATAATATAAAACTGTTGGTCATTAAAAGGCCATCCGCCATTTACAGTTGTCTGTGGTGTTGCGGTATGAAATAAATTGCCATCAATAAACCATTTAATGATATTTGGTCCCCATTCTACGGCATACACATGAAATTCACCAGACAAATCAGTTGGAGAACTATAACTTCTTCCTGTATAATGATATCCTCCCGCATCATAATGAATTGTTCCATCTACAGATTTTGGGTTTCTGTGTTTGGCTTCCATAATATCAATTTCGCCTGTAAAAGGCCAGTTTGAAGTCCCGGCTGGTAACATCCAGAAGGCCGGCCATGCGCCCATTCCATTAGATAATTTCATACGGGCTTCGATTCTTCCGTATTTTAAAGCATACTTGCCTTCTGTAGTTAGTTTTGCAGAAGAATACGGCTGTGAGGGAAACGAAGCATTGGGTGCGTATTTTGCCTCAATGTTCAAATAACTGTTTGTTCCTTCCTTGACAATTGTTGCCTGAGTGGGATCGTAACGTTGCGCTTCTGCATTTCCAAATCCGCAGAGTGACGGACAGCCGTTTCCTGAAATACTTTGCCATTTGGTTGCGTCGACGGTTGTACCGTTGAATTCATCTGACCAAATTAAGGTGCTGCATTGCGAGTGTACTTTTAGAAGTGGGGATAATGCCACCACTAATACCATTAAACACTTTTTTAATACATTGTAATTACTTCTCGGTGGTCGGCCGAAAAAAGAGTCTTTTTGTTTCATTTGTTTTTAGGTTATTTGTTAGTAGAGATTATTAGTGCAATAAAAATCAACTTTGTAAAAATAGATTGTTATTTTAGTAATAAAGGAACAATATTAACAAATAAATCAGGCAAGACTTACATTTTTGAATACGGTTTGACTACGGTGTTTGTAAAAAAATGTACTATTTAGCGGTCAAAAAGCGCAAAACTACTTAGGATTTTACTGATGATAGAAAAACTGAATTATTAGATCGTTTTCAGTATCTAAAGTCTACAAATTTCCAAATAACATGTTATGTTAGAGAAATCCCAGCTGGACGATATGTTTATAGGAATTTAAATATCCATTTTTCAAAGAGCCTCATAGGGGCGACATATTTATCGATTTGATAATTTATCTATATATCGCTCCGCTGGAGCTTTTGATTATTTCATTCTTCCAATTGAGCAGATTTTCATCATTTTTAAGCTTAGTCTGTCATTTCGACCAAAGGGAGAAATCGCACTATAAACGCAACAAAGATTTGAAAGATTATTAAGCAGAGCTACTCGTGTGATCCTTCCTTCGTCAGGATGACAAAAATGAGCATATATCTGCCTGAAAAAATTTAAACAAATCCAATAACCATCAGAATAAAAATTAAAAAAATATTTCTCGCAGATTTGGCAGATTTAAATTTGATAATTATCTGTGTGTATCTGCTTAAATCTTTTTAAAATCTGCGTGAAAAAATTTAAGCCACTAGCTATGTGTGAGAACTAGTTTCTTTTTATTCTCTTTTTTCAATTTCAAAATAGCCAATGTTTCTATTTGGTTAAAAAATTATACTTTAAAAATTCAAAATAAACGCTGTAATATTTGCCTCAGATGAAAGCTGTAATTTTTTGCGAATACGATACCTCGTATCTTCTACGCCACGAACAGAAATCCCTAAAAGCGGTGCAATTTCTTTGGTATTAAAGTTCATTCGCAAATAAGCACACAATCGCATATCGCGCGGAGTCAGTTCAGGAAAACTCGTTTTTAGACGTTGCATAAAATTATCATGAAGCTGATTAAAAATCTCCTCAAACTCGTTCCAGTGCTGATCTCCTTGTAATTCATGATCAATGATCCTGTTAATTTTCTTGAGTAAACCAAAATTAGTATTGAAATCATTTTTCTTATCAATCTGACCAATAAGATCTTTTATAGAAAGCAGAATTTCATTTAAATGAATCAGATTTACGGTATTCGAAGCAACTTTGGCATTTTTAGCATTAATAGTTGTTTCCAGATTTTCCTTCATAATGGCCATATTTTCTTGTTCCAAAGCCAATTTTTGCTCGTTTAATTCGGCTCGATTTCTAAGCAATTCCTTTTCCTGATTCAGAATCAATTGTTCGCGATCACGTTCTGCAACATTCTTTTGGTATTTAATAATCGTATAAATTAAAACGCCAAAAAGGATCAAATACAAGATATAAGCCCAGGTTGTTCTGTACCAGGGCGGCAGAATTTCAAATTTAAAAGTAGCCTGCTCGCTAACGACATCATAAATATTCTTTGCCCTTACATGAAAAACATATTGGTTCTCCGGCAAATTGGTATATTCTTTTTCAGTCTGAAGATTCCAATCAGACCATTTAGGTTCAAAACCTTCAAGCCAATATTCATATTTTGTAGCATCAGGCTGATCATAACAAAGTGATGCAAACGAAAAGTGCAAAGCATTATTCGAATAGGACAAAACTGGTGAAAGTGTATTATTGGCCTGTTCCGTTTTCGTTGAAAGTACATCGTATCGGCTTGAAAACAATAAACTATCTTTAGGAAAAATACATTTAACCTCAGAAATAACTGCTTTATACTTCGATTCATATTTCTTGTTTTTAGTAGAATTATAATGAATCAAACCCTCTTGTGTTCCAAAAAACACATCTCCGTTTGCGGTAGTCTGAATATTTTCGAAACCCGGAATATATAAATACCGCAGCTTTCGAAAAGGCAATTCTTCTTTAGTAAAACTTCCCCCCGGTTTCTGGCTCATTTTTCCGGTATTCTCCCCTGAAATGTACCAGATATTGTTTTGATGATCTTCTTTAAGCAAACGAATATGGCTTTCCTGTCCAAGATATTTTTTGAAACTAACATCAGGAACCATTTTCTTCGAATGAGCATCTTGTTTGTAAATACCTTTCGTGGTTCCAAAAAGAATCTGGTTATTGATCTTGAAATTATTCAAAAACAAACTCGACGGAAAACCATTTTTATCATTGTAAAATTGAAGATTCAAAACGGTATCAAATGTTTTATTCAGTCTCATTTTGAAGATTCCTTTATACCCATGTGCAATCCAAATGTTCTCGTCTTTATCAGTGACAATTACCCTGCTGCTTTCCTCAAAACCTTTTATCTTATGCTGATAAACCCAGGAATTATTAATCTGTTTTAATAAATATAATCCGTTATAACCGCCAACAAGCAACAAATCAGGATGATTCGCAATAACTACCCCTTGCCATGCGCCATCAGTTTTGGCTAATAATTTTGCCGAATTACCCGAGATTTCGAAGACTCCGTTTTTCTCGAAAGCCAATAGAGAATTGCCAAAAACACCAATATTCCAAACGTTTTCAGACATTCCCGATATATGTTGAAAGTTTACATTGTGATGCTGACCATTTTTGTAGGCATTCCAATCCAGCCAAAAAACACCATTATCTGTAGCGATATATAATTTATTTTGATAAATCTGACTACAATATATTTTGCTTTCAGAATTTGATGCATCCAATATTTTTGATAAAGGAGAAGCAATCTGAACCATCGAAATCCCTTCTTTAAGTGTAACCCACAAATTACCTTCTCTATCAGTCTTAAGATTAGTCACATAATCGTTTTGTAATCCTGCCTGTTTATTAATATGCTGAATTAAATTTCCTTTACTATCAATAACTATCAACCCCGTTTGACGTGTTCCTATTGCGAAATATCCACCGGAAAGCAAAACTCCCGTTGAGATCTGATTCTGTTTCAATAAATGATCAGCTTCGGTTACAAAAGGTTTTAACTGATTGTTTTTACATACAAACAAACCTTGCTTTTGCGTCAATAGGATCAAACCATCTTTGGTTTCAAAGATTTTTCTAATCTTCATTCCGATAAATTCTTTACTGTTTGGAATTTCAACTAAAGCATCATTTTCTAATTTCAGCAAACCTTTTGCATTATCTGAAACATAAATCTCTTTGTTGACCTCAAAAAAATCATCAAACTTTGCTTCGGACCGTATTACATTAATTTTATTATTTTTATAAATAAATAGCTCTTCATTAGAAAAAAAAACAACTTCATTATTACGAATAACGGTATGCAGAACATCTCCAAAATTTCTAGCTGAATCCGGCAGTAATCTTACCAGAGAAGTATATTTGTATTGTCCGTTTGGTAATTGAACTGTATAGCCTACTTCACCCTGAGCACCTACATACATTTTATCGTTTTTATCAATCGCCAGAGAACGAACCATGCTTCTATTCTCCGGCTGGGCGACAATACCCCATCTCACACCGTCAAATTGCATAATTCCAAAATGATTGGCAAAAAACATCATGCCTTTAGAATCTTGCAAAAGATCCCAATTCTCTGAAGCGGCTTTATACGTTTTTGAATTATAATTGCTGATAAACGGAACTCCAATTTTTTTAATTTGGGCATTAACAATTGGATACAAAAGGGAAATGAATAGAACTAAAATTCTAAGTGCAAATTTGGTCATTTTTGTTTCTGTCTGTAGGTTAGTTGTAGCTTTTGACAACTACAATCTTAAAAATGCCCCTTTTGGGAAAAGGCATTTCTAAGCATAGAGAAACAATTTAAACAATACTTTTAAAATTATAATTTGATAATTAAAAGCATTAAAAAAAATGAATCGCTACAATCAAATATATAAAATTTTATTTTAATGTAACAAATTACATTAAAATTAGAGATTTTGACAATGAGAAAAAGAGTATAAAAATAATTAGATAATGTAGCAATTTGATTTTATTAAAAGACAAAAGCTTTGTCAAAGTTTTGAACTTTGACAAAGCTAGCATGAACCTTAAACAAATGTCAAATCTCAGGTTTTTAAAAACTGTTAGGTAATTGTTACGCGTATCCTAACAAGTTTGCAAAACCTGTTAGGTATATTAAAATATCGAACTAAAATTTGAGACTAAATCATCTTTGAACCTAACCTGAACAAATATCAAACCCGACAGGTTTTTAAAACCTGTCGGGTTTACCCGTACTGCGTAAATCTCTCATTATAACAAACAAAAAGACTGAAAACTAAATAATCTCAGCTAACTCCTCATAACTACTAAAAAGCTCTGCTCCTTCTTTTTCTAAGTCTTCGTTATTGAATCCATTTGCAAAACCATAGACTTTGAATCCGCCTTGAATTCCGGCTATCACTCCGGCTTTGCTGTCTTCTATTACAATACAATCCTTAACCTCAAAACCCATTTCTTTTGCAGCATGAAGAAAAATCCCGGGTTCCGGTTTCCAGCTTTTAATTTGGTACGAACTGAATATTTTATCCTCGAATTTATCCAACAAACCTGCTACTTCAAGATTTAAACGAATTTTATCGACAGGACCACTCGAGGCAACACAATATGGGATTTTCAATTTATTCAGAAATTCAACGATACCCTCCATCGGTTTAACTTGTGTTTTGAAAGCTTCAAAACTTTTTTCACGATACTCACGCTCAAAACTATCGGGAAGATTTTTGCCAATTGCGGTTTCAATATGCGAAAAACATTCTTTTAAATTTCTACCGTTAAAGTCACGATAGGCATCTTCTAATTTCATTTCAAAACCATATTGTGCTGCCATTGAAAGTAAAATTCCGTTACCAATTTTTTCAGTATCTACAAGAACTCCATCACAATCGAAAATAATACACTTAACTTCCATATTCTTTATTTACATTTTTAATGATCCGTTTTGACCGGAAATGTAAATTACAAAATTATTCTTTAAGCCAATGCATCTTTTACAGAGAAGAGCTGATTTTTGAAATTATCTGAACAATAAAATCAGCCTGTGCAGGATTTATCTTTTTCAAAGCGTTTTCGGTTTGAAACCATTCGGCTTTGTCAATTTCAGGAAACGATTGTAGTTTTCCAGACTTGGGCGGCCATTCCATTTCGAATTCATTACTTTTTACCAACGTCACATCAATATCGAATTCTAATGCCCATGCAAAAATTGTTTTGCCAGATTTGAGTTTTACAGGATGAAGCGCAATAAAATCAGCTTCTGAGTCAACTTCCAATTCAAAACCGGTTTCTTCCTGAAATTCTCTCTTTGCACCTTCAAGCGGATCTTCATCACTTGTAAATTCTCCTTTAGGAATCGACCAGCTTTCCAAATCTTTATTCTTCCAAAATGGACCACCAGGATGAACCAGCAAAAAGAATATTGTCTTATCTGTGAATTTATAAAGAAGGATTCCGGCACTTTGTTTCATCTGGAGAGCTATTAGAATTGATCTTGTAAAGATAACCAACAATACATTCGTTCTCAGATTTCTGTACATATTTATACCTTTTATGTACTTCAGTTTAAAATTTGATTTGTAAATTTAAAAATTCATAAATGTCATAGAAATCAAAACTAAAACAGTATTATTTTGAAAAAACATATTTTACTTACCGCAATCCTGGCCAGCAGTTTTGCCATGCATTCACAAAATAAAATCATTACCGTAACGAACTCTCTTCCTATAGATCGTGAATTCGAAACAATAGAATTATCTAAAAAATCGCTGGGATTACCCGCTTCTGTCAAACTCGAAAATTATGCAATAAAAGAGATTGGAACGAATGCATTTATAACGACACAAACTGTAGACATTGATGGCGACGGAACAATGGATGTATTACTCTTTCAGCCCAAAATAAAAGCATCCTCAAATAAAGATTTTCAGGTTCTAGTTACCGAAAATCCATCAAAAGAAACAACAATTAGTTGTTATTCGAGATTTGTTCCGGAACGCACGGACGATTATGCCTGGGAAAATAATAAAGTTGCCTTTAGAACTTACGGGCCTGTAGCGCAAAAAATGGTCGAAGACAAGGTTGCCGGAGGAACTTTAACGAGCGGAATCGATGCCTGGCTAAAAAGAGTCGAATACCCAATTATCAATAAATGGTACGAAAAAGCAACTAACGGAACCGGAACTTACCATAAAGATACCGGTGAAGGTTTAGATAATTTTCATGTAGGCGACAGCCGTGGTGTGGGTGGAATTGCCGTAAAAGTCGATGATAAATACTATTTCTCTAAGAATTTTACCAATTGGAAAACCATCACCACAGGACCTATCAGAACGAGTTTTATCCTGACTTA
Source organism: Flavobacterium azizsancarii (assembly GCF_027980145.1). GTDB lineage: Bacteria > Bacteroidota > Bacteroidia > Flavobacteriales > Flavobacteriaceae > Flavobacterium > Flavobacterium azizsancarii. The sequence continues at coordinate 92,953 of NZ_JAMZNK010000014.1, read as the reverse complement.
TGCCGATTGGGATGCAAAAGGAAACAAAATAACCGAATCAAAACTTATCAGTCTGGACTACGGAAGTTATCTTTCCCGTTTTGAAATCAACATTACAGGAACAAAATCTATTGCCGCCGGAATAACGCTTCACGATAAAAAAGGAACAATTGGAACCAATATAAAAGAAGGCTGGTTAAGCTATTGGGAACCAATCGATGATTCGGAAATTGGTATGGGAATCGTGGCGCCAAAAAATACTTTGACGAGTTTTGATAATCACATTACAAACGAAAAAGACTTGAGTAATCTATACGGAAATATTCAGGTAAAAAATAATAAAGCACTTTACTATGTTGGTTTTGGATGGAAAAAAGGAAGCCCGTTTCAAACGAAACAAGAATGGGAAAATTATTTAAGTTCGTTTGCTCAGAAGATAAATAGTCCGTTGATTGTTAAGGTGAAGAAATAGATTCTTATTACCCGCGGATTAGACGGATTTGAACGGATTTTCGCTGGTTTTTATTTTTTGTACTCAATCATCTTGTCATCTTGACAAAGGAAGGATCGCACTAGAAATTTGACAAAGAAACGGATCAATCTTTGTCGAATTTCTAGTGCGATTTCTAGTTCCTAGAAATGATAAACTTTACGTGTAAATCTAAACAAACAAACCCGACAGGTTTAAAAACCTGTCGGGTTTACTATTATAATAATGATAAAAAATCCGCGCAAATCCGTCAAATCCGTAGGCCAACTATTAAGATTTTCGCGCAGGAAAATAATTCTCTTTCAAAATAATTTCCAGCGGAATATAATGTGTATTGTCTACAGCTTCCTGCAAGACCAATTTTTTATACAAATGATTAATTCCCATATACCCCTGCTCTTCCGGTCGTTGATTAATTAAGAAATCAATTACACCTTTATTAAGATATTCAATATTCTCTATTAATAAATCATAACCAATAATCCGGACGCCTTTTATGTTATTTTGTTCTAAAAATCTGGCGACAATATATGCCCGCGAATTAGGAACAAAAACGCTATTTATTCCGGAAAACATTTCCAGATTCAATTGATCGATTCCGGAATCTTTTATGGTAACTTCTGAGAATTTAAAATTTTGAAGTTCTTCGTGATCCTTAAAAAACGAATAAAACCCATCAATGCGCTGCAAATAGACTGAAGTACTTTCTATTTCTCTGGTAATTTTAAAAATCAAAATTTGCCTTTCATTCTTTACCGCAAAACTAATAAGTCTTCCCGCCAGATAACCACTCTGAAAAGCATCCTGACCAACATAGGCATGTTCATCATTATTAGAAATATTCGAATCGATCATGACAACCGGAATATTTTTCTTTTCATATTCCTTTAGAAAACGAACCGATTCTTCATAAAAAATAGGCGCAAACAATAATCCGTCGCATTCAAATTCTAATACTTTGAGAACAGACTCCTTAAACGAAACAATATTAAAATCATAAAAGAAATAATCCAGTACAACTCCAAATTTACTAAATTCAATTGCGGCTTTTTCTATTCCTGCAATTTGACTTTTCCAATATTCCAGATTTTCATATTGCGGTAGAAATACTGCAAAATGAAACTTTTTGTTCAACGCAAGATTGCTTGCCAGGATATTTCGTTTGTAACCGTATTCTTCTATAATAGCATTTACCTTATCTACATTTTCCTGAGCAACCTGCCCGCGATTATGGATAATTCTGTCAACTGTTCCCGGAGAAACCTTAGCAAGTTCGGCAATTTTTTTTATCGTTATGATATTGATTATTTTTAAGTTAAATGATTCTTTAAACCTCTCGAAATTATTATTTTTTTTATCAAATATAAGTTGTTTTACCTAACTTTTTATATACATTTGTAAAAGCCCGTGTGCGTACACGCAAATATACACATGTGTGCTAAAAAATCACAACTTAAAAGAAAAATTATTTAGTTTTTCGCTTTTGAGGGATTTATATGCATTTGAAATAAAAACAAGAAAGCAATAAATAGTACAGAAACACAAATCAAACAGTTATTTAACAGCGAGTTGAAACTACTTATATAAAGAGATTATATAAGTAAAATAAAATTACAAAACAAACATTCTCAGTACTATAAAAACGAAAATGATTTAATTTTTGAATCGTACTAACATTATGCCTTATTATATTTAAACACCAGATAGTTGACATACATTATATAAAGTAATACTTAAATATTTTTAATTGAAGACAAAGTAATTTCAGAGGATCATTATCCCGACAGATTTATAAGATAAAAACAAATTTTAGCGCATAAAAAACACAAAAGAATAAAAACATAAAACCAAATAAAATGATTGTAGATTCATTACAAAACGCTGCAAAATATTTCAGCCTTCATCCTAATTTCAAAAAAGCATTTGATTATGTTCAGCAAACTGATATTAGTACTCTCGAAGAAGGAGCTTTTGAAATTGCAGAAGGATTAAAAGTAATTGTAATTGTTGGCGAAGGCGCAACTAAGGAAGAAAGCATAAAGGGTTTTGAATGTCATGATAAAAATATTGACATTCAGATTTCGATAATAGGACCGGAAACTTTTGCCTGGAAACCTAGAGAAAAATGTATCAGTCCCAACGGGGATTACAGCGACAAAAGAGATGTTCGTTTTTTTTACGACAAACCTGATATGTTTTTTGAGTTACAGGAAAAACAGTTTGCCATTTTATTTCCCGATGATGTTCATGCTGCCATGATAGGCGAAGGAACAATCAAAAAAATTGTTATTAAAGTAAAAATCTAAAGTTATGAGCAGTATTCAAAACAGTATTGATGTTATTGCAAAACAAGGAATACTTCCGTTGTATTTTAACACAGACGAAAACATTAGTATTGAGGTTTTAAAAACGCTTTACAAAGCAGGAATCAGAGCTGTAGAATATACCAACAGAGGTTCTGAAGCTTTATCCAACTTCAAAAAAATGGTTAAGGCCCGAAATACTGAACTTCCGGGCATGCTATTAGGCATCGGAACTATTAAAAATCTGGAACAGGCCAGGGAATTTCATGCCGCAGAAGCTGACTTTTTTATCAGCCCGGGTCTTGTACCTGAAGTAGCTGATTTCTTAAAGAGTAAAGAAGTGCTGTATGCTCCCGGTTGCATGACGCCTACAGAAATCATCGCAGCCGAAAATACCGGAATAAAACTTGTCAAGCTTTTTCCTGGAAATATTTTAGGCACGGAATTTTTAAGCAGTATAAAAGATATCTTCCCATCATTGGTTTTTATGACAACCGGCGGTGTAGAAACTACGCATGCAAGCATTGAGAGTTGGTTTTCTGCCGGAGCTTCTGCTGTTGGATTAGGAAGCAAACTAATTAGTAAAAAGCGCATGGATGAACAGGATTACGACATAATCGAAAATGAAACTAAAAAAATGCTGGAAATTGTCGGGACAATAAGAAAGTAATTAACTCTGAGTAAAATTTAAATTCTGCACATACAAGCATTGTTTTTATATCAATCTTATCTTTTTAAGATTTAAAATAATCTCTTTATCTGTTAGAAAATTATAATAATCATAAAATTCAATATGGATTCAATATTTAATCTAAAAGGAAAAATTGCACTCATTACAGGTGGTGCAGGTGTATTAGGAAGCAACTTTGCAAACGTTTTGGCAAAACAAGGCGTTACTATTGGCATTGTTTCTCAATCGATTGAAAAAGCCAATAAAACGGTCGAAACAATAGAAAAAAATGGCGGAAAAGCTTTTGCGATTCAGGCAAATGTCCTGAATAAAGAAGAACTGGAAAAAGCAAAAGATTTTATCGTAGAAAAATACGGCCGTCTGGATATTTTAATCAATGCCGCGGGCGGAAATATGCCTGGAGCGACAATTAGTCCGGATCAGGCAATTTATGATATGAAAGTGGATGATTTACAAAAAGTAGTCGACTTGAATATTATAGGTACAATGTTGCCATCGCAAGTATTTGCGGAACTTTTTGCCAAACAAAAATCAGGAAACATTATCAACATATCATCAGCATCAGCACAACGGCCTTTAACAAGAGTTGTGGGATATTCAGCTTCTAAAGCTGCAATTGATAATTTCACACAATGGCTCTCTGTTGAACTGGCTTCTAAATATGGCGAAGGAATTCGTGTAAATGCTATTTCTCCGGGATTTTTTATAGGAGAGCAAAACCGTGCTTTATTGCTGACTCCGGAAGGAAAACTTACACCAAGAGGCGAAAAAATCATCGAGCATACGCCAATGGGAAGATTTGGAACACCGGAAGATATCGATGGAGCGCTTTTATTTTTATGCAGCGACATGTCAAAATTTGTTACAGGAACTATCTTAAAAGTAGACGGAGGATTTGCCGCTACAAGTATTTAAAGATTCTATTTTACAGAGACATTTCGATTCTTTGATGGCTCATATTGTATTATCAGGCTGAGTGGAGTTCAGTAAACTCCGTTTGAAACAGATAGCGGGAAACAGCTCCTAAACATTAACTAATAATAATATCCGTAGGGTTATAAAAATCTTACAGGTAAATAAAAAAATAAATAAAAATGGAACAAACGTTAAGATGGTTCGGCCCAAACGATCCGGTTTCTTTACAAGATATTAAGCAAACCGGAGCAACCGGAATTGTAACCGCATTACACCACATTCCGAACGGGCAAGTTTGGGATATCCAAGAGATTATTAAACGAAAAGTTGAAATCGAACATGAAAATGGCGATCCTAAAAAAGGTGCATCAGGCTTAACATGGTTAGTTGTAGAAAGTATTCCCGTTCATGAAGACATTAAGAAACAAACCGGAAATTACCTTCAATATATTGAGAACTACAAAGAAAGTATTCGGAATCTGGCTTTATGCGGTATAAAATGCATTTGTTATAATTTCATGCCGGTCTTAGATTGGTCCAGAACTGATCTGGCTTATGAAACAGCAGACGGAACAAAAGCCCTTCGTTTTGATATTAATGCTTTTGCGGCTTTTGAATTGTATATTTTAAAAAGACCGGGAGCAGAAAAAGAATATTCTGAAACACAAATTCAGAAAGCAAAAACCTATTTCGAAGCCATGACAGCTGCTGATAAAGTAAAATTACAGCAAAACATTCTGGCTGGACTTCCAGGTGCTGAAGAGGCGTATTCTGTAGAAGAATTCCTGATTACTTTAAGCGGCTACAATCATATTGACAGAAAAGCACTGAAGGAAAATCTATTCTTCTTTCTAAAAGAAATTATTCCCGTTGCCGAGAGTAAAGGAGTTCTGATGGCGATTCATCCTGACGATCCTCCCTACCCTATTTTAGGTTTGCCAAGAGTTGTAAGTACCGAAGAAGATTTAATTGAACTAATGGCTGCCGCTGAATCACAATCAAACGGATTCACAATGTGTACTGGTTCTTATGGTGTAAGAGCTGATAATGATTTACCGGGAATCGTAAGGCGTCACGGTGATAAAATGAACTTTATTCACCTAAGAAGTACCGAAAGAGATGCAGAAGGAAGCTTTTACGAAGCCAATCACCTTGAAGGCGATGTTGACATGTACGAAGTGGTGAAAGCAATTATTGAAGTCGAAAAAAGAAATAACAGCCATTTGCCAATGCGCCCTGATCACGGACACCAAATGCTGGATGATTTGAATAAAAAGACCAATCCGGGATATTCAGCTATTGGCCGTTTAAGAGGTTTAGCTGAATTAAGAGGCCTTGAAATGGGAATTAAGAAATCGCTATAATAGTTTTTTTTGCCATGAAGACACTAAGACACGAAGTTTTTGTTTGACGCGGATGATACGTTTTTAGCCACGAATTCACGAATGATTGCGCTTAATTGATTAGAATAATTCATGAATTCGTGGCTGTTTTTTAAATGCCACTCCCTTTTAAAAGGTTGAAAGGTTCATCCTAAAGTCAGATTTAAAAAGATTGAAACAGATTGGGTAGATTTAATTAAAAAATAAGTAAATAAATTTGCGTGCATCTGCTTAAATCTGCACCATCTGCGTGAAACAAAAAAACCTTGTGTCTTAGTCGCAAATCTACTAACTAACCAAAATAACCACAAAACCATGAAGCATCAAACCATTCTGATCTGTTGCAGTCTTTTTGTAAATAGTATTGTATTTGGACAGCAAACTCCTAAAATACTAGCAGACAAGAAAACTAATTATTTACCGGATTTTAGTTATGCCGGTTATCATTTTGGAGAAAAAAACATTCCTGAAGTTCAGGGAAAAATAATCAACGCAACAGATTATGGCGTAAAAGCAAATGATGGTCTTGATGATTCGAAAGCGTTATTGAAAGCCGTAAGAGCAGCAAATGCTGTCGATGGAAATGTAATCCTGCAATTACCCGCCGGACGTATTATTCTGAGTGATTTTTTGTATATCCAAAGAAGCAATTTTGTACTTCGCGGTGCAGGTTCTGGCGAAACAGGAACAGAAATTTATTGCCCGAGACCAATGATGTATTTCAAAGATCCGGAATCGTTAGCAGAACTTAGGGAATATCTGACCACATTTGATAAAAGACAACGCGAACCGGAAAACAATGTCGATTTGCCTTTTTCTCAATACGCATGGTCCGGTGGAATCGTCTGGACGCAAATTCCCGGCGAGCGCGTAAAATCATATCTTGATAAATACGAACCTGTTTCAAATCCTTTGGCTAAAGTGATCTCGGGAAATATGGGCGAACATACCATCAATGTTTCTGATCTAAAAGGATTGAAAGTTGGCGATATTGTTGAATTGCAATTGTTCAATAAAGACGGTGAAAACGGCGAAATCATCAAGGATTTATATCAAGGCGCGAATGTAAAACCGGGTTCTCATCACTGGAAATTTCCAAAACTGCCTATTGTAAGGCAACAAGTTGAAATAACTAAAATTTCAAACTCAAAAATAACGATTAAAACACCTTTGACAATTGCGATAAAACCAAGTTATCAGGCGCAATTGGTCGAATGGAAACATTTGACTGAAGTTGGAATCGAACATCTTCGTTTTACTTTTCCGGATATTCCAAGGGTCGCACATCATGTCGAACCGGGAAATAATGCCATATTTCTGACACGTGTTTTTAATAGCTGGGTCAAGGATGTTACCATCACCAACGCTGATAGCGGAATTCTAGGCGAAGAAATCTCAAATGTAACTGTTCAGGATATCACCACAGATGGGCCTCATATGGCACATTATACAGTTACTTTGGGTGGCGTGCATAACGTATTGGTAAAAAATTTGAAAATCTATAACAAAGCAGTCCATCCTTTAAGTTTCAACACTTTTGCTACTAAAAATGTGTATCAGAATTGCGAGATTTTTGCTGATGCACTTTTAGATCAGCATTCTGGGGCGAATCATCAAAACTTATTCGATCATATAACAGTGCATATAACACCTGATAAAAACAATAGTTATTACCTGTTTGGCGGTGGTGGAGCTGATTACTGGAAACCTTCACACGGACCATTCAGCACATTTTGGAACCTGAATGTTCAGGTGGAGAAACCAGCCGAAATCACAAAACCAGTTTTATTGTATGGAATGAAAGACGGACCATTAGCAAGAATAATTGGTGTGAATGGCAACGCCAAATTCGAAGTGAAATATGAACCTGACCCTTATATTGAATTTCTAAATACACCAATGGATAAAATTCCTTCGTTGTATGATTATCAATTGCAAAGGCGCTTGAAGTAATTTATGCCACGAAGGCGCAAAGTTTTTTTTAATAAATTAATCGCACAAAGGCGCAAAGGCGCAAAGTTTTGTAAGTAACTATTAATCGTAGTGTTTGTCATTTCGACGAAGGAGAAATCACAATAGTAATTCGACAAAGATTGGCGATTTTCTATGCGGAGTTTCGTGTTTGATTCTGTTCGCTATCGCTCGGGTCTCCTTTATCGAAATGACAAATAAAACTTAAAAAATTTTGTGCCTTTGCGGCTTTGTGGCCAAAACCTTGAAGCTATGAAATACAAAATAGCCTTACTCCTAATCATATCTGTTTTCGGAAATATATTTTCCCAAAATAAATATCGTCTCAAAAATATCTCTACTACAGATGGGCTTTCGCAAAGTTCTGTCATTGCTATTCATCAGGATAAATTTGGTCAGATGTGGTTTGGTACGCGTGATGGACTTAATAAATATGACGGAAGTAAATTCACAATTTTCAGAAATGATGTTACCAATAAACATTCGATCAGCAACAATGATATTTTATCTATAGAAGAAGATAATACAGGAAAAATCTGGGTTGGGACCTACAACGGACTTAATTGTTATGATCCTGTAACGAACAATTTTACCCGATTCCTACACACCAAAACCAATCACACCATAAGCAGCAATGCCATTTGGTCGATTAAGGAAATTGGCAATGAAATGTGGTTTGGTACTTCAAAAGGATTAACGGTTTATAATAAAAAAACAAAACTTTTTACCTCTGTATTTCATTCAGATACAGATACTAAAACAGTTCCTAGCAACAATATTATTACCATTCTAAAAACCAAAAAAGGAGAAATCTGGATTGGTACAACCAAAGGTTTATGCCAGCTTACAGATCGAAAAAATGGAAAATTATCCTTTAAAAATTATCCGCTAAACAATATTGACCTTCTCAACGTTCAGGCGATTATTGAAGATGCTTCTGGAAATTTATGGGTGGGAACAAAAAACAAAGGTCTTTTGAAATTCGACAAAACATCTAATGCTTTCGTTTCTTTTTTGCCCGATGATAAATACCGTGAAATCAATACAGATATTCGCTCTTTGGCTATTGACAGTCAGGGTTCTTTATGGATTGGAGCTTATGACGGAATCTATATTTTAGGAAAAGACAACAGCATTCAAAAAATAAATAATAGCAACAACAGCAACGGAATTGATAAAGTAAAATCAGTTTATATGGATCGAAAAGGTTCTGTATGGATTGGCTGTTATTACAAAGGCGTTAATATTTGGGATATTTCGAATGTGAATTTTTCCAATTACAATCAGAATTCAAAAAAGATTCCAATGAGTTTTGATGTTGTGAGTTCTATTATAGCTGATAAAAACCACAATATTTATTTTGGAACTGAAGGTGGCGGAATTACGATTTACAATAAGAATACCGAAGCAATAAGCTACATCAACAGTAAAAGCGGTCAAACCGTTAAAAATGATATTAAATCGATGTGTCTTTCGGGAGATATTTTATGGATTGGGACTTTCCTAAAAGGATTATCGGCTTATAATACCATTACAAAAAGAATTGAGGACAATAGAATTGCTCCGGATTTGAATGCTTTGCTAAAAGAATCCGGCGTTTATTCTATCAAAGCAGAAGGAAATGAGATCATCTGGATTGGTACTTTTGGCAAAGGACTTATTCGGTACAACACCCTTTCTAAAACCTTTGAAACTATCGAAAATGATAATACAAAAGCCAATTATCTCAGTAATACAATTGTCCGTACTATTTTGGTCGATCAAAAAAAAGGCATTTGGGTAGGAACACAAAATGGATTGAATTATATCCCACTGAACAATTTTAATCCGGATAAATATGCAATTCAACATTACTTCTTTGATTCGGCATCTTTATCAGGAGATGATATTCTGACATTGTTTCAGGACACGCAAAAGAAAATCTGGGTGGGAACAAAAGCAAAAGGTTTGCATTATTTTGATGGAAAAAAATTCAACAAAATAAATCTAAAAGTAGGAAACACAGTCATTACCTCTATACATTCTATTCTTGAAGATGATGATAAAAACCTATGGATCAGCACCAATCAGGGAATTATAAAATACAGTACAACACAAAAGACCGTTGTGATATACGATCAAAAAGATGGTTTGGCGAGTAATGAATTTAATGATAATGCAGCTTTAAAACTCGATTCGAATAAATTCTATTTCGGAAGTCCCTCCGGAGCAACCTATTTCGATGCAAAGAAAATCTCGCTGAACAGATATGCCCCACAAGTATTAATTACTAATCTAAAAATTAAAAACCTAACCATTCAGCCTAATGATTCGATTGGGATTTTAGAAAAAAGCATTGGGTATACCAAAACGATTACATTGGATTATGATAAGGCAAATTTCTCCATAGATTTTGCAATTCCCAATTATATTCGATCCAAAAACAATCAATACAGCTATCGTTTGGTTGGATTAGAGAATAACTGGACGACGACCAAAAGTACCGAAGCTATTTTTGCCATTCAGAACCCCGGAACGTATACTTTTGAAGTTCGTGGCGCCAACAATGACGGCGTTTGGAATAAAGTACCAACAACATTGACTGTTATCGTAAAACCAGCTCCCTGGCGCAGTATCTGGGCGTTTTTATTGTACGGAATCGTAATTGGTTTAGGATTGTACGGCTTGATCTGGATCATGAAATCAAAAGCCAGACTGAAACAAAAACTGGAATTAGAATATCTGGAAACCAAACGAATTGAAGAAAATAATCTCGCTAAACTGGATTTTTTCACTAATATTTCTCATGAATTCAGAACACCATTAACGTTGATATTAGGTCCTTTGCAACAAATTTTATCCAAATACAACGGAACGAATGAAATGTATAAAAAACTATTGGTGATTGAAGGAAGTGCCAATCATCTCTTAGGTCTGATCAACCGCTTAATGGATTTCAGGAAACTCGAAAATCATCAGGTACAACTGGAATCTGCTGAAGGAAACATCGTGAAATTTACTAAAGAAATCTTTTTATCTTTTATAGAATATGCCAAAGATGGCGGCTATAACTATACTTTCGAATCTTCTGAAGAAGAAATTCTCGTGTACTTTGATCGCTATAAATTAGAACGTGTTTTTTATAATCTGATTTCAAATGCTTTTAGATACACTCCAAAAGGCGGAAACATCCATCTTAAAATATCGCATGACAATGAGCATCTTTTCATCGTAATAGAAGATTCAGGAGTAGGAATTGCACCGGAACATATTGACAAAATTTTCGATCTGTTTTTTGAAGTCCCAATGCACAACAACGTCCAGAAAAATTATAATAAAGGGACTGGAATTGGACTTTCGATTGTCAAAAACATCGTAAAACTCCACAAGGGAGATATTGATGTTACTAATAAAAAAACTGAAGGTGTTGTTTTTAAAGTCATACTTCCGTTAGGCAGAGCGCATCTTTTAGACAACGAAATTATTACCGATTTTAGAATTAGTGATGATATCGATCAATATACCGCACAATTGGAAACAACTGTAATAACGGAACCGGAAGATATTGGTGATTTTGTAGTAAATGACCAAAAGCAAACCATTCTGATTGTCGAAGATCATAAAGTGCTGCGATCTTTTATGAAAAATTTACTCAAAGAAGATTACAATATTATTGAAGCCGAAAACGGAAAAATTGCCTTTGAAAAAGCATTACAGCATTTGCCAAATCTAATTATCAGCGATGTTATTATGCCGGAAATGGTAGGAACTGAGCTTTGTTCTAAAATCAAGGAAAATTTAAAAACGAGTCATATTCCCGTTATTCTATTAACATCAAGAACTTCATTAGTCTATAAATTTGAAGGATTAGAAAGTGGTGCCGATGATTACATCAGTAAACCTTTTAATCTAACTGAATTTAAACTTCGCGTTAAAAACCTGCTGAATTCGAGTGAACGTTTGAAAAACAAATTTTCAAGTGAGGATAGTTTTATTCCTTCAGAAATTACCGTTTCATCTTTAGATGAAGAACTATTGAAAAAAGCATTTAAAATTGTCGAGGAGAATATTTCAAACGAGCAATTCGATATTCCGCTTTTCTGTACAGAATTAGGTGTCAGCCGTACCATGTTGTTTCTAAAAATAAAAGCCTGGACCAATTATACGCCAAACGAATTTATTCACGAAATAAGATTAAAACGTGCGGCTCAATTATTAGAACAAAATAAATTAAACGTTTCAGAAATTAGTTATAAAGTAGGTTTCAATAATCCGAAATACTTCAGTAAATGTTTCCAGAAAAAGTACGGAGAAACACCAACACAATTTGCTGACAAGTTTTTCAAATCTTCCGTAGTTTTTTAGGAAATTCGTTATTTTAAAGGGATTAAAAAAGGGTATCTGTATTTTTAGATACCCTTTTTTGTATTTCTATATCGTTTGCGACTGTTACATTTGCCATTATGAAAGTCAAAAAAACCAAATTCATATTACTGCAAATTCTATTTGTAATAATCATAATAGGAATGAGTTTATTGATTTTTTATTTTATCTAACATTAACCTAAAACCAAAATGAATGTTCACAAACCAAAATTTCAAATCGCTTAAATGGTGTTTGCTGGTAGCTTTTTTACTGGTAAATATTGTTGTAAATGCACAGGAGAGAAAAGTCACCGGAAAAGTAACTTCCAGCGAAGACTTAATGGGACTTCCTGGTGCCAATGTTTATATCAAAGGAACTTCTGTTGGAGGATCTGCGGATATGGATGGAAACTACAGTGTCATCGTTTCAGAGAAAAACGCTGTCCTGGTATTTAATTATGTAGGATTTCAAACAGTTGAAATTCCGTTGGGAAATAAAACCGTAGTCAATGTCAGTTTAAAACCGGATACCAAAAATCTTGACGAAGTAATTGTTGTAGGTTACGGAACCCGTAAAAAGAGCGATATAACCGGTTCAGTATCTTCTGTAACGGCAAAAGAATTAACGGCATACCCAACATTAAGTGCTGAGCAGGCTTTACAAGGTCGTGCAGCGGGTGTTTCAGTACAATCAAATAATGGTGGCGAACCGGGAGCTCCTGTAAAAATCAGGGTTCGTGGCGGAACATCCATTAACGCAAGCGGAGACGCTCTTATTGTTGTTGACGGTTTTGCAGGAGTAGCAATGCCGCAACCAAGTGATATTGCTTCTATCGAGGTTCTAAAAGATGCATCAGCAACGGCAATTTACGGATCCAGAGGATCGAACGGGGTTATTATGGTGACGACCAAAAAAGGTAAACCAGGAAAACCGGTCATTGAATTCAGTAATTCAACCTCAGTACAATCTGTAAACAACAAATTAGACTTATTAAACGGGGAACAATTTGTAGCCTATAGAAAAAGTTTTACAACACATACAGATGGTGGTGCTAACACAGACTGGCAAGATGTAATTTATCGCGAAGGAATGATTTCGAACACACAATTATCATTCTCAGGAGGTTCTGATAAAATCAGGTACTATGTTTCCGGAAACTATTTCAATCAAAACGGTGTTGTAATCAATTCCGGTATCGATAAGTATACGATTGTCAGTAACCTTGAAGCTGATTTAACGGATAAGTTTAAAGTAGGACTGAATTTATTTCAAAGCAAACAAAACAAAGAAGGGATTATCAGCCAGACTGGTGCCGGAGGAACAGGTGCTGCAGGTGTAATTGCATCAGCATACCGATTTATGCCGGACAAAGGAATTTATAATGCAGACGGAAGTTATACTACAACAGCCCCAATTGGTGATGATATTGACAACCCGTATGCAACGGCGATGGAAAATATTCTTGAAACGATTTCAATCGTAAACAGAAGTAATTTCTTTGCATCGTATCAAATTACTAAAGACTTAAATTTTAAAACTACTTTAGGTTTAACCGATAATAATTCGCAAACCGGAAGATATATTCCGTCCACTTTGATAGCAGGAAAAAATATCAAAGGAGAAGCTTCTATAAACAATACCAGATTTTCCTCTTTCCTTACAGAAAATTATTTGACGTTTAAACGTGAAATTATCAACAAGGGAATCCTTACGGTTCTTGGAGGGTACTCTTATCAAAAAAATAAAAACGAGCGTGCTTATGCTGCTTCAAGAGGATTTTTGACAAATAGTAATTCCTATCATAATTTAGGCGCCGGAACGGTTTACCTGAAACCGGAATCAAGTTTGTCTGAAACAGAATTGATTTCTGCTTTTGGAAGGTTGAATTTTGATTATGATGATAAATACCTGTTTACATTTACAGCGCGTCGTGATGGTTCTTCTAGCTTTAGTGAAAACTACAAATATGGAACCTTTCCTTCCGGAGCAATTGGATGGAATATTAGCAAAGAAAACTTCTTAAAAGACAATAAAACAGTTTCTAATCTTAAACTAAGAGCGAGTTATGGTGCAACAGGAAATCCGTCTATTGATGCCTACTCTACGCTTTCTAAATTTGCTGAAGTGTATGATGTAAGTGGTGACGTTATTGTAAATGCAGTGCAACTGACTGCTATAAACAATCCGAATTTGAAATGGGAAACATCCTATCAGCAAGATTACGGAATTGATTTAGGATTATTTGATAACAGAATCAGCCTTACAGCTGATTATTATAAAACAATTACCAAAGATCTTTTGTTCAACAGACCTTTACCGGGAGTTTCAGGAATTGCTTCTCAGCTTCAAAATGTTGGAGAATTAGAAAACAAAGGTTGGGAATTGGGTATTAATACCAAGAACTTTATTGGGGCAGATTTTACATGGTCAACGAGTTTTAATATTTCTTCGAACAAGAACAAAATATTGAAATTGGCAGATAACAAAGATCTTTTAATCAACTCTACACCTGGTCATTTCCTTGCTACAGATTCTCAAATTTTAAGAGTAGGACAACCAGTTGGATCATTCTTCGGGTTTGTGTATGATGGTGTGATTCAGCAGGGAGAAACAGTTCTTCCGGGGAATTTTGAAACCATAGCCGGAGGAGAAAAATTCAAAGATGTAAATGGTGATGGAAAATTAGATTCAAACGATAAAACAATTATCGGAAATCCAAATCCTGATTTCATTTTTGGATTGAATAATGATTTCACTTATAAAAACATCGACGTCAATATCTTCTTTCAAGGTTCAGAAGGCAACCAAATTTTAAATTATACTTTAATGGAACTGGCTTCAGGAAATAATAATGCCACTACAGAAGTACTGGATTCGTGGACACCAACTCACACAGATACAAACGTGCCTATAAATGCAGCAAGAACCAAAAGAGTTACCTCAAGATTTGTTTATGATGCAAGTTACATCCGTTTAAAAAACGTTTCTATCGGATATAGCTTAGACGACAAAGTGGTTTCAAAAATGGGATTAAGTAAAGTTCGTTTCTACATCAGTGCACAAAACATATGGACCATTACCAAATATCCGGGTTCTGATCCTGAGGTAAATTACTTAAATGATACTAATTCCAGAAGTAATACCAATTTAGGATTGGATTATGGAAGTTACCCGAATGTAAGAACTTTCACTTTTGGTTTTAATTTAAAATTCTAGTTTAAAAAATAACGTTATGAAAAAATATATAGCTTTTCTTTTCTTGGGAATATTCGCTTTTGGATGTTCAGATTTAGAAGAACATCCGGTGGGAATTATTCGTCCTGAAAACTTCTTCAAAAATACTGATGACTTACAGGCCGCTGTAAACGGAAGTTTTGCCAACATCGCCCACAATAATTATTGGGGAAGAGAATTTACAATCGCTCTAATGCTGCGTGATGACATGGCAGATATTGGCGACAGAACTACTCAGGCTGCACGTATCGATGTAAACGATATGAATATGAACGATACCAATGCACTTGTTGCCAACTTCTGGCCACAATCGTATATCATTATTGCAGCTGCAAATCAGGCAATAGCCGGTGCTAAAAAAACTCCGGGAGATCCTGCAAAAATTAATGCAATTGTAGCTCAGGCTTATTTTACGAGAGCTTTTACATACTATCATTTGGTACGTATTTTTGGCGATGTTCCCTACATTGATTTCGCCGTAAACGAAGTTTCTCAGGTCGATAAATTAAGCAGAACCAAAGAAGCAGAGATATATCCTAAAATCATTGCCGATTTAGAATTTGCAAAACAATGGCTCGAGGATAAACCTAAAGTAAAAGCTGTTCCCGGAAAAGGTACCGCGGCAGGTTATTTGGCATCTGTTTATCTGACATTAGGAAATTACCAAAAAGCGTATGAAGAATCTAAATTTGTTATTACAAACGAAGCCAAATTTGGCTTAGGTTTAGATGCTGATTTTCAGGATTTGTTCAATGCAACAAAAGCGTCGACTCTCAAAGAACCTTTGTTTACAATTGACTTTAACAATTTAGTTTCAGGAAATTACGGTCAGGATTATACGGCATTCTTTACAGGTTCCCTAAAAGATGACAGTTACAGTTACGGACAAGGATTTTCGGTTGCTGTTCCTTCTTTAAAAGTATTTAACGACTGGGACAAAAGAGATTACAGAAGGGCGGTAAGCTTTGATACTATCATCAGAAAGAAAACCGGTCCCGGAGGAGCTTTACAAATTTTCCCGTCAAGTGATAACGAGAAAGCGCCACGTCCGCATATTGCAAAGTATTTCCGTTTTCCGGGAAAAGCAGGTGCCAACGGAAGAACTTCTCAACACAACTATATTACCATGCGTTTTGCCGAAGTTCTGCTAACTGCTGCTGAGGCCTTAAACGAAATTACTCCGGGAACTACAGAAGCTGACAGTTATGTAAACCGAGTACGTGCAAGAGCCAGAAACAAAGCCGGAAAACTGGTTTCTTTTCCTGCAAATGTAACACCGGGATTATCTCAGGCTGATTTCAAAAAAATGGTTATTGATGAAAGAAGATTAGAATTGGCTTTCGAATATGTGAGATGGTACGATATCAAAAGATTGAAAAACGGTCCTGAGGTTTTTGGTCCGAATGGTTTTGAGCCGCACGCTAATTTTAATCCTGAAAAAGATTATTTATTCCCATTACCGGGAACTGAGTTAGCGATCAATCCTAATTTAAAACCGAACAACCCTGGATATTAAATAAATTAAAAATTGAGAATTAAAAATTAAAAAAAAATGAAATCGTAATTATTCTAATCACTATGTGTTTAATTTTTAATGCCATTTTATCCACATTTTTTATCATCTTGATGGAGAAGAAATCACAAAAGAATTGTCAATTTTTAATTCTCAATTTTTAATTAAAACAATTAATAAGTATGAATAAAGTTAGTTTTTTTGCTTTAATTCTTGGGTTTGCACTGCTGGCAACAGCGTGCAAATCCGGGATTAATTCTACAACAAAAAATACATCTGCAACAGCACAAGATCTTCTGGAAGCCCGATACAAAATGTTACTCGATTATCCGGTAGATTCGATGTCGATGCCAAGAAGTATGACCATCAAAACAAATGATATCAAAAAAGTTCCTTCAAGAGACTGGACCAGCGGATTCTTTGCCGGAAATCTTTGGCAATTGTACCGACTAACAGGTAATGCGGAATATAAAAAGCAAGCTGAAAAATGGACTCCTTTCAGCAAAAAAGAAAGCGCAAACAAAAATTCTCATGACGTAGGGTTCAAAGTATATTGCAGTTATGGCGAAGCTTTAAAAGTAGAAAACAAACAAGAATACAAAGACGTTATCACCAAAGGTGCTGAGACTTTATGTACTCGTTTTGATGCAAAAGTTGGTGCAATCCGTTCTTGGGATTTCAACAAAGACATTTGGGATTATCCTGTAATTATTGATAACATGATGAATCTCGAATTGCTTTTTGAAGCAACAAAACTATCCGGTAATAAAAAGTATCAGGATATTGCGATTCAGCACGCCAACACCACTTTGAAAAATCAATTTAGAGAAGATAACAGCTGCTATCATGTGATCGATTACGATCCTAAAACCGGAGCCGTGAGAAAGAAAACTACGCTTCAGGGATACAATGATGATTCGGTTTGGGCGCGTGGTCAGGGTTGGGCAGTTTACGGATTTACAATGTCTTACAGATATACCAAAGATCCGGCGTATTTGAAACAAGCTGAGGCTACTGCACAATTTTTTATAACAGACAAAAATTTGCCAGAAGACGGAATTCCATATTGGGATTTTAGAGATCCTGCTATTCCAAATTCGGCACGTGATGTATCTGCTGCAACCGTTATGGCTTCTGCTTTGTATGAATTGTACGGTTACACTAAAAACAAAACGTATCTGGCTTATGCAGATAAAGTAATCGCGACTTTAGAATCAGATAAATACATTTTAGACCCAAAAATAAACGCGCCTTTTATATTCGACCATAGTACAGGAAACTGGCCAAAACACGATGAAATCGACGAACCTATAATCTATGCCGACTATTATTTTCTGGAAGCATTATTAAGAAGAAAATAAAATGAGGTCCAAAAGTACAGAGTTACAGAGCGACAAAGGTTTTCAGCCTTTAAACCATTGAGCCTTTGCCACTTTGAACCTTAAAAAAAATAATCTATGAAGAATCGACCGTACCACAATACTACATTTTCTATTTTTGCTCTTTTTGTTTTTTTTCAAATTTGTCTGAGCAGCAGTTTTGCTCAGACAAAAATGAATATCAATGAAAATTGGCTGTATCTGGAAAATCATACACCAAATCTTGGCGAAGCGCAAAAAGCTACCAATTGGACTCCATTAAATTTACCACACACCTGGAATGCGGAAGATGCAACAGATCTCAATCCGGGTTACAGACGTGATGCAAGCTGGTATCAAAAAAAGCTGAACATCGCTCCAATAGATCAGAACAAATGTTATTACTTGTACTTTGAGGGATCGAATGTAACCACAAAAGTATATGTAAATGGTAAAGAAGCCGGCGGACATATTGGGGGTTACATTGGCTTTACGATTGATATCACGAATTTCATTAAAGAAGGAAGTAACGACATTTTTGTTCGCGTGGATAACAGTTATGACATTGAAGTTATTCCATCTCAAAAAAGTGATTTCTTTATTTATGGCGGAATAACCCGCGATGTCTGGTTAATGTCTAAATACAAAAATCATATTGAGAACCTAAAAATTACAACTCCTGAAGTTTCGGCTAAAAAAGCTTCTTTAAATATTGTAGCTTCAACAGTAAATCCTGATAATACAGCGGCCTTATCGTTAACCGTGGTTCTTAAAAATCCAAAAGGAAAAAAGATTGCCAGTAAAACGGTTCCGGTTTTGGATAAAACAACCACTATCAAATTTGAGAATCTTAAAAATCCTGAATTGTGGGATACTGAGAATCCAAATTTATACAAAGTGACCGCTTTTTTATCTGAGAAAAACCAAATCAGAGACAGCGTAAACGAAAAAGTAGGTTTCAGATGGTTTGAATTCAAAGACCATGGCCCTTTTTATCTGAATGGAAAACGATTACTGATTCGCGGTACACATCGTCATGAAGAACACGCCGGAGTTGGTGCTGCGATGAGCAATGCACAACATCGTGCCGATATGGAATCAATAAAAAAAATGGGCGCTAATTTTGTGCGTCTCGCGCATTATCCGCAAGATCCTGAAATCTACAAAGCCTGTGATGAATTGGGTTTACTGGTTTGGGATGAATTGCCGTGGTGCCGTGGTGGCATTGGTGGTGAACTCTGGCAAACGAATACCAAAAATATGCTGGCCGAAATCATCAATCAAAACTACAATCATCCAAGTATCATTATCTGGTCTTTGGGTAATGAAATGAATTGGTTACCTGATTTTCCTGATGGAGACAATACTGAAAAAACAAATGTCTTCCTGACTGAGTTGAACGACATTGCCCATAAAATGGATCCAACGCGAAAAACGGCAATCAGAAAATATTACGAAGGCTCACAAATTGTCGATGTCTTCTCCCCTTCTATCTGGTCAGGTTGGTATTCAGGAAGTTACAAAAACTACCAAAAAGCAATTGACGTTTACAAAAAAGAATACAAACATTTTATTCATGCGGAATATGGTGGAGACAGTCATGTGGGACGTCACAGTGAAAACCCGATTACGGGCGAGAACATCATAAAAGCCGAAGGTTGGGAAGAAGCCATTGTGCAAACCAAAGTGGCAAATATTGCTCAGATTGGCGATTGGAGTGAGAATTATATTGTTGATTTATTCGACTGGCATTTGCATATATCCGAGAATGATCCAATGTTCGTGGGTAATGTACAATGGGCATTTAAGGATTTTGCAACACCGTTACGTCCTGAAGATGATATCCCGTATATGAATCAAAAAGGTCTTGTAGATCGTAACGGGAATCCAAAAGATGCGTATTATGTTTTTAAAAGTTATTGGAGCAATGAACCTTTTACTTACATCGAATCACATACCTGGACTGAACGTCAGGGACCTGAAAATACACCAAGAACATTGAGCGTTTTCAGTAATTGCGACAAAGTAACTTTATTTCATCAGGGGAAATCGTTGGGACAAAAACAAAGAAATCTTTCTTTATATCCTGCAAATGGCTTAACTTGGGATGTTAATTTCTTAAAAGGTGAAAATATCCTGATTGCTATTGGAGAAACCAAAAACGGTACAAAAGTATCTGATACTATAAAAGTGAATTATCGCTTTAATAAAAATGACACGGCAACATCTTTACAATTGTCATCCGAAAAATTAAAAAACGGTAATTATTTAGTAACTGCAATTGCAATTGATAATAATAATTTGCGTTGTTTAGATTATGAGGAAAGTGTTTATTTTCAATGTTTAAAAGGTGGAAAAACCATGAAAAGTCAGGGAACTCCAACGGGAAGCGAATCAATAAAAATGGCAAACGGTAAAGCTTCTATCGAAGTAGTTCCCGACGGACCCGGGATTCCAATTGAAATGACAGCATTGAATCAGAGTTTTAAAGGAGAGTATTTGAAAATAGCGAATTGATTTGCTTAACGGTTTAACCGCTAAGTTCGCAAGGGTTTACGCAAGGAACGCAAAGGTTTATTATTTTATGCTAGGATGGGATTAATCGCGCAAAGGCGCAAAATTTATATACAATCTTGTCATCCTGAGGAACGAAGGATCACACTTGTAACTCTACAAAGATTGGCGACATAGTTTGCGGAATTTCTAGTGTAATTTGCTTCACCTATTCGCTATCACTCGGGTCTCCTTCGTCGAAAGGACAAAAATGAGAATAAATCTACGAAATAATAAAGATTATAAATTATG
This sequence comes from Flavobacterium azizsancarii, assembly GCF_027980145.1. GTDB lineage: Bacteria > Bacteroidota > Bacteroidia > Flavobacteriales > Flavobacteriaceae > Flavobacterium > Flavobacterium azizsancarii. Next base: position 71,968 of record NZ_JAMZNK010000014.1, on the reverse strand, counting down.
AAAAATACCATCTTCTACGGAATTGCTGTATTGGCTAGTTTTACATGCAACGCACAAGTAACCCTAAATGCTGACGGTCCTGATGGAGTTGGAACTTACGAATTAATTACAAATGCATTAGCACCAGGAACAAAAAACGGTGCCGTAGAAGCTCCGGATGCTATTCACCCAAGTTTTGGACGCCATATTACGGAAGTTTTCGATAACGATCTAAAAAAATACGTTTTCGAATTTAACCTTCATGTGAGCAACACACCTCCCGACAATGAACCCGTAAAGGGCAAAACGGACAGGCAACGTGTCGAAATAAAATCTTTCGAACCTTCTCCTGATAATCTAAAGGGAACAAGGGGCGAAACGGTACAATACAAATGGCGTTTTAAAGTGCCTGTGGGATTTAAACCTACTTCGGCTTTTACTCATATTCATCAGATTAAAGCGGTAGATGGCGATGAAGGCAATCCTTTGTTTACGCTAACTTTGAGAAAAATGCCAAATGGTTCAAGCAAATTAGAACTCATTTATGTAAAAGACCAAGCCACAGAAATGATAAAATATCAAGCTATAGATATGTCTCTTTTTGAAGGCGTCTGGGTTGAAGCTACAGAAACTATTACAGTTGGTCCGCAAGGAACATATGCAATAACTATAAAAAAAGTGAGCGACGGGGCTGTTTTATTGGAGTATAGCAATTCTGATATTCAAACGATTCGTTCTGCCTATACTTCGAAAACGGGAACTGCCTATACAGCAAATTCTTTTATAAGACCTAAATGGGGAATTTACCGCAGTTTGAAAGATATCTCCAATATGAGAGACGAAACCATCCGGTTTTCGGATTTTAGTATACAGGAATTAGCTGCCTCATCTAAAAAAAACAAGTAGGTCTGAAAGCATAAAAATATTAAAAAATAAAATTTACCCAATGAAAAAATTAATTACTCTTTTACTATTAACAACTGTCTTTATCGGGCAGGCACAAAACCTGATTTCAAATGTTCCAAACCGAACGACAACTTCTTTAAACGGCGTTTGGAATTATATTATTGATCCGTATCAAACGGGCTTCTACAGCTTTCATCTTGATCAGTATGACAAACAAGAAAAACCATCGAATGGTGCTTTTTTCAATAATTATCATGCCGTAAACAAACAGGAATTGGTAGAATATGATTTTGATAAATCGCCTAAAATAAATATTCCCGGCGACTGGAATTCGCAGGTTCCGGAACTAAAGTATTACGAGGGAAATATTTGGTTCAAGAAATCATTTGATTATGATTTGAAGGATAAAAAACGTCTTTTTGTCTATTTTGGCGCAATTAATTATAAAGCAGATGTTTATTTAAACGGTAAAAAACTAGGAAATCACGAAGGTGGTTTTACCCCATTTAATTATGAAGTAACTTCAATAGTAAAACCAAAAGACAATTATCTGGTTATTAAAGTGGATAATACCCGTCATAAAGAAGATGTGCCAACAATTAATACCGACTGGTGGAATTACGGCGGAATCACGCGTGATGTAACTCTTATCGAGGAAAACGGATCGTTTGTTGAAGATTACAACATTCAGCTTAAAAAAGGAAATACCGCTTTGATTTCAGGTTTCGTAAAAATCAATAATTTTAATTCGACGCAAAATCAGGTAACGGTTTCTATTCCTGAATTGAAAATCAATTACAAAGGAAAAGCTAGTGCGGACGGAACTGTAAATTTTGAAATTCCGTCTAAGAAAATTTCCTTATGGTCTTCGGAAAATCCAAAATTATATGAAGTTATAATTGATTATAACGGACAAAAACTAAAGGATAATATTGGTTTTAGAACAATTGAAACACAAGGAGACAAAATTCTATTGAATGGTAAACAAATCTTTTTACGCGGTATTTCGATTCATGAAGAAAATGCAAAAGGCGGACGTGCCAATTCTGAGGAAGATGCTTTGCGCTTATTAAGCTGGGCTCAGGAATTGGGTTGCAATTATGTTCGTTTGGCCCATTACCCGCATAATGAAAACATTATCAGACTTGCCGATAAATTAGGATTAATGGTTTGGGAAGAAATTCCGGTGTACTGGACAGTTGAATTTACCAACGAAAAAACATATCAAAATGCACAGGATCAATTGACAACTGCCATAACGAGAGACAAAAACAGAGCTTGCATTATTATCTGGTCAATGGCAAATGAAACTCCAATATCTGATGCCAGAAATACTTTTATCAAAAATTTAGTGACACATACAAAATCACTGGACAATACCCGATTAATTAGTGCTGCGTTATTGACGCACAATGTAAACGGAGTTGGAATGATTGATGACGAGATTGGAAAATCTCTTGACATTATTGCTTTCAATCAATATTTAGGCTGGTATGGTGGTAATTTAGAAAATGCCGAAAAGACGTTTTGGGATACACCTTATAACAAACCTGTAATTGTTTCTGAATTTGGCGGAGATGCCAAACAAGGATTTCACGGAGAAAAAAACGAGCGATGGACAGAGGAATATCAGGAATACTTGTATATTCAAAATCTGAAAATGATCGAAAAAATACCTCATCTTAGCGGTTTAAGCCCATGGATTCTGGTAGATTTCAGATCTCCAAAACGATTGCTTCCGGGAATTCAGGACGGATACAACAGAAAAGGACTGATCTCCAACGATGGTAATAAGAAGAAAGCTTTTTATATCATGCAGGATTGGTATGCCAAGAAGAAAAAAGAATAATAAAAATTAAGAACTGTTAGCAATTCATTAACAAAAAACAAAGTGCAATGGTATGATTTTTATTCATTATTAACTTACTTTGTAGTTATTCTAAAAATTGTAATCATATGAAAAAATTAAGTTTACTGGTAGTTACTTTATTTGCTGCCTTTACAGTTCAAGCTCAGGATGTGGTAAAATTTGCTCCACTTGATGCAAGTCCGGTTGATATTTCTTATTTCCCAAACAAGGCAGTAAAGTTCAAAAAAACCGATGCTCCAAATCCTGTTATCAAAGTTATTTATGCAAGACCTTCTGTAAAAGGGCGTACTATTTTTGGTGACTTAATTAAGTTTGGTGAAGTTTGGAGAGTTGGTGCCAATGAAAATACTGAAATCAAATTCTACAAAGCAGTTACGATTGATGGTAAAAAAGTTCCGGCTGGAACCTATAGCTTGTTTGCTATTCCTGAAAAAGACAAATGGACAATCATTATCAATAAAGAACTTGATTTATGGGGAAATTATGCCTACGATGAAACTAAAGATCTTTTGAGAGTTTCAGTTCCTGTAAAACCAGTTTCAACAGTAATCGAAGCATTATCAATTGCTTTTACAACTCAGGGATCTGTTACAAATCTTGTAATTGGATGGGATAAAACAACAGTTGAAGTTCCGATCACAATTAAATAATTGTTTAGCATAAAACATACATAACAAGAGACACTTAATCAAATTAGTGTCTCTTTTTTTATTGGTCAATTAAAAAAGATATTTCCTTAAATAGAAATAATTCCCATTACCATTGCCGTTTTTACCGCTTCGGTAGTGTTGGCCACTTTCATTTTCTCTATTATATTTTGCCTGTGACGGCGCACGGTATAAACTGAAATATTCAGCTGTGCTGCAATTTGTTCGCTGTTACTTCCTTTGGCAACAAGCCTCAGGATTTCAAGTTCTCTTTTAGTGAGTAATGTTTGCTCATAATGCTTGTATTTTTCGATTGCAATAACGTCACCGGTTTCAATGTTTACTATTTTGCCATCAATTCCCAAGCGTGGCTGAGTGTCTGCTGACGGGGCATAGAGACATAAGGCCAGCCAGATGCTCCCGTTGCTGAAACTTTTCAGGTAAATTGTGCGGTGGTTGATATAAGCACAATTCTCGATTGTATTTTGAGTTCGTATCCTGCTTGATGTACTATATTTATGACTGTCCTGAAAAGGCAGACTTTTGAGGTATTGAAAATAATTTAATTCTAAAATGTGACGTTCAATTAAATCATACGGATTAATTTTGGTAAAAATACACTCTTCAAAAGCAGAATCGATAACAGAGTTTTCAGAAGGCAATCCAAATACTTTTCCGAAATTACCTGCATAAATATAACTGCAATCTGCCTGAAAATCAGACAATACTGCCACACACTGATCAAGGCTCACATAACCTGCTACTAATTGTTTGAATTTTTCTATATCATCGCATTCTTCGATCGAAAATGTTTGTTCTAATAAAGTAGCTGATAATTGATTCCCGACGGATACATTTGACATAAATGGAACTTAAAATGGTTAATTTTACGTATTGCGGCTTTTGGAAAGCAGTAGTATTTTTGATAAACTAAAAATATAATTTTTCTATTAAAAAAAAGCCTTTTATGAAATCAAAATTTTATGGTCTCTGCATTTTATCAGGATTAACTTTGTTTCCTAGCTGCGGGAACAATAACCAAAAAGAAGCAGTATCACCAACTTCACAAAACAGTACAAAAGTAGATTCTGCCTTTGTCAATGGCAGTCCTTGCGATATTAAACTTCCTAATATTCATTTTACAAAAGCAGTAAATGGTGCAGATACGCTTGCAAAAGCAGATGCTAATGGTAAAGTAGTATTTCGCGCTGGCGAAAAGAAAGATTATTTTTCTGATCCCAACGGTGAACTATCCAATAATAGCGCTCCTATCCTACTGTCGAAAGTGGATAATACAAAACCTTTTACTTTAATATCTAAAGTAACACCTGAATTTACAGAGAAAGGATTGTACAATGCCGGTGTTTTATATATTTATGTGAATGACAATTTTTATCAGAAATTCTGTTTTGAGCAGGACGAGCGCGGCAATCATCGTGTTGTAACGGTTCGTACGATTGGAACATCTGACGATAACAATCATGATGTTGTCAAAAAACCAACGATCTATATGAAAATATCCTCCGATACCCGTACTGTAGCAAGTTATTATTCTCTGGATAAAAAAAACTGGCAAATGGTTCGCTTGTATAAAAACAACTATTCTGCAACGATCTGGATGGGAATTAGTACACAATGTCCTGTAGACAAAGGAAGTCAAAGTATTTTTGAAGAAATTACTCTGGACCAAAAAAGTGTTACCGATTTTCGAATGGGAAATTAGTTCCAATAAAAAAGAGGCTGTCTAAAAATAGACAGCCCCTAACATTAAATAAAATAAAACAAATTAATAAACATCAAAATTTAAATTGAAATGTATCACTTTATTTCAATCAATTTTGGTTCTTTTTGTTTTGCCTGTTCCTTTTTAGGAATGGTAAGATTTAAAAGCCCATTTTCATAGTGGGCATTTATATAATCTTCATCCACAACATTTGGCAATTCAAAACTTCTATGGAAAGACTGATAACTAAATTCACGACGATTGTAGCTATTATTTTCCCCTTTATCTTCTTGACTAACTGATTTCGTGCAGGAAATCGTTAGCAAATTATTATCAAGTGAGACATTAAAGTCTTTTTTATCAAGTCCCGGAGCAGCAACCTCAACCTCGTAATTATCATCTGTTTCTTTGATATTTATAGAGGGTACGGTTGTAATTGTGGAAGAAAAATTACTGTTTCCCCAATTAAAAAGCTCACGGTTCAAAAAATCTTCGAATAATCCAGGAAGTGATGGGGTATTGTTCCCGTTTTTTCTGATACTAAGCATGATTTCTACTTTTTAAACAGTTATACATTAAATTAATTTTCCTGATAACGTTATTACAAAACAAATACCAAAGCAAAAAAACTGCCATTTCTTCAGAAACAACACTCTAAGGATTAGGTAAATATGAAAAAATGTCATTTTTAATAAACACAATTTACCAAACAGATATTTCAATTTTTAGTATAAAAAAGAGTTAAAGCTTAAAAAACTTTAACTCTTTTTACTTTATTAAAAAAGCAGTTCTATTATTCATTTAATGATAATGAATAATCTAACTTCGATTTTATTTTTTCCCTTTTACTATTCAGCAAAAAAATCTTATCCGGATTATCAGCAGAGTAACCATAAAAAATTTGTTCTGATTGGGGTTTATCGTAATTCAGCACATAAATCGTTCCGTCAGGATCATTTCCTAATCCTCTTTCGAGATTGAAATTGCCTTTTTTTTCTAATTTTTTTTCAGGTGCTTTTCCTTTATAAATAGTCGACAACTCAAATTTATGGCTTTCCATCGTACCATCTCCTCTATAAATTTTTAATACTGTTTCAATTCCCTCGCAATCAGCACATGGCAACAATCCTTCGTACACAGCAACTTCATCCTTACTCTCGTCATTTGTAGTATCATTATCTACAACATTGGCGGAATGCTCAGGAGTTTCTTCCTTTTGTTTTGAATTACAAGATAATAACTGAAAAGCAACAAGGAATGCTAATATTAAATTTTTCATGATATAAACTGTTAGAACATAAATATAAGAATATTCCTGTATTAATTCTTCTCTTTAACTTTTCTTTCATACTTATATTTAAAATAAAAGTAAATAAACAAAATCCAAAATCAAATGTACTTCGTGCCTTATCTCCTTTTCTTATCTGGTTAGCAGTTCATTATTTCATTAAACTGTATGATTTATATGATGAAGTTTTGTATTTTTATCTGTAGCAAAATAAATTATAATTAACTAAAATAAAACTACATGGGAAAATTTGTAATTACTAAAAGAACCAATGGCGAATTCCAATTTAATTTGAAAGCAGGTAATGGCCAAACCATTTTAACCAGCGAAGGTTATACTACAAAAGCAGCTTGTACAAACGGAATCGATTCTGTAAAAACCAACTCTCAGGATGATGGTCGTTTTGACAGAAAAGAAGCTAAAAACGGAAAACCGTATTTTAATTTAAAAGCCAGCAATGGTCAGATTATTGGCTCAAGCGAAATGTATGAAAGTGTTTCGGCAAGAGAAAACGGAATTGAATCTGTAAAGAAAAATGCACCTGATGCCACTACAGACGATCAGACAGTATAAATAAAGTTATAGCATAAAAAAGGGCTGTTTCTTTGAATAGAAACAGCCCTTACTTTTATTGACCAAAATCAATTATTTTATTGCATTCACTCCAGTATGTGTCGGAACCACTTGTTTTATAGTTCCATCCTGATTAAACTCTAGTTTGTCTATGCAAACTTCACGATGAAAACCTCCGGCATCACCCATTTTTATTCCCGTTGGGTAGGAAAATCGATGGTAAACAATATACCATTCGTCTTTATTGGGTAATTGCAAAACTGAGTTATGTCCTGTTGCATAAATACCCTCAGCTGAATTTCCTTGTATGACGATATTGTTTTCCGGAATCTCAATTGGTCCCAAAGGCGATTTCGAAATTCCGTATCTCACTTTATAATTTGGGCTTCTGGTATCGTCTTCACTCCATAAAAAATAGTATTGCCCGTTTCTATATAGTACATATGTTCCTTCGCGATATGTCTTATCTACTTTGATCACTTTTGTACTTCCTTTTTTGATCGAAACCATATCAGGGTTCAATTCGGCTACAGCCATGTACATATTGCCCCAATACAAATAACTTTTTCCTGTTTTAGGATCTGTAAAAACATCCGGGTCAATTTCCTGACCGTCTTTTATCCCTTCAGGCCTGGTGTTTACCAAAGCTTTTCCGCTGTCTGTAAAAGGTCCGGTTGGATTATCAGATGATGCAACGCCAACTTTTTGGGCTGCTGTGAAATAATAAAAATACTTGTATTTTCCCTTTATTTTTTTCTCTGTAATGCAAGGTGCCCAGGCATTTCGATTGGCCCAGCTTACATCTTTTCTAAGATCCACGATAATTCCTTCGTCTTTCCAATCTGTTAAATTATCTGATGAGAAAGTTTTGAAATAATTTCCCGACCATCCATCAAATCCATCACTTGTTGGATAGATATAATATTTCTTCGTTTTGTTTGAATATAAAATCTCAGGATCTGCATAATAACCTTCTAAAACCGGATTATTATTTAATTTTGGAAATTTTTCAGGCATTCTCCATTTCGCAGTAAGCTTTTTTAATTCAGATCTGGTAATTGGCAAAATTGTTCCGTGACGCGGATTAAAATCCATTGAAATATCGTTGTCAATTACCGTAAAATTTTCAAGATCCTTCGTTTTTGTAAACTGATATTTTCCTTTTGTATAGACATCATACATTAAAATATAATCATCAGAGTTATTGAGTTTAAAAACACTTGAACCTTCAACTCCATCTTTTGTTTGTTGCAGGTAATTGTCATTTTCAACCCATTTTCCAGATGTTAGATCCGTTGTTGTGGCTACTTTTATTCCTGCTTTCTCCGTTTCGGTTTTATAGAAAAGATGATATACTCCATCTTTTTCAATAATATCTCCGTCAATACACGCTCTTTCAGACTTTGGTACAAATAAAAGTTTCGGAGCACTTTCTAATGCTGTGAAATCCTTATTTGCATAAGCGTAATAAATTTTATCCGGACCTCCGGCATATTGCAAACTAAAGTAGACAAGATACTTTCCTGCTTTTGCATCATAAATGGTTTGTGGTGCCCAAACTCGTTTTAAATTTTCATTTCCCGTAAAAGCCGTTTGAATGTTAACCAAACTACTCTCCCAATTGACAAGATCTGTACTTTTTAGTAAAATCATGGCTCGATTACTGTCCCAGCCTTTTGACGAAGTCATATCAGTTAAAACCATATAAAAAGTTTTACCATCATCGCCACGTAAAATATGAGGATCACGAACGCCTCCCGTTGAGCTGATCGTTTTACTATCAATAACAGGTTTATTATTGTTCAGGTGATAATAATGATATCCATCAGCACTAACGGCGTAATGTACTGCTTCTTCTTCGACATTATTTCCTGTAAAATAAACGAACAAGTAAGCGGTTAAATCTTTATCTGCAATAGCAGGCGGTGTTCCTTTTGGTGTATTCTGCGCTTGTAATAAAGTAAAAAACACTAAAAATAATCCGAGGCTAAACTGTATTTTTTTCATTATTTTTTACTTTTTAATTGGTATAAAACTGAACTGTGCGGTTTAAGTGTTGCTGAAATCGCTGCCGACGCAATATTTGATTTTTCACCCGTCCATAGATTAGAAACCTGAACCGAACCCGAAATTCCAAGGTCAGAAAGATTTACTGAAATATTTTCTGTTGCAGTATCTGAGATATTGAATAATGCCAAATAAACACTGCCGTCTTTAAGATTTTTTGAGATCACGGCAATTTTTCCATCTTTCTGAAAAAGCTGTTGTACATCTGTACTTTCTTTGTGCATTTTTACCACTTCTTTATTGGTTAATAATGATAAGGTAAAAGCATCGTTGCTTGGTAAATCTCCACCAAAAAACAAAGGAGACTTAAAGATATTGAAGAAAGTAATCAGTGTATATTGTTCATCTTTGGTCAAACGGGACATTCTGTCTTCTCCACGTTCTCCTCTTAACGAGATACGCCCTAACGGAATCATATCACAGTCCGGCCATGCTCCGGGTGCAATATAAGGGTACCATTTTTGAGCAACACTCATCAAATGTGTAATGTGTGGCCAAGTGTCCCAAACATCATCAACCATACGCCACATGTTTGCATGATTTGTTACGTGCGCAGCGGCTTCTATAGGAGTTTCTCCCGGTGATGTGCTCAGTACGATTTTACGTCCGCATTTGTCAATCGCATTTCTGATTAAGTTGATTTCTCCTTCGTGATATGGTCTTGATAAATCATCAATCTTGATAAAATCTACGCCCCATTGTGCATATAATTCAAATAATGAATCATAATATTCCTGTGCTCCGGGTTTATCGGCTACAATAGTATAATTGTCTCTTAACCATTCGCACTGCAAGGCTGTCGTATAGATTTGATCCGCTGTGATTCCGTTTGCTCCTTTTATTGGCAATTTGTCTTCAACCGCTTTTTTAGGGATTCCACGCATGATGTGAATTCCGAATTTCAATCCTTTCTTGTGAATATAATCTGCTAAAGGTTTAAATCCTTGTCCGTCTTTTGCTGATGGAAAACGATTTAGCGCAGGTAGATATCTTCCGTACTGATCCATTACATAACGCGGATCTTTCTGGTTGTATCCTCCTGCTTTGTCATTTTCTACAAACCATCTGATGTCAACCACAACATATTCCCAACCAAACTTTTTTAGGTTTTTTACCATATAATCGGCATTGGCTTTTACTTCGTGTTCTTCGACAGTCGAACCATAACAATCCCAGCTATTCCAACCCATTGGAGGCGTTTGTGCCCATTGTTTGAATTCGCCTTTTTTGAATGTTGTCGTTTGTGCCTGGGTTGAAACCGATACTAAAACAACTCCTATCGCAAGCGCAATTGTATTTTTTATTTTCATGTCAATCTGAATAAATGTGAATACTACATTTTAAATATAATAAACTTTTGAATGGTATATACAATTAACCTGTCGCTTAACAAAAAATGTGAACAGATTAATTATTTATAACATTGCATTGATTAGACCTAACAGGTTTTAAAAACCTGTTAGGTCTTCGGTTCCCATTTTCTTATTTTACATTTATCGTAACCTCAACCGGTTTTAACCATTGACTTGTAAACGTTACTTTTATCGGCTGCGCTTCTCCGGTTGCCTGAATATAGGCTGCAATATGACCGTGATACACTCTCTGAACGTTATCAGTATAATCCGTCATATCGCTGTTGTTTCCAGCTTCCAGTCCTAATAAAACTCCGGGACCGGTGATAGTACACGTTACTTCATTGTCTGAAAGCATTACCGGCAAACCATTTTGATCCTGAACCTGAACCATGATTTTAGCAACTCCTTTGTCTTTTGTAATGATGATGTTTTTATCTGCAATTGCCAATTCAACAGGTTGTTGAGTTGTTGTAATCGAATATCTGCTTACTTCCTTATCATCTTTGCTTAAACCAACCGCTTCCAATTTTCCTGCAGCAAATGGAATATCCCAATAGATAATTCCTGTTTTTTGGTCGTATGCTTTTGTCTCACCAACTACTTTTCCGTTTAATTCTAAACGGGCTTTTGCTGCATTGGTATACACTACTACTCGGATTTTTTCACCTTGAGTATAATTCCAGATGGCCCATGCATCTTTAGAAATATCTTTTACATCTTTTAATGGATAAGTTCCGACATAAGTCATTGGTTTATCTGACCAAAGTGACTGACGGAAATATCCTCTAGGTTTGATTACTCCCGCAAAATCAACCAATCCTGAATAAAATCCTCTTGAAGGCCATCTTCCTGATTCTCCTAAATAATCGATCCCTGTCCATAAGAATTGACCGAAGATATGTTTGTTGTTTTTTACCGCCAACCAAGGTTCCATATCGTGCACATTTTCACTTCCAAAAATAACTCTGTTTGGATATTTTTCGTGATCTGATTGGTATTTACTTTCGGTATAATTGTATCCTGTAATGTCTAAAACTCCTGGATATTCTGTTTCGTTCGACATCGCAACACCCGCTAAGCCTGCAGTTGTTGGACGTGATTCATCGTATTTTTTTACTGCAGCAACCAAACGTTTTGCAATTACTCCAAGACGCATCGCATCCGGAGCATCTTTTTTATAACCGCCATAAGCCGCTTGTCCAAAACCTTCTTTTCCTTTGTCCAGAACCGGATGAGAATACGGATCATTTGGATAATCTACTTCATTACCAATACTCCATGCAAAAACCGAAAGATGGTTTCTGTCACGGCGCACAAAATCTTCAAGATCTTTTTCGCCGTAGTCTGCAAAAATATCAAACGTGCCTTCGAATCCCGGAGTTCCGTAATTCCAGCCTTCCAGCCATTTACGTTTTGGGAATTCCCATTCATCATAAGCTTCGTTTAAAACCAATAATCCTAACTCATCGCAAAGTTCGTAGAAAACCGGGGCTTGCGGATTGTGGCTCGTACGAATGGCATTTACACCTATTTCTTTTAGTGTTTTCAATCTTGTTTCCCAAACTTCTCTTGGTACTGCAGATCCTAAAACTCCTGCGTCATGGTGTAAACAAACCCCTTTCATCTTCATCCATTTTCCGTTTAATGCAAAACCATTGTTGGAATCGAATTTGAAATCTCTGAAACCTGTTTTCGTAACCGTTTCATCTATTAGTTTTCCGTCTTTGAAAACAGTTGTTTTAAGCTGATATAAATTCGGATTTTCTAAATCCCATAATTGTGGATCTTTTACATTTATTTTAGTCGAGATTTTTTCGTTTTTGTTCGCAGCAACGTCTACTTTAGTAGAAGATTTTTCAACAGATTTTCCGTCTTTTGAGATCAGTTCATTGATAACGGTAAGAGTTGATTTTACAGCTGAACCATTTTCTACCTCAACCTCCACATTCAACGTTCCTCTTCCTTTTTTTACTTCAGGATAGGCATAAACTCCCCATTGTGCAATATGAACCGGATTTGAATATACCAACCAGACATCACGATAAATTCCTGATCCTGTGTACCATCTTGAATCAGCACTCTGACTGTGATCTACACGAACCGAAATGGTGTTTTCTCCACCATATTTTACATACGGCGTGGCATCATAAGCAAAAGAAATATAACCATTTGGACGTTTCCCTAATGAATGCCCGTTGATAAAAACTTCGCTTCTGTTGTACACTCCTTCAAAATATAAATATACTTTTTCGCCTGTTTTATTTTGAGGAATCGTAACCGATTTGCGGTACCAGCCAATTCCGCCGGGCAAGTAACCGGTACAACTTGCCAAAGTTGGGCTCAATTGTCCTTTTACGCTCCAGTCATGCGGTACACTTACTGATTGCCATTTGCTATCGTCGTAAGCTTGTTTTTGAGCCTCCGGAGTATCCTGAAGATTGAACTTCCAGTTGTTATTGATTTTCTTTGAATCTCCAAACGAGATCTGACTGAATGCAGACAAACACGAAAAGAGAAATACGGGTAGTAAGATCTTTTTTTTAAACATTTTTTTTTAAGGTTCTAAGTTGCTAAGCTTTTGTTATTTTTTAGTTGTTATTTTTTTGTTTCAAGTTTCAAGTTTCAAGTTTGAACTATGACTGAAAACTAATACTCCATCTCCCCCACAAAAGTCACTATCGATTTTGCGGGAATTTCGAGATTATCGATTTTCTGGCTATTTCCTCTTTTTAAATTTGAAGTATCAGAAGTTGTATAAGGCGTAAATACATCATTTTTTATTACTCCTTTCGATAAGTCAAACTTGTATTTTTGGGCTGATTTCCCACAATTTATGGCAACTACGATTAGCTTTTTGTTTTCGACATCTTTGTAAGCGGTTAACATTACATCTTTTGCAGCCTCAAGATCATTTTGGTTGGGAATATCGACTCTCAGCATTCCTGGACGTACGAACAAAGAATAATTTCCTAAAGCCCAAAGCAATTTTGAATCGTGAAATTCACCGTCATTCTTCACATAATCCGGCGCTGTTCCTCCGTTGCTTTTGCCATCGTCGAGATAAATCAAACCGTCTTTATAATCTACTCGGGTGATCGATGTCCACCATTGCCACGAAGCGGCATTGGCAACGGCAATATCATTATGAATCAAACGTGCTACAAACAAAGCGGTTTGCATTCCTAAATCCCTGCCTCCTCCTGAGCCTCCCGGAATCTCTGCTTCTCCGGGATTTTCTAAGATACAATATTCAGACTGCCAATATTTTAGTCCCGGATTTTGTTTAATGTTCGCTGCAATTAATTTTCGGCTTAAAACTTGTTTCTCGATTGGCCAGGTAGTAAAATAACTGTGTCCTAAAATAACGGTTTTTACATTCGGTAATTTTGAAACGTTTGTTTTTGTTTTTCCAAAGAAATAATCGATTTGCTTGTCGCGGTTTTCGTTATTTACATTTTCATATAAATAATCGATTTGGGCGGCTTCAGCAATGACGATTTCTGTACTCATTTTATTGGCTTTGAGTTTTCCTGAAAGTGATTTGGTCAAATCATAAATTTCCTGATTCGTAGCCGGAGTTCCTTCCTGGCTATTGGTATCGCCGTCTTTTGGCATCCACTCCCATTGTGGTTCATTAATTGGACTTATATAGTCAAATTTAATTCCTTCTTTCTTTTCCAAACCCTGAATACTTTGAACTAAAAAATCGGTAAATTTTGGAATTGCACCGTCTTTTAGATTCAGTTTATTCTTTTGACTTGCAAATGATAATCCGTTTCTGGTCATATAAACCGGCGGACTATTGGTAAAAATCAGGAATTTTTCGACACCACGTTTTTTCGCCGCTTGCAAAAACCATCTTTGTCCTTCTTGTTTATTGAAATCGTAAGTTCCGTCAGCTTGCAGAAAAGATTCACTTCTTCTCCATTGGTCTGAAACTTTACTTTTTTCGCCTTGTTCTGTGCTTCCTGATCCCAGATTAAATCTCCAGATCGAAAGCCCGATTCCTTTAGGATTTCCCTGTGCGTCAATTTCTTTACTAAAAAGCAAATCTGCCATAGCATTCTTTTTTTGATCCGGCCAATTTTTACCTACAAACTGGCATCTCCAGGCATCAGAACCACCAAAACCATCCATGGTTTGCACTACATTATCCGTGCTAATGGTTACGGTTCGCTGTGCATATGACAGCGAACCCATGACCAATAAAAGCGAGATGTATACTTTTCTCATTTATTCTTTTTGTTTTTCAACCGCTAGCGCGCTAAGTTTTTGCAAGGTTCGCAAAGTTTATTATCAGTTTTGCGAACTTTTGCGGTCTTTCTTTGTGTCCTTGCGGTTAATTTTTACTCTTATTTATAACTCCCCACATAAGTCACAATTGACCTGGCCGGAATTTCAAAATTAGTAGCCTCTACAGCAGTTCCTTTTTTCAAACTCAAGGCGTCAGAAGTTGTATAAGGCGTTAGTTTATTATCTGTTAAAGCACCACCTGAAAGATTCATTTTATAGGCTTTTCCCGATTTGCCAACGTTAACTGCTACAACTACTAATTTTTTTGTTGCGGCATCTTTGTATGCAGTTATCATTACACCATTCACCGAAGTGGCATTATCTACGCTTGGAACCTGAACTCTTACCATTCCTGGTTTTACGAAAAACGAGAAGTTTCCTAAAGCCCAAAGTGTTTTAGCATCTCTGACATAACCGTCGTTTTTGCAATAATCCGCATTTCCTGCTCCGTTGCTTGAACCGTCATCAACATGAATTAATCCGTCTTTATAATCTCCACGGCTAATCGCCGTCCACCATTGCCATGACGAAACTCCCCCAACAGCAATGTCAGTGCTAATAATACGTGCAGTCCAAAGTGCGGTCTGAATCCCAAGATCCCTTCCCGGACCTGCTCCACCCGGTAATTCAGTTGTTCCCGGAGTTTCTAAAACACAATACTCTGATGACCAAAGGCTTAAACCTGCCACTGATTGCGTTTTTGTTCCAGCCAATTGTCTTGAATATACCAATTCTGTCAAAGGCCATGCCTGCCAATAGCTGTGTCCTGAAATGGTTTTCTTTACGTTGGGTAATCCTGCAATATTTTTAGCCGAATTTACCCCAAAGAAATAATCGATTTGATTCGATCTGCTTTCTTTACCTGAAACGGTTTTATATAAATGCTCGTAAGCGGCTGTTTCTCCTACTACAATCTCAGAACTCAATCCTTTTGACTGTAATTTTGGAGATAAAACTTTTACAAAACTGTAGATATTAGTATTGGTTGCCGGCGAACCCTCTTGTCCTGAACCGTCCCATTCGTATTGTGGCTCATTAAACGGAGATACATAATCGATTGTTAAACCTTGCTCTGATTTTAGTTTATCTAAAGAAGTGGTCCAGAAATCAGCTAAATCTGACCATTTTCCATCTTTTAGATTATAAAACTCTTTAATCGATGCATGTGCTTTTCCGTTTTGTGTTAAATACACCGGCGCACTGTTGGCGAAAGCCAGCAATTTCTCTAAACCACGTTCTCTGGCTGCTTTCATAAACCAAACCTGACCGGCTTGTTTGTTCATATTATAGCTAATTCCATCAGTGGTAAAACATTCTGTACGTCGCCACTCATCTGTAATATCACTTGCTTCGCCTTGTTCTGCACTTCCTGAACCAAGATTGAAACGCCATAATGATAATCCAATTCCTTTTGGATTTCCTTCTGCATCAAGCTCCTTACTGAATAGTAAATCGGCGATTTTATTTTTTTTATCCGAAGGCCAATTTTTACCAATAAAATTACATTGCCACGCATCAGAAGCGCCAAAGCTTTCCATCGTTTGAAGATTGGCATCCAGATTAATACTCAATTCAGCTGTAGTATTCTCAGTATCTGAATTTCCGTTGTTTTCTGAATCACAGCTTACTAAAAATAAGTTAGCTAAAAGTAAGCCTGCACATAGCAGACTTACTTTATTATTGTTTATTAATCTCATTTTAATAATTAGGGTTTTGAGTTATTACTCCTCCACTTAAATCAATTTCTAACTGTGGTATTGGCCACAATAAGTGTTTTGCAGGATTAAAATTGATTCCTTTATCCTGAGGTTCCCTTAAATTGGTTGTTTCATAAGGATCTGTAGAACTTAGATTGTATTGTACAAAAGTTCCGTTAGGCCCCATTAAGGATTCGATAACCGGTCTTCCTGTATTGGGATCTTTTTCACGACGGATGTCAAACAAACGCAATCCTTCGAAAGCCAGTTCCAGACGACGTTCTTTGTAGATTTGTCGCAGTAATGTTGGTCCTGATAATCCAGTTTTAGGATCCAATTTTACACGGGCTCTGATAATATTGATATCTCCCAAAGCATCTGCTCCAGTATGATAACTTGCTTCTGCTCTAGTTAAATACATCTCTGCCAAACGAATCAACGGAATATTCAATGGTAAATGATTGTCTTTTTTATCTAACGCACGGCGCGTAGCTACAGGGATATAATATTTACGAATAATACGTCCTGATTTATTATCATTTAAACTGAATTTATGGGTCGGGTTTAAAACCTCATCACCGTAAGCGGCTTCTCCCCATTTTGTAATGGTACTTCTGCGGCGAATTATATCATTTTCAGAAAGGTAGGCATTTTCAAGATCGCTGGTTGGCATACACCATCCCCATCCATCAAGAACATCCTTGGTATCATTACTTGGAAAATTTTTCTTGTCTTCTCCTCTGGCCCCTGCCAAAGTTGGTAAAGCAGCTCCCAAATCTTTGTCTTGTACAGATGAAGATTGCGCTTCTAAAATAGATTCAACACCGTTATGATTGTTCACATTCCAGATATTAATGAAATCCGTTTCTAAAGCAAAAGGCCCTTCTGTAATTACTTTGTTGGAGTACAATCTGGCTTCTGCCCATTTTTCCTGAAATAAGGAAACACGTGCCAATAAAGCATAAGCCGCCCATTTATTGATTCTTCCGTTTCTTGCTACGGGAGTATTTTCTAATTTTGAAGCAGATTCTTTAAGATCAGCTTCAATTTGAGCGTAAACTTCTACAGCAGGACTGCGTTGGAGTTTTAAATCTGCGGTTCCAAGTGATTTTGTATACAAAGGAATCGCTCCAAAAAGGTTCACTAATTCATAATAACAATACGCACGAACAAATAAGGATTCGCCCATATACTGATTTTTCTGAGCATCAGAAATTGGCGAAACCGCCATTTTCTCTAAACCAATATTTGCCGATTGAATGGTGTAATAATGCGCTGTATAAATACTGTTCATATCTCCCATATTATCCGGTGTAATCAAATATTGCGAAGCTGGTCTGTGTGCACTATTATCCTGTCCTGTGTTTCCCATCCAGGCATCATCGGTAGACATTTCGTTGGTCACTCTTGGTGCAACCAAAGCATACCAATCCTTTGCCAGTAATAATCTTTGTGTTAATTCATTGGCATAGTTTTCACATTCCTGTGCGGTCTTAAAGTAGTTTTCTAAAGTTTGAGTTCCTCTTTGGTCTTTTTCAATAAAATCACTGCATGAAACTGCAATTAGAGAAAAAGCTAGTATTGATAATATCGTTTTTTTCATGTTGTTTTTTATTAAAATGCTACATTAAGTCCCATCAAAATGGTTGGCTGAACCGGATAATTCCATCCTCCAAAACCTGACCCTTTCACTCTGTCATCTTTTTTCTCATCACCACCTGCAACTTCAGGATCTACTCCGGTATATTTTGTCCAGGTCCATAAGTTCTGTCCTGACAATGAGATTCTCAATTTATCTAAACCAAATTTATTGTAGAATGAAAATCCAAACTGTAAATTTTTCATGCGAACAAAAGATCCATCTTCAACATAAAAAGAAGAGAATTTTGTGAAATTTTCATTGTTATCGTCTTTAGACAAACGCGGAACGTAATTGGAAGTTCCTTCGCCATGCCATGCCATTTGCTCTAATCCGCTTACTTTATTTGTTAAGCTTGCACCGTTGTATAAATCTTTAATGTTTTCGTTGACGATATCATTGCCAATACTTGAATAGAAATTCGCTACCAAATCAAATTGCTTGTAGGCAAAAGTCAGATTTAGACCAACATTATAATCTGCCCATGGAGAACCAATTTTTGTACGGTCTTTATCGTCTATTTTTCCGTCACCGTTCACATCTTTAAAACGGATATCCCCAACCTGAGCATACGGCTGTAATTTTGTTCCGTGCTCGTCTGTATGAGCATTCAATTGTGTTTGATTCTGGAATAATCCGTCCGCTACATATCCGTAAAAATATCCTGGTTGTTCCCCTTTTACGGTCAATGTTCTGTTTCCTGCTCCGTAAAGTCTTTCTCCTTCAGAGGACAATGAAAGCATTTCTACGTTTACTGTGGTAAAAGTTACATCTACTCCATAACTAAAGTCTCCTTTTTTGTCTTTATATGAAACCAACAAATCGATACCGCTGGATTGCATTGAACCTACGTTTGTCCAGATTGTCGAATAATCAGGAAAACCACTATAGGTTGGAAATTGTTTTTTGAACAACATATCATTTGTTTTCTTTTGATAGTACTCTAAAGATCCTGAAAGTTTGTTTTTCCAGAATCCAAAATCAAGTCCAAAACTGATATCTTCAACAGTTTCCCATTTAATGTCTTTGTTTGCCATTGAGGACGGGAATGAAGTATCTGCAATAATACCTCCTATTGGATAAAATCCCTGCCCTATATTCGATTGATAAACCGCTGCAGGTAAACCCTGATTACCTACTTTACCCCAACCTGCCCTGAATCTTAAATCACTTAATACCTCTTTTGCAGGTTCCATAAATCCTTCGTTTAAAATTCTCCATGAAACAGAAGCGGAAGGGAAATTTGCCCATTTGTTATTGGTCATGAATTTAGAAGAACCATCACGTCTGAAAGTCCCTGTGAAATAATATTTATTGTCATAGTTATAAGAAAAACGCGAAATGTAAGACATCAATGAATTCGACCAGCTGTTTCCCTTACTATTACGGTTTTTGGTAGCAGCATTTACTTCTCGCATCTCTTCTGAATTGTTAGGAACACCTTCTCCGTATCCCCAAAGATCATTGCCATTGTACTCTTCCATGGTGTTACCAATCATTAAAGAGGCATTGTGCTTCCCGGCAAATGATCTGGTATAAGTAGCAGTATTTTGCCATGTCCAGTCTACATTTGTCGTGTTTGTTCTTTCTACACTATTAATCTCCGCTTTTTCATGCGCTGCATCAATTACAAAATCAGGTTTGAAAATGCTTTGTGTTTTATCTCCCACTTCAATAGAAGCCTGCGTACGAATCACCAACCCTTTGATAGGCTGATATTGTAAATATCCATTTGTATTTAAGTTGTACTGATCTGTAAAATCATCATAACGTTTTACGGCTGCAACAGGATTCCAAACATAAGACGGAGAACGTGCATAAATGCTGTATTCATTTTCTAAACCAGTTAATTGATCTGCCGGCTTATAAATTGGCGTAATTGGATCAATTTTATCAAAATCAGCCCAGTTATTAGGAGCGCCCCAAGTTTCATAACGAGGATTTAAGGTAATTCCCGCGGAGAATTTATCTGAGAATTTAAAATCATTATTGATTCTCATCGTGATTCTTTCCCATCCACCAACTTCATAAATAGATTCTGAGTTATAATAGTTTAAACTTATCGAATAGGTATGTGTGTCAGAACCCCCGCTAACTCCAAGCGAAGCATTGGTTACAGGTGCACCGGACTTGATTCCCGCTTTCCACCAGTCTGTCGTTTTTCCATTGTACTGAGACGGGTTTGGCAAATAATCAGCATAACCTGAATTATTATATGCCTTATTGATAATGGTAGCGTAGCTTTGGGCATTGGCCATATTATAAGGATTGTTCATAATTTGCATACCCGAGCTCATATCAAAATTGAATCTGGTTTTTCCTGCTTTACCTTTTTTGGTCGTAATCAAAATAACTCCGTTAGAAGCACGTGAACCGTAAATAGCACTTGCAGAGGCATCTTTTAGAACCTCCATAGACTCGATTTCGTTGTTGCTTAAAAAGTTAATGCTTGTTCCCATCGGAATTCCATCAATCACATAAAGCGGATCTGTACTAAGATTTACAGTCGAGATACCGCGAATTAAAACTCTTGGCTGCGCTCCCGGACCACCTTGTCCTGTAACCTGAACCCCCGCAACTTTACCTTGCAAAGATTCGGCAACATTACCTACAGTCATCGTTTGAAGTTCTTTTCCTTTTATCGAAGAAATAGAACTGGTTACATCGCTCTTTTTTACGGCAGCATAACCTACCACAACAATCTCATCAAGAACCTGACTGGATTCCTCAAGGGTAATATTAAGAACTGTTTTGTCCCCAACAGCAACTGTTTTATTGGCAAAACCAATAAAAGAAAATTCAATCTGAGCATTATTACTAGGAACAGAGATGGTGAAATTACCATCGAAATCTGTAGCTCCTGTTGTAGCAGTTCCTTTTACTGCTACGTTCACTCCCGGAATTGGCACATTGCCTTTATCCTTAACAGTTCCTTTTACTGTTATTTGTCCAAATGTTGCGACGCTGCACAACAGGACAATAAATAACCATATAAATCTATATTTCATCTTACGATATTTTTTAATTAAATGTTATAGCACTATAACAACTATTTTTTTGTGATAAAGACTCTCTCCAATTCCGTATCCAACACTACTTTGTAAACTCCCGGAGCTGCCGGATATTTACCGTTTCCGTTTTCTCCCGGTGACATTGTAGCAATACCATTTTTGATTAATCTCCAGGACGGACTCCACCATTGACCGGTAAAAGTCGCTTCCATAGTACCTGTCAAAGTATACTCTCCAACTAATTGGTACGGGTTATTTGGGTTATTAGCCAGGTGTAATCCTGTCTGAGCCCATGCTGTCCAGGTATCCCAGTCAGCCCCCTGAATTCCGGCCCCGCAAACACTCACAAAAGGTTTTCTTTTTGCTTCTTCGTCATGCCATAATCCGTTAGCAACATCAGCCCAGACTTTGCTTGAAGGCGTATATTTGGTTGCAGTATATTTTAGGGTATTCGGATTTACTTTGATTACATAATATCCTTTGGTTGGTAAAATAATTGGTGTCGAAGCAACATCATCCACTAATTCTCCTAAAGGATTTAATCCAAAACAATGAGGGGCGAAATCAGATTCCTGACCTAAGAAATAAATTTCCTTATTGTCTTTATCCGTATAATATTTAAATTCGAAATCTTGTCCGTTTTTATCATGAAAATACATGGGTACACCCACTGCATCAGTAGTAAGGTTAGTGCCTTTTGGCTGATCGCACAGATAAATTGCCGGATATTCATTTGTAGCAACAACATTTACGTTTAATGTTCCTGTATTTGGAATCGCAAATTTGTCTTTCGCCGTAATGGTTAATACATAATTATCAGCCGTTACAGGTAATGTGTAGATTTTACTAAAGCTATACGATTGAGGCGCATCTGTTAATTGCACTTTTTCGTCGATACCTAAAGCAGCACATTGAATTTGAATATAATCGATTCCTGAATCGTCATTTACAACAAAATTCACAGGCATTTTATTACTGGTCGACAATAAAATTACGGCTCCTTCTTTTGGAGTAATCATGGTGATAGATGGTGCAGCAAATTCTCCGTCAAGACGTAAATTGATCTCTTCATCAATTGCATTACCTGACACATCGGTAATAGTCAGTTTTATTTTGAAAGCTTCTGAGGTTCCTTTGTTAGCAGGAACTTCGAAGAAATAGCTCAAATCATACTTTGTCAGTAAGGGATCTGTTGCAAAAGCAATGACTTTATCCAATGCTAATTCCGGGATTTGAATTCTCACGCTTTGTAATCCCAAATCATCAGCCAAAGCGGCTTTAATTTCAAATTTTCTACTTGGTGCTCCGTAAATTTCCTTTGTTGATACAACAACAGTAGGATTATCAGAACTTGGAAAACCAGATTCATTATTTTGACATCCAGTAAGGACAGCAAAAACAGCAAGAAAAAATAAAAATACATTTTTTTTCATTTTTTGATTTTTAAGGTTGGTTAGTTAGTTTATTCTAAAAGTGATCGTGGTATTAATCATGAAGGTTACTTTGTGTGGTTATTATTGCTTCTGCATTTAGGGAAAACAGAATAACATTGATTATCTGATTCTTTTCATATTATTGGGTTTGGTTAATGGTTTTATAATTAGTAAATGTGATAATGTCATAATGTGTCAATTAGATAATTTGATAATAAAAACTGTGCTAATTTTTTAATTGACAAATTGAACAACTACATTAATTATCTAATTGAATAACTCTTTATTTTAAACCCGCAGCCTTCACTGCGGGTTTGATAAGTATGTAGGTAAAACCAACTCTTACTAACCTATTTTAAAGAAGGCTCAATTCCTTAAAAAGACAAAACTTATCTTAAAACAAAAACACTTATTCAATGAATAGTAAACCACTTAAATGATTAACTATCACTGCAAAGAAATGTCTAATTAACACTTTTAAGGAGGGGTAAAATGGAAAAAAAAGGAGGTCAAAATTGTAATTAACTATTATTTTGGATTAAAAATTAAGGAGTACAAAAAAATAACTACTTATTTTTGAATTATATGCAATCACGAAATAAAACAGCATCTTCAATTCTAAAACGTTTGCGGTTTCTTTGAGTACCTCTTTATCATACCGAGAGTTCTGTTGTCATCTTCGATCGAAGGGAGACTCGATAGCGGACAGACAAAGTAAATCGCATTACAAATTCAGCAAAGAGAATCGTCAGTTTTTGTGGAATTACGAGTGTGATTTACTTTGTCTGTTCGCTATCGGCTCGAGTCTCTCTTCGGTCGAAATGAACAAGATTGTGATCAAATCTTGTCGAAATGAAATATTAAACGAAAACATTCTTATGAACATGATTTCCCTAGCCCCGATAGAAGTGGAAATCCTTTTGTTCCGGGTTTCGGAACAAAAGATTGGAGCAGATAGCTGGATTAGCTCCTGAAAAAAAAGATTTTGTTTTATCATAGAAATCGAAATGACAAGATTGGGTATTTGAAATGCGTAGAATGAATTAATTCATTTAAAAAAACATGAAATTGATTTTCATTATCGCTATCAAAAATGACAACATTATTATTTAATAACATTAAGATCCGAGTTGAAAGAACTCTTGTATTTTTTTATGTATTCTGAAGGTGTCATTCCAAAGAGTTTTACAAACTGCTGTCTGAAATATTTAGGATCTTCAAAGCCAACTTCGGCACTAGCCTGAGTAATATTGATATCTTCAGTAAGCATTAACATTGCCGCTCTTCGAATTCTAACCGAACGAATAAAAGCATTTAAAGTCTGTCCGGAGATGATTTTAATTTTTGTGTATAACGTTCTATGGCTCATGCCCATTTCAAGGGCAAAGTTTTTAATCGTAAAATCTCTTTTATGAATGTTGGCTTCTACAATATCAATACACTTTTTCAGGATTTCCTGATATTCCTGTGGTACTTTTTGAGTGTTTTCTTTAAGCGTTATGCTATCTAAGAAATAAGTACGCAAATTGCTTCGGTTTCTTAATAATGATTCTACCCTAGCGACTAATATATCATCATCAAAAGGTTTGGTAATATAATCATCAGCCCCGTCGTTGATTCCCTGAAGATGGGTTTCCGGATTTTTTGATGCCGTTAATAAAATAACCGGAATATGGGATAATGCATTATTTTCCTTTATTTTTCGACACAATTCCAAGCCGTCCATTTCTTCCATTGTGATGTCGCTAATAACCAAATCGGGCATGTGCTTATTGGTGAGCCTTAAACCTTCTTCTCCGTTCTGAGCACTGTAAACGATATAAGAATCTGAAAACAGTTTGATAAGATAAGCTCTTATTTCAACATTATCATCAATAATTAAAACCGTTCGTTTTTCAGTAAGCATAATTTTCTGGAAATCCTGCTCTGAAATCGAAGTATTCGAAAGCTGAATACTCTCTTCTGAATCATCGATCATTAATTCATCAAATAATTGACTTCGTTGCGGAACTTCATTTGTAATCTCAATATTATCAAAATGACTGTCTCCTTTAAGGAACGTCAGTTTAAAAATACTTCCTTTGCCTATTTCACTGCTACAGCTTACAGTTCCTTTGTGTTTGTCTACAAAATATTTAACAATATAAAGTCCAATTCCAAAACCTGTACCTATTGAAACTTTTGATTTTACTTGTTTGAATTTTTCAAAAATTACCTCAATATCTTTTTGGTCGATTCCGTCTCCGTTATCCGAAATTTCTAAGTAAATTTCGTGATCGTTTTCCGTTAGTCTAAGATTTATTTCTCCGCCAATTGGTGTGTACTTAAAAGCATTGGACATTAAATTGAACAACGAAATTTCGATTTTTTCATAATCGCCAATGATCACAATTTCATGATCCGGAATCAGAAAATGATATCGAATACTTTTATCTTTTGCCTGATTGACAAAACATTGGTACACTTCATTGCAAAGGTTATTAACATTTATAGGCGATAATCTCAATGAATCTGCATCATTTTCGGCTTTTCTAAAAAGCAATAGCTGATCTACCAGACTCAAAAGTCTTCTGGCATTTCTATGCGCAATCGCCAAATCACTTCCCGAAGATCCGTTTTCGACACTTTCTTTCTGAACCGCTTTTTTCAAAGGATTTATAATCAACGAAAGCGGCGTTCTAAACTCATGAGAGATATAGGTAAACATAGAGGACTGTTTCTCTGCAATTTCTTTTTCTTTCTTGCTTTCGAGTTCGGCTATTTTAACTTTGTATTTTAGTTTTTCTTTGTTTTTATTGTATTGCAGATATGCAAAAACGGCTCCTATACCTGCTAATAAATACAAAGAATAGGCCCACCAGGTTCTGTACCATGGTGGTAAAACTTCAATAGTAATGAGGCTGACTTCTTTGTTCCA
This sequence comes from Flavobacterium azizsancarii, assembly GCF_027980145.1. Lineage (GTDB taxonomy): Bacteria > Bacteroidota > Bacteroidia > Flavobacteriales > Flavobacteriaceae > Flavobacterium > Flavobacterium azizsancarii. Next base: position 46,570 of record NZ_JAMZNK010000014.1, on the reverse strand, counting down.
GCCTCCTTTAAAATTGGTTGTTTTTACTTTAAAAGTATATTTTCCTTCCGTTAATCGGGCATAATTGGCTTTTCGGGCCTGACCCACATAATTCCATTGCTCATCCCAGCCTTCTAGGTAATAGGCATAATTGATTTTGTCGGCATTATTATAGTCCAGAGCTACAAACTCAAGCGATAATGTAGTTTGATCATATGGCAGGCTCACTTTTTTAATTTTACCCGAATCCCATTCTAAGTTACTTTTGCTTTCTTCTATGGGTTGATTGTTGACATAAAAATCAGATAACAATATATTATTCTTCTGATTGAATCCTTTTATTGCTTCAGGAAAAAAGGCATTAAAACCATTTATTCCTCCAAACAAAAATTCTCCTGTAGAGAGTTTAAGTCCGGCGTTAAAACTAAACTGATTGCTTTGCAAGCCATCGTTGACAGAGAAATTACGAAATGTTTTTCTCTTTTTATCGTATCTACAAATACCATTGTAGGTACTTATCCAGAGATTTCCTTCTTTATCTTCCAGCAACCTTAATACTGTATTAGAAGGCAAGCCGTCGTCTATTGTTAACCTTTTGAAAGTAGTTGTTTTTCGGTCAAACAATAATAATCCGCCTTCCTGAGTTCCTAGCCAAAGGTTTTTATCCCTGTCTTCGTGAATATATCTTACAGGATTTCCAATGGAAATTGTACTTATTTTTCGGGTTGCTTTTTCGATAGAAAATAATGACGTATAATTTCCTGCCCACAATTTTCCGTCACTGGTTTCAGTAATACATTGCAAATTCGTAACCGACGGATCAAAAAGTGTAAAACTGTTTTTTTGCCTGTCAAAGAGATATAAGGCCCCCTCATTTGTAGCGCTTGCCCAGATATTCGCCTGTGAATCTTTGTAAACAAACCAGATATTTTTCTCTATGTGTTTTGTAGTGGGATTATAACAGGAATATGATGTTACCGAATTGTTCTTTGGATTAATTTTATTTACACCGCCTGCCCAGGTCGAAACCCAGATATCATTATTTTGATCCCGTACAATGCTGGTAATAAATTTACTGGAGAGCTTATTACTGTAATTGGTATATGTATTGTTTTTTCGGTCCCAATATTTTAATCCTGCACCATCTGTACCCACCCATACATTGTTTTTTTCGTCTTCGCAAAATGACAAAATAAAGTTTTCAACCTGATCTTTTGAGTTGTATTTTATATTTTTAAAATATTTAGGCGTATTGCTGAGCATACTTATCCCTCCGCGCAATGAGCCAAACCATTTATTACCTGATCTGTCTTCGTATAAACTCCAGACGGAGTTGCTTTTTGCAAGCTCGTTGTCTTTTATCGCATTAGCCGGAACTGCTTTTTTATTTGTACCAATAACTTTGTAAATTCCTGAACCGTCTGTTGCAATCCAGATTTCTTTCTTTCTGTCTACCAGAAGATCTGTTACATTGCATTTTGTCGAAAAATAATTCTCAGAAAGCACTCCTGATTTGGTATTAAACAGAAAAAGTCCTTCATCTGTTCCCAGTAATAAATTCCCATCAGCAGCCAGTTTCATTGCTTTTACTTCTTTAGAAAGCGGAAAAACGACTTTCAAATTTTTAGATTTATAGTTATAACTGCAAACCCCTACATTTTTAATATAGATCCAGGCATGATTATTTTTTTTATCATCCTGAATCGCTATGGCGTCATAAGCATTAACTGTGATGCGATTTCCCGGAATATTTAGCGCAATATGTTTCCCGACAAAAGAACCATTTTCGAAAGCTAATAACCCTAAGCTCTGAGAGGCAATCAAAACCAAATTATCAGAAACAGCACGCATCTGATGAATAATATCCTTTAAAATAACTGCTTTTTTATTAGAAATGGTGTATTGTACAGGATGAAATGTTGCAGTAGTTTTATTGTAAATGCAAACACCGTTTGAACCTCCTACCCATATATTATTTTTAGCATCTCCTTCGATATTATAAACTGTATTGAAGAACAGTGATTTTTTATCATTGATTCGGTTACGAAAAACTTTAAAACTATAACCATCATAACGATTTAATCCGTCATAAGTTCCAAACCACATATAACCGTTGTTGTCCTGAAAAATTGTAGTTATAGAATTGTTCGACAAACCATCAGAAATATCAAGGAATTTGACTGGATTATCCTGAGCATAACTTAATGGAGGAAAACCAAATAGTAGTATAAAAAGAGGAACTAAATACTTCAAAATAAAAACTGTTTTTTTGATCTTGCGTTAGCAGTACAATTATAAGCTAATTTTATCTATATTTCATAACAAACAATCTACAAAAAATACTTTCAGCGCAATGCTTATAGGATTTTATCGATGCTCTTTACTTTTAATAAACTAATCCCTACGTGAAAAAAAGAAATACCACAAACGCGCAAATATTTACTTAAAAAGAATGCCACGAAGACGCTAAGACACTAAGAATTTTAACAGGTTAGATGCCACAAAGGCAGTAAGGCACAAAGATTCCCTATTTAGCTTTGGCTAAAAAAAAGTATGCCACGAAGGAACTAAGACACAAAGTCTTAAATCATAAAGATTGTAAAAAAAACTTTGTGCCTTCGCGTCTTCGTGGCAAGAAAAAAAAACTTTGTGTCCTAGTGCCTTTGTTGCAAAACCTTGCAGTAAAAAAACTTTGTGTCTTAGCGTCTTCGTGGCAAAACCTAACAATAAAAAAACTTAGTGGTTAAATCTTAACCACATTTAGAGGAACCGCAATCACTGCAAGTAAGACATCCTTCCTGATAAATAAGATTACTTGAGTTGCAATTGCTGCATTTCTGTCCGCGGGCTTCAGTTCCGTCTACGATATAGCGTTTCAGTGCACGTGATACACCATTTTTCCAGGTATTAATAGATTCACTGTCTAATTGCAAACTGCCAATTAGCTCCACCACTTTATCAATTGGCATTCCGTGTCGTAATGTACTTGATATTAGTTTGGCATAATTCCAATATTCCGGATTAAATTTATGAGAAAGCCCTTCGATAGTGGTTTTATAACCTCGGGTATTTTTATATTGAAAATCGTAACGGGTATTTCCGTCTTCATTTTTATTCTTGATAATTAGTCCCTCAGTAACCCAACGCGGAATCAAAATACCGTCTTCATCATCTACCAAACCTGTAAAAATTTCATAAGGCCTGCCTTCCAGTAATCCAATAAAAGCGATCCATTTGTCTTTACTATTTTGAAAACGAACGACATCAGCCTCTAATACCTGAGGACGCTTGGCAGAAAAAACACTTGTTTGTATTTCTGAAGTTTCTTCTTTCTTTTCTGTATTGGCAATCAAAACCCCGGAGCGTGAACCATCACGATAAACAGTAACGCCTTTACATCCTGCCTCCCATGCTTCCATATACAACTTATTCACCATTTCTTCAGGAGTTTCATTCGGAACATTAATAGTAACCGAAATAGAGTGATCGACCCATTTCTGGATTTTGCCCTGCATTCTTACTTTGCTCAGCCAATCAATATCATTACTTGTTGCTTTATAATAAGGTGATTTTTCTACCAATACATCAATTTCTTGCTGACTGTAATTTCTCGAAGTATCATATCCGTTAATAAGCATCCACTCCTTAAATCTGTGATGAAATACCACATATTCTTCCCAACTGTCTCCTACTTCGTCTACAAAATCAACGCGTGCATCTCTATCATTTGGGTTTACTTTTCTTCTGCGTTTGTAAACCGGCAGAAAAACTGGTTCTATACCTGAGGTCGTCTGGGTCATTAAACTTGTTGTACCCGTTGGCGCAATTGTTAATAAAGCAATATTTCGGCGTCCGTACTGCTGCATTTCATTATACAGCTCAGTATCAGCTTCTTTTAATCGAAGTAAAAACGGATTATTTTTTTCTCTTTTAGCATCATAAATAGCAAACATTCCCCGTTGTTTAGCCAAATTCACAGACCCACGGTAGGCTTCTATTGCGAGTGTCTTTTGTATTTTTTCAGCAAACAAAACACCTTCATCACTTCCGTAACGCAAACCTAGTGCTGCCAGCATATCTCCTTCGGCAGTAATCCCAATTCCAGTACGGCGTCCTTCATTTGCTTTATGTTTGATGTTTAACCAAAGATTTTTCTCGACTAGTTTTACTTCTTCGCTTTCCGGATCCTGATTGATTTTTTCTAAAATGGCATCAATCTTCTCGAGTTCCAGATCAATAATATCATCCATTATTCTTTGGGCTGCCGCAACGTGTTTTTTGAAAAGCTCAAAGTCAAAAGAAGCTTTTTGGGTAAACGAATCATTAACATACGAAAACAGGTTTATAGCCAGCAAACGACAAGAATCGTAAGCACAAAGCGGGATTTCGCCACACGGGTTTGTCGATAAGGTTTTATATCCTAAATCAGCATAACAGTCCGGTAATGATTCATTTATGATGGTATCCCAGAATAAAATTCCGGGTTCTGCTGATTTCCAGGCATTATGAATAATTTTATTCCAAAGTTCTTTTGCTTTAATTTCTTTGGAATACAATGGATTATCACTAAATATGGGATATTTTTGTTCGTATAAAGCATCTTGTTTTACTGCTTTCATAAACAAATCATCAATTCGAACAGATACATTGGCTCCGGTCACTTTTCCCTGCTCCATTTTGGCATCAATAAAATCGGCGGCATCGGGATGATTTACAGAAACGGAAAGCATTAAAGCACCTCGACGACCATCCTGCGCTACTTCACGTGTTGAATTGGAATAGCGTTCCATAAACGGCACCAATCCTGTAGAGGTCAATGCTGAATTTTTAACCGGCGAACCTTTCGGGCGAATGTGCGACAAATCATGACCTACTCCTCCTCTTCTTTTCATGAGCTGGACTTGTTCCTGATCTGTTTTCATAATGCCGCCATAGGAATCTGAATTGTCATTACCTATCACAAAACAATTAGACAATGAGGCCACCTGAAACGGATTTCCAATACCAGTCATCGGGCTTCCCTGTGGCACCAGGTATTTAAAATCTTTGATCAGATCAAAAACTTCTTTTTCTGTAAGCGGATCTGCATATTTATTTTCGATTCGCACAATTTCTGATGCAATACGACGGTGCATATCATCAGGTGATTTTTCAAAAATATTACCCTGAGAATCTTTAAGAGCATACTTGCTTACCCAAACTGTTGCCGCCAGACTGTCTCCTTTAAAATATTCTAAAGAGGCCTGAATCGCTTCATCCTGAGTGTAAATAATTGTTTCATTTTTTGCAGCTAATAATTCATCCATGATTATAATATTTTGAAGTTTTTTACGAGTTGTAAATTTAGAACCAAATAAACTCTAAAAAAAATGAAATGTAAAAAGTTTACAAAAAAGATACATTAAAACCTTAAATATCAATTAATTAAAATTTTACAAACACACAAAAGTTATCAAATAAATATATTTATGTAAAAACATTAACAGAAAATATGACAAAAATCATTGAATAATAAAAACGCAATCAATGCGTTAAACAAAAACATTAAAAGACAAAATTTCTTACTTATTTTAAACCATTGTTTTATAATTAAGAGTTTTAGTAAATCATACCTTTCTTTTTTCATATTATACATTTTCAAGTAATTAAAATACCCTCAAATAGTACGTAACTTTTTGAGGGTAATTCTAAATGTAACGGAAGGTATTTTATAAATTACTTCCAGTATTAATGAGTACTGTCTTTTTATTCCGATTTTCTAAAATGCTTCTAAAGGCAACCATCAACAATGATATCATACCGAACCCCATTCCTGCCCAGGGAATATTACTAATCGTACTTTGCGAAATAATCCAGCCTCCAACGGCTGTACCAAGAAATACACCGAGATTTCCAAATGAGGTTGCCAGACTATTCGCAAACTCAAGAGATTTTGGTGCCGCCGAAATCATATAAGCCGATGCGTTTAAAAAACATGGCGCATAAAAAAATCCCCAAAGAGCAACAACAAGTATAGTTATCCAGACGCTGTCTGCGGAATAAATAAGTATTACCGGAATAATTACAGTTCCCAAAAGAAAAAAGGCAACTGTTTTTGTTATACTTCTCGTTAGCATTTTTCCGGAGAGCCAATTAGAGAAAACGCCAACAACGCCAAACAAAAGCAAAAGATAACTAATGGCCGCCATGTCTACTTCTCTGGTTTTTATCAAATAATCAGCAAAATAACTATAAGTAGAAAACCACGATGCAATCATGAAAAAATTCATTGCAGTACTTAAAACAAAGGATTTATCTTTTAGAATTTTAACCTGGCTTCCGTATGTTTTTTTCTCTGGTATTTCTCCCCCAGGCATAATCCTGAAAATTGTAAATAATGCTAGTACACTTACGAGCGCCTGAACAAAAAATGAAATCTGCCACGTAAAAATACTTGCTAGATAGGTAGCAAACGGCACGGTTGTAACCATTGCCAATGCGATTCCGCCAAGAACAATTCCCATTAACTGATTCTCCTGGCTTTTTTCTCCAGACGCTACGGCGGCGGCAATTGCAGTGGCGATATAAACCGGCTGCAGAAAGGCAGGTAACATTCGAACAATCATCAAAAGCCAAAAAGGCGGTGAAAACGCAGAAACGACAGTTGATAGCAAAAAGATAAAAATAGTGGTGAGCATGATCTTTTTTCTGTCAAAACCCGAAAATAGCAAGGTCATAAACGGACCGGTAAGCGCAATAACAAGTGCAAAAGCACTCAACAGATACGCTGCCTTATCGATTGTAATTTCGTAATAAACGGCAATTTGCGGCAAAATTCCAATTATTCCAAATTCAGTCGTTATGATGCCTATCATCCCAAGGCAACCCACGTATGCAATTTTTTTATTTAGCTTCATTACTTCCAGAATTTAGAAATGAATAAATCGCGTTTTTGATTTTTTGTTGCTGAATGGGTATTTCTATTGTTGCTTTTACTATAATAAGAGAGAACGGGTATTTAAACATATTTGTAACTATTTTGATTAGGGTTGCAAAACTACATTGAGTAGCCTAATTTTGTACCGCATACATCCCAATGTAGGGTACTAACAAAAAAGTAAGTAATGGCAAAAAGAAAAGAAACATCTACAAATACAGAGAACAGAAACTATATCACCTCCTGCGACCTGACTTATGCAGTTTGCCTTGTGGGCGGGCGATGGAAACTGTTGATATTATGCAAACTTGAAAAAGGAAAATTGAGATTTGGAGAATTAAGAAACCAAATATGCAACATTACAGAGCGCATGCTTACTTTGCAATTGCGCGAATTAGAACGAGACGGAATGGTAAAACGTACTGTTTATGCCGAAGTACCGCCCAGAGTAGAATACGAACTTACTGAAATTAGCCTGAAACTAGTACCAATCTGGGGCTTAATAAGCAATTGGGGAGCCGAACACAGAGAAACGATGCTTCAAAAAAATACTGCCGAAGCAGAAAACTTAATAGAACAGCAATAAAAGAAGCGAATCTCTATAATAAAAAAACCACTCTAAAAAGAGTGGCTTTTACTTCTTTGTTCTTCAAAAAGCAATAAAGGCTAAAATAGTTATGAAACTTTAGCCATTAATTCTTCAATTTTAGATGCTGAAATTATCGGATTTGCGCCCGGAGACGAAGCTACTAAAGCGCCTATTGCGCAAGCAAAATCAATGGAGGACTGAGGATCTTTTCCTGTAAGTAACCAGCTGGTTAATGCCGCCAAAAATGAGTCGCCTGCTCCTACTGTATCGGCCACTTCTACAGGATAACCTTCGTTATCATAGAGTTTACCTTCCCACAATAACAAAGCCCCGTGTTTTCCTTTGGTTACACATATCCCAGTTGCTTTTGTTTTGTCTGCAACAAAATGCATGTTCTCTTCCAAACTGGTAAAAGGAGAATGCATAGCTGCGGCTATTTCCAACAATTCTTCATCATTGAACTTTATAAAATTAGCCGAATGCATTAACTGGTCTAAGGTTTCATAGGAATAATGGGGTTTTCTTAAATTCACATCAAAAACCTTGTACACATCTGTTTGCAACAATTCTTCCAGAGATTCCCTGGAGACTTCGTCTCTGCAGACCAAACTTCCGTAAATTAAAACATCAGCATCAGCAACGACTTTTTTTGCAAAATCATTCAGCACAATTTTATCCCAGGCAGATGGATAAGCAATTTCATAGGTAGCAGAACCACGCTCGTTTAATGTTACATTTACTAATCCTGTCGGGAAATTTTCTGATTGCATAATCGCATTGGTTTCAAGTCCCATGCTTTTTACCTGATCTATTATGGCGTCTCCGTCTTGATCATTACCTACACAACTAATCATGGCTACCTCGCAACCTAAAGTTTTCATTCGTAAAGCTACGTTTAATGGTGCACCTCCAATCTTTTTTACATGATCAAAAACATCCCAAAGTACTTCTCCATAAGCTACAGCTTTAAGTTTTTTTCCGTTATTCATTCTAAAACTATTTTTACATTATTGTTATTCCGAGTGTGTAATCTCAAGGCTAGAGACAGTAAAAACTAACCTTCAGATTACTACAATCTACTTTTGTATCTTTCGCAAATGCGATTTTTTAAATTCATTTTTACGTTATTGTAAGATACAATAATACTTTTCAACCTCTTTATTGTTTCACAAAAAATTAATAACCTGGATTTTGTTTGTATACTCCCTGGCTAAAATTAATTTGCTTCAACGGAATTGGGCAATATTCCTCTTTATGCGCATCAAAAAAGGCATCCTGATAATAGGTGCGCTTTGTTTTTTCTTCGGTATAAAATTTATTCATCACTTCATCAGTTACACCCCAGCGAACTAAATCGAAGAAACGATTTCCTTCCATAGCCAATTCTAAACGGCGCTCCCAACGCAATGCTTTTCGGGCAAAATCCTGTGTCCAGTTGCAATTGTTTCCGTCAACGTAAGTATTGATTTTAAAGTTTTTTGCATACGGCAATCGTCCTGTACTTTGCGCTGCACGTTCTCTGATCTGATTAATTAATGGCAAGGCTTCTGATTGTCTTCCTAATTCAATCAAAGCTTCGGCGCGCATTAAAATCACATCGGCATAACGAATCTGAATTCTGTTTTTCGAGTTTCCATAAAACGGATCAATATTCACCACACAACTACAGCTTGGTGCTACATTTTCTTTTAATGAGGCAAAATAACCATACGTTCCCGGAGATCTAACCCAGGCTTCAACATAAAGAAATTCAGGATCGTATTTATAAGGCAATCCCGGCATCGCAACAGTATGATACAATCTTGGATCAACCGTATTGGCATCTCTGTTTTTATAATCAAAATCCTGATCGTTATAAGTATCAAATTCAGGTAAACCATTTGCTCCGGTTTTAAAGGCGTTTACTAAGTTTTGACTTGGCTTATGAAAATCGCAGCATCCTAAACCTTGTGGAGTTGAAAGTACATCGGAGAAATTTAATCTTCCGTATAAAGTTCCGTCGTTGTCTGAAAACTGAATTGAGAAGATCGATTCTGCTCCGTTTTCAAAATTACCAGGCAAGAAGTTATTGGCAAAATCAGGTTCTAAACTTGCTTTTCCAATTACTTTATCCGTAGCTGTAATTACTTCCTGTAAATGTTGTTGGTTGATTCCGGTAACTTTATACGTTTCATCTTGTGTATACGCCTGATACAAACGTGTTTTGGCTAAATAGGCATAAGCTGCTTTTTGAGTCGCACGACCTACTTGTGGCTGTGTTTCCGGCAAAGCGTCGGCTGCAGCCTGAAAATCTTCGGCAATTTTGTTCCAAAGTTCTTCGTTTGAAAGTGCTTTGTTGGAGATCGTTTTGTAATTTTCGACCGCAATATCTTCTGTAATATAAGGAACATTCCTGAACATAATTTTCAGCATAAAATAAAAATGGCCTCTCAAGAAACGCATTTCAGCCATACGTGTTTTTTTCAACGGAAAATCAGCTTCTGATATTTGTTCTAATGCTTTCAAGGCTTTATTCGTTCTGGAAACCCCAACATAACTGATGTACCAGAAATTGTCTAATTCACCAAAATCAGGTCGGATATTATTAGACACTTCGAAAAAGTGAAAATCCTGAAGATCATTAGTTCCGCTTCCGCCTTTGTAAGCATCATCAGAACGCACATTCCCAAAAGGCCATAAACTATAAGGCGAATCATAATGATCATTTCCTAATTGTGCATAGGCCGCATTCATAAATCCTTCTACTGATTGCGGTGTCACAATATCTTCTTCTGAAAGTACGCCACGAGGGTCATTCTCCAGAAAATCAGAACAGGAACCCAACATTCCAAGTACTAAAAAAGCAGTTATATATACTAATTTTTTCATGTTTTTTGATTTAAGCTTTTATTATAAAGTAAAATTAAGACCAGCCGTAAAAGTCGTTGGCTGCGGATATCCAAATCCTGCATTTTCAGGATCTACACCAGTAAAACTTTTGGCATCAATGATCAGTAAATTTTGACCGCTGATGTACAATCTAAAGCTATCGAAATTCATTTTTTTCAACAGATCTTTTGGTAAACTGTATCCTACCTGCAAGACACGAAGTTTAAGATAGTTTCCGTTTTCTACATAATAAGTCGAAAATCTTGATTCTGCATTCCTGTCTACAGTAGTTAAGGCAGGAATAGTAGAATTAGGATTATCAACAGACCAGGCGTTTAATAAACGTGTTCCTTTATTAGAACCTACGTCATCTACGCTCCAGAAATCAGTTTGGTATTTTGTATTATTTATGACATCAACATCACTTGCTCCTTCCCAGAAAGTGGTAAAATCCCAGTTTTTATACCCTAATCCCAAATTAAAACCATACGTCAATCCCGGATTTGGATTTCCTATCCAGGTACGGTCTTTATCTGTAATAACTCCGTCTTCGTTTAAATCTTTGTAACGAATTCTTCCTAGGCCTTTTCCTTCCTGAGTGGCCGAGTTATCTACTTCGCCCTGACTTTTAAAGAGTCCGTCAGCTACATAACCGTACATTGAGTTAATTGGACGACCTAAGATATTATCGTCAAGTCCATCTCCTCCGTAGCTATTTCGTACTTCATCAGGCAATTTTGTAATCTTGTTTTTATTGGCTGAAACATTCGCCGAAATATCATATTTAAGTCCAAATGAGGTTTCGTCATGGTATCCTAAACTAACTTCCCAGCCTTCATTCTGCATCGAAGCACCGTTTACCCAACGATTTCCGCCTTCGCCAATTACACCTAAATAAGGTGGTAAAACCAGAATATCATCTGTTTTTTTGATGTAATAATCTACAGAACCGCTTAATTTTTGTTTGAATAATCCAAAATCTAAACCTATGTTGGTTTGCGTAGTGGTTTCCCATTTTAAATTATCATTTCCTGACTGAGTGGCAATAAAACCAGACGGAAGCAAACCGTTTCCGTTTCCTGCAATATCATAAGCTGTACCGTAAGAAGTAGCCCAAGTTGGACTTCCGCCTGCATAACTTGCCAAATACAAACTGTAAACCGCAGTATTACTGATTTCCTGATTTCCGGTTTGTCCCCAACCTGCTCTTAGTTTTAAATCAGAGAAAACAGGCGCATTATTTTTAATGAAATTTTCATTGCTGATTCTCCATCCTGCCGAAACTGCTGGAAAGGTTCCAAATTGATTGTTTTTTCCAAAACGGGATGATCCGTCACGACGAATCGTACCTGAAAGTAAATAACGGTTATCAAACTCATAATCTACTTTTCCAAAATATGACAGCAAAGAATAGGTTGTCGAAGTTCCGCTGGTAAACGATTCTCCAGTTCCAGCATCTGGATACATATAATCAGGAGTTTCTATCAAAAAGTCATTTTTACGTAAAGTTGTCGTATCATAAACATCTTTGTACATCTCTGTTCCTGCCATCAAATTCAGGTTGCTTTTTCCGAAATTCAAACTGTAAATGGCAGTATTCGTCCAAGTCCATTTATCACTTACCGACTGATCAATGGTTACTGATGACTGATCGTTTTTCAGATAACCTGATTGATAACTTCTTTGCAGCGTTCGTTTTTTATAAGATCCATAATCAATACCAAAACTACTTTTGATATGCAGATTTTTGATGATCTCTAAATCAGCATACATATTTCCGAAAAGACGCAAATAATCATATTTATTGTCTTTGTTATATTCTAAAAGTCGAACAGGATTTTGCCTGTCGTTCATTCCTCCTACTGGTCCTCCCCAGCCTTTTCCGTCTACAGTACGCACCGGAATTATCGGTAAAGCACGAAGCGCAGGATCAAGAACTCCTGGATCTGTAACCTCATTGGTACGCGTCATCGAGAAATTTTCTCCAATTACCAGTTTACCGTCAAAATATTTATAAGAACCATTCATTCTGGCAGAAATCCTTTCGAAATCAGTCGTTTTTACAACACCTTCGTTCCCATAATACCCCAAAGAAAAAACATAACTTCCTTTATCTGATGCATTAGAAACAGATAAATCATACGAATTCGCGATTCCGGTTTGCGAAATTGCATCGTACCAATCTGTATCCGAAGCTTTCAGGGTTTGATTCGCATCTAGATATTCAGGAATCAACACTTTGTTTAGTTGTGGTTTGTTATTGTTTACAGACCAGTCAAACTGATAACGTAAATTATTATTGTTTGGATTTAAGCCGTCGTTAATATTTGCCTGCCATAAAGCCTGACCAAATTGATTAGCATCTAATACTTCCTGTTTTCTGGAATAATTTGAAAAAGAAGTATAAGTGCTGAAATTAATTCTCATTTTACCCTCTTTTCCTTTTTTGGTAGTAATGATAATTACTCCGTTTGAAGCACGGGAACCGTAAATACTAGCCGATGAAGCGTCTTTTAAAACCTGAATCGATTCAATATCATTTGGATTTAATTCGTGCATTCCGGATTTTGTTGGCATTCCGTCAATTACATAAAGAGGGTCTGTGTTGTTTAAGGTTCCTACTCCACGAATCACAACTTTTGTATTAGCTCCGCTCGGAGAACCATCAGACGAAACTTTTACCCCTGCAACTCTTCCCTGCAGCGCTTTTATTGGGTTAGGCTCTGGTTGTGTCATGACTTCCTTCATGTTTACAACGGCCACGGCTCCTGTAATATCGGTTTTCTTTTGTTTGGAGTATCCCGTTACAACCACTTCATTGAGCTGGTTGTTGTCTACTTTTAAAGTAATATTGAATGTTTTTTGCCCTTTAACTTCAATCGATTGTGGGCTGTATCCGATAAAAGAAACGACAATCTTTGCATCTGAAGTTACCTCTTGAAAAGAGAAATTTCCATCAAAATCTGTTACTGTACTGGTATTTGTTCCCGCAATAAGTACCGTTGCTCCGGGAAGTGGCATTCCGTCGTCTGACGAAATTACTGTTCCCTTAATTCCTGTTTCCTGCGCGGTCATAACCAGCATTGGAAAGAAGAAAAATAGAAAATAAATGAGTTTGGTTTTCATAGTTAGTGGTTTTGGTTTTAAGGTTAGTTTACATTTAATTGGTTAATTTCTAAGTTACTCAGCTCAACGCCATTTTTTGAAGAAACGCAAAGAGTGGTATACGGCTGGTTTGGGAAAAAGATTTCAGTAATTACTTTTTCACCATTGTTGTAAAATATTTCGATAGATGTTTTGTCCAGAATGATTTTAAAAATCCCTTCTTTTTGACTTCCGTCTAAAGCTGCTTTGGTAATTGTTGAGGCAAACTTTTCTGAGAAATCAATTTTTCCTGATTTCAAGCGATCCACAAATAAATAATGTTCTGTATTATTAATTCCGAAAGTCACCGTTTCTCCATTTGCATTTGAAAGTGTAAAAGTGTAGGTGTCCTGTTTAAGATTTCTGATATTAAAATGAAGCATCGCCTTAGTCAAATCAATTTTCCCTGCTTGAACCAACACTAATTTTCCTTTCCCTTTCAGGCTTTTCACTTTGATTGTTTTACCAATGTATTTGTTTATTTCTTTTACAGGAAAATTAATCAAAGTATAATCGTTCCCTTTTTTGATTACCTGAAGTTCACGCGCAATTGTTGTGGCGCTTCTCCAGGATTGTGTTGGAACTTGTTGTGCATAATCCCAATTCGACATCCAGCCAATAAATAATCTTCGTCCGTCAGCACTTGGAATATTATTCCAGGTCACGCCTGCATAATTATCTTTTCCGTAATCAAGCCATGCCGCTTTTTCTTGTTCTATTTTTTTAGCAAAATTAGATTCTAATGTAAAATTTGTTCCGTCGAAATCACCAATGAAATATTGTGTTCCCGATCCTCCGTTCGCGCCGCCGGGATTCAAATTCTGAATTAAAACCCATTTGGATTCATTGGTTCCTTTTACTTTTATCTCAAAGAAATCAGGGCATTCCCAAACTCCTCCGTGAGCGCCAATATTTTTTCCGAACTCTGATAAATATTTCCAGTTTTTAAGATCTTTTGAAGCGTAAAACTGAGTTCTGTCCTGTGCTGCCAAAGACATTATCCATTGTTGATGGGTTTCATCCCAATTTACTTTTGGATCACGAAAATCACGAATTCCGGGATTTTTAATCACTGGATTTCCTTGTTCAAATTTCTGCCATGTAAAACCATTGTCATTCGAATACGCAATATCCTGCTGCTCTACATCAATCTTTCCTTCTTTTTCTTTGGTCATATCATGCAGCGTATAAATCGCCACAATAGGAGCCGTTTTTCCGGTACCTAAACCCGATGTATTATGCGTATCGACAACAGCACTTCCAGAAAAAATATATTTGTCTTTTTCAGGATAGAGTGCAATTGGCTGTTCCTCCCATTTGATTAAATCTTTACTAATGGCGTGCCCCCAATGCATAGGTCCCCAAACACTTTTTTCAGGATAATGCTGGTAATACAAATGATAATAACCATCAGCATAGAACATTCCGTTAGGATCATTCATCCAGCCATTTTTTGGAGTAAAATGAAAATTAGGACGGTACATTTTTTCTTCTGTAGCAATGTTTGTTGCAACAGCAGTGGTTTGTGCAAAAGCCGAATAAGGTTTGCATCCTCCAATAGAAAGTACCATTGCACTATAAAATGCCAGCGGTAGATGTTTCTTTGATGTCATGTTTTTTGATATTTTTTTTGGTTAGATTTTCACTTAATACTTCTAAAGAGATTCCTTTAGTTTCAGGCATTATAAAAATTACGAAGAGCAACTGCAGCACCATCATCAGTGCAAAAATTAAGAATACCACATCAGGTCCGATTTCTGAAAAAAGCATCGGAATTAAAGAGGGAATAATGGCCGCTAAAACCCAGTGTACGGAACTCCCGAAAGCTTGTCCCGACGCGCGGATATGGTTAGGAAAAATTTCTGAGATGAAAACCCAGATCACGGCTCCCTGCCCAATGGCGTGTGAAGCAATAAATAAGAAAAGGAAAATTGGTACTGATAATCCTCCCCAATTGTAATAAAACGAAGCAGAGACTAATCCAAGGGAAATAATATATCCTACAGAACCAATGTACATTAACAACTTTCTTCCTAATTTGTCAATTAATGCTACTCCGATTAAGGTAAATATAAGATTGGTAATCCCAATGCCGATACTGCTCAGTAAAGCGGTATTTTGTCCTAAACCTGCTTCTTGAAAAATTCTTGGGGCGTAATATAAAAAGGCATTGATTCCTGAAAACTGATTGAAAAAGGCAATTAAAAAAGCCAACATCAACGGAAAACGATATTTTTTCATGAAGATATTCTCATGTTTGGTAACTCCGTTTTCTCTGGAATCATCCATTATATCTTTTAGATCCGCAGTGGGATCAATTTGAAACAAAACTTTACGGGCTTCTTCGTCACGGTTTCTAGACAATAACCATCTTGGACTTTCTGGGATTGTAAGAATAAAAAGAATATAAATAACGGATGGAATCGCCTGAACTCCTACCATCCAGCGCCACGCATTTTCTCCGATATCCTTTAAAAAGAAATTGGATATAAAGGCAATTAGAATTCCTAATACAATATTGAACTGATACAACGCTACCAAACGTCCGCGTTTCTCTGGCGGAGCAATTTCTGATACATAAGCCGGAGCAGCAATAGTTGAGGCGCCAACACCTAAACCGCCTATAAACCTGAAAGCGGCAAATACATAAGGATCGTTTGCAAAAGCAGCACCAATGGCAGAAATAAAATATAAGATTCCGATCCAGAACAATGTCTTTTTACGTCCTATTTTATTGGTTGGAATTCCTCCAAAAATGGCTCCTATAACAGTTCCCCAAAGTGCCATTGCCATAACAACAGATCCATGAAAAGCATCAGATGAATGCCATAGAAGCTGTAATTGTTTATCAGCTCCAGAAATAACTACGGTATCAAAACCGAATAGAAAACCTGCCAGTGCAGCAGTAACAGACCAAATCAATATCTTGTTCATTGTAGATGTATTAAAAACTTATCGCTAAGATATCCGCAAAAAAAACAACTTATTTTTAATGATGTTACAATTTAATTCCTTAAATATTGATAGATTGACACAAAAGAATTAACTGTCTTATTTACAAGGTTTTATACTTATTGAAATTTAATTACGAAAACCATGTAGTTTCGATTATGTTACATTTGGTACAAAATTGATACATAAAATGGAATGCTTTTGTATTAATTAGAATTTGATGTTTTGTATTCTTTAGGAGAAATTCCAAATTTATTCTTAAAAGCTGTAGAAAAATAATTGGGAGAAGAGAATCCAAGTGAGTACGCAATCTCAGAAATATTCATCTGATTAGACTTTAAAAGCTCAGCAGCTTTCTCTAATTTGACATTATTGATATGATCACTAATATTGATTCCTATAATTGCTTTTACTTTTCGGTACAACTGAACTCTTGAAACTCCGAGCTTGTCGGCTAAATCCTCGACAGAAAACTTAGGATTTTCAACATTCTTCTTAATAATATCATTCATCTTGGTTATGAAAGTTTGTTCCTGATTGCCAAATTTAGACTCAGGTTCAACACGGTAAATATTATTGGTGTAATAATAACGAAGTTTTTCTCTGTTGAAAAGCAAACTCGAAATGGATTGTTTTAAAATAGAAAGACTAAATGGTTTTGTTAAATATTGATCAACCCCGCTCTGCAATCCTTTTAACACCGATTCTTTGTTGCTTTGCGCTGTTAGAATAATAATAGGAATATGGGAAGAGCGCAGATCTTTTTTTAATTCTCTACTAATTTCATAACCATCTTTGTCTACTAAATTGATATCGCAAATAATGATATCGGGAACAATTTCCATTGCTTTTTCAATAGCATCACTTCCATCAGAAGCGTACACCATATATTCACCGGATAATTTTGCTTTTAAAAATGATACTAGATCAATATTGTCTTCTATGATTAAAAGGGAATGTTTCTCTGATTCAGCAATTGTGTTTACTTCTTTAAAATCAGGTTCTATATCTAAATTATCTGTTATAAGATTTGGAGTAATATTGAGATTTTCTATTTCATTTACAATCTCTGAAGGCTGTAAATGACTGTTTGCTTTCAATAAAGTAATCACGAATTCACTTCCTTGTTTTGATTTGAGTTCGATCGTACCGTGATGCAAAAGCACAAATTCTTTAGACAAATGAAGTCCAATTCCTGAACTGTTTTTATTATTGTTTGAAGCTTTAAAAAATGGACTAAACACGTTGGACAATTCATTTTCAGGAATTCCAATTCCCGAATCCTTAAAGTTTATTTTTACTGTATTATCCTGATTTTCGAGAATCGAAATGGCTATTTTTCCGTTATCCGGTGTGAATTTAAAAGCATTGGAAAGCAAGTTGAAGTACACTTTATCCATAAGTCCTCTATCGATAAACAACTCCAGATTTTTATTTTTCATCGTCAGCTGAAAATCGATATTTCTGCGGGCAGCTTCGCCTTTAAAATTAGTCATTACCTCATTGGTAAAATCATAAATCTTAGTTCTAGAAGCTCTTAGGGTAAATTTTTGCTCTTCTATTTTTCTAAAATCCAGTAGCTGATTTATTAACCGCAGTAATCTGTTCGAGTTTTTATGAATAAGTTTTACCTCGTCAATAAGCGCGGTTCCTTTGATTTTTTCATTTTCGATCAGGGACTCCACATAACTCATAATCAGCGTTATTGGAGTTTTAAATTCATGGGAAAGTCCGGTAAAGAAATTCAGTTTCGCTTCGTTGCTTTTCGATGCAATCTTTGCCATTTCCTGTATTTCACTATTTTGACAGATTACGGTTTGATTGATATTTTCAAGCTGTTTTTTCTTTTTTGAAATAGAAATCGTCGAATAAATACTGTAAATGGTCAGACTCAAAATAATCACTAAGAAAAAACTCAGCAAACGTACCAGATTGTTCTGGGAAGCATACTCTTTTTCCTGTACTTTTATGGCTCCCTGCTGCGACTCAATAACCGCTTGTTGCTGATCTACCTTATCCATTTGGTTCTCGATAATTTCAGCATTGTTCTGGTCGATCACAATGGTATTTAGAATATTGTTCTTAGAAACAGGTTCTTTATGGTACATTTTTAAAGCCAGTTTCAAAGCTTCATTTCCTCCCGTAGGATATAAAATGGTTCCGTTTAAAACGCCGCTTTTAACCAGTTCAATCCCTCCGTTTACAGAATTTAATCCGTCTACACCTAAAAATTTAATTTTATTCTCTAATCCAACTGTCTTTGCCGTTTCCCAGGCGCTCAATGCCATTCGATCGTTATGGGCAAAAATGTATTCAACATCAGGATTTTGTAAAAGAATTGTTTTTAAGGGCGCATTAACAGATTCTTTTTCCCAATTGCCGTGAATGGTATTGACAATCGTAAAACGTTTATTGCCTTTAATGATCTGATCAAATCCCAGACTGCGCTCATAGGCCGGTGAAGAACCGTTTGCGCCTGTAATTTCGACTATTTTGCCTGAAGCTTTGCTGTGTGAGATGATATATCGGGCGGCAACTCTTCCAATTTCAATATTATCAGCTCCAAGATAAGCCGTGTAATTTTCGCCATCGATCTTGCGGTCTACAACAAGAACCGGAATTCCGGCTTTAATCGACTTCTCTACAACTGCAGTTAAGGGTTTGGACTGGATTGGAGATACAATAATTACATCTACTTTATTGGCTATAAATCGCTCTATATCTTCAATTTGTTTATTGACATTGTTATTGGCGTCAGTAATTTTTAAATCGACTTCAGGTCTGAGAGAAGCTTCAATTTTTATCGAACTGGTCATTTGTTTGCGCCAATCGTCTGTGGTCATTGCTTGCGAAAAACCAACTTTTATTTTATCTCCCTGTTTTTGACTGCACGAAACTAAAGTTAATGATGCTAAAAATAGCAGCAAAATATATTTTACAAATGGATACATGAAATTATGAGTTTATGTAAATGAAAATAGTTTTCAAAAAAAATACCTTACTGAACCAACAACTTGCCAAAATAATTAGGAAGGATTACTTTGCACAGACAAGCGGGAAGGATATATGATAAGGTAAAATTAAACTTTTATTTGATCTTTGCAACTTAGTATTGAAATATCTTAATCAAAAACAGCGATACTTAAAAAACGCTCTGACTTACTGATAAGGCGCGTTGTTCCTGTTAAATAAGACGATACTATACACATAGATAATTAACCTGCAAAGCTTTGTTTTGTTCCCTTCATTCTAAAACTTCTCAGGCTCATCCCTTTGTGTCTTTTAAAAAATTTATTAACATGACTTTCATCCGAAAATCCAAATTCATCTGCTATCTCATGAACTCTTTTATCGCTAAATTGTAGTCTGTGCTCTATCAGGCGGATCCTGTAAGAAGAAATATAATGCTGAATGGTTTCGCTACATTGCTTACGAAAATAACTGCCAAGATAAGTTGGCGATAACCCAAATAGATCTGCAATTACTGCTATTTTCAAGCGTTCGGGATTACGTATATGCTCTTGAATATAATCCAATATTTGCATAATACGTACATCTGCACTTGGAGAAATATTTTTTGGTTTAACCGCTGATATATTTCTTGCAGCAATAACAATAATCGCATTTACTAAGTGAGCAATCAGGTCTTGGTTATAAATATTGTCATGCTCAATAGTCTGCCCTAGCTGCCCCATAAGGATACGAACCATTTGTTTATCTTGATGGCCCGCCAAAACCGAACCTGTCAAATCAGAAGCATAATATAAAAGACATTCAATATGATCGATGCTTTTCCATTGATATTCTCTAATATAATTTTCACCAAAACGAACCACTATAAACTCACAAATACCATATAGGTCAAATTCATGGCAATCATTGGGCGTAGTCAAAAATAAGTCTCCCGACCTAAAATCTACTTTATTTCCATTTGTACAATAGCTTCCATTACCTGATATAACATAAACCATTTCAAAAAAATTAAACTGCCTGTCACGCAGTGGACATGTATCGATTTTTTCATAAAATACTTCGAGTGACTGATAAATATTTTCTCTTCCCATATGGTAAAGATACCTAAATAGGCTTGAAATATACCTGTAATAAGGCGCTTTACCGGTCTACTTTTGCCAAGCACAAATAAGGATTATAAGTTAAGGTTGTGTTGAATTATAAAAATCACTGAATATGAAAAACACCAATTTGAAGAATATAGATAGCAACCTTTGGCAGGCTATTATCAAAAGTGAGTACATGCAGATAGACTATGAAAGCTTGCTGGAGAATGATCCAGCGCAAATTAGAGCCAAGGAATTAACATTGTCATTAAAGGAAGAATCTGCTGAAATACCTGATGAGTTACATCTGGAAAATATTCAGATTCCTTCTTCTAAAAATAAACGTACCATCTCATTGAGAACATACAAACCTGCCAAAAAAGGTACCTTACCAGTATTGCTTTATTTTCATGGAGGAGCTTTTATATATGGAACTCCAGAGCAATATGATTTTTTATTTTTCAGATTGGCAATCGATATTAATGCAGTAATTGTTTCTCTCGATTACCGATTGGCGCCTGAAGATCCTTTTCCGGCTGCTCTGGAAGATGGATATGATGCGCTGCTCTGGTTGTCTGAATATGCGGGGGATATCCAAGGGGATAAAAACAACATTATCATTGGTGGAAGCAGCGCCGGAGCAACTATTGCTGCTTCTCTTGCCCATCTGGCAAGAGATAAAAAGCAAGTAGAAATTCAGCACCAGTATTTACTTTATCCAGCAATGGATCATCGCCTGAAAACCCAATCAATGCAAGACTTAGCAAATGCTCCTATGCAAAGCAAAAAAGCAGCACAATGGATGTGGAAACATTATTTACCACACCTGATCGATAAGCCGCCAAGATATGCAGTGCCGTTATTGGAAGACAATTTCAAAGATTTACCAACTGCAACAATCATAGTATGCGAATTGGATCCTCTGAGAGACGAAGGAAAAAAATATGCTGCAAAATTACAACAGGCCGGTATTGCAGTTAATCTATTGGAAATACAAGGAGCTGTGCACGCCTTTGATTTTTTTCCATGTCAATTATCTGATGCTTTTTATACACAGCAAGTTCAATTATACAATGAAATTTTAAATCCTGAAAAATGAAAAAAATAGTAGTTATAAATGGGCATCCTGATAAAGAAAATTTAAACAGTGCAATTGTAGAGACTTACATTAATTCTGCCAAACAAAACGGTTCACAAGTTCGCTATATCGCCATCGGAGCGCTCAACTTCAATGCTAATTTAGAGTTCGGTTATTCTCAAAGAATGGAATTGGAACCTGACTTGGTAAAAGCCTTGGAGGATATTAAGTGGAGTGAACATACCGTATGGATACATCCTATGTGGTGGCTGGGTATGCCAGCAATTATGAAAGGTTTTTTCGACAGGACATTTCTTCCGGGTATTACCTTTAAGAGGGATGAGAAAGGTGTTACCCAAGGATTATTAAAAGGAAAAACAGGAAGAATTATTACAACCGCAGGAGATTTATCCCTAACTATTTACAACGAAATCTATAAGTCAAGCGGACTAGTACAATTAAAAGAAGGGATTTTAGCTTACTGTGGAATATCTCCTATCGAAAGTGATTTTATTGGACCTTTGAATGAATTAACCGAAAGTGACACATTACAATGGCTAAAGAAAATCAAACACCTAGCCTTCTTAGACTCCAAATCGATTTGAATCTTTTTTATAATTAACTCATTGGGTATAATTGCTTTTAACATATAAAAGTTATGTCTGAGCACGGAAAATTATACCCAACGATTTTTAATCCAACATAAAAACAATCAATCCTCTTGCACCATGTGCTCCAAGAACTAATGACTGCTCGATATCAGCTGTTTTTGATGGTCCTGCGATAAAAGTTCCGAAACCATACTGCTGATTGCCAATTCTTTCATAGGCCTGATGCATGGTGGCCAAAATATCATTTTTATGAACTATAATAGCTAAATATTGTGCAATAAAAGGCGATATACGTTGTCCAAGTACATCATCTGTAACCCAAAGTGCACTATTTTCGGCTACACCAAAATGAGCTTTTATCACATTTAGTTCCACATCGGCAAGCGAATGCGGATCATCACTCGTCCAGTCTAAAGATGCAATTTCAGAAAGCTCCGAAATTGTGGTTATGATGCGTTTTTCGAGTGCATAATTTTTCTTTATATAATCAAGGATTTCAGCGTAACTAGCTACTTCTACTAGATCACCTCCAATATTTTGCAGTACCGTTTTATAGGTTGCCAGCACATCAGCATTCTCTGAACTTAAAAGATTCAGATCAGGCAAGTCTGTAATAAAAGCAGGTTGATTTTGCTTTATTTTATTTAAAATATCCGCTTTACTACTCATTGTCTTTTGCTTTTGCTTCTCTTGAATTTTTCTTGTACCATTCTCTAAAAGATTCCTCTGGAACGTCTGGCATTTCTCGCTGGTCGTACCATTTGTTCATTTTATTATTGACTAGCCCTGGAATGTTTTTCATCACAAAACGCCCTGATTTTCCTGCGATATTAAAAATCGTTGGATTAGCGAGAACTTTCGCCATGGTATTCATTGCAATTGTTTTGGATGTTGGTGTATGTCCTTCTTTTACCAAAACCTGACGCCATTTATACAATTGGTCGTGTATATCAATTTTTACAGGACAAACATTGGTACAAGAACCACAAAGTGTACTTGCAAATGGTAAGTCGGCATTTTTACTCATGTCCAGATTGGGCGCCAATATAGAACCAATTGGTCCTGCAACGGCATTGTGATAACTGTGTCCGCCACTTCGTCTGTAAACAGGGCACGTATTCATACACGCACCACAACGAATGCATTTAAGGGAATTTCTAAAATCTTCTCTTCCCAGTTGCGTACTCCTACCGTTATCGACAATCACGATATGAATTTCTTTTCCGTCCCTAGGCTTTTTGAAATGACTTGAGAATGTGGTAATAGGCTGTCCAGTTGCACTTCTGGCCAATAATCTCAGGAAAACACCTAAATGTTTGCGCTCGGGAATTAGTTTCTCAAATCCCATACTGGCAATATGAACATCGGCTAGATGTGCGCCCATGTCTGCGTTTCCTTCATTGGTACACACTACGATTTCACCCGTTTCTGCAATCGCAAAGTTAACTCCGGTCAACGCTACTTTTCTGGTTAAGAAGGTATTTCGTAAACTCAAACGAGCTGATTCGGTTAGATATTGAGGGTCAATATTACCTTTTTCTGTTCCCAGATGTTCATGAAAAGTTTCACTTACATCTTCTTTTTTTAGGTGAATGGCAGGCAAAACAATATGGCTAGGCGGTTCTTTACGAAGCTGAACAATATATTCTCCTAAGTCTGAATCAATCACTTCGATGCCTTTTTCGGCTAAATAATCATTCAAATGGCATTCTTCTGTAAGCATTGATTTTGATTTCACCATTTGCTTTACATCGTGCTTTGCCATAATCGAATGTACAATTTCGTTGTGTTGTTTTGCATCGGCCGCCCAATGTACGATGATACCATTTTTCTGCGCATTGGCTTCAAATTCAATCAAATAATCATGAATATTAGAAAGCACATTGTTTTTAATCTGTGAAGCGGTTTCGCGAAGCAATTCCCAATCTGGTATTTGATGCGCCGACTTATCACGCTTTTCACGGACAAACCAAAGTGTTTCGTCGTGCCAGTTTACGCGTTCTACATCTTTATTAAAATGCGTGGCGGCCTGGCTGTGTTCGATTATTTTTTTTGAAGACATTTTTTCTTATTTATTTCACCATTAAGAGATTAAGTTTATAAAGCTTTAACTTAAATTATTTAATCTCTTACTGGTAAAAAGAATTTTAAGTTTAATTTTAAAATCACCTAATTTCCTAGTGAATTTAAAATTTCGGCGATATGAATGGTTTTGATCGGGCTTTTTTGTCTTTTCAGAATTCCTTCTAAATGCATCAGACACGACATATCCCCACCTGTAATATAATCTACATGCTGGTTTTCATGATCCTTTATTCGGTCTTGTCCCATTTTTACAGAAACGGCTTCTTCGGTCACACAGAATGTTCCTCCAAAACCACAGCATTCATCTTTTCTGGATAACGAAACCAAGTCCAATCCTTTTATATTGTGCAATAATTGTTCTGGTTTAGAAAAAAATGGGGCATTAAGCTCTGTCATCTGCGAAAGCTTTAATCCACGCTGACCGTGACAACTTACGTGCATTCCTACTCTGTACGGGAAATTTCCGTGGATGGAATCTACTTTTAGAATATCGGTAATAAACTCTGTTAGTTCAAATACTTTCCTTCTCATCTCTGCGGCTACTTCTTCTTGATTCTGGTCATGTAAATGTTCCTTTACATGTAAAACGCAACTTCCCGATGGGCAGACAATATAATCGAATCCTGCAAAATTGGCGATAAAATTAGCATCGCAGCCTTTGGTTAAATATTGGTATCCGCTGTTTGCCATAGGTTGACCACAGCAGGTTTGTCCCATTGGAAAATGAACATCGCAATCTAATTTCTGCAAAAGTTCATAGGTG
Source organism: Flavobacterium azizsancarii (assembly GCF_027980145.1). Classification (GTDB taxonomy): domain Bacteria; phylum Bacteroidota; class Bacteroidia; order Flavobacteriales; family Flavobacteriaceae; genus Flavobacterium; species Flavobacterium azizsancarii. Next base: position 21,527 of record NZ_JAMZNK010000014.1, on the reverse strand, counting down.
GCAATACCTACTTTTGGATAAAACTGATCTACATAACACGGTATAAATAATCCGATTTTCATTTTTTTATATTTTTTAAACCCGTGTGAGATACAAAGTCACAAAGTTTTTTTTTATCTTTTTTTTTATCTCGCAATCGTGATTGCGGAATTAATTCTATTTTTAGTGTTTGTAAAATTTCAAATCAATCAAATCATTCTGGATCGGTTTAGGATTCCAGTTTTGATGAATCGCTAGCGCAGCACCCAATGCACTTGCCTGTGCCATCGAAGCCGCATAAACTTCTATATCGGGATAAGCTTCTGCGAGTAAATTCATGAAAATTGAATTTTTACTAAAACCTCCATCCACAAAAATCTTTTTTACAGCACTATTATGAATTACTAAATTAGTCGAAAAAACCTGTTGTTCAACAAGGTCAAGCATCAATTGATGATACGCTATTTCGTAGTTTTTAAAATTCTTCAAATCTCTTTTTTGAAAAGGACATTCTTTCAGAATATCAAAATCATATTTCTTTGGATAAATGATTTGAAAGTTTATCGCTCTTAAATTTGAAACTATCTTTTTATCAAAATATACCTCTTTATAAATATCAACCGGCACATTAAAATGTGCTGCTAATCTTTTGGTCTGCACTTCATGTTCGTTCCCTGAAAACAGACGGGCTGCTTTTACAGGTTCATCAGTATATTGCATGTAACACAAACAATCTTGTTGCAATTCTTCAAAAGTCAATTGTTTGTTATTGAACGGATTCAGGGAAATACTCCATGTTCCTGTAGACAGTAAAACGAAAGGCTCTGTAAAGTTTATGGTGTAGGGAATAATCGCAGATGAACTATCGTGCAAACCAACGCCAATGGCTAATCCGTCTTGCTTTTTAATGGTATGTTTTCCGTAATGAAGCGGTGGGATTTTATCTGAAATGTTTTCGTTTTTGAGCCACTTATGATACTTCATCTTCTTGAAATTCCAAAGATTAGTGTGGCATCCAATACTTGTAATATCAGCGTAAGGCTCATTGGTTAAAAGAAAACTTAAATATTGCGGTAAATGCAAACAGTATTTTACCTGTTTGAATAGTTCCGGGTTTTCTTCTTTGAATCTGTAAATCTGCATCCCGGAATTCAGACTTCCTAAAACAGGAGAAGCTGTTTTTACTGCAAAAACCTCTTTTCCTTTGTATTTAGTATAAAAGTCATTTTTTAACTCCTCCGGATACTCTTTCAAATAATTATACAGAGGAGTTAAAACTTTTCCTTTTTCATCAATGTAGACAAAACTAGCACCATAGGTACTAAAATTGATGGCTTTTAGAACGTAATCCGTCCTGTTTTCTATTTCTGATAAACGTTCGGATATCCAGTTTTTTAGCACTTCAATATCTTCGCAGGGAAAACCATCTTCATCGACAGTTTCATCAAGATTCACTGATTTTTCCCAAACAATTTTATAATTTTCATCAAATAAAAATACCTTTTTGTTTGTTTTGCCAATGTCAAAAATTGCAACTACATTCATTTAATTAATTATGAATTATAAGTTATTAATTATGAATTACAGAATTATGATTTTTGCTCCGTCTTTTTGTTTTTACATCAAAGGATTGGTAAAAACAAAATAGTTTATGAACTTATAACTCATAATTCATAACTCTATTTATAAGCCTGTAGCCATCGTTTTTAAACCTCTTTCTCCTATTAGATTTTTTCTAACCGAAAGACTACGGTACAATTCAACTGGATTTAATGCCGCACCTGAACGTAAACGGGCCTCAGCAACTACTGCACGAACATCTGTACGGAAAGCATCCTGCAGAATTTCCTGCGCTTTTACCACATCATTTTCCTGCTGTGCAATTTCTAAAGCTTTTCTATCTACCAAAAGCGCCTGAGCATAAGCAATCATAATGGCTTCTACAGATTGTAATAAATCTTCTAAAGGATCTTTTATGTTGTGTGAAGCGTCAATCATCCAGCCTAAATCCTTCGCGTGATTCATTCCTCTGGCGTCCATTCCTTCAACTAATTCATTAAAGATTAAGAATAACTGGTATGGTTTTAAAGCTCCAGCAGTTAAATCGTCGTCTCCGTATTTTGAATCATTAAAATGGAAACCTCCTAGTTTTTCTTCCATAAGTAATAAAGAAACGATTTGTTCGATATTGGCATTTGGCAAATGGTGTCCTAAATCAACAAGGGTTTGTGCTTTGTCTCCTAATTTTTTTACATAGGAATACGATTGTCCCCAATCTGCAACTGTAGTGGAATAAAAGTTGGGTTCAGCACATTTGTATTCTAAAAATAATTTCCAGTTAGAAGGTAATGCATCATAGATTTCTTCCAGACTTTCTAATGTATTTTGGTACGCTTTTCTAAAGTTCAATTGTCCTGGAAAAGAAGAACCATCAGCCAGCCAAATTGTTAGCGATTCTGACCCTAGTTCTATTCCGTGTTTGATTACTTCTATATTGTGCGCAATGGCCTGTTTACGAACTGCTTTATTTACATTTTGTAATGATCCGAATTTATACGAATTCTCCTGACCTGCCTGATCCTGAAAGGTATTGGAGTTCATGGCATCAAATCTTAGATTGTGCTGCGCCGCAAGATTTTTGATTGCTTTATAATCTTGTGGAATATCCCACGGAATATGCAAAGAAATTGCTCCTGAAGCATTGTTTAAAGCGTGAAGCAAACCTACATCTTCGATTTTTTCTTCGATAGAACGTGGTTCTCCACCTCCGGCAAAACGTCCGAATCTTGTTCCTCCTGTTCCTAAAGCCCAGGATGGAATTGCAATTTGAAAGTCTATTAATTTCTGAATAATTACTTGTGTATCAACAATTTCTGAAACTGTAAAAGCAAATTTATTCTGGTGTTTTTTTAATAATTCCTCATTATGAGATGCTATATTGTCTGATCCGATTAACATATTATTTTATCTTTTAATAGAGATTACAATATATAAATTATATAAATTGAACTCTGGTTTAACGTTACTATTTTATGCTATTTTAATGGGTTTTCCAGGGCTATTATATCCTAAAAAAATCTAACGCTCGAATGCTATCGAACGTTAGATCACAAAAAACCACTTTTGCTTTAAACAAACTTAAAAAAACTTAACAATCTATCTGTAAAAGCCCATTGATACTCCGCCGTCTACGTTCAGGGCATTTCCTGTTGATTTATCGAGTAAACCTCCCACAAAAGCGAAACAAGCGTTTGCAATATCATCGGGCAATATAATTTCATTGAGTAACGTACGTTTTGCATAATAAGCGGGTAATTCTTCTACCGTAATACCATATGCTTTTGCACGACCTTCTGCCCAACCTCCAGACCAAATATTCGAGTCTGAGATTACTGCATCAGGATTTACTGTGTTTACACGAATTTTGTCTGCGCCTAATTCGGCAGCCATAAGTCGTGTTAAATGCGCCTGAGCTGCTTTTGCTGAACCATATCCTGGATTATTTGGTCCTGCAACCACAGCATTTTTAGAAACAATATTTACGATGTCTCCTCCAAATCCTTGTTTGCGCATTACTTCGATTCCAGCTTTAGAAACAATAAATTGCCCTTTTACCAAAATATTATATAATCTGTCCCATTCTTCCAGAGTATGCTCTGCAATTGATTTAGAAATACTAATTCCTGCATTGTTTACAATGATATCAGCACCACCAAAAGCCAGACAAGCTTCGTCCAATGCTTTTTCAGTACTTTTTTCATCCGTAACATTAAGTAAAGTACTCGAAACAGCATCTTTACCAAACAATTTAATAAACTCGGCTGCAGCAGTTTCCAGACGTTCCTCGTTAATATCATTAATTACTACACACGCACCTTCCTGAGCAAATTTTTTGGCAATAGCCTTACCAATTCCTCCGGCAGAACCTGTGATAACAGCGACTCTTCCTGATAATGCTTTAGGTTTGGGCATACGCTGTAATTTTGCCTCTTCCAACAGCCAATATTCGATATCAAATGCTTCCTGACGCGGTAACGAAGTATATTCAGAAACTGCCTCGGCACCTTTCATCACGTTTACCGCATTGATATAATATTCAGATGCAAGACGTGCCATCGTTTTATCTTTGGCAAACGTAAACATACCAACTCCCGGATATAAAATCACAACCGGATTTGGGTCACGCATGGCTGGCGAATTCGACTTTTTGCACGTATTGTAGTAGTCTTTATACATCTCACGATACGCCTTAAAAGCAGGTGTTAATTTTGCTTTAATTGCCTCTACATCTGATAAATCTTCGTTTGGTTCTAAAGTTAAAACCAAAGGACTGATTTTGGTACGTAAAAAGTGATCCGGACAAGAAGTTCCAAGAGGTGCCAGTTTGGATAAATCATTAGAATTAATGAATTCCAAAACTCTCGCATCATCTGTATAATGACCAATCATCTGACGCTCTGAGGAACAGAAACCTCTTAAGATTGGTGCTACTTTTGCTGCTCTTAATTTACGATCAGCTTCAAGCAGACTTTCTATTTTTTTACCTCCAAAAACAGGACGTTTTTTTCCGTAGTTATTCTCTAAGTATTCCGCACATTTCTCGATTACTTCCAACGTGTTGACATAACTTTCGTATGCTGTATCTCCCCAGGTAAATAAACCGTGAGAACCCAGCATGATCCCGCGTAATTTTTTACCATTTTTCTCTGCTTCTTCCAGACAACTTCTTAACTGAAGTCCAAGGTCAAAACCGGGACGCTGCCATCCTACCCAGCCAATTTCACCATCGAATAATTCTTCAGTAATTTTAGCTCCGTCCTTGGCTGCAGCGATTGCAATTGCTGCATCAGGATGTAAATGGTCAATATGTTTAAAAGGTAAGAAACCGTGTAAAGGTGTATCTATAGAAGGTGCTTTTGAAGCTAAGTCGAAAATACAGTGATTGAATAATTCTACCATTTCATCCTCAAACTCAATGCCTCTGTATAGATTCTCGAGATTGCGAAGCCTGTCTAAATATAGCGCTGCACAACCGGATTTTGTTAATGTACCAATGTCTCCACCAGAACCTTTAATCCACATGACTTCAGAGCTTTCTCCGGTTAGCGGGTCTTTATCAGTAATTTTTACTGAAGTGTTTCCACCACCATAGTTAGTCAGTCTTAGATCGGCCCCTAATAAATTAGAACGATAAATGAAAAGCGCTACTTCATCTCCTGCCAGTTCCTGTGCCTTAGCGTCATCCCAAAGATAGCTTACATGCTTAAAAGTCATATTTTTTATATTTATATTCGACATTGTTGTTATGTTATATTTTGTGTATTTATAATGAATTTCCAATTCCGACCAAAACAATCGACAGCATAATTAGTCCTATTCCGCATAGAAAAGTTCTGAATGTCTTTTGAGAAACACCTTTCCATTCTTTCAAATAAAATCCCCAAAGATTAGCGGTCAGAATAATAGTTGCCATGTGCAGAATCCAAGAACTGGCACCATTTCCTAATTTACTTTCTCCCATTCCGTAAAAGAAAAACTGTAAAAACCACATGGTTCCTGCCATCGCCGACCACAGTATATTTTTAGCAATTGGTGTGTTTTTATTGGTGTAATCTGAGAAAGTTTTATTTTTGAAATTAAGGTACATGCACCAGATAAAATTGGTAGTCAATCCGCCCCACATTAAAACGATATAGGTAACATTATTTTGAAATAAAGGGTTACAACCATAATCAATAGCTACTTCTGCCATTGGTTTTCCGGCTTCGATCCCATAGTTAAAAAACGAACTCAGGATACCTGAAATAACCGCTATAATTAAACCTTTTACCAAACTAAAATCTTTGTCTTTATCCTCATGCCCACTGGCAAAATCTTTTTCTTTTAAGATTCCCGCTTTTCCGGAAATGGCAATTCCTAAAAGACAAACTGCTACTCCAGCCAAAACCATTTGTCCGCCTGGATTTGAGAGCATATCACTAAATGAAATTTTACCGGCTGTTGGGTATAAATCATAATAAATAGAAGGAACCAGAGCGCCAAAAGCAGAACAGAATCCAAGAATAATAGAATTCCCTAATGACATCCCTAAGTAGCGAACGCCTAAACCATAAGTTAATCCTCCAACTCCCCAAATAAGTCCCATCGAAAATGTGAATGCTTTTATTGATGGTGCGGCGGTGGTAATAATCTCAGCAAAATTTGGAATCGTTAAATAAGCAGCAATTGGCGGTACTATTAACCAGGAAAAAAATCCGCCTACAATCCAGTAGCTTTCCCAGGCCCAATCCTTTACTTTCTTAAAAGGCATATAAAAACTACCTGAAGAGAAACCTCCGATAGAATGAAAAATAATTCCTAATAATGATTCCATTAATGATTTAGTTTTTGGTTAAATGTGATAGTTAATTTGGTTTTGTAAAATAATAGAATAGAAAAAAGAAAACTGTCCTGTACTATCCTTTATACTTTTATTATTTATGTTAAATCTGAGAATTATTACAAAGAACAATCTGATTATATTGGAAATATAAATTTAAAATTTCTATTTTAGCAATCGATTTCGTAATTATTATATCCTCAATTTGCCAAAAACAAACAAATCATCAAAAACATAAAATAAGCCTTATTTAATTGCAGAGGTTTTGTGAGAAAAATACCAGAAGGTGTTATTTTATATATTTTAGAGAAAACTTTGATTGCAGGCTATAATTCATGAATTATGTTGCAGCAAGTTGTCAATTAATATACAAGCCAGACAAAATGATTAAACTAATTAAAATAGATGAAGATTCCAGGGTTCCTAAATACAAACAAATTGTAGACTCAATCCTGCAGAATATTGCTAACGGAAATTTAAAAATAAATCAAAAAATTCCCTCAATAAATAGTTTTAGCGAAGAATTTTATATGTCGAGAGACACTGTAGAAAAGGCGTATAATATTCTGAAAGAACGAAAAATAATCTCGTCTATTCGAGGTAAAGGATACTATATTACCCGAACTAAACTTGAATCTAAAGTCAATATTTTGTTTGTACTTAATAAACTGAGTGCCTATAAAATGAAAACTTACAACTCTTTTATCAATACAATTGGAGCCAATGCGCATACTGATTTGCATATTTATCATTGCGATGAAACGCTGTTTCTAAACTTATTAGACAAGTTCGAAGGTGCTTATGATTATTATGTGATTACAACTCACTTTAAAACCGACGAATTAAAGCATTTAAGTTTTACCAATGAAGTAGCAAAAGCAATTCAGTCAATACCTGACGAAAAACTGGTTTTAATGGATAATATTAAACTGGGAATGGAAGGTGAAATCATTAAGATTTATCAGGATTTTGAGAATGATATTTATAATGCATTAAAAGAAGGTCTTTCGAAAATAAGCAAATACAATAAACTAATTCTGGTATATCCTGACAAGGCTGTTTATCCTTATCCGAGAAGAATTTTACATGGGTTTAAAAAGTTTTGTGTAGAACATGAAATCAATTTTGAAGTCCTAAGTGAAGTTTATGATGATATGATCCTTAAAAAAGGGGATTTATTTATCACGATCGAAGAATCTGATCTGGTGAATTTAATGAAACAAATTCGCGATGAAGAGTTTGTCTTGGGTAAAGATATTGGTGTGATCTCATATAATGATACACCCCTGAAAGAACTATTGGGAATAACGGTAATGTCTACCGATTTTAATGTCATGGGGGAAACCGCAGCCAGAATGATCCTGAATAAAGAAAAAGGAGATGTAAAAGTACCTTTTAATTTTATTGATCGAAATTCTATTTAGGAATTTTATTTTTTATAATGAACAAAGCTCTAGATTTCTCTGGAGCTTTTGTCTTGGTAGCCCTAACGGTACAATTCTCGAACCATTTTGTGGATGATTTAAATAAAATAAATATTTAAGTAATATTAAATTTTCGTTCAAATCCCATAATGGTCAATATAAATATTAATAAATATAGACCCTGATAGTAAAGAATTCGAACCTTTTATTGGAGGATTTGAAAGTTATAAGTGAGTTTTAAATTAAAATTATTCAGTCCTGAATAATAAAATTTTAAAAAAAAGTCAAAGTCATCTTTAAAGTTAAAATTAAGTCTCTCATTTTATGTGAATTATGATTAAATTTTTATCTTAGTGAAGAATATATATTTAGAATCTAAAATAATCATAATAATTCCAAGTGCTTTGTGAGCTTGATTCAAAAGTAATACCTTGAACTGCTCAAAGAATTCTATTTTATTATAATCCCAAGCTGAAAGAGCGAGTTTGTATGCGTATTTTTAAGATTTGATTTGTGGTCTTTCTGAGTTTTTTACTTTTTTTTTGTAGATCAGTTCAATTTCAGATACAGTCTGCCAGTTTTGATTTAAAGTTTCCATAATTTCTATATTTTAAATTAATTATGGAACATCCACCGGGAATCGCTTAGCAAGCGCAAAAAGCAACGCAATAAAGCAGGAATTTTTTGCTGCATTTATGGGGGGATTTTTTGCTAGCGCCCGTAAGCTATTCTCTAACTTTGTGACGAAATTAATTAAGATATTAAAAGAATAATGGACTCTTTGGTGTAGGTCAAAAAACATTAATTATTGCGAAAAGTATTAAGGTTCGAACCCCATCACGGTCACAATAAAAAAACAAAAGCCTGTAACCCCTTGTTTTTACAGGCTTTTGATGGTTCGACAAAATCAACGGTAAATTTCATTGATTGCTAAACCCTTGTGTTTATTGAGTTTTACGGTTCGAACCCGTAATGTTTTAAGTGTATGTTAAACTTTTGAAAGGGATTCGGTTTATCATATTATAGCTTTACGAGATTCATTAGTAGAATACTTTTTGGCTTTAATTTAGATTTTAAAAATTAAAAAAGATTCAGAATTTCATGTTTCTTTTTTTTTGAAATACCGGATTTTTTATCTGAACTTCCTTAGTTTTCCGTCATAACTTTTCTATGCAGCTGTCCCCATGAATCTAGTTCACATATAACACTTTTTAAAGTTTGACAGTACTCGGTTGCTTCATATATAATTGTGATTGGTGTCGTTGGAAAAACGTTACGTTTTATAAAATTATTTAATTCCAAATGCTTTAGTTCATTCGCTAAAACCTTAGGTGTTATAGGAATATCATTTTGAATTTCAGAAAAACGCTTTGGAGATTGAGAAATACAGAGTATTAGCGCAAGTTTCCATTTTCCATTAAGAACAAACATAGCATCAATTACATTTCTGAGTGATTGGGCGCATTCTGCCGAGTCTTGAACTACTTTTTTTTCTTGTTTTTTCATAGTCGAAAGGTAATAAACTTTCCTAAAAGGAAGCGCTTCCCTTTGGGAAAGGAGCATTATATGGTAATTTATATGCCATAACTTTGGCCCCTGAAATAAGATTATGAAATAAATATCCAATTTAAAATGAAACAAACTATTTTAACAACACAAGAAGTTGCAGCTAAATTTATAGAAATGTGCCGTCAGGATAAATTTTATGAAGTACAAACGCAATTGTATGCCGATAAATGCGTCAGCGTCGAAGCCAACGATTTTCTACTACCAAAAACTGTTGAAGGGCTGCAGGAAATTCTGAAAAAATCCCAATTATTTGAATCTTTAGTTGAGAAGGTTCATGGACGTATTATTTCAGACCCAGTGATTGCAGGCGACTACTTTACGGTGTCTTGGTCTGCCGATATGACATTTAAAGGAAAGGATAGATTCACAATGGATGAAATCTGTGTATATAAAGTACAAGAAGGCAAAATAGTTTTTGAACAGTTTTTTTATTAACTCTTGATCTTCATTGAAAAAGCCCTGAAATTTCAGGGCCTTTTTATTATTACAATTTAATTTTTAGGAAACTACATTTTTGGAAGAAGTACTGTGTCCACTACATGTATCACACCATTAGATTGATTTACATCCGAAATTGTGACTTTAGCTTTATTTCCACTTTCGTCACTGATATACAAATCTTTTCCATCCATCCACGCAGTTAAAGTTCCTCCACTTACTGTTTTTAATGTTGCTTTTCCTTTACCAGCTTTTATTGCTTTTGCAATATCTGAACTATTCATTTTACCTGCCACTACATGATACGTCAAAATAGTTTGTAATGTTTTAATATTCTCAGGTTTCAATAATGTTTCAACAGTTCCGGCTGGCAATTTACTAAATGCTTCATTTGTTGGGGCAAAAACAGTAAATGGACCTTTACCTTGTAAAGTTTCAACCAATCCAGCTGCTTTCACTGCTGCTACCAAAGTTGTATGATCCTTTGAGTTTACCGCGTTTTCTATAATATTTTTATTAGGATACATAGCCGCTCCACCAACCATTACTGTTTTTTGTGCAAATGATGTAAATCCAAATCCTAATGCCAGGATTGCTACGGCTAAAAATTTTCTAGTTTTCATGATTCTTTTTTTTTAAGTTATAAAGTCATTTACGCTTTAATATTCCTTTTGGTTTTAACAAAGTCCAGAAAGAAGAAAAAATAAAAATGGGTCAACTTAAAAAACATTGTTTGTCTGTGTTTTATATCTTTTTGTTAATCATAAAACGTTCTATAAATTTTCACCACTGCAGATTAATTGAAGTGAACTTAGGTCTTCTTTATTTTTTTTGATGGTTCATATTACCCCCAGTTTAAGTGGACAGTTCAAAGTTAAAATATTAAAATATAGTGTAAAAGTCGAGCTTAGGACTTCGGTCCATCTCCATTCTGGCATCCATGTTAACCTAGTATTTTTAGTGGCATTGTAGCGTCGTTTAGTTAAAATGTTGTCTAAATTCCAAAGGCGAAAGGTTGGCTTTTCTTCTTAAATAAGCGAAAAAAGGCACTAAAGGATCTATTTTGTTCTTTTTGTCTTGATTTACAGGGTCATAAATAGGATAGAGGATACTTATTATAACTTTTACCAAAGAAAGCCAAAAAGGCTTAAAATCAATTTAGAAAACTTGTGGAAGTTATATTTATAAGTCCCTTCATGCTTATAATACTTTTGTCTGAATCTGAATCCAAAATAATTAATCCTTCACGATCCAGTACTATTAATGCCCTCTAAAACTTGTGCCTGATTGATAATTTCCATAGATAAATCCTGTTGTAATGATTTAGCTAAATAAGGTATAACCAAATTAGTTAAATCTTCTAAAGTATAATCCCTTTCAGGATTTTGAGCCATAATACTAAGAATCTTCTAGAAGATATTAAAAGTTGTATGCATAAAATTAATTCAATTTTAAAAACTTGTATTGACTTTAAAATTACTTGTTATTTTTGATTTATAATCCTAAAAATAAATTTTCTTAATTCGCTTTAGGCTTTTTTAAAAATATTTAATAACAAAAGATATTAGAAAGACATTGCCAATTTCAGCATTTTTCCAAAGCATGCATGTAAGAACATAAATTTAGTATGTGTTTTCCTTAAGTTCAATCATTTCTTCTGTCAAAATTGAAAAAACAAAATCTATTTCTATTTTCTAAAATTATATCCGGCAAATTAAAATGAAATGTATTTCAATTTTACGCTTCTAACAAATATAAAAAAGATTATTTTTGTTTAAAGTTATTTAATAATTGTTAAACAATATAAAATGAAATCAATTATTGCAAAGATCGATAATACTGTATTGAATGAAGTTCAAATTGACAGAATTATAGAAATGGCATGGGAAGACCGAACCCCTTTTGATGCTGTAAAATTTCAATTTGGTCTATCTGAAGCTGATGTAAAAGCTTTGATGAAGAAAGAATTAAAGTTCAGCAGTTATAAGTTATGGCGTGAAAGGATTGAAAATTGTAAAACAAAACACGCTGGAAAGAGGACTCAGGCAATTGACAGGTTTAAATGTAACAGACAAAGAGCAATTTCAAATAATAAAATCTCTAAGCGTTAATAAAAATATTAGAAGATGTCCAAAAAAGATAAACCGGATAATGTAGTGTTTTATGATCAGTATGGTTATAATGCAAGCCTTTTGCCGTATGCTACAAGTGTGGGCGCACCGGTAATAAAGGCAGATGATGTAACCGGCTGGAAAAACATGGGCATCAATAAGGTAAACAGAGAATTTGAAAGCAAATTCAATGAACTAAAAATGCAATACCAGGATTTAATCGAAGAATTCCAGTGGAATGAACGGGTATACAATGCCAGATTTTCTTTTGAACCTATTGTGGGTGAAATATATCATTTATACAAAGATGCAGATGGTTTTGATTTTCTCTCGCTAATAGGACCCAAAGAATGGAATAAGGAACATGTAGGTACTTTGAGACTTAACAGTGATAAAAAATGGATCCTTATCGATTTGAAAAGTGCTGTTTTTTAATAAAATTTCAAACTAATGAAAAACAAAATAAATTTTAAAACCAGTGATCTGGGAAAAATGGACAAACAAACTGCCGTGCATTTAATCAATAGTTTAGGCGGTTTTAAAAGTGTAGCATTAGTAGGAACTTCTGATGGTCAGGGAAACACTAATTTATCCATTTTTAGTTCTTTTTTTCATATTGGTGCCAATCCGCCATTAATAGGGATGATTTTTCGCCCAAGTCCGCCCGAGCGTGATACTATGAGAAATATTTTAGATACACGATTTTATACCATTAATCATATCAACGAAAAGATTTATAAACAAGCACATCAGACATCAGCGAGATACAACAAAGAAATTTCAGAATTTGATGCTGCAGGACTCAGTGCAGAATATAAAAATAACTTTCCAGCTCCTTTTGTACTCGAAAGCAACATACAGTTAGGTATTGAATTTAAAGAAAAAACAGATATTTCAATCAATAATACCACTATGATTATCGGCGAAATAGTCCAGGTTTTTATTCCCGAAGATTGCTTGTCTGAAGATGGTTTTGTCAATTTAGAAAAAGCTAATACGGTTACTTGTTCGGGTCTGGACAGCTATCATAAAACAGTACAGCTGGACCGTTTAAGTTATGCAAAAGCCAATAAGGAAATTACATCAATACTTAAAAGTTGAGTAAAAAAAAGATAAATATTATGTGGTTCAAACGTGATCTGCGTTTTACAGATCACGAACCTCTTTTTATGGCGCAGCAGGAAAACATTCCGCTTCTTTTGGTTTATTTTTTTGAGCCTTCAATAATGGCCTTTGATGATTCTGATGTACGTCATTGGCGGTTTGTTTATGAATCCTTACAGGAAATGAAGTCTAAATTAAAGTCAATTGACACGCAGATTTATTATTTTCATCAAGAAGTCCAGACTGTTTTTGAACACCTATGCAGTCTTTATGATGTTCAAACCGTGTTTTCGCATCAGGAAATAGGCAACAAAGTAACTTTTGACAGGGATATTGCCATGCAGTCTTTTTTTGATGCTCATAACATTCTTTGGAAACAATCGCAACTGCACGGTGTAATCAGAAAGCTGCGATCAAGAGAGGACTGGGATAAGCGCTGGGAAAAAACGATGCGTGCAGCACCTAAAATGATTGAACTCAATACTTTTAATTTTGAAAATTTAACTCCTGATTTTTATCAAAAGCTACAAGGAAAATTACTTTGTAATGAAATAACAGAGAGAAATGAAAACTTTCAACAGGGAGGAGAATATTGGGCCTGGCGGTATTTGGAAAGTTTTGCAAAAGAGAGACATGTCAATTACAGTAAACATATTTCTAAACCCGGTTTAAGCCGAAAGGGCTGCAGCCGTTTATCTCCCTATTTAACCTACGGAAACGTTAGTATGCGAATGGTGTATCAATATACCAATCAGTTTTATGAAGCATCGCCCAACAAAAGAGCCATGCTTAATTTTGTTTCCAGGCTGCACTGGCATTGTCATTTTATGCAAAAATTTGAAAATGACTGTCAAATTGAATTTAAAAACATAAACAAAGATTACGATTCTTTGGTAAAACCCAAAAACGAAATCTATATAAAAGCGTGGCAGGAGGGTAAAACCGGAGTTCCTATTGTTGATGCCTGCATGCGATGTTTAGTTGAAACAGGTTATATCAATTTTAGAATGCGGGCGATGGTAGTTTCCTTTTTTACATTTAATTTGTGGCAGGACTGGCGGGAACTGCATTTTCTGGCCAGACAGTTTTTAGATTACGAACCCGGAATTCATTATCCGCAGATTCAGATGCAGGCGGGTACAACAACCGGCAATATTATTAGAATTTATAATCCCATAAAAAACTCTCAGCAGCACGATTCAGAAGGCCTTTTTATAAAAAAATGGCTGCCTGAACTAAAGGAAATCCCATTACAATTAATTCATGAACCATGGAAATTAAATGGTATTGAGCAGCAATTTTACAAATGCGAGATAGGTACAGATTATCCAGATCCTATAGTTGACATAGAGGAAACTCGAAAATACGCGAGTGATATTGTTTGGGGTTTTAGAAATAAACAACAAAATGCGAGGAGTTAAGAAACAAAACCTGCCCACTAAAATCTGCGTTGTCTGCCAAAGACCATTTGCATGGAGAAAAAAATGGAAAAAGGTTTGGGACAAAGTGAAATATTGCAGTGATAAATGCAGAAATAAATAACACTAGTTAGTAATAGACTATTGTTTGAGATTAGATTGCACGTAATTAATATTGTTAAAAAACATTTGATTTAATATCATTGGAATTTTGAAATAATTTAATAAATTATTGTAAAAAATAAAGTATAAAACAATACTACATTCGTAAAAAAAACTAAATCTACTGCTATTATGTACGACAACTTGCTTATTTTGAAAGGCATAGTAGAAACTGCACCATTTCCAATAGGAGTTTATGTCAGCGATGAATTAAAAATTCAAATAGCTAATCCTGCTATGATCACAACCTGGGGTAAAGGGGAAGATGTTATAGGTAAAAGTTACAAAGAAATTCTGCTAGAACTGGAAAACCAGCAAATATTTGAACAGATACTTAATGTGCTAAAAACAGGCTTTGCATTCTATGCAAAAAATGTAAGGGTAGATTTGGTAATAAGTCAGGTATTACAAACGCATTATTTTAATTATAGTTTTACACCGCTATACGATTCCAATGGAAAAATCTATGGCGTAATGAATACAGCTACAGATGTTACAGATCTTAATCTTGCACAGCAGCAGATACTGAACTCAGATGAAAGATTAAGGATGGCACTGGATTCCTCAGGTATGGGAACATATGAAATAGATCTTAAAACAAAAAAAATCAAGACATCGCGAAATTTCAATGAAATCTGGTCTGTTGAAGGAGAAATAGCCAACGAGCAGCTTATTTCAAAATTGCATCCTGATGATCAGTTAATGCGGGAAAAAGCACACAAAGAAGCTCAGATTACTGGAAAAATGTGTTATGAGGCAAGAATTTTAAATAAGGACAATTCTGTTCGATGGGTTAAAATCAATGGTAAAATTATCAAGGACGAAAAGGGTAATCCTACCACTATTATCGGAATTGTACAGGACATCAGCGAACAAAAACAGTTCTCGGATGAACTTAAAAAACAGGTTGCCGAGAATACCGAGGAGCTGCGCAAATCAAATGATGATTTGCTGCATTTTGCCAATGTAGTAAGCCATGATCTGAAAGAGCCGGTTAGGAAAATTAAATTTTTCAATGGTCTTTTAAGAAATGATATTGAAACTAATTTTTCGGAAAACTCAAAAAAATATCTTGAAAAAGTTCAACATTCTGCTGAGCGCATGCAGACAATTATAGAAGGTATTTTGTCTTACTCGACCATTAATAAAACAACTCAGCCAGTTGACAATATAAATCTCGATGCAATAATTGAAAATATAAAAATAGATCTTGAACTGATTATAAAAGAGAAAGACGCCATACTAATTGCAAGTGAGCTTCCGTATATCGAAGGAGCTCCTATACTGATCCAGCAGCTTTTTTATAACCTTATTCACAATGCATTAAAGTTTTCAAAAGCAGATCAGCCGCCCAGGGTTATAATAACATCTATTATTATAAATAGTGATGGTAAAGATTTATTGCAAATAAGCATCAAAGACAATGGTATTGGATTGGATTCAAGTCATTACGAAAGGATTTTTAATGCTTTTGAAAGACTGCATTCCAAAGATCAGTACGAAGGAAATGGTCTTGGTCTTGCACTTTGCAGAAAAATCGTAAAAAGACATAATGGAGATATCAGAGCTATTGGAGAAAAAGACAATGGAGCTGAATTTATTGTTACGCTGCCTTTAAAACAGTTTAGAACTACTATTTAGAATAAAATTGATTCTATTCTTTTTTATCTGACTTATTTAAAAGTTTTAGAAGAAACTGAAAACTATTTAAAATTCAAGCAAGGTCAGTATTAAGTTCAATAGATTCGTTACAATTTGAATAGTCAAGAAAACGGCAACCATAAAAATTAATGTTTATAAATAGCAACATTTAATTAATGATTTTTTTAATACTAATTTAAGATTAATTTTAATACCATGATAAATACTTACAATAAACTTAATATAACTATTTGATTTACAAATATTTTTACTCATGCAAAAATATAGCAAACATTATTAAACTATTTTTTCTAAACCTAGAATCAACTCGATAAAAATCTGGAAATAAGCCTTATGTATTCCACTCTTCAAAAATTCATAAAAAGCAAAACTGACATAGACGACCAATCACTTCTTAAAATTTCTTTGTACTTTAGTTTAGTAAAAACAAAGCGAAAGGAAATCCTGCTGAATTATGACCAAGTATGCCATCATTATTATTTTATAAACAAAGGCTGTGTTCGTTTGTTTACTGCGTCTAAAGATGGCTATGAAAGTTCGAGATATTTTGCTTTCGAGGGCAATTTTGTTACTGCTTTACCAAGTTTTATTGACCAAAAACCAGCAGAAGAGTACTTACAAACCATAGAAAAGTCTGAATTACTTTGTATTTCAAGAATCGATTTTTATAAATTAGTTGACGAGGTACCTCAATTTGCAAAATTATACACTGAAATTTTAGAGCTTGGGTTTATTGTAGCTCAAAAAAGAATTTATGGCTTTCAAGGTTTTGATGCTTTAGATAAAGTTAAATGGGTTATTAAACACCAACCACAATTGTTGCTACGCATATCAAATAAAATGATGGCTTCCTATTTAGGAATATCTCCTTCTACCCTAAGCAGGATAAAATCGAAATTGTAAAAACGTTGACATAGGGCAACATTTTTCAATTCTACAGCAATTAACTTTGCAGAAAAAAAATCATGAGAATTATATTTTTATTTCTGCTAATTGCAAATGCAAGTAGCGGTCAAAATAATACAGAAATCCAAAAAGCCGAATTATCAATTAATAATTATGTTACTTCTGTTGATAATTTAACTTTAGATGCAGCATTAGATATCAATAAGCGTGTTACAAAAACCGCAGCATTACTAAACCAAAAGGTCTCCATAGCACTATTAGACGCTTCAGGAACAATTATTTTAATTACCCGTGCAGATGGTGTCGGCCCGCACAATGCCGAAGCAGCGAGAAGAAAGGCTTATACGGCGCTATCTACAAAAACAGCAACGCTTACTCTACTAAGGAATGCAGAAAAAAATCCAGACACAAAAAATTTAAATACACTGCCAGAATTGTTACTCTTAAGCGGCGGGATACCAATTTGGTATAAGGGAAATATAATCGGAAGTATCGGAGTTGCTGGCGGAGGTAACCCAGAAAATGATGACTTGATAGCTAAATCTGCAGCAATTGCAGAATTAGGAATTACTACAACAAAATAATTTTAACCTTAAAAATAAAAACATGAAAAAATTAATAATAACATCCCTCTTTCTACTCTTCTCAACAGTAATTTTTGCTCAAAAAAATAACTATCAACTTTCAAGCCATATCCTGGATGTATCAAAAGGAGAACCAGTAAGAGGAGTTACAATTAAATTAGAACAATACAATGAAGAAACAAAAAAATGGTCTTTCACTGATGAAAAAAAAACAGATTCAAACGGAAGAATAACAGATTTTTTAAACTCGCAACAATCTAATTTAGGAATTTATAAACTGACTTACTTTACAGCTGATTATTTTAAAAAGAGTGGTATCGACAGTTTCTATCCCTTTATAGAAGTCGTATTTCAGATTAAGGATCAAAACCATTACCATGTTCCAATCACGCTTTCTGCTTACGGATATTCGACTTATAGAGGAAATTAATTTGGTTTAAAATGAATAGCTTAAAATAATAGTTCTATACTATTTTTTTAAGCTAAGACCAATACCATAAAACTGCCTTATTTATAATTCAATTAATTAAAAACAAATATAGTTTTTAGTTAATTGAAGTCATATCTCTCTATTGGTAGCATGTAAAATTAAAATTATGTTGAATACTAAAATTAAGCGAGGCTATCGCAAAACCCGATACATTAGTGACTAAAGCGGAAATAAAGCTAAAGTTACAATTGCGGATGTAAATCAATCGAATGGCGTTATACATGTAGTGGATACAGTGCTACTTCCAAAAATGTAATTTCCTAAAAAAATTAATTGATAAAAAAACCTGAAATTTCAGTTTTTTTTATTGCGAAATTTTGATTTGTTTTCTCTAAAGATCGAATGTTGGCTTAGATCTAAAAAAATAAAACACTACACCAGTACGTTTAATTTATTTGGAATAATTTCGGTAAATAAATAATTACTATTAAATGTAATTGTGACTAATTTTACGAAATGGCTTTTTTTAAATAATTATTTTCATTATTTAATTACTCATAAAAGTTAAATAGATAGTTTCGTGGAAATAAGTTTTACATTAAATTATCTTGTTTTACTTATTAAATTAAAACTTTTTTAGGCATGATTAAAAAATGGATACATTTATACTTGCAGCTAAAATTTGACATTTTCTCAATCTCCGATAAAAAATGTAGTAGATCTATTTAATAATAATATATTTCGTAAGCTTTCTATATGCAAAAATCGTCTGAATAATTGTAGATATCACTTATTAGGTAGCAAATTTTTTCAAGACAAAAAAACCACCTTCACAATAACTCGAAGGTGGTTCAATATTTAGAATTGTTTTGTTAAACAATAAATAAATTTGCAATATCAACAACTTGTTGGGTCGTAAGTGGTTCATCATAAGCCTCTGAACCTGCGGAAGCTCCAAATGCAGTTGAAGTATTAAATCCTGCCTGAGTAGTAACTCCTTCACCATCATAAACGGCTTGTGTTGCAGGTGGCATTCCTGCGCCTCTTTCGCTATTTGAGATCCATCCTTTTAATCCGCGTAATCGTCGTACTTCAGATGCGTGGCGTGCTTCTACAGAGTGAATTTGTAATGCGGCAGTCAATAAATCAGGTGCGCTAATTAAATTTGCTGCCTGACCTTTATAGGCTCTTACGCCTGTATCTTCAAAAGCCTGAGCCAATGCTAAAAAGGTTGGATAGTCACCAAACGGATCAAATGCTCCGCCAACTGTAAAGTCAAAAGTAGGTTTTGCAACAAAATTAGCACTTGCTGGTCCGCCGAGTCCTGCAATTAAAAATTTAACATGATTGGATTCGTGTGCTGCTATTTGTTGGAAAACTTTTAAATCTCTCCCTGAATTTTCTGATGCCGGAATTACGCCTGAATCTAATGCCATGGCATAAAATTCATTTTCCAGATATTCTAATGTTAATGCAAATTGCAAAGCTCCAATTGGAGTTGCCGGTGTTGCAGTAATATCTTTTGCGAGTGCCTTATTTGCCATAGCCGATAATCCGAATGGTATTGATGCGTATGCCAATGTTTTTCCTATGTTTCCAAACTGATTAAAACTGTCTCTTCTTGATCCAGTGCTTCTCATTAAGCTATCATCAGTAAATGTTTCTATAAATTTTAAAATATTCATAATTTCTAAGTTTTAGCTAGTTAAGATTTAAGGTAAGTATTTGGCAGTAAATTTTGTGGTAATAAAGCCTCCTGCAATTGGTAATATTTTAGAAGGATCTTTAGCAGCATCTAATCCTGTTGTTGTACTAATGATATCGTCGCCAGCAAAGTCCTTAGAATTAGGATTAATTAAACTTCTAATAGCTGATGCGTGCCTTGCTTCTACTGAAACAATTTTTCCTGCTAATAGTAAATAATCGGCACTTTTAATTAATTTTCCTGCTCCATTATAAGCTGCAACTCCAGTATCCTCTAGTGCTTTTGCAGTGGCAAGAACTTCGGTACGGCTATTAAAATTTAGTGAACCATAATTAAAAGCCAAAGTTGGAAGTAATTGAGTAGTAGGATTTGGAAGTGCTCCGGTTAAAGCAGCTTTAAAAAAATCTCTGTGAATTACTTCATGATGATATAAGTCAGTTAATACCTGACGTTCAATATCGTTAAAAGCGCTATTAAAACTTGTGGAATTTACAACTTTAGTATAAAAGTCCGCTTCCAGTTGTTCCAGAGCATAAGCATAGGTTAATACTCCAAAATCTCCTGAACCTAAATCAAAGACGCCATTTCTAACTCCTGGCAGCGATGTGTCTTCCGGCTCATTATCATCGTCATTGTTGCTACAACCAGCTATTACCAGACCCGCGCTTGCTAATGCCAAGCCACTGAGCTTAAGAAAGCTCCTTCTGTTATTCAATGAGCGGTCAACTTCATGAATTTTAACTTCATTTTTCATAATTTTAGTTTTTAAAAAAAGTTTATTAATAGTAATAATTGTAATTCCGCAAATACATATAAACGAAATCTTTGATATTGCAGTTTTTATTTTTAGCTTTTTTTTAAGATTTGTAGATTACAAGAATAAATGTACGTATTTACCTTGTAATTAAAACAAATTATGAAGTATTGTTTTTAAATTTAACATCCTGTCATTCAATTAATTAATTACACAGCGTTTTTTATTGAAATCTTAAATTTTTATCAAAGATGAAGGTGAGGTAATTTATATAAGTTAATTTAAATAGAAAATTTAATGTTTGTGGAACACAATAAAGGTAGGTAATTTCTTAATACAAATAAATAGTAGATCTCTTTTTTTCAATTTCAAAGACGAATTTCTAAATAATAAAGCCTGAATTTAATTTTGAAAAAATGTCATTTAAAAACAATTTAATTTACTTTTTCAGCAAAATGAAGTGAAAAATTGGAAAATCAGCATATCGAATTTTATGGCAAAATTGGACAGTAATAGTACCCCTGCTCTAAACTCCTTAAGATTTGGGAATAATTTTTGCCATGCCGGCCTATTGAAAGTTTTAGTAGAATATTGAAAATAATTTGTAGATAAATATTATAATGCCTAAAAATAATAAGTATAAAAAAAGCTACCCTTGTGAGACCGCTTTGAATGTTTTCATAACGGAATAATCCTTATTGGATATTTCGGTTCGATTTGTGCCAGTGATTTCGGTCGGACCGTGCCACCCATTTCGGTGAATTTGTGCCACTATTTCGGTTTGAATAGTCCCACTATTTCGGTTCAATTTGTGCCACTCGGTTAATAAGTCATAGTTTTCCGGTTCGATTTGTGCCACTTTGAAAGATCAAAATCAGCTACTATCTTGTTGTTATCTAAAG